>JAGWIK010000008.1 GCA_028866275.1 Alphaproteobacteria bacterium
ATGATCGGGTTCGTCAGCCCCGGCGCAGAAACGTTGCTCTATTTTAACGGCAAGCAGATCGGGGAAATAAAAGACCCGGCCCTGACCAGCGCTTTTTTCAACATCTGGCTCGGCGCCGGCGCCGACGAAGATTTGAAGAATGAATTGCTCGGGCAGCCGGGGTGACTCTAGGCTTCATAATTAATCGCACTTAGGCAGCCCCCATGTCCTCCGTCAACCTTGCTCCTCTAATTGTTTTCTCAGAAACAGTTGGGCTGAGGTTTTACCCGCACCTTTTTTTCCGATAATAATATAATTTTTATTATTTCTTAGAGTAGATAAAGACAGTGAAATAGGGGTTACAAAAGACTTCTGAAAAAAAGACGCATCTGCTGCACTTTCATCAAATGCGTCATATTCCCCGAAATTCATATCTGAGACTGTTTGCATCACGGTTGCTTCTACGAGGCTAGGTTTTGGTGGGGCTGGTTTTTCTTTAAGTACTCTGAGCAAGTTGCGATGAAAATCCCTTAGATGCAACAGCTATGGAGCGAAAAACATTACAGCTGTAATGTTTTTGCCCTAATCCCGAAAATCTAAGTGCTTGAAATAATGGTCGGAGAGAGAGGATTCGAACCTCCGGCCCCTGCCTCCCGAAGGCAGTGCTCTACCAGGCTGAGCTACTCTCCGACCCTTGAAGGGCGGTTTTATAGCGGTGTGCGGCGCGAGATGCAACAACCATACAACAACCTTCACATAAAACCAAAAATGCGGGATAGTTAAAACCCTGTCCTTGATTCGTTTATTTTATCCCCGTGTCCCCGACACTCCTTGCCGCCCTTTGAAGCCTATGAAAATCGCCATTCCTAAAGAACGCCGTCCCTATGAACGCCGGGTTGCCGCAACGCCGGACGCCGTTAAGAAATACCGCGCTTTGGGCTATGATGTCGCGGTTGAAGCCGGGGCGGGGGCCGAAGCCAGCTATCCGGACGACCAATATGGCGCCGCGGGGGCCACGATTGTGCCCGATACCGCCCTTTTGTTGCGCGATGCCGACATCGTGTTGAAGGTTCAGCGCCCCATGAATGAGGGCGAGGGGCGGAACGAAGCAGGGCTTATCAAACAAGGCGCCTTGCTGATCGGCATGCTGAATCCCTATGGCGCGCGTGGCGATTTGGATATCTATGCTTCCGGGCATGTGACGGCCATGTCGATGGAATTGATCCCGCGCATCACCCGCGCGCAATCGATGGATGTGCTGTCGAGCCAGTCCAATCTGGCCGGATATAAATCGGTTCTGGATGCGGCCGAACAATTCGGTCGCGCTTTTCCGATGATGATGACGGCGGCCGGAACCGTGCCGCCCGCCCGCGTGATGGTCATGGGGGCCGGCGTTGCGGGGCTGCAGGCGATCGCGACCGCCCGTCGGTTGGGCGCGATTGTATCGGCCACCGACGTGCGGCCTGTGGCGCGCGAACAGGTTGAAAGCCTTGGCGCGACTTTCGTGATGGTCGACAACGAAGAAACCAAGGCAGCGGAGACGCAGGGCGGATACGCCAAGGAAATGAGCGACGATTACAAACGTCAGCAAGCCGCCTTGATCGCCGAGACGATTAAAAAACAGGATGTCGTTATCTGCACCGCCTTGATACCGGGACGCGCCGCGCCGAAGCTGGTGACCGAAGACATGCTGCGCACGATGAAGCCGGGGTCGGTGGTTGTCGATCTGGCGGTTGAGCAGGGCGGCAATTGCGCGTTGAGCGAAGCGGGCAAGGTTGTCGATGCGCACGGAGTCAAGATTGTCGGTCACCGCAATGTACCCAGCCGGATTGCGGTCGATGCGTCGGCGCTTTATGCGCGAAACCTTGTTAATTTCGTTACGTTGATATCGGCCAAGGATGGCGGGCGTCTGGCGGTCGATTGGGCCGACGATATCGTGCGCGCCGTGACCTTGACGCGCGACGGCGGCATTGTTCATCCGCAATTCGTCCAGAATGTCTAAGAATTTGAATTCGTAACCCAGGAGGAAGTCATGGCCGGTGAAGATAGCAAGATGCAGAACGCCCTGTGGTGGATCGCCAGCATCGCCGTTTCGGTTTTATGTTGTTCGATCCTGTTTGTTTTGTTTGCCGGTTATCTGGTCGAGGTCAAGCAGGACATTAAGGAAAGCGATATGCGTATCAACGCCATTGAAGAGCGTGAAGATACTATTCTGGCCAATATTGAAGCTCTGCGCAAACATGATGCCGGTGCTGTCACGGCGGTTCCTGCCGATAATGCTGCGGGTTCGCCGGCGGCTGTTCCCGAAGCTGCGCCATCCGTGACGTCTGCCCCCGCTCCTGCGGCCCCGGCGGCGGTGACGGTTCCTGTTGTGCCCGCGGGGCATGAGGCCGCGCCGCAAGGCAAGAAATAAACCGGCGAACGGGGGATCCATGCCTATTAGCGATATTGTTTCCGGACTAAACGGTCTGGCGTCCGATCAGCAGAAACTGGCCGATACCGCCGCCGCGCTGGCGCATCAGGCACAGGCGGCCATGATGCAAAACGGCGCGGGAAGCGGGCAGGGGTTCTTTATCACCGGTTTGACGGTGTTCGTGCTTGCCTGTTTTGTCGGTTATTATGTCGTGTGGCGGGTTACGCCCGCCCTGCATTCGCCCTTGATGGCTGTGACCAATGCCGTGTCTTCGGTCATTATCGTCGGCGCGCTGCTGGCTGCGGGGCCTGCCGATTGGACGGCGTCCAAGGAAATGGGGCTGGCCGCGGTCGTGCTGGCGTCGATCAATATTTTCGGCGGATTTATCGTTACCCAGCGCATGCTGGCGATGTACAAGAAAAAAGAAACCATTTCCGTGAAGGCGAAAAAATGACCACTCTTGTTTCGCTGGCATACCTGATCTCCGGCGTGTGTTTTATTCTTGCGCTGCGCGGGCTGGCATCGCCGGAAACGGCGCGGCGCGGCAATCAATTCGGTGTTTTCGGTATGGCTTTGGCCATCGTCACGACTTTGTGCCTGATCGGCACGGCGTCTTTGTGGGCGATTGCCGTGGCTGTGACGCTGGGCGGCAGCATTGGCGCCGTCGTGGCGCGTAATATTAAAATGACGGCGCTGCCGCAATTGGTGGCGGCGTTTCATTCGCTGGTCGGTTTGGCGGCCGTTCTTGTCGCCTCGGCGGCGTTTTTAAATCCGGCTGCCTATGGCATTGCCCAGGGTGGCGGCATTCAATTATCGAGTCTGATCGAAATGGGGATCGGCGTCGCCATCGGCGCGATTACGTTCAGCGGTTCTTTGGTCGCTTTTGCCAAGCTGCAGGGGCTGGTGTCGGGCAAGCCTTTGACGTTCAGATTCCAGCATCAATTCAATCTGGCTTTGGGCGTGTTGATTGCGGTCAGCATTGTGATGCTGATCGCGACACAGGCGCCGGTCGCCTATTGGATGATTGTCGGTGTTGCGTTGTTGCTCGGCTTTTTGCTTATCCTTCCTATCGGCGGCGCGGATATGCCGGTGGTGGTGTCGATGCTGAACAGCTATTCCGGTTGGGCGGCGGCGGCTACGGGCTTTACGCTGGAAAATCCGTTGCTGATTATTACCGGCGCGTTGGTCGGGTCGTCGGGGGCTATTCTCAGCTATATCATGTGTAAAGGCATGAACCGGTCGATTATCAATGTCATTCTGGGCGGGTTCGGTAATGATGCCGGCGCGGCGGCGAATGCGGGAGGCGGCGCGAATGACCGTCCCGTGAAGATCGGCTCCGCAGAGGATGCCGGCTTTGTCCTGAAAAACGCCTCGAGCGTCATTATCGTGCCGGGGTACGGTATGGCGGTCGCGCAGGCGCAACATGCGCTGCGCGAAATGGCCGACCATCTGAAGGATGCGGGCGTGCAGGTGCGCTATGCCATTCATCCTGTCGCGGGCCGCATGCCGGGGCATATGAATGTGTTGCTGGCCGAAGCCAATGTTCCCTATGACGAGGTGATGGAACTGGATGAAATCAACCGTGATTTCGGTCAGGCCGATGTGGCGTTCGTTATCGGCGCTAATGACGTCACCAACCCGGCGGCGCGATCCGACCCGAAATCGCCGATTTACGGCATGCCGGTGCTGGATGTCGAAAAAGCCAAGACGGTGTTGTTCGTCAAACGGTCGATGGCGTCGGGTTATGCCGGTGTCGAAAACGAACTGTTTTATCGCGACAACACGATGATGCTGTTCGGCGATGCGAAACAGATGTGCGAACAGATCGTCAAGGCTTTGGATGCGTGATGTTGATCCTCGGCCATCGCGGCAGGATTTACGGAGATGTTTCGCAAAATAGCCTGAAAGCCTATGCCGAGGCTGTGGCCGAAGGCGACGGGTTTGAATGCGATGCCGTCCTGAGCCGCGACGGGGAGATTTTCCTGATTCATGAAGCCAAATATGTCCACGCCGACAAAGGCGTCGAATATTGCATGGGCGAATATCTGGAAGCCGACAGTGCGGCGCGGTTGGGTTCGCGGCGTATTGATGAATTGTGTGCCGATGAGGTGCGTGCTTTGCGCCTGAAGGACGGGCAGGGCTTGCCGACATTGCGCGAGGCTCTGGCGCTGGTCGGCGCGCAGCCGGGCAAGCTGATCGATATTGAATTAAAAGCGTTTGATATCGTGGAGCCGGTGGTGGATATGGTTGCGCAGACTGTGCGCGATGGCATCATTGCCCGTGAATCCGTCATGTTGTCGTCTTTCAACCACCCATCCCTGCTGGCGGTTCGGAAACGGATGCCGGAGATTAAAGTCGGCGCGATTTTCGTCGGGCCTGACCAACCCACGACGCCCTTGTTTCCATGGCAGCCGCGCAGCGGGGCTTCCTATGTCTCGCTGACGCAGGTTGAGTTGGAATCCCCATTGGTGAAGGAAATAAACCCCGATGTGATCGTCATGCCTGAAGAATGCCTGATGCCGGATATGGCCGCGATGATTGCGGGCGTTTTCCCGGACGCCGAACTTGCGGCATGGGTATTCACGGAAAAAGGCAATTTCGACCTGCAGGCGTTTTTATTGCGCCTTCAAACCCTTCCGTCGGGCAGAGTGATGGCAATGATGGTCGACCATCCGGGCGCGTTTCGCGCCGCGTGGCATGCATAAAAAAAGCCCCGCAATCGCGTGATTACGGGGCTTTCTCTTTCATCGGCGGCTTATTTCGAGGCCGCTTTCAGGTTTTCGGTAATTTTTTCCAAAAACTGGCGGGTGTTCAGCCATTTCTGTCCGTCGCCGACCAAAAGCGCGAGGTCTTTGGTCATATGGCCCTGTTCGACCGTCTGGATACAGGTTCTTTCCAGCAATTTTCCGAAATCGACGACATCCTGCGTGCCGTCGATCTTGCCGCGATATTGCAAGGCTTGCGTCCATGCAAAGATCGTGGCGATGGGGTTGGTCGATGTTTCCTTGCCCGCCTGATGATCGCGATAATGGGCGGTCACCGTGCCGTGCGCGGCTTCGGTTTCGATGGTATTGCCGTCGGGGGACAGCAGCACGGACGTCATGAGGCCGAGCGAACCGAAGCCTTGCGCGACGGAATCCGACTGCACGTCGCCGTCATAATTCTTGCACGCCCACAAAAACCCGCCGTCGCCGCGCAGCGATTGCGCGACCATGTCGTCGATCAGCTTGTGCGCGTAGGTCAGGCCCGCCGCCTCGAACTTGGCTTTGTAATCATGTTCGTAGATGTCGGCAAAGATGTCTTTGAACCGCCCGTCATAGGCTTTCAAAATCGTGTTCTTGGTCGACAGGAACAACGGATAATTGCGTTGCAGCGCGTAATTAAAGCATGCGTGCGCGAAACCCTTGATGGATTCGTCTTCGTTATACATGCCCATCGCCACGCCCGCGCCGGGGAATTTGTGGACTTCGTGCGTGACCGGCGCGCCGCCGTCGGCGGGCTGGAATGTCATGGTCAGCGTGCCGGGGCCGGAAACCTTGAAATCGGTCGCTTTGTATTGGTCGCCGAAAGCGTGGCGGCCGATGACGATGGGTTTGTGCCAATGCGGGACGTAATGGGGGACGTTCTTGATCAGAATGGGTTCGCGGAATACCGTGCCATTCAGGATATTGCGGATGGTGCCGTTGGGCGATTTCCACATTTTTTTCAGGTTGAATTCCTTGACGCGCGCTTCGTCGGGGGTGATGGTCGCGCATTTGACGCCGACGCCGTATTTTTTGATCGCTTCGGCCGAGTCTACGGTGACTTTATCGTCGGTGCGGTCGCGTTCCTGAATGCCCAGATCGTAATACTTTAATTCGATATCGAGATAGGGCAGGATGAGCCAATCCTTGATCATCTGCCAGATGATGCGCGTCATTTCGTCGCCATCAAGTTCGACTAGCGGGGTTTTAACTTTGATCTTGGACATGGGGGCTCTCTTGGATTATGGGGTGGAAAAACGCCCCAAGTTTCGGGGTGTTTTGTTAATATAGCCTTAAGAGCTAATTTAGGCGTAAAATGGGCAAGAAAAAAGCCGAAATGACAGAGCTGGAAGCTGCCGCCGAAATGGCCGATTTGGCGCGTCAGATCGCGCATCATGACCGGCTGTATCATCAAAAAGATGCGCCTGAAATCACCGATGCCGCATATGATGCGTTGCGGGCCCGATATCGTGTGCTGCTGGATAAATTTCCGCATTTAAAGCCTGTCGACGACCCTGAATCGCGTGTCGGCGCCGCGCCCGCCGCAGGTTTTTCCAAGGTTGCGCACGCCGTGCCGATGTTATCGCTGGCCAATGCTTTTTCGGACGAAGATGTCGCGGAATTCGTCACGCGCATCCGGCGGTTTTTGCAATTACCGGATAATGCCGAAATTGCGTTTGTCGCCGAACCGAAAATCGACGGGTTGTCTTGTTCGCTGCGTTATGAACGGGGCATATTGACGGTGGCGGCGACGCGTGGCGACGGCGCGGTCGGTGAAAATATCACCGCCAATGTCATGACGATTGCCGATGTGCCGAAAAAACTGCGCGCGCCGTTTCCCGATATATTGGAAATACGCGGCGAGATTTACATGAATCGCGATGATTTTTTTGCCCTGAACGAACAGCGTGAAAAAGAAGATGAGCCGCCTTTTGCCAATCCGCGCAACGCGGCGGCGGGCAGCGTGCGGCAATTGGACGCGGCGGTAACGGCATCGCGGCCTTTGCGTTTCTTTGCCTATGCGCTGGGCGAGGTTCGGGGCGATATACCCGATACGCAAACGGCATTGCGTCGGGCGATCGGGCAGTGGGGCTTTCAGCTGAATGAGCCATCACGTTTATGCGTTTCCATCAATGAAATCATCGGATTTTATCATGATATTGAGGCAAAACGTCATGTGTTGCCTTTTGACATCGACGGGGTGGTTTATAAAATAGACCGGTTCGATTGGCAGGAACGGTTGGGCTTTGTCAGCCGGTCGCCGCGGTGGGCGATTGCGCATAAATTTGCCGCCGAACAGGCCGAAACCAAATTGAAGGCCATTACCATTCAGGTCGGGCGTACCGGGGCATTGACTCCTGTGGCCGAGCTGGAGCCCGTGACGGTCGGCGGTGTGGTGGTCAGCCGCGCCACCTTGCATAACGAAGACGAAATTGCGCGCAAGGATATTCGCGTCGGCGATATCGTGCGCATCCAACGGGCGGGGGATGTGATTCCGCAAGTGGTTGCGGTCGATTTGAAACAGCGCCCTGCGCACAGCGAAAAATTCGCCTTTCCCGATCATTGTCCCGAATGCGGATCTTTGGCCCCGCGCGAGGAGGGAATGGCCATTCGCCGATGCACCGGCGGGCTGATTTGCCCCGCGCAGGCGGTGGAGAGATTACGCCATTTTACCAGCCGGTTAGCCTTTAATATTGAAGGTCTGGGCGAACAGCGTGTGCGCGAATTGTGGATGGATAAACTCATTCATTCGCCCGCCGATATTTTTATGCTGCATCGGCATCGCGATGCGCTGGCCGCGCGCGACGGGTGGGGCGACAAATCGGCGGATAAATTGCTGGCGGCGATTGACGCGCGGCGCGAGATTCCGTTCGACCGGTTCATCTATGCGCTGGGTATCCGTCAGGTTGGCGAGGCTACGGCCAAATTGCTGGCGCGGCATTATCATGATCTGCCGCGCTGGCGTCAGGCGATGGGCGCGGCGATCGTGCCCGATTCGCCCGCGCGGCAGGAACTGCAAAGCATTGACCAGATCGGGCCTTTGATGGCCGATGATATCGCCGCTTTCTTTGCCGAACCGCACAATATGGAGGTTATTGATGCGCTGGAAAAGGCGTTGACCGTCAAACCGTATGAACGGCGCGAAGCCGGGCAGGACGCGCCGTTGGCGGGCAAAACAATCGTATTTACCGGCACGTTAACCATGATGAGCCGCGCCGAGGCTAAGGCGCGCGCCGAAAGCCTCGGGGCGAATGTTGCGGGTTCCGTGTCGGCCAAAACCGACCTGGTTGTCGCCGGGGCCGATGCGGGCAGCAAGGAAACCAAAGCGCGCGCGTTGGGCGTTGCTGTTATTGATGAGCAGGGGTGGCGCGCGCTTATCGGCGAATGACGCTATGGACGCGGACCTAGGGGCTTGCTAAGACAAATCCTCTTTGCAGGGGCGTTTTGGCAGGGGAGTTTTGATTGAGCGGTGGCGACGCATATATGACGGGGTTATGGGCGCAAAAGGCGCTCGAACGCCTGACGCGCGACGGGCTGGCGATGACGCCGGATAATTACACCGTTTATTACCATTATTTCGCGGGCGACACGCCTGCGCTCAATGAAGCCTATGACGCGATTATCACGCAGGGTAAAATTACCCAAGACCAATGTGACGGCTTGTTCAATAAATTCTTTGCCGTCGATGCCGAGGTCGCTTTTCTAAAAGACGCCAACAGCGCGGTCGAGCGTGAGCTGGAAAAAGTCATGCGCCTGATCGACGAGTCGGCAAAAGGCAGCAGCCAGTTCGGCGAAAAACTGGATTCGTTTTCGGGCAAGCTGGCCAGCGATGCGCCGCTTGACGTGTTGCGCGAAGCTGTCGCCAAGATTGCCGATGAAACGCGG
Source organism: Alphaproteobacteria bacterium (assembly GCA_028866275.1). Lineage (GTDB taxonomy): Bacteria > Pseudomonadota > Alphaproteobacteria > UBA9219 > UBA9219 > CAIXLI01. The sequence goes on from JAGWIK010000008.1 coordinate 9,022, forward strand.
TCGGTTGCGGCGCAGAATTTGAAACTGCAAACCGAACTGTCGATCACCACAACGCAGCTTAGCGAAATGCGCAGTGATTTTGACCGTGTGCATCGTGAATCGCAAATCGACCCGCTGACCGAAGTCGGCAACCGCAAATTTTTCGACCGCGAAGCCGCGCGGGCCGTCGCCGATGCGCGCGCCAGCGGCGCCTTGTTGTCGTTCGTCATGGTCGATATCGACCATTTCAAGAAATTCAACGACACGCACGGCCATTTGATCGGCGACCATGTTTTACGCCTTGTAGCGCGCACGCTGGTTGAAAATCTGAAGGGCCGCGACATCATTGCGCGTTACGGCGGCGAAGAATTTGTCATTTTATTGCCGCAAACGCGGGTACAGGATGCCGAACGCGTCGCCAATGTGCTGCGCGCCAATCTGGCCACCAAGATGATCCGCCGCCGCGGCTCGAACGAGATTCTCGGCACGGTCACCATTTCGATGGGCGCGGCTGAATATTGCCCGGGCGAGCAAATCGACGAAACCATCGCGCGCGCCGATGCGGCCCTGTACAAGGCCAAGCAAATGGGGCGTAATTGCGTTGTCACCGATATTCTGTCGCCGGACCAGGTCGCGGCCATCACGCATCGGGTTGCCACAACGGGAACGGGCGCCTAGCCTAAACCGGCAATCGCCGTCATCATTCAGGGGATATATGTCACTTGCTGCCGTCGCTTCGGAAGAACCAGATTATCTGCGCGGGTTGAATCCCGCGCAGCGCGCCGCCGTGGCCGCGCTCGACGGGCCTGTTTTGGTTTTGGCGGGCGCGGGCACGGGTAAGACACGCGTGCTGACATCGCGGCTGGTGCATTTGCTGGTCACCGGCAAGGCGTTGCCCGCGCAAATTCTGGCCGTGACATTCACCAACAAGGCCGCCGCCGAAGTGCGCGGGCGCATTGCCGCGATGCTGGGGCGTTCGGTCGAAGGCTGGCATTTGGGGACGTTTCACGCGCTGGCGGCGCGGCTGTTGCGCCCGCATGCCGAACTGGTGGGGTTGAAGCCCAATTTCACCATTCTGGACGACGACGATCAGATGCGGCTGATCAAGCAATTGCTGGAAGCCGAAAATATCGATGATAAAAAATCGCCCGCCCGCGCCGTGCTGGCCGTTATCAGCCGGTGGAAAGATCGCGGTCTTGTGCCCGCCGATGTGACGGGCGAAAAAAGCCAGCTGGCCGACGGGCGCGTGCCGAAAATTTATGCGCAGTATCAGCAGCGGTTGCTCGACCTGAATGCCTGTGATTTCGGCGATTTGCTTTTGCACCATTATACGATTTTGAAAAACCATCCGGACATTCTGACCGAGGCGCAAAACCGGTTCCGGTATATCATGGTCGACGAATATCAGGACACCAACACGGTGCAGTATCTGTGGCTGCGCTTGCTGGCGCAGGCCAACAAGAATATCTGTTGCGTCGGTGACGAAGACCAATCGATTTATGGCTGGCGCGGTGCGGAAGTCGGCAATATCTTGCGTTTCGAAGAGGATTTTCCCGGCGCGACCGTTATAAGGCTCGAACAAAATTACCGGTCGACCGGCCATATTCTGGCCGCCGCGTCGCATGTCATCGCCAACAATAACATGCGACTGGGCAAAAACCTGTGGACGTCGGCCGATATGGGCGAACCCGTGCGCGTGCAAAGCCTGTGGGATGGCGAGGAAGAAGCGCGCTGGGTCGGCGATGAAATCGAAAGCCTGCAACGCGCGCGCGTGCCGTTGAACGAAATCGCGGTAATGGTGCGCGCGGGGTTTCAGACGCGTGCGTTTGAAGAGCGTTTTATCCAGTTGGGCATCCCCTATCGCGTGCTGGTCGGGGCGCGGTTTTACGAACGCGCCGAAATCCGCGACGCCATGGCGTATTTCCGTTTGCTGGCGGGGCCCGAAGACGATCTGGCCTTCGAACGCATCGTCAATTTGCCCAAACGCGGCGTCGGCCCCGCTGCCGTTCAGCAATTGCAGGTTTTTGCGCGGGCGCAACGCATATCCTTGATGGAATCTACGGCGCGGCTGGTCGAGACCGACGAGCTAAAGCCGAAATTGCGCCAGACCTTGCGCGATTTTGTTGAAAATTTCGCGCGCTGGCGCGGCGCATTGGAACAATTGCCGCATCACGAGGTGGCGCAGATCATTCTCGACGACTCCGGCTATACCGGCATGTGGCAGGCCGACAAATCGCCCGAAGCGCCGGGGCGATTGGACAATCTGAAAGAGCTTGTCAACGCGATGGCGGAATTTGATACGCTGCCCGCGTTTTTGGAACATGTCTCGCTGGTGATGGAGGCGACGACGAACGCGGAAGGCGAACAAGTCAGTTTAATGACGCTGCACGGGGCCAAGGGATTGGAATTCGACATTGTGTTTTTGCCGGGGTGGGAGGAGGAAATTTTTCCCAGCCGTCGATCGATCGATGAAAATGGCACGGCGGGGCTGGAGGAAGAACGGCGTTTGGCCTATGTCGGCATCACGCGCGCCAAGAAACGCGCTTTTATTTCGCATGTCGCCAATCGCCTGTTATACGGCAGTTGGGTCAATGCCTTGCCGTCGCGCTTTCTGGAAGAACTGCCGGATCCGCATGTGCGTCGGGAATCGACCATCGGCGCCGGCGCGGGGTCGGGCATGCGCTTCGGCGGCGGCAGAAATCGCGATGAGGATGGTGATCGTCCGCCGCCTTTATGGCAGCAAATCCGCGCCGGTCATTATGGCGCGGGGCAGGGTACAAGCCGTCAGGCACCGCGCCAGATCGAAGGCCGCGCGACGCCGGTAGCCCCCGCGCGTCGCGAAGGCGAACCCAATATCGGCGACCGCGTCGTGCATGAAAAATTCGGGGCCGGCACCGTGCGCCGCGTCGAGGGTGACAAGCTGGAGGTTGCTTTCGACAAGAAGGGCTTGCTAAAAGTGATGGCGGGGTTCGTGCGGCTGGCGGGATAGGCAAGGCCTGCGGGTTATTGTTATTAACATATTGGTTGATAATGATAAATTTCCTCTTGCAATCATGCCCTTGCCCCGCCATATTGCCCCGACAATTTGCTTGAAAAGCAGGCCTGCTCAACGAACCGGGAAAACTTACCGTGTCGTCGTGCGGTTTTGTTTGCTTTTCAGATATATAAACGAGGGGAAAGCATGGCGACCAACGGCGCAAGCGTACATCAAAACCCGAGCATGAGCTTCACTGGCAAAAAGAAAATCCGTAAAAGTTTTGGGCGAATCCCTGAAATCGCCACGATGCCGAACCTGATCGAGGTTCAACGTTCTTCTTATGACGATTTCCTGCAAATGCATGTCGCCGCGGCCAAGCGCGAACGCAAGGGTTTACAGGACGTTTTGATGTCGGCGTTCCCGATTTCGGATTATTCGGGCAAGGCCGTTCTGGACTTCCTGTCCTATGAACTTGAGGAACCCAAATATGATGTCGAAGAATGCCAGCAGCGCGGCGTCACCTATGCCGCGCCGTTGAAGGTTACGTTGCGCCTGACCGTGTTCGATGTTGAAGAAAGCACCGGCGTCAAATCGATTCGCGACATCAAGGAGCAGGACGTCTATATGGGCGACATGCCGTTGATGACCACCAACGGTACGTTCATCGTCAACGGCACGGAACGCGTGATCGTGTCGCAGATGCATCGCAGCCCCGGCGTGTTTTTCGATCACGACAAGGGCAAAACCCATTCGTCGGGCAAATATCTGTTTGCCGCGCGCGTCATTCCCTATCGCGGGTCGTGGCTCGATTTCGAATTCGACGCCAAGGATTTGGTGTTCGCCCGCATCGATCGCCGCCGCAAATTGCCGGTGACGTCGTTGCTGTACGCGCTCGACAGCGCCGAGACGGAAAAATTGCGCGCCAAGCGGCTGAAGGAAGGCAAGCCTTTGCAGGCCTTCGAAGTGCAGGGCATGAGCAAGGAAGAAATCCTGTCGGCCTTCTATGCCACGGTTGCGTACAAGCGCGCCAAGAACGGCTGGACCACCGCGTTTGACGTCGAGTCGATGAAGGGCCAGAAACTGCTGGTCGATCTTGTCGACGCCAAGACCGGTAAAACCGTCGCCGAAGCCGGCGGCAAGATGACTGCGCGCGTGCTGGCCAAGCTGGCCGAGCAGGGCGTGAAGGAAATTCTGGTTCAGCCCGAATCCCTCGTCGGCCGTTACATGGCCACCGACATGATCGATGAAACCACGGGCGAAGTTTTGTTCGAGGCTGGCGATGAAATCACGGTCGACGCGCTTGAAGCCGTTGACAAAGCCGGGGTCAAGGAATTGCCGACGCTGGGCATCGACCATGTCAATGTCGGGCCCTATATCCGCAACACCTTGATGGCCGACAAAAATGCGTCGCGCGAAGAAGCGTTGATCGACATTTATCGCGTCATGCGTCCCGGCGAACCGCCGACTTTGGAATCTGCCGAAGCTTTGTTCCATGGCTTGTTCTTCCAGCTTGACCGCTATGATTTGTCGCCGGTCGGCCGCGTCAAGATGAACTCGCGCCTCGGTTTCAAGACCGACGATCAGGTTCGCGTCCTGCGCAAGGAAGACATCATCAAGATCATCTCGATCATGTGCGACCTGAAGGACGGTCGCGGCGAAATCGACGATATCGATCATCTGGGCAACCGCCGCGTCCGTTCGGTCGGCGAATTGATGGAAAACCAGTATCGCATCGGTTTGGTGCGCATGGAACGCGCCATCCGCGAACGCATGGGGTCGATTGAAATCGACACCGTGATGCCGCATGATCTGATCAATGCCAAGCCTGCCGCCGCCGCGGTGCGTGAATTCTTCGGCTCGTCGCAGCTGTCGCAATTTATGGATCAAACCAATCCGCTGGCGGAAATCACGCATAAGCGTCGCGTTTCGGCCCTTGGGCCGGGCGGTTTGACGCGCGAACGCGCAGGGTTTGAAGTGCGCGACGTGCATCCGACCCATTATGGCCGTATCTGCCCGATTGAAACGCCGGAAGGCCCGAATATCGGTCTGATTTCGTCGCTCGCCACCTATGCGCGCGTCAATCAATATGGCTTTATCGAAAGCCCCTATCGCCGCGTCAAGGGCGGCAAGGTCACGTCGGAAGTCGTCTATCTGTCGGCGATGGAAGAAGGCCAGTTCACGATCGCGCAGGCCAATGTCGAACTCGACAAGACCGGCAAATTCGTGGCCGAAAGCATTCTGGTGCGCAAGGCCGGTGAAACCATGGCCGTGCCCGCCGATCAGGTCGATTTCATCGACGTGTCGCCGAAGCAGATCGTGTCGGTGGCCGCGGCGCTGATTCCGTTCCTTGAAAATGACGACGCCAACCGCGCCTTGATGGGCTCGAACATGCAGCGTCAGGCCGTGCCGTTGCTGCGCAACGATGCGCCGTTGGTCGGCACGGGAATGGAAGCGACCGTGGCGCGCGATTCCGGCGTTGTGATCGCGTCGCGCCGTACCGGCATCGTCGATCAGGTCGATGCCACGCGTATTGTCGTGCGCGCGACGGACAATTCCGACGCGTCGGCGCCTTCGGTCGATATTTACAATCTGGCGAAATTCCAGCGTTCGAACCAAAGCACCTGCATCACGCAGCGTCCGTTGGTCAAGGTCGGCGACATCGTGCAAAAAGGCGATATCATCGCCGACGGCCCGTCGACGCAGCTCGGCGAACTGGCTTTGGGCCGCAACGTCCTGTGCGCCTTTATGCCGTGGAACGGTTATAACTTCGAAGACTCGATCTTGATCTCGGAACGCATCGTCAAGGACGACGTGTTCACGTCGATCCATATCGAAGAATTCGAAGTCATGGCGCGCGACACGAAATTGGGCCAGGAAGAAATCACCCGCGACATCCCGAATGTCGGCGAAGAAGCTTTGAAGAATCTCGACGAAGCGGGCATCGTTTACATCGGCGCCGAAGTCAATCCGGGCGACATCCTGATCGGCAAGGTCACGCCGAAGGGCGAAAGCCCGATGACGCCGGAAGAAAAACTTCTGCGCGCCATTTTCGGCGAAAAAGCCGCCGACGTGCGCGACACGTCGTTGCGCCTGCCGCCGGGCGTTACCGGTACGATCGTCGAAGTGCGCGTGTTTTCGCGTCGCGGCGTCGACAAGGATCAACGCGCTATCGCAATTGAACGCGCGGAAATCGAACGTCTGGCCAAGGATCGCGACGACGAACGGGCGATTATCGAACGCGGTTACTATGCGCGTTTGAAGGAATTGCTGATCGGCAAGAAGGCGGACGCCGGGCCCAAGGGCTTTGCGACCGGCAAGGCGATCACGGAAGACATGCTTGCCGAATACACGCATGGCCAATGGCGCCAGATCAGCGTCAAGGACGACAAGGCGATGGAACAGATCGAAGGCATCGGGCGCGTGTTCGATGAACAGATCAACGCCATCAAGAAGCGTTTCGAAGACAAAGTATCGAAACTGCAACGCGGCGACGAATTGCCGCCGGGCGTCATGAAGATGGTCAAAGTCTTCGTCGCGGTAAAGCGCAAGCTTCAACCGGGTGACAAGATGGCGGGCCGCCACGGCAACAAGGGTGTCATTTCCCGCATCGTGCCGGTCGAAGACATGCCCTATCTGGAAGACGGCACGTCGGTCGACGTCGTGCTGAACCCGCTGGGCGTGCCGTCGCGCATGAATATCGGGCAGATTCTGGAAACCCATCTGGGCTGGGCTTCGGCCAATCTGGGCGAACAAATCGGCCAGGCCTACGACGCCTATGCGCAACAAGCGCGCCAGGGCAAAAAACCGGCTATCACCGAATTGCGCAACCAGCTGAAATTCGCTTATGGCGAGGACACCTATAAACAGGATGTCGCGGGTCTGACGGACGACGAAACGCTGGAACTTGCGCAGAATCTGCGTGCAGGCGTTCCCTATGCGACGCCGGTGTTCGATGGCGCGCGTAATGCCGACATCGAAGGCATGCTGAAACTGGCGGGTCTCGACACGTCGGGCCAGTCGACCCTGATCGACGGGCGTACGGGTGAAGCATTCGACCGCAAGGTGACGGTTGGTTATATTTATATGATCAAGCTTCACCATTTGGTCGACGACAAGATCCACGCGCGTTCCATCGGGCCTTACTCGCTCGTCACCCAGCAACCGCTGGGCGGCAAGGCGCAGTTCGGCGGCCAGCGCTTCGGCGAAATGGAAGTCTGGGCTTTGGAAGCTTACGGCGCCGCCTACACGCTGCAGGAAATGCTCACCGTCAAGTCGGACGACGTTTCGGGCCGCACCAAGGTTTACGAAGCCATCGTGCGCGGCGAAGACAATTTCGAAGCCGGTATTCCCGAATCCTTCAACGTTTTGGTCAAGGAACTTCGTTCGCTCGGCCTCAATGTCGAAATGGACCAGAAGAAACTGGCCGCGCCGTCGGATGAAGGCTCGAACGATAACGAGCCGCATGTGGCTTTGCCTGAATCTGCCGAATAAAACATCGATTGAACGCTTCAACGTTTGCGGAGATAACGCATGAACGACCTAATGAGCATCTTTAATCAGCAAAGCGCGCCTGCGAGCTTTGACCAGATCAAGATTTCCGTGGCCTCGCCGGAACGCATCCGGTCATGGTCGTTCGGCGAAATCAAAAAGCCGGAAACCATCAATTACCGCACGTTCAAACCCGAACGCGACGGTTTGTTCTGCGCCCGCATCTTCGGGCCGATCCGCGATTACGAATGTCTGTGCGGCAAGTACAAGCGCATGAAATATCGCGGCATCATCTGCGAAAAATGCGGCGTCGAAGTCACGCTGCAAAAAGTGCGCCGCGAACGCATGGGCCATATCGAACTGGCCGCGCCCGTCGCGCATATCTGGTTCATGAAGTCGTTGCCGTCGCGCGTCGGTCTGCTGTGCGACATGACGCTCAAAGAACTTGAACGCGTCCTCTATTTCGAAAATTATGTCGTCACCGAACCGGGCCTGACGCCGTTGAAGCTGAAACAGCTTTTGTCGGAAGAAGATTATCTGAAGGCGCAGGAAGAATATGGCGACGACGCCTTCACCGCCATGATCGGCGCGGAAGCGTTGAAATTCATGTTGTCCGGCATCGATCTGCATGAACAGAAAATCAGCCTGCGCGAGGAGTTGATCGGCACGACGTCCGACGCCAAGCGCAAGAAGATCGTCAAGCGTTTGAAGGTTATCGAAGCCTTCATCGAATCCGGCGCGCGCCCCGAATGGATGGTGCTCGACATCGTTCCGGTGATCCCGCCCGAATTGCGTCCGCTTGTTCCCCTGGATGGTGGCCGTTTCGCGACATCGGATTTGAACGATCTGTACCGCCGCGTCATCAACCGTAACAACCGTTTGAAGCGCCTGATGGAATTGCGCGCGCCCGATATCATCGTGCGCAACGAAAAGCGCATGCTGCAGGAATCCGTCGACGCGCTGTTCGACAATGGCCGTCGCGGCCGCGTTATCACCGGCGCGAACAAGCGTCCGTTGAAGTCGCTGTCCGACATGCTGAAAGGCAAGCAGGGCCGTTTCCGCCAGAATTTGCTGGGTAAACGCGTCGACTATTCGGGCCGTTCGGTTATCGTTGTCGGCCCCGAACTGAAACTGCATCAATGCGGCCTGCCCAAGAAAATGGCGCTGGAACTGTTCAAGCCGTTTATCTATGCCAAGCTCGAACTGTACGGCATGGCGTCGACGATCAAGGCCGCCAAGCGCATGGTCGAAAAAGAACGTCCCGAAGTATGGGATATTCTGGAAGAAGTTATCCGCGAACATCCGGTGTTGCTGAACCGCGCGCCGACGCTGCATCGTCTGGGCATTCAGGCGTTCGAACCCGTGTTGATCGAAGGCAAGGCGATCCAGCTGCATCCGCTGGTCTGCACCGCGTTCAACGCCGACTTCGACGGCGACCAGATGGCTGTGCATGTGCCGCTGAGCCTCGAAGCGCAGCTGGAAGCGCGCGTGCTGATGATGTCGACCAACAACATCCTGTCGCCCGCGAACGGTAAACCGATTATCGTGCCGTCGCAGGATATCGTTTTGGGTCTGTATTACATCACGCTGATGCGTGAAGGCGAGCCCGGCGAAGGCATGGTGTTCGGCACGATCGCCGAAATCGAACAGGCTTTGGCCGCCAAAACGGTGACGTTGCACACCAAGATCAAGGCGCGTTACCACGGCGTCGATCAGGACGGCAAGCCAAGCGTGACCCGCGTGGAAACCACGCCGGGCCGTATGCTGCTGTCGGAAATCCTGCCGCGTCACGCCAATCTGCCGTTCAGCATTATCAACCGCGTATTGACGAAGAAAGATGTCACCAACGTTATCGACATCGTCTATCGCCATTGCGGCCAGAAAGAAACGGTCATCTTCGCCGACCGCATGATGGGCATGGGTTATGCCAATGCCTGCCGCGCCGGCATTTCGTTCGGCAAGGACGATCTGATCATCCCCGCGGCCAAGCAAACGCTGATCAAGAAGGCGCAAGGCCAGGTCGACGAATATGAACAGCAATATCAGGACGGCCTGATTACCCGCGGCGAAAAATACAACAAGGTCGTCGACGTGTGGTCGACCTGCACCGAAAAAGTCGCCGAAGAAATGATGAAGGGCATTTCCGACACCGGACGTGGCCAGGTCAATTCGGTTTACATGATGGCGCATTCGGGCGCGCGCGGTTCGGCGGCGCAGATCAAGCAGCTGGCCGGTATGCGCGGTCTGATGGCCAAGCCGTCGGGCGAAATTATCGAAACGCCGATTATTTCCAACTTCAAGGAAGGCCTGACCGTTCTTGAATATTTCAACTCGACCCACGGCGCGCGTAAAGGTCTGGCCGATACCGCGCTCAAGACGGCGAATTCCGGTTACCTGACGCGTCGTTTGGTCGACGTCGCACAGGACGCGATTATCACCGAGGTCGATTGCGGCACGGATAAAGGCCTGCACGTCAAGGCGGTCATTCAGGGCGGCGAAGTCATCGCGCCTTTGTCGGAACGCATCCTTGGCCGCACCGCGCTTAACGACGTGGTCGACCCCAAGACGGGCGCGGTTATCGTCGCGGCGGGCGCGCTGATCGAAGAAACGCAGGTCGATCTTATCGATCGCGCGGGTATCGATCAGGTGTCGATCCGTTCGGCTTTGACTTGCAAAACCGAAATGGGCGTGTGCGCCAAATGCTATGGCCGCGATCTGGCTCGTGGTACCCCCGTCAATATGGGCGAAGCGGTCGGCGTTATTGCTGCCCAGTCCATCGGCGAACCGGGCACACAGCTGACGATGCGTACGTTCCACATCGGTGGTGCGGCGCAGCGCGGCGCGGAGCAGAATTCGGTCGAAGCCGCGTTCGATGCCAAGATGACGATCAAGAACAAGAATATCGTCACCAACAGCAGCGGCGTGCAGATCGTCATGGCGCGCAATTCGGAAATCGTTCTGCTCGACGCCGATGGCCGCGAACGCGCGCGTCACCGCGTGCCGTACGGCGCCAAATTGCTGGCCAAGGAAGGCGATGCGGTCAAGAAAGGCCAGAAACTGGCCGATTGGGATCCGTACACGATGCCGATCATCACCGACCGCGAAGGCACGGCGCATTATGCCGATCTGGTCGAAGGATTGTCGGTGCGCGAAGTCATGGACGAAGCGACGGGCATTTCGTCGAAGAAGGTCACCGACTTCCGCCAGCAGGCGCGCGGCGCGGATTTGCGTCCCCGCATCGTGCTGCACGACAAGAAGGGCGAAGTCATCAAGCTGTCGAACGGCATGGAAGCGCGTTACTTCCTGCCTGTGGATGCCATTCTCAACATCGAGAACGACACCCACGTCAAGGCGGGCGACATTCTGGCCCGCGTGCCGCGCGAAGGCACCAAGACCCGCGATATTACGGGCGGTCTGCCGCGCGTTGCCGAATTGTTCGAAGCGCGTCGCCCGAAAGATTTCGCGATTATCTCGGACATCGACGGCCGCATCGAATACGGCAAGGATTACAAGACCAAGCGCCGTATCGTTGTCCGCCCGATGGACGAAACGCAGGAACCGCGCGAATATCTGATCCCCAAAGGCAAGCATATCGCCGTTCAGGAAGGCGACATGGTGCAAAAGGGCGATTTGCTGATCGACGGCAACCCTGTGCCGCATGACATTCTGGCCGTGATCGGTGTCGAGGCGTTGGCCGAATACATCATCAACGAAATTCAGGAAGTCTATCGTCTGCAGGGCGTGAAGATTAACGACAAGCATATCGAAGTCATCGTGCGTCAGATGCTGCAGAAGATCGAAATCACCGACAGCGGCGATACCACGTTGTTGGCGGGCGAATTGCTGGATCGCACCGAATTCCTGGCCGTCAATGAAAAGGCGGTTCTGGAAAACCTGCGCCCTGCACAGGGCAAGGCGGTGCTGCAAGGCATCACCAAGGCGTCGTTGCAGACGCGTTCGTTTATCTCGGCCGCGTCGTTCCAAGAAACCACCCGCGTTCTTACCGAAGCCGCCGTTTCGGGCAAGGTCGATACGCTGGAAGGGCTCAAGGAAAACGTCATCGTCGGCCGCCTGATCCCCGCCGGTACGGGGTCGGTCGTCAACCGTCTGCGCCGCATCGCGGCCGGCCGCGACGCCGATGCCGACAGGCTGGATGCGGAAAAGGCTGCCGCGGCGGCTTTGGCGGCAGCCCAGAAAGACGTGGCTTAACCGCCATATCTTTGGGCGAAGAAATCACCCCGTTCCGGTTGCCGGAACGGGGTTTTTCTTTGCCAGAATTTCATGCTATCAATGGCGGGAAACCATTCAGGGAATGCAAGACATGACCAAAACGCTGGCCGATATTCGTTCGACTTTCACCGGTTATTTTGTGGGCAAGGGCCATACCCATGTCGAATCCAGCCCCCTCGTGCCGCGCAACGACCCGACCCTGATGTTCACCAATTCGGGCATGGTGCAATTCAAGAATGTTTTTACCGGCGCGGAACATCGCCCTTACACGCGCGCCACCACGGCGCAGAAATCGGTGCGCGCGGGCGGCAAGCATAATGATCTGGAAAATGTCGGCTACACCGCGCGGCACCATACTTTTTTCGAAATGCTCGGCAATTTTTCCTTCGGCGATTATTTCAAAGCCGAAGCTATCGAATTCGCATGGGAACTGATCACCAAACATTTTGGATTGAACAAGGAAAAGCTTCTGGTCACCGTGTATCACGAAGATGAAGAAGCGGCGGCGTTATGGAAGAAAATAGCCGGTTTTCCCGACAGTAAAATTTTGCGCATTAAAACGAACGACAATTTCTGGCGTATGGGTGATGTCGGCCCGTGCGGCCCTTGCACCGAAATTTTCATCGATCAGGGCGACAAATTACAGGGCGGCCCGCCGGGCAGCCCGGACGAGGATGGCGACCGTTTTCTGGAATTCTGGAATCTCGTCTTCATGCAGTTTGAAGAACAGCCGGGCGGCGGGCGCATCAAACTGCCCAAGCCGTCGGTCGACACCGGCATGGGGCTGGAACGCATGGCGGCCGTCATGCAGGGCGTTACGTCGAACTATGACATCGATTTATTCCGCGCCCTGATCGCCGCGATCGCCGATTTGGTGAGCGTTAACCCCGAAGGCCCGCAAAAACCGTCATTCCGCGTCATTGCCGACCATTTGCGCGCGACCGCGTTCCTGATCGCCGACGGTGTGTTGCCGAGCAACGAAGGCCGCGGTTACGTTCTGCGCCGCATCATGCGCCGCGCCATGCGTCATGCCCATTTGCTGGGCGCGCGCGAACCCGTGATTTATCGCCTTGTGCCCGAACTGGTCAAACAGATGGGCGCAGCCTATCCGGAATTGGGCCGCGCGCAGGCGTTGATTACCGAAACGCTGAAGCTGGAAGAAACGCGGTTTAAATCAATGCTCGATCGCGGACTGAAACTGCTCGACGAAGAAAGCGGCAAGATCACCGGCGACGGCGCGTTGCCCGGCGAAATTGCCTTCAAGCTTTACGACACTTTCGGGTTTCCCCTGGATTTGACGCAGGACGTTTTGCGCGGACAGGGCAAGAAAGTCGACGCCGCGGGTTTTGAAGCCGCGATGCAGAAACAGCGTGAAACCGCCCGCGCGGCATGGGCGGGATCGGGCGAAACCGGCACGGCCAGAATCTGGTTCGAATTGCGCGATAAACTTGGCGCGACAGAATTTCTGGGCTACAGCACGGAAAAAGCCGAAGGGCAAGTGACAGCCTTGGTCAAAAACGGCGCGGAAGCGGCGGAAGCCAGGCAGGGCGACGCCGTGATGGTGATTGTGAATCAAACCCCGTTTTACGGCGAATCCGGCGGGCAAAAAGGCGATATCGGCACCATGACAACGGCATCCGGCGCGGTGATAACCGTGACCGACACGCAAAAAGAAGCCGACGGGCTGTCGGTGCATATCGGCCATGTGACCAAAGGTACGATCAAAACCGGCGATATGGTGGTGCTGGACGTCGATCATGCGCATCGGTCGGCCCTGCGCGCGCATCATTCCGCCACGCATTTGCTGCATGAAGCCTTGCGCCGCGAATTGGGCGAGCATGTGTCGCAAAAAGGCTCGCTGGTCGCGCATGACCGGCTGCGTTTCGATTTCACCCAACCGACGCCGATTTCAGCGGAATCCTTGGCGCGCATCGAAGCGGAAGTCAACGCGCGCATCCGCATGAATGACAGCGTCGAAACCCGTTTGATGTCGCCGCAGGAAGCGACAGAGCAGGGGGCTATGGCCCTGTTCGGCGAGAAATACGGCGACGAAGTCCGTGTTTTATTCATGGGCGGCCGCGAAGAAAAAGCGGCAAACGGCAAGGAATTCTTCTCGGTCGAATTATGCGGCGGCACGCATGTGCGCCGCACCGGGGATATCGGCTTGCTGAAAATCACGAGCGAAGGCGCGGTGTCTTCGGGCGTGCGTCGTATCGAAGCGGTGACGGGCGCGGCGGCGCTGGCGTGGATCGATGAACAGGAAAAAATGCTGCGCGCGGCGTCGGATGCCTTGAAAACGCCTGCCGCGGAATTGCCCGTGCGTATTACGCAATTGCTGGAAGACCGTAAAAAATTGGAACGCGAAGTGGCCGATTTGCGCAAACAGGCTGCGTTGGGCGCCTCGGCCAACAGCAACGATGCGCCGCGCCAGATTGCGGGTATGAATTTCATCAGCCGTGTTTTGGCCGACGTGCCCGCCAAGGATTTGAAGCCGATGGCGGACGCTTTCAAGGCGCAGGTGAAATCGGGCGTTATTGCGCTGGTCGCGAGTTTCGAAGGCAAGGTTTCGCTGGTCGTCGCCGTGACCGATGATCTGACCAAACGCGTCAGCGCGGTCGATCTGGTCAAAACAGGCGCGGAACAGGTCGGTGGCAAAGGCGGCGGCGGCCGTCCAGATATGGCGCAGGCCGGCGGCGCGGATGCCGAGGCGATGCCTTCGGCAATTGCGGCGATTGAAAAAGCGTTGGAAGGCGCGGCGCAGGCGGCATAGTTTACGCCACCGGAACCCACAAAACATCGTCGATATTTTCCGTGCCCGCGCACAGCATGACAAGCCGGTCGAAGCCCAGCGCGATGCCCGCGCTGTCGGGCATGCCGTGGTGCAGGGCGGCGATAAAATCGGCGTCGACGGGGTAACGTTCGCCGTACAGTTTTTCTTTTTCATCCATATCGGCGGCGAAACGCCGCGCTTGTTCACCGGCATCCGTCAATTCGTCAAACGCATTGGCGATTTCATAACCGCAGATATAAAGTTCGAACCGTTCGGCCAGCCGCGCGTCGCCGCGCTTGGGCCGCGCCAGCGCCGCCATATGCACGGGATAATCGCACAGAAAGACAGGATGTTTGTCGCCCAGACGCGGTTCGATATGTTCGCCCAACGCGCGGAAAAACAAATCATCCCATGTGTCGGATTCCGTAGCGCGGATATTGTTCGCCGTCATTTGTGCGCGCAACGCCGCCGTGTCGCCAATGGTCGCCATTAAATCTATATTTGCATAACGCCGGAACGCATCGGATACGGTAAGGCTTTCCCATGCGCCAAAGGGATCGCATGACAGGCCTTGCGCCGTAAAATTTGTCACGCCGCATGCCGCCGCCGCTGCGCGTACCAGCGCCACGCAATCTTGCATGATGTCAGGCAGGCCCGCGCCCGCGCGATACCATTCCAGCATGGAAAATTCGGGGTGATGCCGCGACGACCGTTCGCCGTTACGGAATGCGCGTGCAATTTGGAATATTTTGGGCATGCCCGCCACCAGCAATTTCTTCATCGCAAATTCTGGGCTGGTATGCAGGTAATAATCGCGGCTGTCACGGGTCAAGTAGTCGGTGAATTGCGTTTTGAAAGCATGCAGATGGGTTTCGTTGCCGGGCGATACTTGCAACGCGGGCGTTTCGACTTCGGCAAAGCCTTGAGATTCAAAATAGCCGCGCACGGCACGCAACGCATGTTGCCGTTTATCAAGCATGGGCCGCCGCCGCGCGAATTGATCGGGCCGCCACCAAGGCGATGGGTTCAATGTTTCTGTCATTTGGGTCATCAACCTGTAAATGCGGCAAAAATTATCGCCTGCGGCCCTGATTTATGCTACGAAAAACGCATGACAACCGCGAAAAAACTTCGCCCGGCCAACGACCTGCATCCGCGGGCGTCGCGGCCTATGTCCTATGTCGCCCTGCCGCGTGCGCGTCGGCCTGTGGCGCATTGGGCGGCGACAGGGATTCTGGTGGTCGCAGCGGTAAGCGTCGGCGTTTTTTTTGCCCTGATGCCGCACCCGGTCTTGCGGCAACAACCCGCTATTCATGTCGCGCTTGCCAATTCGGTGGTTCGCCCTGAGGTTCCGGAAGATATTACGGTCGACGGTGCACCGCCGGAATCCGCCGCGCCGGACATTCAACAAACGGAAACACCGCCGTCTTTACCGCAAGACGCACATGTTACAGTTCAGGTCGACAATGATGGGCAAGACGCGGCGCAATTGGCGCGGCAGGCCGAACGGCTGCAGCACGACGGCGATGCTCGTCAGGCAATGGTTGTGATGCGCCGCGCCGCCGCGCAAGACCCCGATAACATGATGTACCGCCTGCGTTTGGCCATAATGTATGACGGCGCCGGTGACCGTGACGGTGCAGCCCGCCTTTATCACGAAGTGCTGCGGGCCTATGACGATGACAGCGCGGTTTTTCCGGCCTCTGTCGATATTGATGCCATTCGTCGTCGCGCCGATTATTTATCGGTTAACGCGCCGTAATCTGTCCCGTGGCAATTTGATAGGTTTCGCCGTCGCGCAATGTGATGTCGCGTTCGTCGCCGTTATCGTCGCGCCACAATAATTCTGCGCTGGCGGGGGTGACGTCGAGAATTTTCAGGCCATCTTCATGCGTTTGCGGCGTCCAGCGTTTGTGTTGCAGCCATAATGTCCAATCATTCCTGTCGTAATAGATGATCGCGCCCAGATGAATGCCCGCCGCGCCCGCGGGCAGGCTTTGATCCGCAAGTTTTTCGGCATCACGCGTTTGTTGCGGCGACAAGAAGAGCGATTGTTGCGGCATATCGTCCGCCGCCGCGGGCAGGGCATAAAACAGGATGACAAACGCCAGCGCGAAATATTTCATGGGGCCGCGCCTCCGACCAGATTCTTGGGCGCGCCATTCGACAGCCATACGCCATTGATTGCCAGATGAATGTTCGTGGCGGCGGCCGGGGCGTCGGGCGAAACGATGCGCGTGATCGACATATGGCGCAACGTAAAACGTCCCGGAAAAGCCGTATGCATCAGGTTCAGGAATGTATAGGCGTCAAGATCGGTCGGCGCATCGGCATTGAGCGTTAATTGGCTGGTGGTAAAATCTTGCACCCCCGCGCCGATTGTCTCGATCGGCGTTTTCGTTTCCGGCGACAATGTATAGGTAACGTTTGATAATCTGGATTCGGCCGCGCGATGTTCAAGGATCTTCATCGCCTGTAATCGGTCGATGGGGGCGAGAAATTTGGCCGTTTCCGCCTTGTCTATTTCGCTTTGCAGTTTTTTCGTCAGAGCTATGTCGCTTTTCAGTTGCGCGACCGCCTGCATCGCTTTGGTGTTTTCTTTGGTGACTGCGGACAGATGCGCCGCGGCCTTGTTCTTCGCATAATGCAACAATGGCGCATTGACGGCGGCCAGCGTCAATGCCGCTATCATTATGCCGAGCCATAAACGATGTGCGCGCCAATCGATCATGGTGTTTTTGCCTTCAGGATCATTTCGCCTGTCGGGTCTTGATGCGGGGCATCCCGCGTCGTCGTCACCGCTTGCTGTGGCAAATCGGGGTAGGGGGTGCGCGCGACGGTCGCTTCGTAATCCGGCATAGCGTGTGCGATTTTTTGCGTCGCTGCGGTGAAATCCGCAACGCTTTGTGCGCGATCCTGCGGTGCGGCAGGCACGGCCAGATCAACGGTGAAGCTTTCCGGCTTGTCGTCGCCTGCATCCCATTCAATGCCCATGACTGAAATATCCGAACCAAGACCCTGTGCCAGCTCGTCAAGCCCGTGCCACGGCATGGGCGTCGGTTGGTCATAAATGCGACGTCGTTCGATGGCCTGCCGTAACTGGCCCAGCGGGGCCGTTAATGGCGCGGCGCTGGCTTGCATGCGCGCCAGATCGGCCTGATTTTTTGCCAGCATATGTTCTTGCCGGCGACCGGCGGCAATATCTGATACAATCGAATTTGCTGCCCAAACGGTTTGGATCGTTGCCAAAAACAGAAAAATGATGGCAACGCGCAATCCCCATTTTTTGATCGTTTCTGTTCGTAGAGCCTGTTTTGTGTGGGGCAGCATCAGAGGCAAAACAGGCTTTCGCGCCGCCAGCGCGGCGGCAAACAATAAATCGCCGCAATCATCCTCGGGCGCGGGGGCAAAGGGCAGGGCAAGCCTTTGTGCTGCCTTGAACGGCGATAAAGACGCGATAGATTTCAACCCCAGATCCATAAAATCCTGATGCAGGTGATCGATCCCCGTCATTAACAACAGCACGGACAAATCTGTCGCATGACGCAGCCCATGCCGCGACAGGTAATCAAGGCTGGCCTTGATATCCCGTGTGATGATGACGGCCGCATCATCATGCGGCGCGGGCAGGGGCGTCAGGCGGGTAAAAATTAAATCGCCTTTATGCGTTACAATCTGTCGATAACCGCCGGTCTGATGACGGCTGACGGTCATAACCCATCCTGCCGTCGCTTCGGGCATCAGGCTTGCGGCCAACCGCGCCCCTTCGACCGGTAAAAGAGCAATGGAAGGAAACCGCGCATGCAGTTTTTCCGCCCATAAAAATACAGGATTGCCTTCATGCAACCCTGCCAGCAAAAATTGATCGTTGGCGGTTTTATGGCGCAGGCTGGCGGTCAGGCGCGCGGCAGGGAAATGCTGGCGCAACCGGCGGCGCAGTAATTGGGCGCGGTCGACAGGATTAAGGCGAGGCATGTTGTCGGCGCGATAATCCTGCGCCAGATTGTCGACCAGAAGAGTCAGCTGCGCGGCAGGATGCCGCGCGATAAAGCTGGTGATTTCCTGCATGCCGTTGCCCACACCGTTTACCGAGGCAAAAAACGGTGCGGGCGCCGGCACGTTATGCGGCACGACGGCGCAACCGTCGTCGCCGATCATGATAATGATATGGGGGCGTGTCCCGGTCATTGCATGCGTCCGCCAAGGACGGACAGGCTGCCATATAGGGGGCCCATTACCGCCATAACGGTCCATATCATCACCAACCCTATGGACAAAGTCAGGGCGGGTTCCAATAAACCGATCAGGGCATCGGTTGATTCCTGCGCTTCACGGTCGAATACCGTGGCAATGTCGTCGAGGCTTTTGCCGATATTGCCGCTGCGTTCGCCGGTGCGCAGCAATCCGGCGGCATAAGGCGGGAAAAGACCGGGCAGGCATGACGGCAATGCAGCCGACAGGGCCGAACCTTCGACCACGCGTTGTTCGGCGCGGCCCAGCATGAATTCGAGTGCCGCGTTTCCGGTCGTCGCGCGCGCCTGACGCAGGCAGTCGGGCGTGGGGCAGCCGTTGCGGAACAACAGGGTAAAATTGTGGATAAATCGCGCCAGCGCGGCTTTGGCGATGATAGGGCCGATGACGGGCGTGCGCAGCAGCAAGGCATCGAGCCGTAATAGGATTGCGGGCGATAATCGTCGCGCGATGAATATCGTCAGAATACCAAGGCACAGCAGGATGGCAGCCTGTCCGCCATAATCGGCTGTCGCCGCCGACACGGCAACCAGCGCGCGCGTCGACCACGGCAGATGCGCATCCAGCCCGTCAAGAAATTGAATCATCTTGGGCACGACGGCGATCAACATAAAAGCCACCGAGCTGCCGGCCACGATGAAAAGAAATAATGGGTAGCGCAGGGCGCGGCGCAGTTTTTCCTGTGTCTGCGCTTGCCGTGCAATGTCGGCGGCCAGCGCGCCGAACACGGCGTCCATCGCGCCGCTGGCTTCGCCCGCCGCCAAAGTCGCGGTGACGATAGGCGGGAACAGGCGCGGGCAGGCGGCAAAAGATGCGGCGATGCCGCCGCCGCTGGAAATGGCGCGCGCAATCTGCGTCAGCGCATTAGACAGAATCTCGTTGTCGACAGCGTGGATCGCGTCATGCATGGCGTCCGGAAATGCGACGCCGGATTGCAGCAAATCCTGCATGCGCGCGCAAAAACCGGCAATGGCGCGCGGCGGCACTTTTCCGGCAAAAAGCGCGGCGCCTTGACGCGCTTTTTTCTCGCGCGCGTCGATCAGTTCCAGCCCGTTTTCTTTCAACGCGGCGAGCAATTCGTTTTCATTGGCCGCCGTCATTTCGCCGCGCATGACGCGGCCCGTTTCGTGCACGGCTTTGTAGGCATAAGCCGGCATCAACGCCCCCTTGTCATATCGACGCAACGCCGCAATTCGTCCAAACCAGTTTCCTGGCGCAGAACCTTGCCGATGCCATCGGCGGCCATGGGGCGAAAACCGTCTTGCGCCGCTTGCCTGCGCAAAACGGCGCGCGGCGCGTCGTCAGCGATCAGCGCGTCGAGTTCCGGCGTCACGCGCAGGATTTCCGTGACGGCAATGCGACCGCGATATCCGCTGTGCCCGCATTGGGCGCAGCCGCGGGCTTCGGCGATGCTGACGGGGGCATCGATGCGCGCCTGTGCGGTTTCGCCAAACCCGGCAAAGGCAGGCGGTGCCGGTGTGGTGTTGTGCAGTAATGCAGATTCGGAATCCGTGGCCGCGCGCACATGTTTGCAATGCGGACATAATTTACGCACCAGCCGTTGCGCCACGATGCTTGAAATGTTTTCGCTAAGCATGCGCGGCGACAGCCCCAGGTCATGCAGGCGCGGCAAAGCCCCGAAGGCATCGTTACTGTGCAAAGTGGTGAACACCCTGTGTCCTGTCATCGCGGCACGCAATGCCATTTGCGCGGTGTCGGCGTCGCGGACTTCACCGATGAAAATAATGTCCGGCGCTTGCCGCAAAATACCCCGAATTCCGTTGGCGAAAGTAAGTCCATGCTGTTCGCGAATGGCGGTCTGGCGGATCATCTCGAATTGATATTCAACCGGCTCTTCCAACGTCATGATGTTGGTCTCGACATGGCACAGTTTTTTTAAAATGGCATATTGCGTGGTCGTTTTGCCGCTGCCGGTCGGGCCCGTGACCAAGGTTATGCCGTCGGGGCGTTGCAGCAGCAAATCAAGCTGCGCCAGCGCATGCGCGTCGTAACCCAGTTTTTCCAAGGGCAATACGGCGCGGCGGTGATCAAGGATTCGAATAACGATATTCTCGCCCTGCACCGTCGGCATTACCGCCATGCGGAAATCGATATCCGCGCCGCCGATTTGCAGGCGGAAACGCCCGTCCTGCATGCTGCGCGTGTCGGCGATATTCATATTGGCCATAATCTTCAGGCGATGCGACAATTCCGGCCAATGGTCGCGATGCAGCGCGCGCACCTGCCGCAACACGCCGTCGACGCGAATGCGTAAACGCACGAAACTGCTTTCCGGTTCCAGATGAATGTCGCTGGCGCCCGCGCGCACCGCCTCGCCGATAATGGAATCGACCATACGGATAACGGGGTGCTGCCATGCGTGCGTCCCCGCGTCGGCGTCGCGGGCCTGCGCCGCGGCGCCTTCCAGTTCGCGCAGAATATCATCGAAATCGGCGTCGCTGCGCGCGTAATCGGCCAGTGCGTCCTTGATGTCTGTGGCAGAGGCTACAAACGGTTTTATGTCGATAGGCCGCGGGAAATATCGCCGCACTTCGTCCATAGCTGCGATGTCGTAAGGGTCGGCCATGGCCAGACGCAAGGTTTCTCCATCGAACGACATAGGCACGGAGCGACAACGTTCGGCAACCGCGCGCGGCAGGCGGCGGGCGATGTCGGGGGCGACAGGCTCTGTTTTCAAATCGACGGGTTCGTGTCCGCTATGGGCTGCCAGAACGGCCGCCAGTTTCTCGTCGCTGATAAAGCCCAGCCGCACCAGCACCGCGCCGAGCCTGCCGCCGTTGCGGCGTTGTTCGTGCAGCGCGATCTGCATCTGATCCGATGTCAACATGTCGTCGCGCAACAGCCTTTCCCCCAGTTTTAGCGGGGCGGCGGGTTGAGTGCGTAGCGGCATGATTTTATTCATTGGTTACCACACTGTTGTGCAGCTGTCGTTGCCGAACATGGCGACCAGCGTATTGCGGTCGGCATAGGCAAGGATATCGTCGTAAATATCGGTCGCGGTCGATATCGCCTGCGCATCGTAAAAATGTCCCGTCGATTGCGATGTCTGAACGCCATTGCATTGCGCATAGCCGCTGTAGGAAGACGGGCTGCACGCGGCATAAGCCGATGAAAAAGGCAGGCCGGAACCATTATTCCCGTTGCCCACAGGCTGGGCAAAATACGATCCGTATCCTTCCTTGCCGTGGCTGACGAAAATGACGGCGGCTTGCTGTGTTGCGCCACCCGGCGTTGTGACCAAAACGCGATAGGATGTCGCTAGTCCTGCGGCGCACATGCCCTGGCTCGATGAAGGCGGCGCGGTCGTAAATTTCGCCGTCAGCGCAGGGTCAACGCGCATCGTGATCCAATGCCCCCACCCGTCGTGCGCGGTCGACGCCGGAATGCCCAAGGACGCGAAAGGGGCAATGCCTTCGGCTATGGACGCGGCACACCCGCCGCATGCCGCGCCCGTACCGCCGACAATGCCGAATTTCGCGCCGACCGCGCCGGGGCTGGCCGGACAGGGCACGCACCCGTTGGCCTGAACATAGGCGGCAGTCGCCAGCATCAGGCTGTGCAGATTGCTTTGCGTCAGTTGATACTGGTTGGCGGCACGCAATGCGGTCAAAGCGGGGAAAATCGTCAACATGACAATCCCCGCAATGATCATCACCATCGCCATTTCGGCGAGGGTAAAGCCCGCATGATCCGATTGCGCGCGCCAAACCCGCATCGCCGTTACATTCTGATGCAGACGGTATAGGTCTGACCCGTAACATAGCCGGTGTTTGCCGCGGCGCCGTCGGCAGCGCCGGGGGCGGTTGCGGTCAATACGGCTTGAACCGTGCCTGCGTTAATGACGCCATCGTCGAGCCGCGAGTCAATGGCCTGCGCAGCGTCGGAAGGCACATCGCTCAGGCACAGGACGTTGGTGGTGATGCCGCCGCTGAATGCGCCATGCTGGTAACCGTAAATACCGCCGAACGGGTTGGCGGGTTGCAACGTCTGGTCTGCGCCAGAGATCTGTTTGACAAGACCGGCGGCGCGCAATTCCTGCCAGACCAGACGGGTTTCGTCGCTGGCGGTCTGGCTGTCGAAATCGCCGTTCAGCGTGCCGTCGCCGTTACCCGCCGTGCCGGTCAATGAAAAGCGCGATAATCCACTGGTGTCGTCGCCGGGCATGGCGTTGTAATTTTGCATATAGGTCTGGAATTGCGCTTCGAACGCCTGAATGGAATTGACGGCGTTGGTAATCTGGGCGTTTTCCATGATCTGTCGCCCCGTCAAAACGCCGCCGATGATAAGGCCGATGATGACAAGGACGATTGACAGTTCGACCAAGGTAAAACCCGAAGTCCGGTTACGATGTATTGGCTGGCGTTTCATGATTTTTCTCCGTCTTTTTGGGGTGTGGGTGTGCCTGTGTGGTCTTCATCATCCGCCTTGTCGGCTGGCAAAGGCGGCAATGTCATCTGGCGAGGGTCTTTGCCGAAACGGCGATAGACGGCATCGTCCGCCGCGTCGGGCGCGGGGGTATCGGCGATGGTGGCGCGCAACAGGATGATCAATTCGCTCGTCTTGCCGTCGTTGCTGCGTGATTTGAATAAACTGCTGACATAAGGCAGGTCGGACAGCAATGGCACGCCCTGATCCTGATTGATCGAACTGTCCTGCATCAATCCGCCCATCACGGCGATTGCGCCGGAATGAAGCTGGATAACCGAATCCATTTCGCGCACCGCCAGCACCGGGATCTGCGACGGCACACTGTCGGCGACGCCCGCAATGGCGGCGTTGAGATTGATCGACGGGTCGTCAACCTCGCCGACGATGCGCGAAATGGTGGGGCGCAGCGTCATCGTCACGCGGTCATGCGCGGCATCAATGGCGGGTTGCACGGTCATGACCAGCCCGACGGGAACGGTGCGCGGCGTGCTGGTATAAACGGGGTTGGTGGTGACAGACGACCCGTTGGCGTTGGTCGTCGTGGTGAATTGCGCCTGCGTGACAAAATAAACCTGATTGGTGGCGACCTTCATCACGGCTGTCTGGTTGTTCAGAACGGTAATGCGCGGCGCGGACAATACCCGCGTCGTGCCGAAAGTCTGCACCAGGTTAATAAGCGAACTAAAATTGGTTCCGGTTAATCCCGCCGTGAAATAGCCGTTGGTATTGTTCGCGACCTGCGTGCCGAAATTGGCGGCTGCGCCGAACGCGTTGGAAAAAACGCCCGTCCAGTCGATGCCGGATTGATAATTGTCGTCAAGTTCGACTTCGATAATCCGCGCGTCTATCAACACCTGTGCATAGGCCTTGCGTCGCAATTGCGCGACATAGGCGGCGACGGCTTGCTGTTGCGCCTGTGTGCCGTAAACGGTGACAAGTCCGGCTTGTTTGTCGGTGCTGAAATCGCTTTTGCTATTGTCGCCGGTTGTGCGCGCATGCGCGGCCAGAATCTGGGCCAGCGATTTTTGCGTTTCGGCCCAGAAATCGGCTTCCGACAGGCTGGCAACTTTAGCGGTGGAATTGTTTTGTGTCGCGGCGACGCCATTGCCGCCGCCGCCCGCCGCGCCGCCGATGCCGCTGTTGTTGCCGCTGACATCGACATCGAACACGTTGGTGGCGATGCCGGTCTCGCCGGTGGTTTTACGCGACAGATTCAGGTAATCGAGCTGATATGTTTTTTCATAAGGATCATCGGGTTCGATATGAATAAATCCGCCATCGTCGATGCTGTATCGCAATCCGGCGGAATCGCATATGCGTTGCAAGACCGTCTGTAGCGGTTCGTCATGCGCGGAAATAATCACGCTGCCCTGCACGCGGGGGTCGAGTTCAAGATTCGCGCCAGTTTTGTTGACCAGCTCCATCAACACATCACGCACAGGCACGCTGTCGCTGACTTCCAGATTGACGCGCTTGGCCAAAGGCCCGGTCGGGGCTTCATCGGCATTATCGGGAATGGATGGGATGGGCGGCGCTTTTTTGGCGTTCAGTCCGTCGTCCGTGCCGTGGCGATTGCGCAGGGCCAGATAATCGGCGCGGCTCAATCCGCCTGCCGGATCGATATCATTGGTTGTTACGATGTTGTCGGAGTCGGCAAGAGAGCAGGCGTTCAAAAGAACGACAGCGTTAACCATAAGTAAAACAACAAGAAAATGTCGTAACTTCATGGAAAGAAAGAAAAATAAACACAACACACGAATGTGTGCGCGTTGTTTCTATTATAGGTTGCCGATGTGTGTCAAAAGGATGTTCTAGTAACACCCTGTGGATAAGTGTTTATTTCTGGGGATAAGTTACGTTCCAGAAACAAAGAGCATGCGCCGGGGCGGTCGGGCCGCCCTTGCTGCGGTCGCAGGCGGCAAAGGCGGTACGGAAATCGTCGAGGCTCCATTGCCCCGTGCCGACCATCGCCAAAGTACCGGCCATATTGCGCACCTGGTGATACAAAAACGACCGCGCTGCCGTTTCGATGACGATAGTTTCGCCGTCGCGCGTAACATTCAGCCTGTCCAGCGTTTTCACCGGCGAATTTGACTGGCAATTCTGCGCACGGAATGTCGAAAAATCATGTTGCCCGATCAGCAGATCGGCCGCGGCCTGCATCGCGGCGATATCCAGCGGGCGCGGCACATGCCATGCGCGTTCGGCGTCGATCGCCAGCGGCGCACGGCGGTTGACGATGCGGTAACGATAGCTTCGTTGAATGGCGCTGAACCGCGCATGAAAGGCCTCGTCGACGTGTTCCGCGCCAAGGATGGCGATTTTGTGCGGGCGCAGATAAAAATTCACGGCATCGCGCACGGTGTCGCCGTCGGTGTTTTTGGTTATATCGAAATGCGCGACTTGCGCGCGGGCATGCACGCCGGTATCGGTTCGTCCCGCGCCATGCAGCGTGGCGGTCTCGCCGCAGAATCTTTCGATCGCCTCCTCGATGCATTGCTGGATCGACGGCGCATGCGGTTGCCGTTGCCAGCCGCAAAACGCGCCGCCTTCATATTCGATTGTCAGCTTCCAGCGCGTCATAGCAAAGATCCGACCGGCAAACGCAGTCCGCGCAACATCGATGCGCCGTCCGTCGCGGCTTTTCCGGCGCGTTGCACGGTATCCAGCCGCAACGCCCTGTCGCCGCAGGCGACGGTGAATTGGTCGTCAAGCAAAGTTCCCGGCGCGCCCGATTTGTCGATGATCGTGGCGGCCAGGAGTTTGATCACCTCGCCGTCCAGCGTAAAATAACATCCGGGCCACGGATGCAGGGCGCGCAATTGCCGTTCGATGGCGGCGGCGGGGGTCGTCCAATCAATCTTGCCGTCGTCGCGGGTCAGCTTGGCGGCATAGGTCGCGCCCTCCGGCGGCTGGGGGGTCGCGTGCAGTGCGCCGGCAGCCAAATCCGCCAATGCCCGCACCACAAGCCGCGCGCCCATGTCGGCCAGCGCATCGTGCAGGGTTTGCGCGGTGGTTTGCGGCGTGATCGCCACATGGTCGCGCAACAGCATCGCGCCTGTATCCAGTCCCGCATCCATCTGCATGATCGTAACGCCGGTTTCGGCATCGCCCGCCAGAATGGCGCGTTGGATAGGCGCCGCACCGCGCCAGCGCGGCAGCAACGAACCGTGGATATTGATGCATCCATAGCGCGGCGCGTCGAGAATAGCCTGCGGCAATATCAACCCATAGGCGGCAACGACGGCGACATCGAGCTTTAATGCGCGGAATTTTTCCTGTTCTTCGGCGTTGCGTAAAGTCCTGGGCGTATGGACGTTCAGGCCCATTTCTTCCGCGGCGCGGTGCACCGGCGTTTTTTGCAGCTGATGCCCTCGTCCGGCGGGTTTGGGGGGCTGGCAATAAACGGCGGCGATGTCGTGCCCTGCGGCATGCAGGGCGCGCAAAGCGGTCACGGCAAAATCGGGCGTGCCCATAAAGGCGATGCGGAGGGGATGTGTCATGCCGGTGTTATACTACAAAACACCAATTACAGGACATGCCCGTCTTCGGCGCGTTGTTCTTTGTCTATTTTGCGCAAAATCATGTCGCGCTTCAGCTTCGACAGGTGGTCGATGAACAGGACGCCATTCAAATGGTCGATTTCATGCTGAATGCACTGGCTCAGCAAATCCTCGGCCTCCAATTCGCATTTTTTGCCTGCGGCATCCAGATAGGTCATACGAATGCGTTTGGGCCGCGTGACTTTGGCATAATGGCCGGGGATCGACAGACAGCCTTCGTTATAGGTGAAAGTTTCATCCGGATCGTGCCACACCACTTCGGGGTTTGCCATCAACAGCACATTTTTCCCGTCGCGCTCGTCGGAAACGTCCACAGTGATGACGCGGTCAAGGCTGCCGACCTGATTGGCCGCCAAACCGATACCGTTGCCTTTGTACATGGTTTCGGCCATGTCATGCATGAATGCGGCGATACGTTTGTCGACGGCGGCGACAGGCTGCGCAACCTTGCGCAGCACGGCAGCGGGAATAATCTGAATAGGCAGTTGAGACATGCGTCTTTCCTGAAATAAGAATTATTCCAATATAATAAAGTAACGCCAAGATTAAGGCAAATGTTACGCCGCGTCATCCTTGGCGGCGGGCAGGGCCGGCGTGCGCGTTTGCAGATCAATAGGCGCGGTGTTTTCGCTGATTTCCTTGTCTTCCTTATTCGCGCCGTAATCGCGCAATTTGCGCGCCTTAACCAAAACATTGCGTTCCAGACTGCCGACCATCCGGTTATAGCTTTCCATCGATCCGGACAATTTGCGGCCCATGTCAACGACATGGTCGGTCATGGTCGCCACGGCGGTATAAAGCTCGCCGCCCAGCGCGCCCAGCCTGACCGCGTTTTCCCGCAAATTTTCCTGCCGCCAGCTCATCGATACTGTACGCAGCAGGGCTACCAGCGTCAGCGGCGTCGCCAGAACGACATCATTCGACGCGCTATATTCCATCAAATCGGGGTCGCAATCCAAAGCGCCGGCCAGAAAATGGTCACCGGGGACGAATAACACAACAAAATCAACAGCACCCTCGATCTGGTCCCAATAAGCCTTGGCGCTCAACGCGCGCACATGGTCGCGCATCGCGCGGGCATGCTGTTTCATCGCCGCTTGCCGGATATCGGGATCATCGCTCTGCGCGCCGTCCATATAGGCGTTAAGGGGAACCTTGCTGTCGATAACGACACAACGCTGGCCGGGCAGGGACACAACATAATCGGGGCGCAGGCTGCCTGCGCCGTCTTCGCCGGGGATATGCTGTTGCGCGGCAAAGTCACGGGTATATTCCGACATTCCGGTCATTTCCAGAATACGGCGCACCTGAATTTCGCCCCAACGGCCGCGCGTGGCGGGCGCGCGCAAGGCCTGCAACAATTGTCCCGTTTCCTGACGCAACTGCTGCTGGGCTTCGTTCGACAGGCTGACGGCTTTCAACACTTCCCTGTACGCGCCCTCGCGCTGCGTTTCCATGGCGCGGATATGGGCGTCCATCTTGGTCAGGGTTTCCTTGACCGGCTTGACAATTTCGTCAATGGCGGTCGATTTTTTGTCGAACAGGGCAGCCGTGGTGTTTTCGGCCTGTTTCAGCCGGGTTTCGGCCAGTTGCAGAAAGCTTTCATTGCTCTGCCGCAGGGCTTCGGCGGCGATCCCGCGGAACCGTTCGCCCCATTCGGTTTCGGTGCCGATGCGCGCGCGCGTGAACAACCACACGGCGCAGCCGCCGGTGATAATGCCCAGCATCAGGGCTATGGCGAAATAGTCATAAATGCGCATGAAATTCCGATCATCGGTCGCGTTATTTATATCTGATTCGCGCGGCGACGTGCTTGTTTATTTTGTTCATTTGATGCATTAGATTAATCTTCTATCATTTTGCGGAGTTTCGCTTGTCGTTGGGCGCCGAGATAGCCATCGTTCTTCTGCTGATTCTCGTCAACGGCTTTTTCGCCATGTCGGAACTGGCTATCGTATCGGCGCGCCGCGCGCGGCTGCGCCAATTGGCGGACGAGGATAATGCCGGGGCCAAGCTTGTTCTGGGGCTGGCCGAAGACCCGTCCCGTTTTTTATCCATCGTTCAAATCGGCATGACGCTGAACAGCGTTCTGGCCGGGGCTTACAGCGGTGCCACGCTGGCGGGCAGACTTGGGGATTATCTCAACGGCATCGCGTGGATTGCGCCCGACGGCAATGCCGTCGCGCTGGCCCTGACGGTGGCGGGCGTCACTTACCTTAATCTGGTCATCGGCGAATTGGTTCCCAAACGCATTGGCTTGGCCTATGCCGAAAAAATCGCGGTGCGCGTGGCGCATGCTATGGGGATTTTCGCCGCCATCGCCGCGCCTGTCGTCTGGCTTTTGAAGCAATCGACCGAAACCGTATTGTATCTGCTGCGCCTTCATAACACGCCTCAGGCGGGCGTAACGGAAGAAGAAGTGCGCAACGTCATCGCCGAAGGCACGCAATCCGGCGCCTTGAAACCTGCCGAACAAAGCATGCTGGAAGGCGTCATGCGTCTGGCCGACCGGTCGGTGCGCACGATTATGACGCCGCGCATGGATGTGGTGTGGCTGAATATCGACGATACGCCGCGCGACCATAAAAACATCATTCGTTCCAGCGGCTATAGCCGCTTTCCCGTGGCGCGCGGCGATATGGAAGAAATTCTGGGCGTCGTTCATGCCAAGGATTTGCTGAACGCCAGTTTCGACGGCGCGACCTTGTCCCTCAAGCCCGTCATGCGTCCGGCCCTGGCCGTTCCCGACACGACGCCGGTGTTGCGCTTGCTTGAACAGTTCAAAAAATCCGGCCAGCATATCGCGCTGGTCGTCGACGAATATGGCAGCGTCGAAGGGCTGGTTTCCGTCACCGATATCATCGAATCCATCACCGGCGGCTTGCCGGAACGTGGTCGCGAAGGCACGGAAAAACCGGTGCGGCGCGAGGATGGCAGCTGGCTCATCGACGGTATGGTGCCGATTGACGAAATCGAAGCTCTGACGGGATTAAAGGATATGCGCGGCGACGGCGATTTTCAAACGCTGGGCGGATTTATTATCGAACGTCTGGGCCGTATCCCTGCGACAGGCGACCACTTCGTTTGGGAAGACGCGCATTTCGAAGTCGTCGATATGGATGGCCGCCGCGTCGATAAGGTCATCCTTATGCCCCCCGCCGAAGAAAGCGACCGCGCCTCAGGCGAAGATAGATAGGCCTACCGCACCGCGCGATGATATTGCGGCGGCCATTCGGCATCGACACCCAATGTTTTCGCGGCATGCAACGGCCAATAAGGATCGCGCAACAGGGCGCGGGCCAGAAAGACCGCATCGGCTTGGCCTTGGGCGACGATGTCTTCGGCTTGCTGGGCCTCGGTGATCAGGCCCACGGCGGCAGTGGCAATGCCGGCCTCGGCGCGGATTTTCTCGGCGAACGGAACCTGAAACGAGGGCGCGACCGGAATTTTGGCGTCGGGAACCAACCCGCCGGTCGAACAATCGATCAGGTCAACGCCTATTTCCTTCAAATGCCGCGCCAGCGTGACCGATTGCGCGGCGTCCCAACCGCCGTCAACCCAATCCGTTGCCGACAGGCGCACAAAAACCGGCAAGGTCGCCGGCCACGCCTCGCGCACCGCGCGGGAAACCTCCAATGCCAACCGCATGCGGTTGTCGGGCGTGCCGCCGTAATCATCGGCGCGTTTGTTGCTCAACGGCGACAGAAATTGATGCAACAGATAGCCATGCGCGGCATGAATCTCGACGACGTCGAATCCGGCGGTGGCGGCGCGGCGGGCGGCAGCGGCAAAATGCTTGATGACTTCATCAATATCTCCTCGCGTCATTTCTCTGGGGATTGGGTCTTCGGCATGAAACGGGATGGCCGACGGCGCCAGCGTTTGCCAGGCGCGTTGATCCGTGACGGGCAAAGCGCGGCCCCCCTGCCACGGGGCGGCGACCGAGGCTTTGCGTCCGGCATGGGCCAACTGCACGGCGGGAACGGCGCCTTGATCGCGTATGAAGGTCGTCATGGGTTTGAATGCCGCGGCGTGAGCATCGGACCACAATCCGCAATCGTCCGGCGAAATGCGCCCTTCCGGCGATACCGCTGTCGCTTCGACCACCACCATACCCGCGCCGCCGACGGCGCGGCTGCCCAGATGCACCATGTGCCAGTCGTTGGGGATGCCGTCCCGTGCCGAATATTGGCACATCGGCGACACCCAGACGCGATTTTTTATAGTCAGGTCGCGTATTTTAATCGGCGAGAATAGCTGGCTCATGGGGTCTCCTTTGACAACAGTTCGAGCATCACAGGTGTGTGGTCGGACGCCTTGTCCTTGCCGCGCGGCGTACGGTCGATAAAACATTGCTTTGTTTTGTCTGCCGCTTCGGGCGATAACAGAAAATGATCGATGCGGATGCCGTCGTCGCGCATCCATGCGCCGGCCTGATAATCCCAATATGTATAGGCGTTCTGTTTGTCGGGGTGCAGGGCGCGAAAAATATCGGTGTAGCCGAGGTGAAGAATCTCGCGCCACGCCGCGCGGGTGGCGGGCAGGGCCAGCGCGTCATTTTCCCACGCTTTGGGGTTATGCGCGTCGGCGGTATCGGGGATGACGTTATAATCGCCGCCCAGAACAACAGGCCTTTCATCGCGCAACAACGCGGCCGCATGGTTTTTCAACCGCGCCATCCATGCCAATTTATAATCGTATTTTTCCGTGCCGACGGGATTGCCGTTGGGCAGGTAAATGCTGGCGACGCGCACGCCTTTGATTGTGGCCTCGATATAGCGGGCCTGCGCGTCGGCATCGTCGCCGGGCAGGGTTTCGCGGACATCTTCGACAGGGTAAAGGCTGGCAATCGCCACGCCGTTATAGGATTTCTGCCCCAACGCGCGCACCTCGTACCCGGCGGCTTTGAATTCCATAAAGGGAAACGCCGCCGTTTCACATTTGATTTCCTGCATCAATAAAACGTCCGGCTTCATCTGCCCCAGCCATTCGACGATATTGGGCAGCCGCGCGCGGACGGAATTAACGTTCCATGTGGCGATTTTCATGGGGGTATCCTTGTTCGACCGCGAAAAGGCTACCACATTTGCGCGTTGCAGGCTGTAAAAATTCGGCTATGTTGCCGCCGAAAGGTTTGAAGGCGAAATGATTTTATACCCATCCATCCATATCAAGGACGGCGCGGTGGCGCGGCTGACGCGCAGCAGCAGCGACTCGCGTCAGGCCGAAATGCTGTTTCCCAATCCGGCCGAACGGGCGCGTATTTTCGAACAGGACGGCTTTCAATGGCTGCATGTCGTCGATCTCGACGGCGCCTTTTCGGCGACCGCGACCAATGCCGCGGCTATCGATGCCATTCGCAGCTCTATCAAAATCCCCATGCAATTGTCGGGCGGGCTGCACAGCATGGAGGCCATCGAGACCTGGCTGAACCGTGGCATCGACCGTGTGGTTCTGACTTCGGCGGCGATTGAAAATCCGGTTCTGTTGCGCGACTCCTGCGCGCGCTTTCCGGGGCGCATTCTGGTCAAGATAGACTCCGTCGGCGGTTATGTCGTGCGCACCGGCTGGTCGAACACGACTTCGCTCAAGGCTCTCGATCTGGCTCTGCGCGTCGAAGATTCCGGCGTCGCCGGTATTATCTATGCCGACATCAATTCCGATGGCGCGCTCAGCGAAGTGGATATGGAAGCGATCATGGATCTGGCCTTCGCCCTGACCGTGCCCGTTATCGCATCGGGTGGCGTGCATTCGCTGCACGATCTGGCCGAACTGAAAGCCTGCGCGCCCGCGGGTGTCGAAGGGCTTATTCTGGGCCGCGCATTGTATAACGGTTCGATCAAGGCCAAGGACGCGCTGGCGCTGGCCGCGGCGTAATCACATTGTTCCATACATGCGGTCGCCCGCGTCGCCCAGACCCGGCACAATATAGGCGTTTTCATTAAGTTTCTCGTCCAATGCGGCGCAATAAATGCGAATGCCGGGATGGCGCGCCGCGAATGTGCGCACGCCTTCAGGCGCGGCGACTAGCGACATCACGCGTATTTTTTCCGCCGCGACGCCGTGGCGCATCAAGATATCGCAGGCATGAATCAGCGAATTGCCGGTCGCCAGCATCGGGTCGACGACGAAAAAATCCTGTCCGACATTTTGGGGCAGGCGTACCAGATATTCGACCGGCATTTTGGTGTCGTGATCGCGATACACGCCGATATGGCCGACCGATGCCGCGGGAATAAGATCTTGCAGCCCTTCGGCCATCGCCAAACCCGCGCGCAGCACCGGCACGATGCAGGGCGCTTCGTCGGCCAGCACGGGCGCGTCCATATCGCACAAAGGCGTATGGATCCGGCGCGTCGTCAGGCGCAGGTTGCGCGATATTTCATAGCCGATCAGCGCCGATATTTCGCGCAGCAGAATGCGAAAACTCAAGGATGTGCAGGACTCCTCGCGCATCAGGGTAAGTTTATGCGCGATCAGGGGATGGTCGACATGGAAAAAGCTGGGGAATTGGGGGTGTGGGTTCATGCAGCGGCCTCTTTCTTGAAATCCGCGCCGACGGCGTCGGCGACAGTGGAAAAGCCGTCGCGTTTTAACAGCACGGCAAGCTCGGCCACGATCGACCGGACGACGTCCGGCCCTTCGTAAATCATCGCGGTGTATAGCTGCACCAGCGAAGCGCCGGCGCGGATCTTGGCATAGGCGTCGGCGCCGCTGGAAATGCCGCCGCACCCGATCAGGGGTATCTTGCCGCCGGTGAGCCGGTACATCAGCCCCAGTTTTTCGGTCGACAGCGTGAATAAAGGTTTGCCCGACAATCCGCCGGTTTCCCTGGCCATATCGGCGGGAATGGATGCGGGGCGCGACACTGTGGTGTTGCCGACGATCATTGCATCTATGCCCGATGCCAAAGCCACCTCGGCAATGTCCTGCGCCTGCATATCGTCGATGTCGGGCGCGATTTTCAGGAACACAGGCGTATGCCCGCCGCCTTGCTGTTCGACGCGCGCACGCACTTTCATAACGCGGTCCAGCAAGTCGGCCAGCGCCGCACGGCCCTGCATGTCGCGCAGGCCCGGCGTGTTGGGCGACGACACATTGACGGTCAGAAACGCAGCCTTGCCCGCGAACGCGGCGACGCCCTTGACATAATCATCGGCGGCATCGGCGGTTTCCTTGTTCTTCGCCAGATTGATGCCGACGACCTGATGGCTTTGCCGATGCGCGGCATGATAGGTTTCCAGCCGTTGCGCAAAAACGTCCGCGCCGACGCTGTTGAAACCGAACCTGTTGATGACGGCCTGCGCCGACGGCACGCGAAACAAACGCGGGCGCGGATTGCCGGGTTGGGGCAGGGGCGTCACGCCGCCCAGTTCGATAAAACTGAATCCCAAATCGAAAAGCGGCCCCATCGCTTCGGCATGTTTGTCGAACCCGGCGGCAAGCCCGACCGGATGGGCGAAATCCAAGCCGCATAATGTCGTACGCAAAACCGCGTCGTCGGGAACGGCGACGCGCGGTATCAACCCAAAACGCAACGCCTTGATCGCCAGCCCGTGCGCCGTTTCGGGATCGATCCGGAATAACGCGGGGCGCAGCATCTTATACAGGATAGACATGTCAGTCCTCGACGATGGAATGCAGCAAACGCAACGCCTCATGCGCGGCTTGCATGCGGATGGCGGCGCGGTCGCCCTTGAAATCGCACCGGTAATGCATGCGCACGCCATTTCTACGCGCGATGCCGAAAAACACCAATCCCACGGGTTTCAACATCGTCCCGCCGTCGGGCCCCGCGATGCCGGTAACCGATACGGCGACGTCGGCGCGCGAAAATTCCAACGCGCCCTGCGCCATTTCTTCGGCCGTATCCGCGCTTACCGCGCCAGATACCTGCAGCAATTCGGGCATCACGGCCAGAACCTCAACCTTCGCGTCGTTGCTATAGGTCACAAAACCGCGCTCGACCACGGCCGACGCGCCGGGAATTTCCGTCAAAGCCGCCGCCACCAACCCGCCGGTGCAGGATTCCGCCGTGACGATTTTCAACCCGCGCGCGGTGTAGTCGGCGATAATTCTGGCGGCGAGATCGGTGATGTCCGGCGCCGGCATGCGTTATCCCGGAAAACGTAAAGTTGCCACCGCCTGCGCCGCGATCCCTTCCTCGCGGCCGGTAAAGCCCAGCCGTTCGGTGGTCGTGGCCTTGACGCTGACGCGGCTCGGCGAAATTTCCAGCAATTCCGCCACGCGTTTGACCATTTTGTCGTGATGCGGGCGGATCTTCGGCGCTTCGCACATAAAGGTCACATCGACATGGGCGATGATGCCGCCCCGTTCGGAGACCATGCCGACGATATGGCGCACGAAATGCGCACTGTCCTTGCCCTTCCATTGCGGGTCGCTCGGCGGGAAATGCGCGCCGATATCGCCCGCGCCCATCGCGCCCAGAATGGCGTCGCACAGCGCGTGCAATCCGACATCGGCGTCGGAATGGCCTTCCAATGTGCGGTCGTGGGGAATGGTAACGCCGCACAAATGGATTTTATCGCCGGGGATCAGGCGATGCACGTCAAACCCCATGCCTGTGCGGATATCGCCGTAATTATGGCCCAGAAGGCGGGCGGCGCGGTCAAGATCGTCTGGATTGGTGATTTTCATGTTGTCCGGATTCGATGGAACGATGGTAACGGCAATGCCCGATTTTTCCGCGACGGCGGCATCATCCGTCAATTGCGCGCCGGCCGCGGCGCGGTGCGCGACCAGAATATCGTTAAAATGAAACGCCTGCGGCGTATGCGCCTGCCACAAATTGGCGCGGTCGATCGTCGTGGTGATGGTCGCGCCATTGGCGCGCTTCAGCGTATCGACTAACGGCTTGGCGGCAATCGCGCCTTTGGCGTCGTCCAGCGCGCGGCGCACGTCGCTGATGGTCGCGGCGTCGATCAAAGGCCGCGCGGCATCGTGAATCATCACCATATCCGGTTTCGGACCTTTGGCCAGCGCCTCCAGCCCGAACAGCACGCTTTCCTGCCGCGTGTCGCCGCCGGCCACCGGTTCGGGCAGGCCCAAATCGCCTACGGCGGCGTCATACATATCGCGATGCGCGGGGTTGATGACGATGCGTACGCCGTCGATATGCGGGTGGTTTAAAAACGCCAGCACGCTGCGGCGCAGGATGGGTTCGCCGCCAAGTTCGTGATACTGTTTGGGCAGGGATCCGCCGAAACGCGACCCGACACCCGCCGCGACGATAAGAGCGATAGTCGTCATGATAACCTATTGAAATCTTTTATGAGAAACTACAGCCCGTCCCGGATATTGCAAGCATGAAAAAAGCCCGGCTGCCAAAGGCTGGCCGGGCTTTCGTCTATTAAAAATCAGGTTTTAGCTGACGATTTCGCATTCGCTAAAGAAATAGGCGATTTCGATTTTGGCGTTTTCCGGACTGTCGGAACCGTGTACCGAATTGGCTTCGATGCTTTCGGCAAATTCCTTACGGATCGTGCCGGGGGCCGCGTTGGCCGGGTTGGTCGCGCCCATGATTTCACGATTTTTTGCCACGGCGTTGTCGCCTTCCAGAACCTGAATAACAACAGGGCCGGAGATCATGAATTCGCACAAATCGTTAAAGAAGGGGCGTTCTTTATGAACCGCGTAAAAACCTTCGGCCTGTTTGCGCGTCATCAAAATGCGGCGTTGGGCGACGATGCGCAAGCCCGCTTCTTCGAATTTGGCGTTGATCTTGCCGGTCAGGTTGCGACGCGTGGCGTCGGGTTTCAGAATAGAAAAGGTCCGTTCAAGGGCCATGATATGCTCCAGATAAGGGTCGCTGAAAGTTGCCGCCTTATATACGGGGGCCGAGGCGAAGGCAAGTTCCCGTTTTCAGGCAAAAACAGCCGAAGCGGCCAAAACCAGCCAGCCCAGCATTAAAGAAATGCCGCCAATCGGGGCCAGATGAAGCAGGAACGGGGCCTGCAAGGCGATTCCGGCATAAATGCCGCCGCTGAACAAAGCGACGCCCACGCCAAAACATCCGGCTGCCAGAGCCAGAAGACGCGTCGTTTGCGGGGGAATCGTCACAAAACGCGTCAGGCCAAGCGCGCACAGAAGACCGGCATGAATCAACGCATACCGTACGGCAATTTGCAGGTTGGCGAAATCACCGGCAGGCACAACGGGGCGCAACACATGATCGGCCGCCGCGCCCAGCCCGACGGCGACCAAGCCAAAAATACCGCCGGCCAAACTAGCCGCACGCAAAATGGGCGCCGGTGTCATGCCTGCGGGGCGTCCTGCGGCGTCGCAAACTGATCGAACGCGCGCAAAGCATCCGCCGCATACATCAAGGACGGCCCGCCGCCCATATAAACGGCCATGCCCAGCGTTTCCGCGATTTCCTCGCGCGTCGCGCCCAGTTTGGCCAGCGTCTTGGTATGAAAACCCAAACAGCCGTCACAGCGGGCGGCAACGCCAAGGGCCAGCGCGATCATTTCCTTGGTTTTTTCGTCCAGCACCTTGGTTTGCGTCGCCGCTTTGGCCATGCTGCCGAATCCCTGCATGACATCGGGGATCAGCTTGCGCAATTCACCGGTATAGGCGCCGATATCGCCGATGATGGATTTGTAGTCTTTGCTCATGCGTGCCTCCTATTTAAACGCGGCGCCCGGTTTGACGCCAAGCTTTTTCAAGAAAATGGCGGCCGGGCAGAAGCCGGTAAAGCTGGTTTGTAGCAGGTTAAGACCGACGAAAGCGGTTGATAGGAACCAGTAAGAGCTGACCCATTGGCCCAGCCCAAGGCTGACCAAAATCATGATGCCTGCGAAGCGCAGGATGGCTTTGTCGATATTCATGTTATACTCCTTGTTTCCTTGAGGGTTTTCAGTTTGCGTACACCCAGCAATTGCAGGCCCCAGCGTTCGTAAAAAGGTTCAGCAGTGCCACGGCGTATTTTGTAGATGAAGAATTTTTCAAACGCCAGTTTGGCTATATGCACCCATCGTCCTTGCGATGACCAATTAAGGTTGCGCGGCGGAATTTGTGGTTGGGCAACGAAGGCCACTCCTTTATCGCCAAAGTCGGCGAGGCAAATGGCGTTCCATGTCGCCAGCGTATTTACGGGACGTCCGCGCAGCAACTGGCCGATATTGCGCGCCGTTGCCGTGACCATAGATTCGATCATGAATCCGGTTTTAGGCACGCCGACTGGCACCGGCGTGGGGCCGATGGGTGGAATGGCGACGCAAACGCCAATGGCGAACACGTTAGAGAATGTCGGGTTGCGTTGATATTCGTCGATTAATACAAAGCCTTTGGAATTGACTAACCCGTCGATGCCACGTACGGCCTCGACACCGCGGAACGCGGGCAGCATCATGGCGTATGAAAATAAAATTTCGTGCGTTTTAACGACCTCTCCGTTTTCGCTGACTTCTTCCGCAGTCAACTTGTTGTCTTCGAATTTCTTGACGCGTGCGCTGGTCATCCACTTAATATGACGGTTGCGCAATTCGCTTTCCAGCAAGCCCTTGGTATCGCCGACGCCGTCTAGCCCCAGGTGGCCGATATAGGGTTCCGAGGTAACAAAAGTTATTGGCACTTGATCGCGAATCTGGCGGCGACGCAATTCAGTGTCGAGGATAAAGGCGAATTCATAGGCGGGGCCAAAGCACGACGCGCCCTGCACCGCGCCAATCACGATGGGGCCGGGTTTCTCGAGAAATTTCTGGAATGCCATATGGGCAGATTCGGCGTGGTCGATGTGGCAGATCGACTGCGTATGACCGGCGGGGCCGAACCCTTCGATATCGTCGAAAGCAAGATCGGGTCCGGTAGCGATGACAAGGTAGTCATAGGATATTTCCCGACCGTCATTCAATGTCACGGTTTTTTGGGCCGGATTAACCCTCTTCGCGCCCTGTTCCAGATAGTTGATGTGTTTTTTCTTCATCACCTTGATAAGATCAACATCAACATCCTTGCGTTCGCGCCAGCCAATCGCGACCCACGGATTCGATGGCACGAAATGGTAGACATGCCCCTGACCGATGACGGTCAGTCTATCTTCGGGGCGAAGTTGGTGATGGAGTTCATAGGCCATCAATGTGCCGCCGAGGCCGGCGCCGAGGACAATGACTTCCGCCATGATTTTCTCCGTTGCTGGGGCTTGTTTCATCTTTTCACTTTACATCATACATTAATTCATGTATATACGCAAGTATGAATATAAAGCCTGATCATATGATGAAGGTCGCCGCGGAGGCCTGCGACCTGTTGAAGGCGGTGGCCAACCCGCATCGCCTTGTTATGCTGTGCCAGCTGGTTGATAGTGAAAAGTCGGTCGGCCAATTGGCCGCATCCCTGAATATTCGGGATTCTGCTGCGTCGCAAAATCTTTCGCTGATGCGAAAGCAGGGCATCGTTGCGGCGCGGCGTGACGGGCAAATCATGTGGTATTCAATCGCGAGCGCCGAAATTCGCGCCATCCTTGAGGTCTTGTATGGTATATATTGCGTCGAACGGCCATTGTGCGAATCCGTACCGTCGTCGCGCAAACCTAGAAAAACGTCGAACAAAAGGAAGTCGCGATGATGTCCGCTCTTAGACGTCTGTTCTCTGTGAAGGAATCTTCCATGAAAAATCTTTCCCCTGCCGAAGTCCATAATCTGCTTGCCGCGGGCAAGATCTGTCTTATCGATGTGCGCGAAGACGGTGAATATGCGGACGAACGCATCGCCGGTGCCGTATTATGCCCTTTATCTTCCTTTGACCCGAAGCATCTGCCCGACGCTGGAAGCAAGCCGGTGGTGTTTCATTGCGCGGGAGGTGTGCGTTCGGTGCGCGCGGTTGACGCCTGTTTGCGCGCCGGACTGCCTCACAACGCGCATATGGCGGGCGGGTTGTCGGCATGGAAGGCGGCGGGTCTGCCCACCCTTCGATAACAGAAAGACGGAGGCGGTATGTCGCGATCCGGTTGGCGCACAATAGGAGTGGGCGGCGCGCTGTTGATGTTGGCGGTTGCGATTGTGTGGATGCGTGCACCGTCGTCCGTCGTGCCTGCGTCCAGTGAAGCCGCGGCAACGCGGGAGTTCGTCGTCGCAACGCAAAAAATAACCGATGAAAAAGCAGTCTTCGCTACAGTTGAAAGCGCCAATACCGTGTTTGCACGCGCGCGCATCGGCGGTACGATTGCGGCATTAAAGGTCAGGCAGGGTGACCATGTAGCGCAGGGGCAGATTATCGCCGTGGTCGGCGACCGCAAGCTGGGGCTGCAGATTCAGGCCCAGGGCGCGCAGGTGCAGGCCGCCAAATCCGAAATGGATAAGGCGCAACGCGATCTGGCTCGCGGGCAAGCGTTGGCCAAGGATGGTTTTGTCACCAAGGCGCGACTGGATCAATTGCAGGCGGTTTATGACGTCGCCGTCAATACTTTTAAGTCCTTATCGGCGCAACAATCGGTGACTGAGCAGCAGCAAAATGAGGGCGAGGTTCTGGCTCCCACATCGGGACGCATTCTGACCGTGCCGGTGACGGCAGGAACCGTAGTCATGCCGGGCGAAATAGTTGCGACTATGGCCGAGCAGAATTATATCCTGCGTCTAAGCGTTCCCGAACGCCACGCCGTTTTTATCAGGCAAGGTGACGCAGTGCGCGTTGATACCGCCGATTTGCAGGTATCGCCTTCGTTTTCACGATCTTCATCGTCTTCGGACGACAATGGAACGATTACACTAGTCTATCCTAAAGTCGTCGATGGGCGGGTCGAAGCTGACGCCACGATTGAAGGGTTGGGTGATTATTTTGTTGGCCAGCGCGTGCGCGTCTGGATTCCGGTGGGCGAACGCGAAACCATCGTCGTTCCTGTTGATTACCTGATAACGCGCGACGGTATCGACTATGCCCGTCTTGAAATCAAGGGCGGGCAAACCATAGACGTTCCGGTACAGCGTGGCGACGCCGCGCCACCGGATGATATGAAGGACGGCATTGAAATTCTGACCGGTCTGAAACCCGGCGATGTTCTGGTGCGCCCATGACCCCGGAATCGCCTTTGGGGATGCGTCTCGGCCTGTCTGGCTTATTAACGCGTGCCACCATTCGGTCGCCGCTGACACCGTTGTTCTTGATCGCGGCGTTTATTTTCGGCCTCATCGCGTTGAGCGTCATTCCACGCGAGGAAGAGCCGCAGATTAGTGTGCCGATGGTAGACATTCTGGTGTCGGCCAACGGGCTGAAGGCGCCAGATGCCGCCGAGCTGGTTACCAAGCCGCTTGAGGAGATCGTCAAGAGCATCAACGGCGTCGATCATGTCTATAGCGAAACGCAGGATGATCGCGTCATGGTTACCGCGCGTTTCAAGGTCGGCACCAATGAAGATGATGCCGTCGTGCGCGTCAACGAAAAGATCCGCGCCAATTACGATCGTATTCCGTTGGGCATTCCCAAACCATTAATTATCAAGCACGGCATCAACGACGTTGCCACGGTGGTGTTGACTTTATCGCCTAGGCCCGACGCTGCCGGTCGGTGGAGCGACCCCGGCCTTGTTGAATTGGCGCGCAAGGTGCAAACCGATATGATGAAGGTGAACAATATCGGGCTGACCTATATCGTCGGCGGGGCTGGGCATGAAATCAGCGTTGAACCTGATCCGGAAAAGCTTAATCTTTATGGCGTGACGTTGGAGCAGGTCGCAGCCAAGTTGCGCGGTGCGAACAGGTCTTTTCTGGCCGGTTATGTGCGTGCCGACGGCCATATGATGCAGGTTGCGGCGGGGCAGACCTTGTCTGGCGTTCCAGATATAGGGCTGTTGCTAATCACCACGCGCGACGGTCGCCCGGTTTATCTGCGCGACGTCGCCGCGGTGCGGTTCGACGACAGCACGGCGGAACGCCATGTCTGGAATATCGAACCAGGTGCGGGAAAAAACTGGGTCGCGGTGCCTGCCGTTAGCATCGCGCTGGCCAAACGGGCGGGGGCCAATGCCGTTGTCGTGGCGCACGACATCTTGCACCGGCTTCAAGTCGAGCGCGGTTCTATCATTCCCGCGGATATCCGTGTCGATGTTACCCGTAATTACGGTCAGACCGCCAATGACAAGGCGAATGAGCTTTTGTTCCATTTGGGGCTTGCCACGGTTTCCATCGTTATCCTGATTTGGTTTGCCATTGGGCGGCGCGAAGCGGCGGTTACCGCGGTGGTTATTCCGACTACAATTCTTTTGACTTTATTTGCGTCGAACCTGATGGGCTATACTATCAACCGCGTCAGCCTGTTTGCATTGATTTTCTCCATCGGCATTTTGGTCGACGACGCCATCGTCGTTATCGAAAACATCGCACGCCATTGGGCCATGAACGACGGGCGCAGCCGCATGCAGGCCGCGATTGAGGCCGTGGCCGAAGTCGGAAATCCCACTATCGTGGCAACCCTAACCGTCATCGCAGCCCTCCTGCCGATGATGTTCGTGTCGGGTATGATGGGGCCCTATATGGCTCCGATCCCGGCTAACGCATCTGCCGCGATGCTGTTTTCCTTCTTCGTCGCCATGACCATCGCGCCGTGGCTGCTGTTAAAGCTGGCCAAAAATCATGCAGTGGCTGCCAGTGAAGCCGACCAAGACCACAAACTGGGGCGGCTGTATCGCCGTTTTGCCGAACCTATCGTGCGTTCGCGTCGAAGTGCCAAGCGGTTTCTGGTCATCGTTGGAATTGCAACGGTTCTGGCCTGTGGATTATTCGCGACGCGCAGCGTGACTGTCAAATTGCTGCCTTTTGACAACAAGTCTGAACTTGATGTTCTGGTGGATTTATCCGCGGGCGCGAGCGTCGAGGAGACGGGCCGAGCGTTGTTCGAGGCCGCGCGCGCCGTTGAAACCGTGCCGGAAGTTCGTTTGATGCAGGTCTATGCCGGTACGGCGGCGCCGTTCAATTTCAATGGGCTCGTCCGCCATTATTATATGCGGCATTCGCCCGAACTGGGTGAGCTGGAAATCGAATTATCCGACAAGGCCGACAGGTCACGCAGCAGCCACCAGATAGCCATTGAGATTCGCAACAGGCTCAAGATGTTGAACCTGCCTGTAGGCAGCGTGACCAAAGTTGTCGAAGTGCCGCCTGGCCCGCCCGTGCTGTCAACTCTGTTGGCGGAGATTTATGGCCCCGATAGCAAGACGCGGCGCGCGGTGGCCGAGGAAGTGAAGAAAATTTTTCATCAGGTTCCTTATATCGTGGATATTGACGATTCCTACGGCCATCCGCGTCCGCGTCTGCGGTTGGGGCTTGATGAAGATCAGTTAGAATATTTCGGTGTCGAACAGCGCGACGTTTATGACACAATCGGCAAGTTGTTGGGGGGTGTATCGGTCGGCTATTCGCAGCGCGGGGAAAATCGTGACCCGATCGAAATTGTTATGCACTTGCCCAAATCGTCTTTGGTGTGGACGCGGAAGCTGGCCGCGACCCCTGTGCCTGCCGACGCCATCCCAGGCAACCGCGGCGTCGTCGATCTGGGCGATGTCGTGCATGTGGCCAAGGAACAGGGCACGCCGGTGATTTTCCGTCGCGACGGCTACTATGTCGATATGGTCACGGCCGAATTGGCTGGCGCCTATGAGGCGCCGATTTACGGCATGCTTGACGTCGACAGGCTGATCGATAGCCATAATTGGGGCAAACTGCCCAAGCCGATGATTGCCTTTCACGGCCAACCACAGGATGAAACCCATCCGACCCTGCTGTGGGATGGCGAATGGGAAGTTACCTATGTAACTTTCCGCGACATGGGGGCGGCCTTTGCCGTCGCCATTCTGGGCATTTATGTTCTGGTCGTGGCGCAATTCAAGAGCTTTAAATTACCGTTGGTCATCCTGACACCGGTGCCGCTGACCTTGATCGGTATTATCTTTGGCCATTGGCTGTTTGGTGCACCTTTTACCGCGACGTCGATGATCGGGTTTATCGCGTTGGCCGGCATTATCGTACGCAACTCTATTCTTTTGGTCGACTTCATTCGTCATGGCGCGGGACAGGGCAAGACGTTGCGCGAAATTTTGCTCGACGCTGGGG
The DNA here is from genome assembly GCA_028866275.1 of Alphaproteobacteria bacterium. Classification (GTDB taxonomy): domain Bacteria; phylum Pseudomonadota; class Alphaproteobacteria; order UBA9219; family UBA9219; genus CAIXLI01. The sequence continues at coordinate 52,792 of JAGWIK010000008.1, forward strand.
CAATACGATTTCGCCCTATTTTATTGACAGCGCTGGCGGCAATGATCGGTGCGGCGACGATTCTGTCCGACCCTATTTTCCAAGGGCTGGCGATTTCATTATTGTTCGGGCTGGCATCGTCGACGCTGTTGACCGTTCTTGTCATTCCCGCCATTTATGTCGTGCTGAAAGACGCTGACGCAGTTCCGGAGAAATGCGCATGAAGAAGACACTTCTTTCTTGGGTTGTCTGCGCGACGTTGCTGATCTCCGTTGCCGTGGCGCGAGCCGATACGCTGGAGCAGGCCATGGTCAAGGCGTACCGCGCCAATCCGGGGCTAGAGGCGCAGCGCGCGCAATTTCGCGCCGACTGTGAACAAATCGATCAAGCCGAAGGCGGATGGCAACCGCGCATCAACGGCATTACGTCGGTCGGGAAATTATATACCTATACGCCCAATAATGCATTTCTGCCGCCGACGGGAGCGCATACGTCGCGGGCCGTGGGCGTCGAGATTGTCCAGCCGATCTTTCGTGGCTTTCGCACCGAGAATGGCATTGACGCGGCGGAAAAGAAGGTTTTGGGCAGCCAGGCCAAGCTGCAGGCCGCCGAACAGCAATTGCTGTTCAATGTCGGCAAAACCTATTTGAATCTATTGCGCGACCGCGCCGTCGTCGATTTATATCGCCACAACGAAGTAGAATTGACGGCGCGCGCTGCCGAAGCGCGCAAACGCTTTGCTGTTGGCGATGCGACGCGCACCGACGTGTTGCAGGCCGAGGCACGGCTGCAAGGGGTAAAGACCAGTTTGACTGAGGCGCAGGGGCGCATGGAAAATGATGGCGCCGCCTATCTGCGCTATGTTGGCGATCCGCCCGCTGATTTGCAGGAACCGAAAATGCATTTTGATCTGCCCCAATCTGCTGAAGATGCCATCGACGATGCCGTGAAGCACAACCCCGCCGTGGTTGCTGCGGCCTATGGCGAAGACGCGGCGTTAGCCGATGTCGATGTCAGCGAAGGCGCTTTGTTGCCCGAAATCGATGTTGTTGGCAGCGCGTCACGAGCGTGGGCGCAAAGCGATTTTATTCCAGGCATGCAGGATACAACAGCGGTGATGTTGCGGATGACTATACCGTTGTACAATGCGGGGGTTGAATATTCGCAAACTCGTGCTGCTGAACAAACGGCGACGGCCAAGCATATGGAATTGGCGGATATGCGGCTGGCGGCCCGGCAAGCGACGGTTGAGGCGTGGGATTCCCTGCAAACTGCCAAGGCGGCGGAGCTGTCCAGCCAAGCGCAGGTTGACACCGACGCCAGGGCGCTCGACGGCGTCAAAAAAGAAGCCAGCGTCGGCACGCGCACGGTTCTTGACATTTTGAATGCCGAACAGGAATTGCTGGCGGCCAAGGTCAATCTTGTGCAGGCGCGGTACGACGGAGCGCTTGCTTCACTGCAAATCGAAGCGGCGATCGGCAGGTTGACGGCCGACGGGTTGCACCTGCCAGTCGACTTGCAAGGTGACAGCAACTAATCGCGTCCGCAAGCCAATAGGGTGAGTAAGGCATTTTCTGGTTGCGTAATCCGGCGCTGGATCCACAGTGCTTCCAAATATTAAAATGGGGATGCAAGAAAAAATGGCCCCGAACGGGCTGTTTAACTGATATAATAAGTAAGTTTGGTTGCGGGGGCGCGATTTGGTTCAAATATTAACCCGCCGCTGCTCGTGCCACTAGTCTACGAAGGCCAGCGGCTTAAGGCAAGCCCCATGCAGGCCGCCATCCCCGATTGCCCTGTGCCTGCCGGACAGCCAGCCGAACAGGCTGCGCAACCGATAGCAGCCTAGCCAAGCCCATAGCGCCCCTTGGCTGTGCCTTGGCAGGGCTTATAGCGGATGCTCTTTGACCGCCCGCCGCCACAAAAAGGGTGATCTCCCTAAACATCGGGGCGACACCCACGGCGAGACACCCTTAAATTAGGGTGGTAAGGGGTGCAGGCGTGGCCAAGCGTATGTATAATGCTCCAATGGTCGAGGCAGCAATTTTCTGCTAACAATGATGCATAAAAAGCTCACAACCATAGCTGTAAAGCCTTGGTTAACAAATCATTGCTAAAATTATTGGCGGCCTAAGTTTTGCTGTGTGTATAGTACGCTGTACCCAGCCACACCATCAACCCAGTTGCCTGAGGGGCAGTCATGACAAGCGGCAAATTATTAAGACAACTGGTAAAAGCGGCAGCAGAAGGCAACCCAAGGTCGCTCGAAGATGCCATATCGCAGGTCGTGCATGAAGAACGGGACAAGCAGCACCACTTGTTGGCGAATGACCTGGAGAGAATTCTCTACGGCATGGGGGGCAAGGCGGGAGATAATTTAAAGAACACCTATGGGGTCGTTCCTTCAGATAAAGAACGAGGACTCGATCTTCTGGAAATATTTGAACCTGCGCGTTCTTTGAATGATGTTATTTTGTCTGAACAAAATAAAAAAATTGTAGACAGGGTAATAGTTGAGAACAATCAACGCGCTTTACTTAAAAGCTTCGGTCTGAAACCTGCACAAAAAATTCTATTCTATGGCCCCCCAGGCTGCGGCAAGACTGTAACCGCAGAAGCGATGGCTTCCGACCTAAGCCTCCCTCTCGTTCTTGTAAGGATTGACAGCGTTATTTCCTCTTATCTGGGCGAGACGGCGGCCAATCTGCGTCGTGTGTTTGAGTTTATTCGAGGGCAGACCTATGTGGTGCTTTTCGACGAATTCGATTCCTTGGCCAAAGAACGCTCCATAGCAGGAGATCACGGCGAACTGAAACGAGTGGTGAACGCATTTCTGCAAATGTTAGATGCTTATAAAGGCGATAGCATTCTTATTGCTGCTACCAATCATGAGGCGTTATTAGATAATGCTATATGGCGACGTTTTGATGAAATCATCCCCTTTAAGTATCCGAGCAAAGCCCAAATTAAAGAACTGGTTTCCAAAAAGTTAAAGAGCGTTCGACGCGACTTTGATATGGATGACGCAAAACTTATTGGCAGCCTTTCAAAGAAATCGCATGCTGATATCGAAAGGGTAATAATTCGCGCACTGAAGGACATGGTCTTAGGGGGGGGGCAATTTTTAACTTTGAAACATTTAAATGAGGCAATAAAGTTAGATCAGTCTCGGAACGCATAAAGTCTTGGCTGGTCTATGGCAGAACATATACGTTTGACGCGGGAACAGCGCGGAAGCACAAGACGTCCTTCATCTAGGCGTCCCAGAGGGATACGCCCCCCTGAAGATATAGTGAGCTTTTGCCAGAGGACAGAACAAATCATTCAAAGTTTCCGTAGCACTGCAACGGATCAAATCGATGGATACGATGTTCGGCGGTTAGTGAAGCTTGAACTCGACACCGGCCTATCAGTTGATGATATTGCAAAAATCGACGGCATTGAGTTTGTCGATCAAGACGATGGGGGCGTTGTCATTGCCCTCGCGTCAGAAAACTCTCTTGCTGAGTTTGAAGCTAGGCTTTCTGCAATAGTCCGGCATGAAAAAGTTAAAGGGGCTGAGGTTATATATGCTCTGAAAGATATGACGTCTTGGGGAGAGGAAGACAGAAAAGGACCACGCCTAAAATCAGAGCGCATACCAGATAATGAGTTCTTGGTAGACGCGGAATTGTGGTCACTTGACGGGAAGGCTGCTGAAGTCACAAAGATGCGCTCAGCATTCGAAACGTGGGCGCAGCGTACGAATATTGATATCACTGATAAACTGGCAAGCGCTCCATATTATAGACTATCAGTTGATGCCAATAAACTGAGCTTGCTATTGAAGCATAGGGATGTTCGCTTTGTTGACCTCCTTCCGAGGTACGGCATCTCCCCTTGCGATACCTCGGTAGACATACAAGATTTGACTGTCCAGTCATCGCTCACAAATAATGCGGGCGTGCTGGCCATTTTGGATTCAGGGATAGCAAGCAACCATCCGCTTCTATCTTCCGCTGTGGGCGATGCGCAGTCGTTTATTCAGGGGGCTGATGCACAAGATAGTCATGGCCACGGAACATGGGTTTCTGGGGTTGCCCTGTATGGAGATGTAAGAGCAGCAATTGAGGCGAGAACATTTGTTCCAAAAATCCGACTGCTGAGTGGCAAGGTTCTCGATGACTCTGCGGAATATGAAAGAAAAATCATACTCAATTCGGTTAAAGAAGCCGTCGAGTACTTTTCAAGCAACTATGGCTGCAAGGTTTTTAATCTGTCTTTTGGCGATAATAAATTTCAATATAACGGAGGACGGTTGCAGGCTTTTGCCATCGGGCTAGACCAGCTAGCACGGAAACATGATGTTCTTTTTGTTGTATCGGCAGGCAATTTTGATATTGAGGGATTCGCGCATAATGCGAACAAGACGGTTGAGGAAGTTTACCCCAGTTGTTTGCTTGATTCAGAAGCCAAAGTTCTTGATCCCGGCTCAGCTGTAAACGCAGTTACAGTTGGTAGCATGGCTGAATACGATAGGCCGCCCATCTACGACGATGAGGAGATAACAAAAACACCAATTTCTTCACGTCTCCATCCATCGCCATTCACACGATCTGGGCAATCTATTAAGGGGGCTATCAAACCAGATTTTGTAGATTATGGGGGCAATTACACTCGGCATCACGGCAGACAGAATCTGCATTTAACCGAGTTGGGGCAAATAACTTTTAATCAAGCATTTGCCACTGACGGCAGGCTTTTCAAATTGGTGAATGGGACAAGCTTTTCTGCTCCGAGAGTTTCTCATTTAGCGGCGCGACTGCATGGACTGATGCCGCAAGTCAGGGCAACCACAATACGCGCTATCCTTGGTGTTCACGCATACCTTCCCCTAAATGAAGCGCAACAAGAAGCCTTGGTAACTGCGTTGGCGAACGGCGGAGATAGCCCTCATCTAAGCCGCCTATATGGTTTTGGTCACGTGAGTGATGATTGGATTTTTACCTCTGGAGACGAAGCTGTAACGCTTTATGCCGAGGACAACATAAGCAACAATGTAAATCACTTTTACGAGATACCTATTGTCGATGAATTTATTACAGGAAAGAAAAGAACGAGAAAATATACAATCGCTTTAGCTCATACCCCTGTTGTGAGGGCGTCACGTTTGGACTATATCGCAACAAGAATATTTTTCAGATTGAAGTTAGCTTCCTCACTTGATGAGGTTGCAGATATTTTTTCGAATAAAGAGAACGCCATTAGAGCAAACGAAAATGGAATTGGCAGCCCCGAATATAAGATCGGTCCGCAGATGAGGGATAGAAGCACCCTTCAGGTTTCGAGCTTTTCTTTCCAGCTTAATCCAAGGAAAATGCAGGGCAAGAAGCTTTATCTAGCAGTTGTAAGAAATGATCGTCCTTGGGCTAAAGGCGATCCGTTAGTCAAAGAGGAAGAGCCTTATTCGCTAGCTGTCCATTTCCAAGACCGAGAAGCTGAGCAGGCGAACTTATACAACGCCATTCAGGCAAGCCTGCAAGCCAAGATGCAAGGCCGCACACAAGGTAGGGTTCGCCACAACAGGTAAGAGGCACCTGGCCGACTAATCGCAGGACTGTTTAACAAGGGCATCGGCAAGTTGTTCGTGCAGGGTGTTGGCTTGAGCTAGGTGAGCCTTTAGCGCGTCGCATAGAGCTATCAACTCATCGACCTTAGCAACGATGCGCCTTGTCTCTGCGGCGGGGGGGAGTGGCACGCATATGTTGCTTAAGATGTCTAGATTGATGTTCTTTTGAGCAGTGGCAGGCGCAAAACTTTCAAGATGTGTTTTTGCTGTTTTGATAAAGAAATCAAAGTAACGAACTTCAAAAATGTTTTCAAAAGGAAGAAAGCCAACAACACTGTCTGGAAAACACGCCTCAAAGCCAAGCAGCGCGGTGTCCGCAATGTTAGCGGCAATAGTGATGCACATTGTTCCTTTTGGCCACAGCCTGCTTTGTTCTAACCCACGTTTATTGTAAGAGCTGCTATAAGTTTTTATCCACCCCTTCGCTCTTGCTACGTCACCGGTTTGAATAAGTGGGTAAGTTCCATTGCTAAAAAGAGCTGGATCATTCCTCGGTCTATGTTTTGATTTTCCACGAGACAATTCACCTATATCCGGCAGTTTTGTCCATGACCAACCAGTGGGAAGGTCGAAGGGCGCACTGGCTTCGGAAGCACTCTTTATGGATTTGCTAGATTGTTTTCTTTTGGCCGCAATTAACTCAAGGGATTTGCTTGCTGGTAGTTCAGTAGAATTTTGAGCGACTAACTTCCCCGTTACTGCTAACTGCAAAATTGTTTGTTCTAGCGTGTTAATGCTACAACCTTATCCGCATTCCCAAACTGGTCGCTACATAAGGCGCAATCCGTCCAAAATCGGGATGCAGCCGCGAAAACAAGCCCAGAAACCGCAAGTACCGCAGAAACAACAACCAAAAACCCGCGTCAAAACCTCGCACCGCAGAAAAATCGTCACATCATCGGGTTTTTCAGCAGACTGCTAGTGGAGATGCGCCACTGCTTGCCACCTACGGAAGCCGAGCACTGCCAGATTTTTCCGTCGCCTCGCCGGTAAAGCTGAAGCTTTCCATCCATCAAATTGAGGTCAGCCATGGGCACCTCCTGGGTCTGATTCTGGGAGTTCGACCTAAGGGTATCAGGTTTTTATTTCGGCGTTCAGATGTGTTAGCGACGTGCTAGTGATTTTGGAGGCTTAAAGCGACAAAAGCCGCCCAGAGGGCGGCTTTATCCATTTGATTTATTTATGAAACTTGGTTGCGGGGGCCAGATTTGAACTGACGACCTTCAGGTTATGAGCCTGACGAGCTACCGGGCTGCTCCACCCCGCGTCACCAAAGGAACGGAAAAACCACCCGTTCGCGTGAAGAGGCGTTCTTTTGGCCCTTCGGCGGGTAAAAGTCAACCCGCTTTTCTGTCAAACGGCGACATTCGCTTTTCCCGGGGCGCAACAGATGATATGGTCGCGCGTCTTAATCTTAACAAGCCGTGCGGAATGCCGATGTGGTCTCTTCTCAAGCATAAATTCTCGAAAAAAGAGAAACTGGTGGCGAAATGGCGTTTTCGCCATCTCGTGCTGGCATTGATCGTCGGCATCGCCTTGGCGGGAGTTTTAATTGCCGTGCAAATGGGGCGCGACGTGTCCCGTGTCGATACGATGGATGCGCAAGCCCGCGCCACGGCCGATACCGCGTTGCCTGTGCCGCCCGACACCGGCAAAATCGGCGGGCCGTTCGCCTTGATTGACCAGGATGGCAAACCCGTTACCGACAAAGACTTTGCCGGAAAAGACCTGTTGATCTATTTCGGCTACACATCGTGTCCGGATATGTGCCCGACCGGCCTGCAAAGCATGTCGCGCGCGCTTGACATGCTGGGGGCCGACGCCGACAAGGTCAAATTGCTGTTTATCACGGTCGACCCGGCGCGCGATACGCCGGATAAGATCAAGGAATATGACGCGGAATTCAGCCCCCGGATCGTCGGCCTGACCGGAACGGCCGCGCAAATTGCCGCCGTGGCCAAGGAATATCAGGTTTATTATAAGAAAGAATCCGATGACGAAGATTATGTCGTCGATCATTCGACCCAACTCTTTCTTATGGGGCCGTCGAACAATCTGGTGACGACCTTTGACGAACAGGTGCCGCCGCAGGTCATTGTTGACGCGTTGCACAAGCTCTGGGCCCAGAAAAAGCCATAACAAACCTTGACTTGACCGTTCCGGCCCCCTACTTTGCGGCCAAACGAATCGCGACACGGGCGGAGCATGGCGTCACTTCTTGAAGAATTCGAAATCCATTCGATCAGCGCACCCCTGTTTTCCGTGGACGGCCACGCCGTCACCTTTACCAATTCCGCTTTGTTTATGGTCATTGCGATCACCGCCTGTACGGCGTTGATGGTGGGGGCGATGCGCCCGCAGGCCGTTGTGCCGGGCCGCTGGCAGATGCTGGCCGAAAAAATTTATAATCTTGCCGCCGATATGCTGCAGGCGGGCGGTGGTGAAAAAGCCCGGCCATTCTTCCCGTTCATCTTTACCATTTTTACCTTTATCCTGTTTTGCAACCTGTTCGGCATGTTGCCGGGGTCGCTGTCGGTGACCAGCCATATCATCATCAATTTTGCCATCGCGATGTTTTTGTTCGCGGTCATTATCGTCACCGGCTTTGTCCGTCAGGGCTGGCATTTCCTGTCTTTATTCGTGCCGTCCGGCCTGCCCAAAGTTATGGTGCCGCCGATGGTATTGATCGAAATCCTGTCTTTTGCGGTGCGGCCTTTCAGCCTGTCCATCCGGCTTTTCGCCAATATGCTGGCGGGGCATATTTTGTTGCAGGTGTTTGCGGGCATGGCGGCGACCATGCTGGCGGCCGGCTGGCTGGCCGGCTTTAGCATATTGCCTATGGGCGTCAACATTGCTATCACCGGCTTCGAGTTCTTCGTCGCGTGTTTTCAGGCCTATATCTACGCCATTCTGTCGTCGATATATCTGCGCGATGCGCTGGAGCATCACTAAATCCTAATCCTCTAACATCCGGGAGTAATCTAATGGAAGACAATGGCATGAAATTGGTTGGCGCGGGTATCGCGATGATCGGGTCGGCTGGCGCGGGCGTCGGTCTCGGCCTTATCTTCTCGCAATGGATCGCGGCCATTGCCCGCAATCCCGGCGCCGAAGCCAAATTTTCGCGCATCGGCTGGATCGGCTTTGCTTTGACCGAACTCGTGCTGCTGATGTGCTTTACGGTGTCGATGATCATCCTGATGGGGAGCTAACCCCCATGCGGCTGTTCCGCGGCGTCTTCTCCGCTGTTGCCGTAATGGCTACCCTGACCGCCATGCCTGCCTTTGCGCAGGAAGGCGGCAAGGGCCTGCCGCAATTCGACACCAGCCTGTTCCCGGAACAAATTTTCTGGCTCATCGTCACTTTCGCTTTTCTGTACATTATGATGGCGTTCGTCGCCTTGCCGGGCGTCACCAAGACGCAGGACCGGCGGGCGCAAACCATCGCGGAAGAAATGAATGCGGCCAGGGTGGCGAACGACGCCGCGCAAAAAGCCGCCGCCGATATGGAAAAAACGCTGGCCGATGCGCGGTCGCGCGCCAGCCACCATGTCAACGACATGCTGGCCAGTCTGGCCGATGAAACGCTTGAAGAAAAAACGGCAAAAGACCATCAGCTTAAAAACCATCTGAACGCCGCGGAATCGAATATCGCCTTGGCGCGTGAAACGGCTTTGCGCAAGCTGCATGGTGAAATTGCCCCCTTGGCCGATGCCATCGTGTCGGCCGTTTGCTGTAAAGGGGAACGGACATGACAGGGCTGCTCCACAATCCGCAATTCCTCTATGCCGTCGCATTCTGCATTTTCGTGGTTCTGGCTTTCAAATATGGCCGCCGGCCGCTTTTCGACTGGCTTGACGCGGGCATAGCGGAAATTCGCACCGAGCTGGAAAAAGCGCGTCAATTGCGCGTCGAAGCCGAAGCGATGCTGGAATCCTGCAAACAAAGAAAAGCCGAGGCTGACGCCGACGCCCAGGCGATCATCGCGCGCGCCAAACAGCAAGTCGTCCATATGCGCGAACAGGCCAGAGCCGATTTGGCCGCCGCCATCGCGCGCGACGAACAACTCGTCGAACAACGTATCCGCATGGCTGAAATCGATGCTTTGGCGCAGGTGCGTGCTGCCGCTGTGGAAGCCGCCATGACAGTGGCGCGCGCGACATTGGAAAAAAACATATCGCCGGATGTCGCCGCCACTTTGGTCGACCAGGCGATCACCGCCGTTGGTGCGGCCAAATCCGGCATCAAGCCGCGCGCGGCATAACAATCCAAACGATGTATCTTTCGTTTATGGCTTGGCCGTCATGACCGTCGGCAGGCGGATGACGATGCTGGTTCCGACGCCGTTGTCGCCGGGTTTGGCCTTGATGCTGCCCTGATGCGCTTCGACGAAACCACGACAAATCGACAGACCCAGCCCTACGCCGCCCGACGCGTTCTGGGCGGCGCCGCTTTTAATGCGATAAAACATGTCGAACACACGTTCGCGTTCGCTTTCCGGTATGCCGGGGCCGCGATCCGTCACGGTAATTTTCAAATGCGCGCCGCGCGGCTGGACGGTGATGGAAATGGGTTGATCCGGCGGCGAATAGGCGCAGGCATTTTCGATAACGTTGATAAAAACGCGCTGCAAAAGCGCGGGATCGCCGTCCAGGTCGGGCAAGGCGGCGGGGCAATCGACCCTGACCGTGCGTCCCGCCGTTTGCCGCGACAAATGCGCCAGAACATTGGATAAAAGCAATTGCGCCGCAATAGGTTGTCGGGACAACCGCACCGCGCCGGTGACGAGTTCCGTCATATCCAGCAGATTCTGGACAAAGCGGTCCAGCCGCTCGGCTTCGGACTCGATGGAAATCACCAATTTCTGATGTTGGTCAGGCTCAATTTCGTTCCATCGTTTATGCAGGTTGCGCGACATTGATATGATCTGGTCCAAAGGCCCGCGCAAGTCGCGGCTGATCGACGACAGAAGATTGGCGCGCAATTTCTCCGTTTCCGATTGCAGCCGGGCTTGTTCGACATCGGTTACCAATCGCGCACGCTCAATAGCCGCAGCCGCCTGATAGGCAAGACTCGATAAAAACAAATTCTGTTCGGCAGTCAGCGCGGCATTGCGTTCGGGCTTGATGGCGATCACGCCGACCGCCGTTCCCCCCGCCATCAGCGGCAAGCCGTAAAATGTCGCGCCTGGCAATGTATCCGAACGGAAACCTGCGGGTTTTCCGTGCCGCCAGGCCCAGTCCATCGCCGCATTCGACGCGGTGTCGAGCCGCAAATCCGTGGGCACTGCCGCCGCGATGTCCAGCCGATCATGGTGCGGCAATAAAATGGCCGCTCGCGCGTCCAACGCTGCGGCGACACGGCGTGTCGTGACTTGCGCCACGTCGCCGAGCGTTCCTGCCGCCGCGATGCTTTTGGTGAAATCGTAAAGAGCCTGGGTGCGCGCGGCGTTGCGGCGCGTCGCCCGCACTTGCCGATGCATTCTGTCGCCGATCAGGCCGATAGCCGCGCCGACGGCAAGAAAAAATAAAATGGCGACAAAGTCGTGGCTGTGCACGGGCAGGAGATCGAAATCAGGCGCCGTCATCAAAAGATCAAGGGCGACACCGCCAAGGAACGTCGCGAATATAGACGGGCCAAGCCCGACATCGTAAGTAATCAGCAAAATGGCAATCAGATAGATAAAGGGCAGGGCCTCGATCCCGATGGCCTGGCTGACAGCGGCGGCAACGACACTCGCAATGGCGATGACCAGCGCGCTTTTACCGTAAGAAAGCCAATTCAAATGCCAGTTGCGGCCATCGCGCGGTTCGGCGCGACGGTCGCCGCTGCGCTTGGCCTCCCCGCTGCTGACCAGCAGAATGTCAAATCCCTCGCCGCGGTCAAGAATCGCGGCGGCGACCGAAGGCCGCGCCAGCCGCGACCACAGCGACCGCACCGACTTGCCGATGATGATCGTGCTGACATTGCGTTCGCGCGCCACGCGCAGGATTTCACCCGCGATATCTTCGCTGGCCACGGTGACGGTCTCGCCGCCCATATTTTCGGCGATTTCCAGAGCCTGCGCGACGTCGTTGCGTTGCGAATCCGATTGTGCGCTGTGGCGGCTGGTTTCCACATACATTGCCATCCACGGCGCCTGCCGCCGTTCCGCGCTGCGCCGCGCCGTACGCACCAACGCCGTCGCCTGCCCGTCGTCGGATATGCACACCATGATGCGGCTGCTGGTGGGCCACGGGCCGGTAATGGCGTGCCGGCGCATATAGCTTGCCATGTCGTCGTCGACGCGCGCGGCCGCCTGCCGCAACGCCAGTTCGCGCAACGCCGTCAAATTGCCGGGCGTGAAAAACCGGTTGATGGCCAGCCGCGCCTGTTCCGGAATGTAAACCTTGCCGTCTTTCAGGCGCTGTAACAATTCTTCGGGCGGCAGATCGATCAATTCGATGGCATTGGCGCCCTGAATCATCGTGTCGGGCACGGTCTCCCGCACCGTCACGCCGGTGATACGGGCGACGATATCGTTCAGGCTTTCGACATGCTGGATATTCAATGTGGTATAAACGTCGATGCCGGCGTCCAGAATTTCCTGCACGTCCTGATACCGTTTGCGATGACGCGCGCCCGGAATATTGGTGTGGGCCAGCTCGTCAATCAAGGCAAGCGCGGGTTTGCGCTGCATAATGGAATCGATATCCATTTCCTCAAACGGCAGCCCGCGATAAATCAGGCTTTGCCGCGGGGCGGATTCGATGCCCGCCGCCAAGGCTTCGGTTTCGCTGCGGCGATGGGTTTCGACGATGCCGATGACGGTGTCCACCCCCTCGGCAATGCGGGCGCGCGCCGCGCTCAGCATCGCATAGGTTTTTCCGACGCCGGGGGCCGCACCCAGAAATATTTTCAGCTTGCCGCGCTTTTCGTTCTGCGCTTCGGCCAGCAGGGCATCGGGAGAAGGGCGATTTTCTTCGGATGTCACGGGGCTTTTGTCTCCAGCATGTCGATCGCGCGGTTCAATGCCAGAACGTTAACCCGGGGTTCGCCGATAAACCCCAATGTCCGCGGCCTGGTATTTTGGGCAATGATCTGCATCACTTGCGGCGCCGGCAAGCCACGCGCGGCGGCGACGCGCGGCGCCTCATACTGCGCGGCGGCGACAGAGATGTCGGGATCCAACCCGCTGCCCGATGCCGTCAGCAAATCCGCGGGAATAGGGTTTTTCGAACCATTTGCGCGCAAAGCCGCGGCGCGCGCGGCGACGGCCTTGATAAAATCCGGCGCGGTCGGCGCCTCGTTGCTGCCCGACGAATTGGCGGCATCGTAACCGTCACCCGCCGCCGAAGGGCGTCCATGAAAATACCTGTCCGTGGTGAAATTCTGCCCGATCAATTCGGATCCGATGATCGTGTCGCCTTGCGTCACAAGGCTGCCATTGGCCTGATGCCGGAACAGGCTTTGCCCCAGGCCGGTCATGGCCCACGGATAGGCAAGCCCCGTTATCAAGGTAAACAGGATCACAATGGACAGGCTGGCGCGGAGTTCCTGAAACATCTATGCCCCCATGAAAAGGTTGACGATCATATCAATCGCCTTGATGCAGACAAAAGGCACAGCGATCCCGCCGACGCCGTAAATCAACAAATTGCGCCGCAGCACCAGGCTGGCGGGCGCCGGCGAATATTTCACCCCGCGCAGCGCCAGCGGCACCAGCGCGATCAGCACCAGCGCGTTGAAAATAATGGCCGACAAAATCGCGCTTTGCGGGCTGTGCAAGCGCATAACATTTAACGCCGCCATGCCGGGATAAACCCCCATGAACAAAGCCGGGATAATGGCAAAATATTTGGCGACGTCGTTGGCGATGGAAAAGGTCGTCAAGGCGCCGCGGCTCATCAAAAGCTGTTTGCCGATCATGACGATTTCGATCAATTTTGTCGGATCGCTGTCCAGATCGATCATATTGCCGGCTTCGCGCGCCGCCATCGTGCCGGTATTCATCGCCACGCCGACATCGGCCTGCGCCAAAGCGGGGGCATCGTTCGACCCGTCGCCGCACATGGCGACCAGCTTGCCCGACGCCTGTTCGCGGCGGATGAGGTCGAGCTTTTTCTCCGGCGACGCTTCGGCCAGAAAATCATCTACCCCGGCCTCGGCGGCAATCGCCGCGGCCGTTATGGGGTTGTCGCCGGTAATCATGACAGTGCGAATGCCCATGCGGCGCATCATCATAAACCGTTCGTGAATGCCGGGCTTGATGATGTCTTTTAAATGCACCGCGCCTAAAATAACTTGATTGCGGGCGACGAGAAGCGGTGTGCCGCCGGTTTTGGCGATGCGTTCGACGGCCCGCAAAATCTCCGCGCTGCCGCTATTGCCGCTAAGGCGCAGAATGGAATCCGGCGCGCCCTTGCGGATGGAAATGCCGCCGGTATCGACGCCGCTAAGCCGGGTGTGGGCGCTGAAGGCGACAAACTGCATATCGGGCGTGCGGCGTTCCACGGCTTTCATGCCGAATTTCTCCTCGGCCAGCCGCACGATGGATTTTCCTTCCGGCGTATCGTCGGCCAATGACGATATCATCGCGGCTTCGGCCAGTTCTTCCTCGCTCGCGCCCATGACGGGGATAAACGCGCTGGCCATGCGGTTGCCCAGCGTGATGGTTCCGGTTTTATCAAGCAGCAACGTGTCAATATCGCCCGACGCTTCGACCGCGCGGCCCGATTTGGCAATGACGTTGAATGTCACCAGCCTGTCCATGCCCGCAATGCCGATGGCCGAAAGCAGGCCGCCGATCGTCGTGGGGATCAGCGTCACCATCAAGGCGATCAGGTAAACCACCGGTATCATCGTCCCGCTATAGGCGGCAAAACCCTGCAGCGTGACGCAAACAATCAGAAAAATCAGCGTCAATCCGACCAGAAGGATGTTCAACGCCACTTCGTTGGGCGTTTTCTGCCGCTTCGCGCCTTCGACAAGACCTATCATCTTGTCGAGAAAAGACTCGCCGGGATTGGCGCGGATTTCAATAACGACGCGGTCGGAAATAATGCGCGTGCCGCCGGTTACCGCCGACCGGTCGCCGCCGGATTCGCGAATGACGGGGGCGGACTCGCCTGTAATGGACGACTCGTCGACCGTGGCGATGCCATGCACGATATCGCCGTCGCCGGGGATGATATCGCCCGCTTCGGCGACCACCAGATCGCCTTGCCGCAGTTCGGTCGCCGGCACGGTTTTGCAAGCCGTCGCGTCGATGGATGCTACTTTCTTGGCCGTGGTTTCCACTTTTGTTTTACGCAGACTGTCGGCCTGCGCCTTGCCGCGTCCTTCGGCCAGGCTTTCGGCAAAATTGCCGAACAGAACCGTAAACCACATCCATAAAGTGATTTGCAGATTGACGGCAAAAGCTTGTCCGGCCAACGCTTCGCGCAACGTCAACAACGTGGCCAGAAAACTGCACGCGCCCACGGTAAACATGACGGGGTTGCGTGCCAGCTGGCGCGGATCGAGTTTGACAAACGACCCGCGCACGGCATCGCGGATCAAGGCGGGGTCGAACAGGGCGGCTGTGGTTTTCTTGGCCATTTTTGAATCCTAATGCGCAAACAGCGACAAATGTTCCGCCACCGGCCCCAGCGCCAGCGCGGGGAAATAGGTCAACCCGCCGAACATGACAATAACCCCGGTCAGCAACACCGTGAACATCAACCCATGGGTCGGGAATGTGCCGGTTGACGGCGGCGTCGCCTTTTTGCCCGCCAACGAACCGGCGATCGCCAGAACGGGCACAATGACGCCGAACCGCCCGACCAGCATGACAAGGGCCAGCACGACATTCTGGTAAACCGTATCGGCATTGAAACCGGCAAAAGCCGTGCCGTTATTCGCGGCGGCAGAGGCATAGGCATAGACCGTCTGCGTCAGCCCATGCGGCCCCGGTGCGGTAATCGACGCCGCGCCCGCGGGCAGCAGCAAACTGATGACGCTGCCCCCCAGAACGCAAACGGGGTAAATCATCATCGCGATAATCGCGAGTTTCATCTCATAAGATTCTATTTTCTTTCCCAGATATTCCGGTGTGCGCCCGACCATAAGGCCGGCGATAAAAACGGTGATCAGCACGTAAATCAAAATGCCGTACAAACCGCATCCCACGCCGCCAAAAATGACTTCGCCGATCAGCATATTGAATAAAGGCGCAATGCCGGTCAGCGGCATCGCGCTGTCCAACATGGAATTAACCGCGCCATTCGATGTCGCCGTGGTCGCGACCGTCCATAAAACCGAATTGAAAACGCCAAACCGCGTTTCCTTGCCTTCCATATTGGCGTGGCCGCCCAAAGCCGCGAGGGCAGGGTGGATTTCCATTTCCGCCGCGACGCCAAAGGCCAGAACGACCAGAAACAGCACCGTCATGCTCGTGATCAAGGGCCAGCTTTGCCGCCGGTCGCCCGCCATGCGCCCGAATGCCAGAACCAGCGCGACCGGCAACAGCAAAATAGCCACCATTTCGGCAAATCCGGTCAAAGGCGTGGGGTTTTCATACGGATGCGCGCCATTGGCGTTAAAAAATCCGCCGCCGTTCGACCCCAGCATCTTGATCGCTTCCTGACTGGCGACAGGGCCTTGGGCGATCGTCTGTTTGACGCCTTCCAGCCCGACAGCCTGCACATAGGCGTGCATGTTCTGCGGCACGCCCTGCCAGATAAGGAACAGGGCAAAAATAAACGCCAGCGGCAGCAAAATATAAAGCGTCACACGCACGACATCGGCATAAAAATTCCCCAATGCGGGGTTTTCCTTGCGCGCGAACCCGCGGATGACGGCAAATGCAACCGCCAATCCCGTAGCCGCGGACAGATAATTCTGCACCGTAAGGCCCGCCATCTGGCTGAAATAACTCAGGGTCGTCTCGCCGCCGTAGGATTGCCAATCGGTATTGGTCATGAACGCGACGGCAATGTTAAAGGCCTGCGCCGGATTGACGCCCGCCAGGTGCTGCGGATTCCACGGCAACCACCCCTGCGCCAGCAGAATAATGAACAACAACGCGCCGCCCGTGACGTTGAATATCAGGGCCGAAAAAGCATAGGCCGTCCAATTTTGTTGCCGTTCCATTTGCGGCCCGGCGATAACAATGACGGCGTTTTCAATGCGGCTGAACAGAAAATCGGCAAAAACGGGGGCTTTGGCAAAAACGCGCGCCAGATAGCCGGCGCAGGGCACGGCCATCGCCACGGTCACGGCAACGAAAGCCAGAAATTGCAGGATGTCGAAAGATGTCATTGTCAGAATTTTTCCGGGTTGAACAGGGCATAGGTCAGATAGGCGGCCAATGCCAGCGCGCAACCGCCGGCCAGATACAGCTCGAAGGACATGGCAAAACCCTTGGATTAAGGAAATCGTAGGTTATTTGGTTGCCGAATCGTCAAAAAAGCAATCGGAATCCCCCGCAAAAACCGCTACATAATCTTATGCTCTATGCCGAGGACAGCTATGACAACATCGCCACGTGTTCCAGACTCGCTTCATGCCGCGCCGAAATCGGATATCGAAATCTCGCAAGCCGCAGCATTAAAGCCCGTTATCAGTATCGCGCGCGAACGTCTTGGCATTCCTGACGAATATGTTCTGCCTTACGGGCATCACAAGGCGAAAATTTCGCTCGACTACATCGCGTCGCTGAAAAACCGCCCCGACGGTAAAATGATTCTGGTCACCGCCATCAGCCCGACCCCGGCGGGTGAAGGCAAAACAACCACGACCATCGGGCTTAACGATGCACTGAACCACATCGGCAAGAAATCGCTGATCTGCATCCGCGAACCCAGCCTCGGCCCCTGTTTCGGGCAAAAAGGCGGCGCGACCGGCGGCGGTTACGCCCAAGTCGCCCCGATGGAAGACATCAACCTGCATTTTACCGGCGATTTTCACGCTATCGGCGCGGCCAATAACCTGCTGGCCGCGCTGATCGACAATCATATTTACTGGGGCAACGAACTCGGCATCGATGTGCGGCGCATCGCGTGGCGCCGGTCGGTCGATATGAATGACCGCGCGTTGCGCCATATCGTGCAATCGCTGGGCGGCGCGGGCAACGGCTATCCGCGCGAAGACGGATTCGACATCACGGTGGCCAGCGAAGTCATGGCGATTTTCTGCCTTGCCGAAAATTTCGCCGATTTGCAGCGCAGGCTGGGCAATATCATTGTCGGCCAGACCCGCGCGCGCCGCAATGTCCGCGCCTCGGAATTACAGGCGGCGGGCGCGATGTCGGCGTTGTTGAAAGACGCGCTGATGCCGAACCTTGTGCAAACGCTGGAAAACAATCCGGCGCTGGTTCATGGCGGCCCGTTCGCGAATATCGCCCACGGATGCAATTCCGTGATCGCGACCAAGGCGGCATTGAAAATGGCCGATTATGTCGTGCTGGAGGCCGGTTTTGGCGCCGATCTGGGCGCGGAAAAATTCTTCGACATCAAATGCCGCAAAGCGGGGCTGCGGCCCGATTGCGCCGTCATCGTCGCCACGGTGCGCGCGCTTAAAATGCATGGCGGCGTGGCCAAGGAAGATTTGAAAGCCGAAAATATCGACGCGCTGCGGCGCGGCTTTTCCAATCTCGACCGCCATATATCCAATGTCAAAAAATTCGGCGTGCCGGTCGTCGTCTGCGTCAACCGCTTCAGCTCGGACACGGAAAATGAAATGGACGCATTGCGCGCCCTTGTCGCCGAACGCGGCGTTGCGTGCGTGCTGTCCGACCATTGGGCGTCGGGCGGAGCAGGGGCGGCAGACCTTGCGCGCGAAGTCGTGCGCACGATCGACACCACACCCGCGCAATTCAAATTGCTGTACCCCGACGCCATGCCGTTGGCCGATAAAATCCGCACCGTGGCGCGGGAAATTTATGGCGCCGCGGACATCGCCGTGGACGCCGCGGCGGCCAAAAAACTGGCGGAATTCGAAAAAGACGGTTTCGGCCATTTACCGGTCTGTATTGCCAAAACCCAATACAGCTTTTCAACCGACCCGTCGCTGCGCGGCGCGCCGTCGGGCCACACCATCCCCGTGCGCGAAGTGCGCCTGTCGGCGGGGGCGGAATTCATCGTTGCGGTGTGCGGCGATATTCTGACGATGCCCGGCCTGCCGCGCGTTCCTGCGGCCAACGCGATTTCTGTGACAGCGGACGGGCGCATTACCGGGCTTTTTTAAGCCCGTTTTTGCACGCTATCCTGCGGCCGTTCGAATTCAGGCACCAGCCGTTGCAAGGCGGCAATCGTCGCGCCTTCCTCCAGCCCGTCGCGCAGCCGCGCGCCATAGGCATCGATATCACGGCGCAAATCGGCCAGATCGACGGTGGTGGCTTTGGCCAATTGCACGCCGTCGGCGGCAGAAGGGATAAGCTCTTCTGCCTCGGCGAAGAGTTCTTCATGCAGCTTTTCCCCGGGGCGCAAACCGGTATAAGTGATCTTGATATCTTCGTCGGGGCGCAAGCCCGCCAGCCGTATAATCTGCCGCGCCAGATCGGCGATCTTGACCGGCGCGCCCATATCCAGAACCAGAACCTTGCCGCGTTCGTCACCCGGGCGCGCGCCCAAAGCCGACGCCTGCAACACCAGTTCAACCGCTTCGCGCACCGTCATGAAATAGCGGGTGATATCGGGATGGGTAACGGTGATCGGCCCGCCTTTGGCCAATTGTTCCTGAAAACGCGGCACGACGGAACCGGTCGACCCCAGAACATTGCCGAACCGCACGGTGATAAAGCGCGTGTGATCGGATGCCAGATCCAGCGCCTGACAATACATTTCGGCCAACCGCTTGGTCGCGCCCATCACGCTGGACGGGTGCACGGCCTTGTCGGTTGAAATCAGAACCATCGCCGTGATGCGCGCGGCGGCACAGCAATCGGCGACAATGCGCGTGCCGATAACATTGGTCAAAACGGTATCGCGGGCGTTTTCTTCGGCAATCGGCACATGTTTGATGGCGGCGGCGTGGAAGACCAGATCGGGCCTCTCGGCGGCAAAAATCTGCGCCACGCGCGCGCCGTCGCGCACATCGCCGATCAGCGATTTCAGGCTTTGATACGGATGCGCCTCGCGCATTTCCATGTCGATCTTGTACAGATTATATTCGCTGAATTCGACCAAGGTCAGATGCGACGGCTCCAGCGCCGCAATCTGCCGCGCCAGTTCCGAGCCTATCGTGCCGCCCGCGCCGGTGACCAGCACGCGCCGCCCGCGGACAAGGGTGCGGATTTCGCTGCGGTTCAGCTTGGTTTCCGGACGGCCCAGCAAATCTTCCAATGCCAACGGCTGGTCGTGAACCGTGGCCGTCACGTCGCTGCGCAGCTCCGTCAAAGACGGCAGGCGCGACAGGCTCAACCCCAGTTCGCCGGCTTGCTCCAGCATTTGCATCACTTGCGCGTTATTAAAACGCGTCACGGCGCGGGTCAGTATCAACCGGCTCGGCGTCTTCATGCGTTCGCGCAGCCGCGCCACCAGCGCAGGCAATTCGTCAACCGTGCCGATAACATCGACCCCGTGGATGGATCGGCCCACGCGTTTGGCGTTTTCGCCGACAATACCGACAACATGATAGGGGGCTTGCGGATTGGCATTTAACGCGCGCATGAAAATATCCGCCTCGTCGCCCGCGCCGACCAGCAGGACATTGACGCGCCCCGCGCCTGATTTCTCCCACAACGCGCTTAACCGCCGTTCGCGCATCAAACGGAACGCCATGCGCGACCCGCACAGCCCCGCCAGCATGACAAACCACGCGATAAACGGAACCGTGCGCGGCACGCCCGCCAAACGCATGGTGACAAAGGCGATGACAAGGAATAATGCCACGGCAAGGCTGGCGGCGCGCAGAATTTCGGTCAGGTCGCGCAGCGAGGCAAAGGCCCATATGCTGCGATACAGCCCATAGGCCCAAAACACGAACCCGCACGTCACCGTGAACAGAACCGACGCGATGGCCGAGTCGTGCAGCGACAAGGTCGAAAAATCGCCGCTGACGCGCAGATAAAGCGCCAGCCAGAAAGCTATGGCGGCGACCGCGACATCGTGCAAAAAGGCTAAAAACCGGCGATTGGCATAAATAAAATTCATGGGATTCCACGCGTTAAAGACGCAACTTTATGCATTTTTTTCAGCAAAACCGCAACAATGACAACACCCGCGACGCCGCCCGCCCATGGGGCGGAAACGGCGGCTATGGCAGCGACGACAAGCCCAATATTGGCCACCGCGATCATCAGGGCCACGATATCATGCCGCCCGACCCCGCGCGTGGCTTGCTGGTAGAAATGCTGGCGATGCGCTTGCCATATTTTTTCGCCGCGGACCGCGCGTTTGACGATGGTGATGCCGCTGTCGGCCAGATAATAAAGCGGCAAAATCAGGGCAGGGATCAAATGCCCGTGCACCGCCAGCGTGATCAGGCAAAAAGCGACGATATAGCCTAACGGCACGCTGCCGATATCGCCCAGAAAGATTTTTGCCGGATGCCAGTTGTGGGCCAGAAAACCCAGACACGCGCCGGTCAGAAGCAGCGTCGCGCACGACACCACCGGATCGACGATACCCGCCGCCGTCATAACGAGACAGGTGCCGGTCGCAACAGACACGGTTTCGACGCCGGTAATGCCGTCGATGCCGTCCATAAAATTGTACAAATTGATAAACCACGCCCAGCCGATAATCATGACCGTGCGGTCAAGCCAGAACGGCACGGCGCCGCCCAGCAGCAATTGGTCGGGCATAAAGGCCAAACTGCCCAGACAGGCGGCGATCAGATGCAAACTCAATCGCTGCGCCGCGCCCATGCCCTTACGGTCGTCCAGCCATGAAATGCCCGCCAGCAACATAATGCCGATGATCAAGGGCACTTGGCGTATATCGTGGTCGAAAACGAATGACGCTCCGGCAAGGCCGGGCAGCATGACAGCCACAATCGCCCATCCGCCGCCGCGCGGCACCGGCGCGCTGTGCGAACTGCGTTCGTTGGGAATGTCCAGCATGGCGCGGCGCAACAATATTTGGCGCACCAGGGCGGTCAGAATCATCGACGCCGCAAAACTCGCGGCGATAACGGCCGCGGAAAAAGACAGGCTGTCGGGGTTCACGTTAAACATCCGCACGGTTTTCCATATAGGTTTTAATGGCGGTGATCAGATCTTCGCGCCACGGGCGTTGGGCAATGCCGTAAACGCGCTGGATTTTCCCACAATCGAGAACGGAATAGGCGGGGCGGGGCACGCGGCCCGCGATGTCGGCGGCGCGCAGGGGGACTAGCTTCGTCCGCCGTCCGGTATAGGGCGCATAGGCATCGATCATGGCCTGTAAAAAATCATAACGCGACACCGGCGGCGCACCACATAAATGAAACGTGCCAAACCCGTCAACCTTGCCGCCCAGAATAGCGTCGGCCATAACGACCAACGCTTCGGCCACGGCATCGGCTGAAGTTGGACACGAAATCTGATCCGTCACCGCGCCGAATTCGTCCAGCGTATCAATGCTGTGCAATGTCTTGGTCAGAATGTTTTGTCCCCATGCGCCAAAGACCGAAGACGTACGCAGAATAACATGCCAATGGATGCCGTGCCGCGCCGCTTCCTCGCCCATCAATTTGCTTTTGCCATAGGTATTTAACGGGTTCATCGCGTCATCGGTGGCATAGGGGCGTTCGCCTTCGCTGCCGTCAAAAACATAATCGGTCGAAATTTGGATCAAAGGCGCATTCGCCTCGGCGCAATGGGCGGCCATTTCGGCCACGGCTTCGAAATTGACGCGCATGGCCAGCGCATAATCGCGTTCGCAGGTATCGATATCGGCTATCGCGGCGGCATTAATGACGATATCGGGGGCAAAATCACGGATCGCCTTGGCGATATCGCCGGCCCGCGTCAGGTCGCATTGCGCGCGGGTGCTGACGCCCAATTCCCATCCGGCGGGCAAAACACGCGCGCGCACGGCCCGGCCAACCTGGCCGTCGCCGCCGAACAAAAGAACGCGTTTGCTAACCATTTTTTATTGTTTTTAGTTATAGTTAGGATGAGGTCTATCATGGCCGGCACAGAGTAAAAACAAAAACTTTTCAGGTTTCCCGTGTCCGACGCTGCCGTCAAACTCGAAGAATATCGCGCCAAAGTCGCGGGAACCAACATCGACACGCGATCGTTGCTGTCGACCGACTATTTCAACACCTTCAATTCGGTTATTATGCTGTTCGACATGCTGCCCGAAATGCCGGAACTGCTCGATGAAGTCGAGCAATGGAAGTTCAATGATTATGTCGGCCATTTTCGCGACAGCGGGCTGGACTTCGCCGGTCTGGCCATCGAATCTTACGCCCATGTGCCGCCTGACTTGAAATTGGCCTTCGAACGCAAAATCGACGCGATGCGCATTTTTGTCGAAGAAGCTTCGCGTACGCTGCGACGCCTGAACGATGCGGGGGAAACCGCGACTTTCGGCAAATTCGCCCGCTATGTCGCGGAACTTATCCGCGGCATGGTCGAGGAAGGCAGCGCCATCGTCCACGGCCACGATTCGTCAATGGATCAAAGCGCCATCGACGCGATGTTTTAACGGTCCCCATAGCGGAATGCCCGTAACGAAAAGGGCGCGACCCGCAGGCCGCGCCCTTAATCTTCTCATATATGCGTGGCCTTACTCGGTAACGACCGAAACATAGGTGCGACCGGTTTTTTCACGGAACTTGACCGTGCCGTCGATCTTGGCGAACAGGGTGTGATCCTTGCCCATCGCGACATTTTCGCCGGCATAGAATTTGGTGCCGCGCTGACGCACGATGATGTTGCCGCCGGTGGCTTTCTGATCGCCATACAGCTTGACGCCGAGACGGCGGCCGGCGCTGTCGCGACCGTTGCGGGATGAACCGCCTGCTTTTTTGTGGGCCATTGTTCGCTCCTTATGCCTTGATGCCGGTAATCTTCAGGACGGTGTAATCCTGACGATGATTGTTTTTGCGGCGGTAGTTTTGACGACGCTTCTTCTTGAAGATGATCAGCTTGTCGCTGCGCTTGTGCGCGACGATTTCGGCGCTGATAGCGGCGTTCTTGACGAAAGGCGCGCCAACGGTCACTTTGCCGTTGTCGCAAATCATCAAAACGTCGGCCAGTTCGATCTTGGCCGCGGCGTCGCCGGGCAGCTTTTCGACCTGAATAACATCGCCTTGGGCAACTTTATATTGTTTGCCGCCGGTTTTAACCACTGCGAACATGATGCGAATTCCTTAATCTGGTAAAGCGCGGCCCTTACGCCAAGGCATAAACCCGCGAAGGCCGCTTTTTGGAGGAAATAGGCCCTGATGTCAAGAAAAAGCGACCGGATTTTTAAAAATGGCGTTTTCCCTTGATTTTTTGTTTTTTGGCGCAATAGTCGCCGCCCGATCATAAAATTAAGAAATTTAGGATGCCCTATGCCTGATAAACAACACAACCAATTGCTGCCATTTGCGGTCTTCTATCATAACGGCCACCCTTATGTAAAAGGCATCCCCAAGGATATCCATGATGCCGGTTTTTATGCGACGGTCGACGCGTTGGTCGGAGCGGAAATTGGCGTTCAAAATCAATCCGAATGGGTGCTGCTTATGGCCGACTGCGCCGAAACGGCATATCAAACGGCTTTGAACGGACGCCTTTTTTGGGGGCTGGGTCAATCGGCTGTAAGCCCCTATATGCAGCCACAGGGCAATAATGTTGTGATCTTTCCCGACATTGACAGCGTGAACGCCCGAATGACGGTTGCACAAATTCTGTCAAAGCACCCTGAAGCCCATTGGGGGCTGGCAAAATTATTGGCCACGGGGCGAAAACCCCGCCCTATGCCCGATCACACGGCTTCCTCACCCCGTTCCGGCGCGGGCGTATGGCGCATCAACCAGATGACGCCGAACAGGTCATAGGCGCCGCGCACGGCCCGCCCGACAAAGTCGGATTTCGACACGCCGAGCTCGCGCGGGCGGTCGTTAACGGGGGTGAAAACACATTCATGCCCGTATAGTTTAAGTAAAGCAGGCATAAACCGGTGCAACCCGCTGAAAAAAGGCAGTTCCAGATAGGAATCGCGGGGAAACAGCTTCAGGCTGCACCCGGTGTCGGGGCAATTGTCGTTCAGCAACGATTTGCGGATTTTGTTGGCGAACCGGCTGGCCAGACGTTTGCCCAGCGTATCGCGGCGATTAACCCGTATGCCGGCAACCAGAATTTTGCGGTCGCGCCCCTTGTTCCATGCCAGATCCAGCAAACGCGGGGCATCGGCAGGGTCGTTCTGGCGGTCGCCGTCTATGGTTAAAACCCACGGCGCGCGCGCGCGGCGAATGCCGTTGCGCAGGGCCGCGCTCATGCCCAGCCGTTGCGGGTGCTTGATCAACCGCACCTGCGGCGTGCCCTGCCGCGCCGCCAATACTTCGGCGGCGGTGCTGTCAACGCTGCCGTCGTCGACGCAGACGATCTCAAAAGCATCGCCGACAGGGGCGTAACCGCGCAAGGCCGCTGAAATCTCGTCGATCAAAGGCTGCACATTGCCGGATTCGTCCAGTAACGGAATCACGACGGACAAAACGGGGGCAGGGAGTGTGTCAGGCATTGGCGGACTCTGGCAAAAGGACGATTGGAAACGGCGCGGTTACGGTCAGGCTCGATCCCGCTTGTGGCGCAAAAAACCGTGAAAAACCACAGCAAAATGCACATCAATAAAAGTTTTTGCTTTTCTGTGGCTTTTTCGCTAGGTTGCGCGCCTTCACGATATGTGAATGCCATGCGCGCCCGTAGCTCAACTGGATAGAGCATCAGACTACGAATCTGGCGGTTAGGAGTTCGAATCTCTTCGGGCGCGCCACTTTAATATACAAACCCGGCTGTTTTTATTCCCTCTCGACTGCGCCGGGTGCTGTCTGCCGATGTC
>JAGWIK010000049.1 GCA_028866275.1 Alphaproteobacteria bacterium
CGGCAAGTTAAGGAGCAGACCATGGACAACGGCGGACAGGCGATTATCGAGGACGGGGCAATCGTAATCCGGGTGCCTTTGGATGCCCTGCCAATGGTCCTAGAGGGCGCGTGGGCAATGCGGAAGTTTGATACCCGCTACAAGATCACCGATGCCGACGAGTTCGCCAAAGAGCTTACGCGCGCCCTCAACCGAGAGGATGAGCAGGGCACGACCGCGATCCACGAACTGTTCGATCAAGCCATTCTCAACTGCTTGGAGAGCGGCGCGTTCGGCATCGACGAGCACGAGCAACAAACCGCGTAAACGCGTCGTCAAAGGAATCAACATGACCCAGGGATATCGAGACGCACTTTTAGAGTATCTGGCACTTAGTAAGCTGGAGGATGACCTTCGCGGCAACACGGATTACGAACTTCGCAATCAGGTGAGCGGGCGAAAGAACCTTGCCCGTGAGAAACTGGAAAAGTTGCTCAAATAGACAGGATGGGCAAATGGACGAGCTAGATGATAGCGCCTTCACTGACGACGAGGCCGAAGGGTGGGTTGAGGAACAACTAGATACAGAACCCTTATCAGAGCCGCATTTTGATTAGTTTCTTGAATAGGTAGGTACTGAGCATGTCCGAACTCAAGATAGGAGATCGGGTGACCGTCAAGGTGTATGAGCGGCCTGCATTCAATGGCATCATCACCGGAGAAGGTCGTAGCGGCCATTGGTGGATTATCATCAAGGATGGCACAAAATCAAAGAACGGCTACGCAAAGGACTTCTGCCAGCCGGAATGCCTTACTCAGCAGTTAGAGAAATGATCCGGTATCGCGACAATGATTGGGCGGACGTTCGCACCACGACGAACCGCGAGAGAAAGACGGAACCCAAGCGGGGACTGTCGTGGTGTAAGCGATGCGACAGAAACCTAATTGGTGAGGGAGAGAAGTGCGAGGTTTGCGGGTTCAAGGACACTGCAACGAAGCATCGCAAGCCCTAGCCTTAACATCACAGTAGAGAGAACCGATGACAAGATTTGAAGCTTTGGTAATTGCGATACTGATCGGAATATCATCGGCCGCGGCTCAGACAGTCTGGACCTCGACAGGGGCACCGCACGGCTATAGCAATTGCTGCGCAAACGGTGCTTGCTGGCTTGAGAATGGCAATATATGCCACTCCGACCCCAACCAGAGGCTACAGCTTTTTTTCAATAGCGGCGGAGAGGTTACTTCGATTACCAACAATGGCGGAGGGATCAGCATCACAAACAGCACCAGCGCTATCACATGCGACGAAGGCTGGATGCTGGTGATGAGGACTGGTGGAACGCCAGCATGCGCGAAAGAACTGAAGGAGCCTCGCTAACGATGACTTACCGACAACTGACCAAAGAAGAGATCGAAGCCCTGAGAAAAGACGCTCGGGAGACCTCTGAGCGCATGAAAGCCATGATCTCGCGTATCCGGTGAGTGAACGCCGTTTTCCGCCTGTCAAGCCCCTATTTTAGCGGGAAGTTTGAACCTTTGGCTATTGGAGCGCGACTCAATGGGAAGTAGCGTGGATGCGTAATGCTGCCCTCCAAGCGATTCGCCTTTGTTGATGCCTTGCGCGCGATTGCTGCGTTAAGCGTGGTTCTGTTCCATGCCCTCGAAGGCGATCATATCCCGATCATCTACGACCGCGTGCCTTGGCTGCTCCAAGCAATCGTCTCTCGCGCCAATGCGGGGATTTCAATCTTTTTTGTTCTAAGCGGCTTTGTGATCTCGCATTCGCTTGCCGGTCGGGCACTTGCCGTCGCGGATGTTGGGCGCTTCATGCTAAAGCGCTCCCTGCGACTTGATCCGCCCTATTGGGCTGCGATTGCTATTTCTTGTGCCATCGTGCTCGCGAAGGGTTTGCCGATGTTCACGGCTTGGCAGGTCGCGGCTCACCTTATCTATGTGCAAGACTTGCTTGGCTTCGAGGATATAAGCCCGATTTTCTGGACACTCTGCCTTGAGGTGCAGTTCTATTTCGTGTTCGCCTTACTGCTATTGTCGCGATCTCGAATGCTTATGATTGCGGCCTTTCTGGTCAGTATTCCCTTGAGCACAGTCATTCTCTGGCACGGTCTATTTACGCTTCTTTGGTATGGGTTCCTGCTGGGTGTCGGTGCTTATTTTGCGGCCAATCGCCTTGTAAAAGCGTGGATGTTCTTCACCTATTGCCTATGCCTGCAAGGTGTCGCGGTCGCGATGAACGACCAGTTCATGACAGTCGGTGTTTGGACTGCCATTGCGCTTTATATCGTTTCTCTCCGCCAGGCATTGACGACCGCGATGAATTGGCGATGGATTCAGTTCGTTGGGATGATCTCATACTCGCTTTATTTGATTCATAGCCCCGTTACTGGGGTAGCATTTCGGTTGGTCAATATGACGGTCGGCAACGGTTATGGTGCCGAGGTCGTTGGTCTTGCAGCCTCGCTGACAGGTTCGATATTGGCCGCGTGGGCGATGTATCAATTAATTGAACGACCAAGCATCAGAATCGCGCGGCACTACGGCGCGAATGCGA
The DNA here is from genome assembly GCA_028866275.1 of Alphaproteobacteria bacterium. GTDB lineage: Bacteria > Pseudomonadota > Alphaproteobacteria > UBA9219 > UBA9219 > CAIXLI01. Next base: position 2,552 of record JAGWIK010000049.1, read on the forward strand.
TAAGAGCAAACACCTGAATTAACGGTACACCATACAAGCCGCGCCGCCTGTGCAAAGGTAAGCCTGTCCGTAGACACTCGGATCACCCGACATATCAAAGCCGAGGCTCATGGTGCCTGCCGGGTAGCCGTTCGGCCCTCCTCCCGGATAACCGCCAGTCGATCCTATCTGAGTCCATGTCGGCGTGGCACCGGCCGTTCCTGCATTGTCGCTGCGCCACACGCCAAATGTCCATGTCCCTGATACGTTGACATAGCCCTCGATATAGAGCGCCGGATAACCGCTGCCAGTTGAGCTGACCCCGAAACCAAAGGCAACGACGCACTCGGCATTCGTCACTGTGATGATCGAAGTACCGTTGTAATGATAGAAGGCGTTGCCGCATGGCAAGCTTTCATTCGGTGCATTGTCGTTTGGCGTAAACCAGAAGTCGCCAGAAACGCCATCCGTGCATTTGATCGCGGAGGTCTCACCCGTCAGGATAGTGCCCGGCGATCCGAGCGAGGTGAATGTTACGCCGTCCGTGGATTTAAAAAACGTCGAGTTCCAGAACGAATAATACGTTCCCGGTGTTCCTCGATCAGCACAGAACGAAACCATGCCGTGCGTGCCGCCGCCATTGAACTGGCTCCATGCGGTCATCCCCGGAAACAGAGAAATCGTAGTCCAGGTCGGAGTAGCAGAATTATAATTTGTCGTGTGATAAGGCTGCACAGCCCCTCCGGGCGCCCAGATCGCGTCCGTAGCCGACGCACATGCGATCGTACCACCGCCACTTGTTCCTGCGTTCGGAGGCTCCGCGCCGAAATTAGTCCAATTTACCCCTCCGTCGGTTGAATAGCCACTGTAATCGGTTTGGCTATATTGCGCGCTGTTGGCGATCATCACCACGTCACTGCGATTGGATGAGCACCAGTCGATCGATTGACCGGCTGCCAATGATGTTGCACTCGCTGGGGGTGGCCGCACCGGATTTGAACTCGGATAGGAATTGAAGGCGGGTGCTGTCAGCGCTGTATCCCATGACAGCACAAGTGGCTTATTCGAGGAAGGGACAATGGTTCTGATAGCAACGAGCTGCTCGATGCCGCGCGTTTGGAGCTGCCAATTGATCGTCGTCGTGTTGCTGATCGTTCCCGTATAGGTCGTGGTAAAAAAGGCGCGATTTGATGTGGCATAGAGTTTTTTTGCCGTGACCGGATCGAACCAGAGTTCCTGCACATTGGCCGTAAATGGGCCTAGCCACGTCACGTCACCTGTCGCCGTGGTCTGTTGCCCGCTGAGTGTTCCGAAAGAGGTGCCGTTTGTGCTCTCAGCGAGTTGTCCGTTGCCCGTCCCAATGACGATATGATTCGCCGTGTTAGGATCGATGGCGACCGCTTGAACGCCGGTGCCTGAATAAACTTCCGTCCACGTCGAGCTTGTGTCGTTCCACTGCCAAACATGGCCCGTGTATTCGACGCAATAATAAAATCCCGTGTTCGGGTCCACCTTGGCGTCGTAAACGATGGTCTGACAACCGCTCGTCCCGTTAATCTTGCTGAAGGTGCCTCCAACGCCGGTTGTGCTCTCGTAGAGGCCATTGCCGTAGGAGAACGCGAATACGTGGTTCGTATTGAATTTCGAGATCGCAAGACCGATGTAGCCGGGATAATTGCCATTTCCATCGGCGATGGCTGCCGGGATTGTGGAGTTGGTCGTCCACGACGTGCCGCCATTGGTCGTGTAGTACAGCGCGGTGCCCGTGCTGACGATCACGTTGTTCGGCGTGGAAGGATCGATTGCGATCCTCGGTCCCCAGTTCTTCAGTGCACCTCCGGGTGAGGTCGAGGTATCACCAAAATAAGGATTGATATTGATCGGATTTGGACTCGACGAGCCGTTAAAGTTCGTCAGCGTCCAGTTTGCTCCCCCATTGGTCGTTTTATAAACGCCTTGGACATCCGGGCTCGCATTAGCGACGTAGGCTTGATAAGCCATGTACATGGTTTGCGTCGCGCTCGGCGCGACAGACAAGGCATATACACCAGCGCAAAGTGCGGGACCTGCCGAGACGTAGCTGGCCGGCATCGCCCCGGCATTCACCAGCGGCTGCCACGCTCCCGTTGCGCCGTTCGGGGCAGTCGCAGACGGATTCCAGATATATGCGCCACAAGTGTCGGTCGTCACGACCATGGCTTGCGGGTCGGTCCCATCGTTCTGCACACTCATGTGCAGCAGGTTGCCGCCGCCGCCGATGGGAAGCGTGTACCAGGCTTGAGTGCCAGGGCTGCTGGAATAGCAGCAAAATGAAGCAAAAGCCGCAAAAGCCGCGGGC
>JAGWIK010000009.1 GCA_028866275.1 Alphaproteobacteria bacterium
CAAAGCCGCTCGCAAAGTGGCAATTTTCTAGTCGCGATCTGCGCGCAAAGCGCTTGGCCGCTCCTGAAAATTGTCGAACTCGGCTTGCTATTCACTGCCTCACGTTCGCCATTAAAATAGCCCCCAAGCGGGGGCTGTTTTAATGGCGGAGGATTTGTTAGCCTAAATACAAATCTCCTGCACCAGTCTTTTCCAGCCCGTAATAGCGGGCTGTCAATGCATAATCAAACAGCACCATTCGTTTTCTTCGGAATTTTGTCACCTCAAACAGCGTGCGCTCCCACCATAGTTCTGGACTTCGCCCAGTTGCGAAGCATGTGTCCTGTAGGAGGTAAACATGGCTGAAAAACACTTGTGCGTTTCCAAACTGGCTGAACGATGGGGCTTGAACCCTAAAACACTTGATCGGTGGAGGCAACGCGGTTGTGGGCCGCGCTTCCTTAAAATTGGCGGTCATGTCCTTTATAGGGTGCGCGATATTGAGGCTTACGAAGATAACCAGCTCCGGCAAATCACGGACAAAGATCCAGGCGTTCCGCTGACCGCAGATCATAATCCCTTATTTTCAGCCCATCTGCATGATGCATAAACGCTGGATTTATAGCTCAATTATGTGTTATATTATGAGTGATAAATGCGGGGTTTATAGCTCATGATCTGGAACTGGCAGCAGGAAGACTGGCCGAATTTCACCTATGATAAAGCCTCGCTTGAGGAGGCGGAAGGCCGTTTTCTGCGCCAATCCGGCGTCCTGCAAGGAAGCTACAAGCACATTGGCGATGAGGACAAGGCCATCCTGACGGTCGATCTGATGAGCGACGAAGCTTACAAGACTTCGGAAATCGAAGGCGAAATTCTTGATCGGGCCAGTCTGCATTCCTCCATTCAGCGGCATTTTGGGCTGACTTCGGATGCAAGGAAAGTCCCAGCAGCTGAGCGCGGCATCGCCGATATGATGATCGACCTCTACCGTAATTATGCCGATCCCCTGACGCATGAGGCCCTTTTTGCTTGGCACACGATGATTATGTCGGGGCGAACCGACCTGAAAGATGTTGGTCGCTATCGCACACACGAAGACCCCATGCAGGTTGTTTCCGGTGCCATCTACAAACCGAAGATTCATTTCGAAGCTCCGCCGTCCAAGACCATGACACGCGAAATGACGCGCTTCATCTCATGGTTTAACAAAACCGCTCCGAATGGATCTGCGCCGCTGCCTGCCTTGACCCGTGCGGGCATCGCGCATCTCTATTTCGTCTGCATCCACCCGTTTGAGGACGGTAACGGGCGCATCGGGCGTGGCATTGCCGAAAAAGCTCTGGCTCAGTCGCTGGGGCAGCCTTCGTTGATTGCGCTCTCCCATACGATCCAACAACGCAAAAAAGCCTATTACGACGCGCTGGAGCACAACAACAAGGACAGCCAGATCGACGATTGGCTGGCTTATTTCGCGGAAACAATCTTGACCGCGCAGGACTACACGCAACAGTCAGTCGAATTCCTGATCGAAAAGACCAAGCTCTATGACAAGGTGCGCGGTACGTTGAACGAACGACAGGAAAAGGTCTTGGCCCGTATCTTCCGCGAAGGTATCGAAGGCTTTAAGGGTGGGTTAAGCGCCGAGAATTACATCTCAATCACCGGCGTGCCCCGCGCCACGGCAACGCGCGACTTGCACAATCTGGTCGAAAAAGGCGTGCTCCTGCGCACGGGCGAACGCAAATCGACGCGTTATTGGCTCAATATCGTGCAGGCCAAGAGCAAGCAGCGTTAAAAGCGCATTCTTCTAAGCATTGCAGTCGAATTGCGCGGCCTGCCCTTTCATCGGCGCCAAGGGTGCTCTATAGTTTTTCGGATGATGTGGCGGCAACAAAAGCAGGCTGACGTGAATATTTCCAGCAACGGTAAATTCCATAAGAACTGATCAACGCCCAGATGATGCTGCTGACGAACGAAGCCAAGTTCCAGTGGTAAAAAAGAGAGGTGATCAGGAAAAACATCCCGACAAGGTTCAGGACGGAATAGCTCAGCTTTTTGGCGTAGTCACGTTGCCACTGCACGCGCGCGTAACTGTAAGTGGATAGCGATATGCCCGTAAGGCCCAAGATATCAGGTGCGTCGATCATGCCTCGACTATACCTGAAATAGACACAGCGGCTAGTTTTTTTACATTTTAGGCGGACATTTCGTCCGCCTAACCGGCGGCGAGTTTGACAGCTTGGAGCACCCCAGTAGAAGTGGCCGTCCGACCATCAAAGACTGCTTCGTGTCCTCTCTTGTCGAACTTCACCTTAGCAAACTGTTCATTCTCCAGCCCCATCGGAGCTTCGGGAACAAGTCCTGCGCGGACTACATTCAGGCACCGAAGCTCTTCCCCTGGATAGAGCCTGACGCCAGGAAGCGCGCGAGCTTGGAGCGTTAAAACCGCCAGCTCCTCGGTCATGAAATCTTTACTCTTCTCTTGTTCCAGCAGCGACGGTGTTTGCTGCTTGCGACGATAAAACTCCATAGCGTCGTCGTGCACCGCCTCGCGCAGGACATCGTTGAGTTCGTGGGCGCGCTGGAATTCTATCAGGGTGGTTTCATAATCTGGGTGTCCGTACCATTCTCCCCATCTAACGATGCTGGGTTTGATCTTGCAGTCATCGATAATGTCCTGATGCCGCGCTAGCCACAGGGAACCTAAAGCATTTGCCTGAGCCATGGCCTCCTTTGGGGACAGTCCTTCAGCCATAAAGCTATGACGATAGAGGGCATCGGTTACATCGATCCGAATGGCATCAAAATTGGCGGCAGCGAAGCTTAGGGTGGCGGCGAATTTTTCATCATGCCAGTTTGGGCTGGATACGCTCACGCCCAATGTGGCAACGCGGTGTTGGCGCCAACCTGGACTGTTACGAATTTCAATTTTGTAGTGGGTCATCATTTAGCCTTTAGTGCCTTTGGCTTAGGGGCTTGTAGCCAAATCATTTCAAACAATCCTCTCAGCATGTCCGCCTGCTCCTTGTCGGTTACGATGAGTACCGCATCATTGGTTCCTCGAAGCGTTGCTACCTTGTTGCCAAAAACAACCATCACGCTGTTCGTGTAGAACTGCTCTGGAATAGTGCGGTAATCCTCCGTGTCGAAATCAAACCGCTTGGCATTCATTGAGCATAGATAACGGCACTTGATGCCAGCATTGCGGATATGAAGGTTGGCTTCGATAACTTCCTTCGAGGAGATCGCGTCATCGACACAAATAAATAAAGCTTCAGCGTTTTTCTTTCCAAGCAAGGTTTGATAAACTTCGTTGAGCAAACGCAGATAACAATCCTGTCCTTCAAGAACCCTGTAGTTCTCGTTGAGTAGTGCCACGCCGCGATCCCCGATGAATTCGACGCCGTTATCGACGAACACCCGCAGGATTCTTTCCGCCGATGCACCGCGCGCTTGCACTTTGCCGTTTTCTATGTTGTGAACTGTGTCTCGATTGAGATCAGCTTCTTCGGCAAGGCGTTCTGCCCCCCAATTTAAAAGTGCGCGTGCCGCACGAATTTGGTGCCCAGTAATCATTTTTGCCCCGAAAAAAGTATGAATTGAATTCCTTATATCACCGAATATGTAAGCCTGAAGTTAAAAAAATTTACCCTACCAGCATTTGAGCTACCTCTTTTTGGCATTATCTTGTTTGATATTGGTACTCCGGGGCGGCCTCTGTGTCAATTCAGAAATTAGCCGAATTGATTTCAGAGAATTGACGGATTTCTATTGCTTTCACTCCAGCCGCCTTTTATAGTCGCCTTACGGTTTCGCAAGAAAGTTGTCTGTAAAAGTCAGAAAACAGCGATTTCTGGCACCAAAAATGGAAGCGAGCCCAATTTTAGGCAACCGAATTGATAACGATTTTTTAAGGAATAGAACGATGCCAGACTATAACAAATATCTGATGACCCACGGCGAAAGCTGGATTTTATACATCGTGGAACAAATCGAACGCGTCGATGGCATCGTGGTTGACGGTGTTGTGAGTTTAGAGGATCGCTGGAACGCGGTGAGCAATATGGGCGCGGATCAGTCCGCTGCTCTGGCTGCCTGATTTTGAGTTGGATCAAACGGTGTAACGATCACTTTTGCAAAGGTACGGGTTATGAGAAAGACGCCAAAGAACATCATCTTAAAGCCGATCTCTGACGAAGAGAAAGCGGCTCAGTTGGGCGCTGAAGTTTTGGCGGATGAACTTTCTTTGCCTGGTCTCGAAGCACTGCGCAGAAAACTGAAACTCTTACGCGCCACCGAGACGTTAGAGGAGCCGGAGCAAGTATCCATCCGCGCACTGATTGCCTATATCGCCTACGAGAAAGGCGCCAACGAAGAGATCGTTCGCGGTCTTGTTGAGAAAAAGTTTGGCGTCGACGATGTCAGCACGATACGCGTTGACGATTACGATGACGTTGTTCGTTTTTTAGCCGATCTGAACATTAAAGAAGTGATGAACTAATTTGAACACGGTTTGAGGGGCGCGGCATTATGCAACACGTTACCTATAGCGATATGGCGGCACGTCACGGAGATGACAAGGCTTTCCAGTTTTTGGAATGCCTGGAACGTCTTGCTCAAATTAAGAACGACATCATTTGCCTTGATCGCGACCTGCGTTTCCAGCGCGCGTTTGAAGCCCTGTGCGAAATAAACTTCGCAGGGTGATGTCCATGATGATCAGCTCGGAACAAATCAAGGCGGCGCGCGCATGGATGGATTGGACGAGGGAAATGCTGGCCGAAGAGTCCGGCGTGTCGCCTGGAACGATCCGTAATCTTGAAGAAGGCAAACTGTCCCACCGCAGCGTTGAGCCTGTCCGCATCGCGTTTGAAAGCCGTGGCTTCAAATTTCATGGTCGGAACGGCATCAGCCGACAAGCGGCTGAGACCAAGACTTTCGACGGGCCGCATGGCTGTGACGAGTTTTATGACGAGTTGCTTTCCATGGCCCAGCGGAAGGGTGGCGAAATCGTCGCCATTTTCAGAACGCAGGAGCAGTTTGCCCGTGCGCTTGGCATCGCTGATTTTAACCGTCTTGAGCGGCTCGAACAGCTTGCGAAACACGCAACCGTCAAATGCTTGTTGTCCGAGGATCGCCAACTGTCCATGGATGTGCCGTCAATGCAATTCCGTGCGACATCGCACAATCCTCTGGGGCCGTTGGCGCAAATTATCTGCAACGACACAACCATCGTCGTTATTACCAACGGGCGGGACTTTTTCTTCCACCTGACCAAATCCATCGAAACGGCTCATATTGGCCTCAATGATTTTGAGCCGCGATGGGAATCTGCCGTGCCGTTGATCATGATGCCGCAGACGTCCAAGACCTGCGCCTAAGCTTCTCTTTCATCCCCACTTCCAATGCCACCGCTCTGCGACGTAAAAGCGCGCGCATGTATCGCGCGTATTACCTCGTCGTGCGCAGAAAATGCCAAGACAAATGACTGCAAGTGACAAATGAGAAGTTTTGCCAGTCAGGCATAAGGCAGTTGTCAAATAACGCTAAAAATAGACGTTTTTTCTATCGCCTCCATTATGGACACTGGCCTCATTAAATTTTCTCAGTGAGGTTGAAATGACCCGCGATGATTTAAGGATTTTTTGCACGGCGCTTGGTTTCACCGCCGTGGTGCTGAAGGGGGAACAAACCCAGGATCAGGCCGAACGCGCCAGAACCTTCGCGCGGCTGATTGAGGAATTTTGCCTTTTAAGCCTGCCGGATGCCTTTGAACCAAAGGCGGAAGCTTCCAGCAACGCCAGCACGGAGCCCACAAGATGATAGCGGCGCTGCGTGTGATCCGTAGCCAAAACGAGACGGAACATGTTGTTGAACGTATGGCGACTGCCATCGCCGAGCGCATGGATCAAAAGGGCGAATGCAGCATCATGCATCTCCGTGACATGGGCTTTTCGCTCGACAACATCGCACGGCACTGGCCGCAGGCCTGCAAGCTGGTCGAGATCAAGAGGCCAAACCCTTGGCAACAGTCAAGCCGATGACGAGTAAAAAACAAGCGGATTTTCTCGTCGTCGACTTGCAGAACAGCGACATGAAGTTCTCGATGGCGGGACAAATGGCGAAGGTCATTGTGGAGGTCCGGCAGAAGAATGGCGGGTGCATGCCGCAGGATTTGAACGCGGTTGGCTTCACGCCACAGGAGGTTGTTGATCATTGGGATGCGGCCCATTTTTTGATCGCCATTAACAATCTGAGCACATGGAGGAATGAGAATGACGAGAAATGAAGATTATGCTGGCAGGCCTTTACAGCTTTCGCCACGTGAGGCCGAGGTTTTGAGATGGACAGCCTGCGGGAAAACCAGCGGTGAAATTTCCAGACTTCTCTCGATTACGGAGGACACGGTGAACACGCACATCAAAAGCGCGTGTCTCAAGCTCGATGCCGTTAACAAAACCCATGCCACCGCCATCGCGCTTTCTCACGGTGTCATCCAGATCGGGCCATCACCAGATTTGGTGATACCACTTTCAACTTTGCTTGGCTTATCAAGACAATCCCCCGATCCGCGCGCGGTCGCCAGCGTATCTTTGCCTGCGCCACGCCAATTTGTTCCCAAAAAACATGGACGTCGCCATGACTAAAACCACCGTCAAGAAATCAAAAAAGACAGCAATGGAACGCGTTATTGCATCGTCGCTGCCATGGTCATGCACGAGCTTCGGCGTAGCATCCGAGATCGAAGCGTGCATCGACTCCAACTGGGTCACCATCGCCGACATCCACCCCGTCCCAGGGTTCGATGGTGAAGACATCGCCGGCTTCATTATTCGATCCGTTAATGGTTACGGAAAATTACAGCCGCATCTGCAGAAGATGAAATCTGTTCTTGAGCTTTGTCAGCAAAGAGAAGGGGTTAGTCCTCAGGAGAAACGGCAGATAGGCGAAATCTTGGATGTTTTAAAGCAACAAACGAGTGTGTGAATTGAATGCCAACGGCAAAGCAAATTACAGGGCTAATTGACCCAATTGACACCCGACTTGGTAAATTGGTGCGCATGGCGCGCATCGCACGCGGCATGAGCCAAGAACGGCTTGGCAAGTTAAACGGCCTTACCTTTCAACAAATCCAAAAATATGAGCGTGGGCACAACCGTATCAGCGTCAGTCGGCTTATTCACATCGCGGAAAGTCTGGAGATGCCTGCGGCCTGGTTTCTTGAAAAATTGTGTAGCAAGACACCTGAGGCGCAAACCTCCGACATCGATCCAATACTCTTCGATCAACGGGAGCTTCAGGACTTGCTTCGTGTCTATGCTCGTATTACGGATGGCGATGAACGCCGCTTTTTAAGGCACATTATGACGCTTGTGGCTGCAGCGAAGCATTGATTGGGCGTTACTCGCCCAGACCAAGGTCAGCGAATTTCAATTTCTATACCCCAATTGGGCGCAAAATTGATTTGACTGATTGTAGGGCTGGAATGGATACTTGGCGGGTCATCAGTGGAAAGAAAACAATTTGGACAAGGAAGACATCGAACTGGCAGAGAAAATGCGCCGCGCGCAGGCTGGCGATGGGGGTGCTTATGCTGCGCTTTTGAAGGAATTGATCCCCATCCTGAAAGGCTTTCTTTACAGCAGGCTCGGTAACAGGGCTGATAACGAGGACATTTTGCAAAACGCTTTGCTGGCGATCCATCGCTCCAGCCATACCTACAACACAGAGCGTTCTTTCAAGGCTTGGATGTTTTCGATTGCTGAATATAAGGTTAAGGATTTCTTGCGCGCGCACTATCGTCATGCCGCTGTTGGGTGGGACGATTTTGACAGCGTTAAAGATTTTATTGCTGCTCCTGTAACCGAAGAGCGGGGTTCCGGCGAAGACGTTCAGGAAATGTTGAAAGAACTGCCCGAAAAATCGAGGCGCATTGTATACATGATGAAAGTCGACGATTTCTCGGCTGCGGAGGTTGCTGAAAAACTTGGGATGAGCGTTTCCGCCGTCAAAGTGGCGGCCCACCGTGCCTACAAAACGTTGCTGGCCAAAGGGCGCCCAAAGAGGAACCAAGATGCAGACTGAGGAACTTGTTCAACAACTGGTAGCCCAAGGCCCCAAGAAGCGCTGGCTCCATCCGGGCAAGGCAGCATTGGGTCTGCTTGCGTTTATGCTTGTTTATTATGGGCTTATTGTCGGATTCTCAAATTTCAGAACCGATCTTGCGGTCAAATTCAAAGAACCACTGTATTTGCTTGAGGTTGGCTGTGCCTTTTTGTCGGGGCTAACCGCGCTTTTCGCCGCCAATTGGCTGGCACTTCCCGATGTCGGCCAGCGACCACATATACGGTTCTTGCCGTTTCTACCCCTCGGAGCCTTGCTTGGCCTACAGCTCTATATGATGTCGCCTTTAAGCTGGGATGCTTTGTATGAGTGTTTGAAACTTGAGCTTTATATGCCGACAGTGCGCATTATGCTCTACGGGCTTTTCCCGGCTGCCATCGTGTTCTTTGTCATGGAAAAGGCCGCCCCCATACGTTGCTGCTGGGCGGGTAGCATGGCCGCGCTGGCGGTCGCCTGTTTCGGCTATATCCTGCTGCGTCTGACCGATGGTATGGACGACCCCATGCGGGTGGCAATGTGGTATTTTATGCCGGTGGGGCTGATGGCGGTGGTCGGCATGATGGCTGGCGGCATGACCCTGAAAAGGGTTTGGCGATAGTCCCCTTTATTCTCTGCATTGCAATTGGCGCAGCCCCATAATGAATGGAACAGTGGATGAAAACAGACATCATCGTGACGCAGTGGCTTAATTCCTTTGCCGGACAATCTGGTATCCTTGATTCTTTGATGATCATCCTAACCAGTTATGGAGTCGTTCTGCTGGTTGCGTTGATTGCAATGCGTTGGTGGTCAAAACGTGATCGACCAACTGTCCGCTATATGGCTATCTGTTGCGGTATGGCCACGGCGTGCGGCCTCTTTTTAAACCAAATCATTCTTATCTTTCTTCATCGGATACGTCCCTATGATGCGGGGGTGACAAAGCTTCTTATTGACAAAAGCCACGACCCTTCGTTCCCATCCGATCATGCGACGGTGGTCTTTGCAATTGCCTTTTCGCTGTTACTTCAACGAGATCGCTACACTGGGTTTTTCCTGGCATCTGGAGTCCTCATTGGCCTTTCCCGCATCTATGTTGGAACACACTATGTCTCCGACATTCTGGGTGGTGCATTGACCGCTACCGCCGCCACTTATCTGGTGGCGCGTCTGTACAAACAGGAATCACCACTTAACCGACTGCTTGTCAGGATATTATAGGGAGGGCGAAAATGTGCCCATCCTGTCTCTAACGCCATAACACTAGCTCCAATGTAACTTTTGCACGGCCTGAAGCGAATAGGTCGCATGATAAGCCATGCCTGAAGGCTGGCTTCGATAACCACAATCAGGAGAATTCTTATGTCGCTCATGTGCAAAATGTCGAATAGCTGCTGTGCCACAAAAGGCATGTGCGTCCATGAAAAAATGATGATGATTATGGTGCTTATTGCCATGCCGGTGCTCGGACACTTCGTGTTGCGTTGGTTTTAGGGCTGAGAAGGAATCTTTTGTGCGTGGAGTCCTATGTAACTTTTCTGCAGGCTCCATCGAATAGGGTGTCATGGTTCGACTTATCCCTGAGTTGTGACCTTTCATCAAACTAACCAAGGAGATCACGATGAGTAAGATGCTTGAAAAGAACTATGGCTTAATCAACGCTGGCAAGAACGGCTGTCCGGGCAAACACCCCCATCCACAACCGTCAACTTCTACGGCGAGCAAGGCCGTCCTGTGCGCCGCGCTTGTTGGCCTGATGGCTGTTGGCGCTGCAGGCCAAGCCTTTGCCGCCGACAATGGCATGATGGCAGGCAAAGAAAAGTGCTACGGCATCGCCAAGGCTGGCAAGAACGACTGCAAGTCCATGACCGGTTCGCACTCATGCGCTGGCATGTCCACCAAAGACAATGACCCCAACGACTTCAAGATGGTCAATACCGGCGAATGCGCCAAGGATGGCGGCACCATCGCGGCCCCCACGAAGTAAGAAGGCAACCGGGATACGGCCTCTGCGGAGGCCGTATCTTTTTCCTGCAGGGGAGTTTTGATGAGTAATCCATATCCCGATCTTGGTTTTGGCCTAGGCCTTCGTGCGCCTCATTATGAGCAGGTTTTACGCGAGAAACCCAAGGTCGATTTCTTCGAAATCATCTCCGAAAATTACATCGACGCGCATGAAGGCTATTGGGAGTATCTGGCCGATCTCCGCGCCCATTATCCGATGATCATGCATGGCGTGTCGATGAATATCGGCAGCGCCGATCCGTTCAACGACGACTATTTCCGTAAACTGAAAAAGCTGATTGACCATTTGCAACCGATCTGGGTGTCAGATCATCTGTGTTTTACAGGCCTCGGCGGCCACAACACGCATGACCTATTGCCGATCCCTTATGTTCAGGAGTCCTTGCAGCACGTTATTTCCCGTATTCATGAGGCGCAGGAAAAGCTAGGGCGGACGCTGGTGATCGAGAACCCATCGACCTATCTGGAGTTTCAAGCCTCGGATATTCCCGAATGGGAATTTCTGCGCGAAGTAGCGAAAGCGACTGGCTGCGGCGTCTTGCTCGACGTGAATAACGTCTATGTCAGCAGCTTCAATCACGGCTATGACCCGAAGCAATATATCGACGCCATCCCCGCCGATGCCATCGCCCAAATCCATCTGGCCGGACATTTGAATCTCGGCACGCACATCATCGACACGCATGACAATCATGTCATTGACGCGGTGTGGGATTTGTACGCTTACACCGTTGCCAATAAAGGTTTGCACAGCACGATGATCGAGTGGGACGACAACATCCCCGCTTTTAATGTCCTTCTGGCTGAAATCAACAAGGCGCGCGATGTCGCCCTGCGTTCAACAACCAACGATGATGCCCATGTCTTACAACGCCGCGCTTAATCATTTACAGAGCAGCATTCTGCACGGCGATCCAGCCGAAGCCGCGTCGCTCGTGCGCCCGAAACCGCATTTGTCCGCCGAGAAGCAGTTGGGCGTTTACCTTGAAGGCTATCGGTTGCGACTTGTACAGGCTGTGCGCAATGATTATCCCTGCCTTGGCCATTATCTCGGCGCAACGCGCATGAACGATCTGGTCGCGGCTTATGTGGAGGCGACACCTTCGTGCTCCTACAATCTCGATTTTTATCCGTTCGGGTTTGGCGCGTTTGTCCGGCAGGCCAGTCAAGACCCGGCGGCACACGATCTCGCCGTACTAGAGCAGGCCATCGCCGAAATCTTCATGGCGCCTGACAGCAACCCACTGACCGCCGCCGTTTTTGCGCAGCTGGATCCGGAAACGCTGGGCAGTATGGTTTTCTACCCTCGCGCCGCGAACCGCCTGTTGCGCCTGACGCATGATGTCGAGCGCTACCTTGCGGCATGGAAGAAGGGCGAGCCGGAATTGACCATCGCTCCCGACAGGATTCACCTCTGTGTCTTGCGGCACAACAACGAAGTGCAGCGGCATCGGCTGGAGCCGGAGGAATACCATCTGCTGGAAAATCTCGCGGCAGGACAAGTTTTTGGTCAGGCAATTGAGCCACCACAGGCCAACCACCCACAAGACAGCGACCTTTTCGCCGCGAAGGTCATGAACTGGCTGCCGCGCTGGGTTGGAGAAGGTTTTTTCAAGCAGTCCATGTAACTTTCAGGCTTGTTCCCCCGAAGACGTTGGCAGAGACCAAAAACACCGTCCCATCGGGGCTAAACGTTATTTGCAGGAGGTTGTCATGTCGGATTTATCCGAAAATCAAATCAAAGCTCAGGACGGCGAAAGCTGCGCAACCGGGGCCTGCGGCACCGGCATTTGCTCGCCCTGCACGATGATGAAGGTGATCATGATTGGCATGCTGGCCTTGGCTGGCTTCAAATATCTGGCGGGGTAAGAAATGACCAATCGGCAAACTCACGTGATCGAGAGCGGTTCAACATGCGGTACGATGTGCAAATGGATGGGGCAAGGCATGCGCGCCTATCTGGCTCTCACGAACTTTCTAAGTCCCTTGGTCTGGCTGGCGGCGCGGTTATGGATTGCGCGGGTGTTCTTCTATTCTGGATTGACCAAAATCCACGATTGGTCTTCGACGCTGTATCTTTTCGAGAACGAATACCATGTGCCGTTGCTGCCAATCCCTGTGGCGGCGTTCTCGGCGGCGCTGTTCGAATTAAGCTGTCCCGTGCTGCTCGTGCTGGGGTTCGGAACCCGTCTTGCCGCGCTGCCGCTACTGGCCATGACGGCGGTCATCCAGTTCACCTATGACCAGAATATCGAGCATCTCTACTGGGCCTTGCTGCTCGGCCTCTTGCTGACCAACGGGCCGGGAAAACTGTCGGTCGATCATTGGGTGCGGCGGCGCTGGATGGGGCAATAACATGCCCCGCAACATCATCGATCTCGGCGAGCTTCATGACCGAATTGTCGTGTTTGGCGGTCCCTATAGCAATCTTGAAGCGACCGAGGCTCTTCTAAAGACAGTTGACGATCTGGGCGTTCCGCGCAGCCATGTGCTGTGCACAGGCGATATGGTCGCGTATTGCGCCGATCCTGTCGAAGTGCTCGCCTTGTTGAGGTCGTCTGGGTTCGGCTTGCTGCTCAAGGGCAATTGCGAGGAAGCGCTGGCGAATAATGCGAAAGACTGCGGATGCGGCTTTGATGAAGGCTCGGCCTGTCATCGCCTGTCGAAGGATTGGTACAGCCACGCGGTGCAAAGCCTCGACGATGAAACAAAGCAATGGTTAGCGGGATTGCCCGATCAGGCCGTATTCAACTTTGGGGGCAAGCGCTTCAGTGTCGTGCATGGCGGTGCCCGCCAGAATAATGCTTTCATTTTTGAAACGACGCCGCATTCCGTTAAGCGTGAAGAAATAGAATTGGCCGGCAGTGACGCCGTTATCTGTGGCCACAGCGGCCTCTTTTTTACCGAAGTTTTTGGCGAGGCCTGTTGGCACAATGCCGGCGTTATCGGCATGCCTGCCAATGACGGAACGCCGCGCGTTTGGTACAGTGTCATCGATTCTATTCCTGAAGGCATCCGCTTTTCCCATCTTCCTCTGGCTTACGACTTCAAAATAACCCAAGAGAAAATGCGTAAAGCAGGGTTGCCCGAAGGCTACGCTTCTGCCTTGGAGACGGGACTTTGGCCATCGTGTGATGTTTTGACGGACGCAGAAAAGCAAAAATGCGGTGTAGAGGCGGTGCCGCGCCAGCACATTTGGAAAACGGTGTGAAGACAGTGCGGGGAATTGATGAACAAATTTAACTTTAGTCAGCGTCTTATAAGCGAGCTACTCGGCACAGCTTTGTTGCTTGCTGTCGTTGTCGGTTCTGGAATCATGGGGGAGCGGCTGGCGGGTGGTAATGTTGCTCTTGCGCTGCTTGCCAATACTATTGCGACAGGCGCGGCGCTGGCGGTTCTTATCACAATCTTCGGGCCGATCTCCGGCGCGCATTTTAACCCCGCCGTGACCTTGGCTTTCTTTCTGAAGCGGGAAATAAATTGCCATACCGTTTTGGTCTATGTCGTAGCGCAGATTGCAGGCGGTGTGCTTGGCGTCTTTGCCGCGCACATGATGTTTGCCGAACCTGTTTTACAAATCTCGACAAAGCTACGGGACGGGTCGGCCTTGGCTTTTTCTGAATTTGTGGCGACATTCGGCCTCATGGCAACTATTCTCGGCACGGTACGTTTCAAGCCGGACTTTACGCCTGTTGCTGTTGGGCTTTATATCACCTCAGCCTATTGGTTTACGGCTTCGACCTCTTTTGCGAATCCCGCCGTGACGATTGCCCGATGCCTGTCTGATACATTCGCGGGAATTGCGCCGTCGTCCGCGCCCGTCTTTATCGCGGCGCAGTTCCTGGGCGCGATCGTGGCTACCGCCGTGTTCGGCTGGTTGCTTAGAGAAAGGACTACCTCATGACGGCGCGAACTGGACGCTTGCCGTTTGGCAGAATTATTGTCGTGGCGATCCTGCTGTCGCTGTTTGCGGCGGCATTCGCCTTCGACTTGCCGCATTACCTGACGCTTGATGCTTTGCGGGAACGGCAAATTGCGCTCAAAGCCTATCAAACGGCTCATCCATCGTTGGTCATAGCTGGGTTTTTTCTGATTTATGTTGCCGCGGCAGCGATGTCTTTCCCCGGTGCTACCGTGCTGACGTTACTGGGCGGCGCTTTGTTTGGTTTCTGGCAGGGACTTTTCGTGGTTTCTTTTGCCAGCACGATTGGGGCAACGCTGGCTTTTCTGTTGGCGCGGTATCTGTTGCGCGACTGGATTCAGAAGAAATATTACAAGCAACTTGCGATCCTGAATGCCGGATTTGAAAAGGAAGGCGCGTTTTACCTGTTCGCTTTGCGGCTCATGCCCGTATTCCCATTCTTTCTGGTCAATATCCTGACCAGCGTGATGCCGATCAAGACCCGCAGCTTCTACGGTGCAAGCCAGCTTGGCATGCTGCCGGGAACGGCGGTTTATGTTTATGCCGGGACGGAACTGGGTAAACTACAATCCGTGTCAGGTATCGCCTCACCATCGTTGATTGCTGCCTTTGTGTTGCTGGGGTTGTTTCCCTTGCTTGCTAAAAAAGGCATTTCTTATATTCGTAACCGGAGGCAAGCATGAGCAAATACGACTATAACGTCATCGTTGTTGGCGCAGGGTCAGCCGGTTTGGTTTCCGCCTACATTGCCGCTACCGTGAAAGCTAAGGTTGCGCTGATTGAAAAGCATAAAATGGGCGGTGACTGCCTGAACACTGGATGCGTGCCCAGCAAGGCTTTGTTGCGTTCGGCTAAAATGCTGTCTTACGCCAAACGCGCCAAGGAATTCGGCTTTAACCGTACGGAAGTCGACTTTGACTTCGCCAAAGTGATGGAGCGCGTGCAGTCGGTGATCGCCTCCGTCGCGCCTCACGACTCGGTGGAACGCTATAGCCAACTGGGGGTCGCATGTATTTCCGGCGAAGCGCAAATTGTCGCGCCGCAAAAAGTGGAAGTGAATGGAAAGACGCTGACAGCGCGGAGCATCATTGTGGCGACGGGAGCACGACCTTTGATTCCGCCAATTCCTGGGCTTGATCGGATAGACCATCTGACCAGCGACACGGTGTGGAATCTCCGCGAATTGCCGAAGCGTCTCGTTGTGCTTGGCGGCGGGCCGATTGGCGCGGAAATGGCGCAAGCTTTTGCGCGCCTTGGTTCCGACGTCACGATTGTCGAAATGGCTTCGCATCTTCTGGTGCGCGAAGACGCCGAGGTTATTGATCTGATCGCGCAACGTTTCCGCAACGAGGGCCTTACCGTTCTGACCGAACACAAGGCCAAGGCGTTCAGCAACAAGGATGGCCAGAAGGTTCTGACCTGCGAACACAATGGCAAGGATGTCGAAATTCCTTTCGATCAAATTATCGTCGCCCTAGGACGGCAGGCCAATATCAAGGGATTCGGCCTGGAGGAATTGGGCGTTAAACTCAGCCCGCGCAAAACCATCGAGGCCGACGCGTTTTTAGAAACCAACATCCCCAATCTTTATGTCTGCGGCGATGTGACAGGACCATATCAGTTCACCCATACCGCCGCGCATCAGGCGTGGTACGCTTCCGTGAACGCGCTGTTCTCACCCTTCAAGCGTTTCAAGGTTGATTACGGCGTCATTCCATGGACGACCTTTACCGATCCGGAAGTCGCGCGTGTCGGCCTCAACGAGAAAGACGCCAAGGCGCAGAACATCCCCTACGAAGTCACGACCTACGGCCTCGACGATCTTGACCGCGCCATCGCCGACAGCGAAGCACATGGCTTCGTGAAGGTTCTGACGGTTCAGGGCAAAGACAAAATTTTGGGTGTGACCATTGTCGGAACACATGCCGGCGACATTATCCCTGAATTTATCCTTGCGATGAAGCACGGTTTGGGGCTGAACAAGATTCTTGGCACAATCCATATTTATCCGACGCTTGGCGAGGCCAACAAATACGCGGCGGGCGCGTGGCGCAAAGCCCATGTTCCAGCCCTTGGATTAGCTGTTCTAAAAGTATTTCATGCATGGAGAAGGAATTAAAATGGAAGGAAGCGCATTTATTGCCAGCTTCGGCAAAACGCTAAAAGACCACAACCTCACAATTGAGCGGAAAGCCGTAACGACTCTACAAGTCAATATCGGCAAGCTGTGCAATCAGGCTTGCCACCATTGCCATGTCGAGGCGGGCCCCAAACGCACTGAAATCATGGAACGGCGCACCATCGACCGTATTCTCGAACTTCTGGCAAACGAACCGCAGATAACGCTGGTGGATATTACCGGCGGTGCACCAGAACTCAATCCGCACTTCCGCGACTTTGTGAAAGTCCTTCGCAACATGGGTAAAGGCGTGATTGATCGCTGCAATCTTACCGTTCTGTTTGAAGAGGGACAGGAAGACACGGCTGAATTTCTTGCCCAACAGAAAGTGCAGATCGTCGCCTCGCTGCCCTGTTATCTGGAAGATAATGTTAACAAACAGCGCGGGCAAGGCGTATTCGGCAAAAGCATCGCTGCGCTGGAAAGACTGAACGTCTTGGGGTATGGCCGCACGGGAAGCGGATTGGAAATCAATCTTGTTTACAACCCCGTCGGCACGCACCTTCCTCCAGCCCAAGAAAAACTCGAAGCCGATTATCGCCAGTATCTTTCAGAGAATTACGGCATTACCTTCAATCATCTCTTTACAATCACCAACATGCCGATCAAACGATTTGCCCATATGTTGGAACGTGATGGTTTTGCTGAGCAATACATGCAGCTTTTGATTGACAATTTTAACGTAGGTGCGGCTCGGCAAGTGATGTGTACGCAGCTTATTTCCATTGGCTGGGATGGCAAGCTGTATGATTGCGACTTTAACCAGATGCTTGGGATTCCGCTGAATTTCAAATCACGCACACTCTGGGACATTCCCTCGTTCGCGTCGCTGGATCGCGGTATTGCCTTCGCCGACCATTGCTTCGGATGCACGGCGGGCGCGGGAAGCTCGTGTACCGGTGCCTTGCTTTAACAATCCGCAACAGGAGATAAAACATGACTTCATCCGCCCAAGCCGTACAAAAAGACGTTCAGGAATATTACGGTGAAACACTGCAAAGCAGTGCCGATCTCAAGACCAGCGCCTGTTGTCCCATCGACAGCATGCCCGTACATTTGCAGCCTTATCTAAAAAAAGTCCACGCGGAAGTGCAGGAGAAATTTTACGGCTGCGGCTCGCCTATTCCCCAAGCACTGGAAGGCATGACGGTTCTTGATTTGGGGTGCGGCACAGGGCGTGATGTTTATGTTCTATCGCAATTAGTCGGAACAAAAGGCAAGGTGATCGGTGTGGATATGACCGAAGCGCAGCTCGCTGTTGCGAGGAAACATATCGCCTACCACACGGAAGCCTTTGGTTATCAGAAGCCGAATGTCGAATTTCACCATGGCTATATCGAAAATCTCAAGACCATCGGCATTGCCGACACTTCGATTGATATCGTTGTGTCGAACTGCGTTATCAATCTTTCACCAGACAAAGAAGCTGTGTTCCGCGAGATTTTCCGCGTCCTGAAACCCGGCGGCGAGCTTTATTTCTCCGACGTCTTCACCGGACGGCGCGTGCCGAAAGCCCTGCAACACGACAAGGAATTGCTGGGCGAATGCCTCGGCGGCGCGATGTATGTCGAGGATTTCCGGCGCATGTTGCGCAAGATCGGTTGCCTTGATTGCCGGATGATGAGTAAAGGACGCATTGCGCTCAACGAACCGTCTGTCGAACAGAAGGCCGGTATGATCGACTTTTATTCGATCACCGTTCGCGCCTTCAAATGCGACCTCGAAGATATTTGTGAGGATTACGGCCACGTCGTCACTTACAAAGGCACGGTGGCCGAAGCGCCGCATGCCTTCCGGCTTGACGATCATCATCTGTTCAAGACAGGCATGCCGGAACGCGTCTGCGGCAATACATGGAAAATGCTGATGGAAACGCGGTTTTCTCCGCACTTTTCTTCCATGGGGGATTTCTCGACCCACTACGGCGCGTTCGATTGCGCGCCAGCCACAGGAACGGAAAGCAACGCGCCCTCCGGCGCATGCTGCTAAATAACAACAAGAAGGAATGTGAATATGCTTGGCATTATCGGCGGAACCGGATTCTACAAACTCGAAGGGCTTGAGATCATCGAAGAGATGGATGTTTCCACTCCCTATGGCAAACCGTCGGCGCCTTTAGGCAAAGCACGTTATGCCGGCAAGGAATTGTTTTTTCTGCCGCGCCACGGCGCGCATCATCAGTTCTTGCCGCATGAAGTCAATTACCGCGCGAATATCTATGCGTTGAAGCAAGCGGGGGTGCGGCAAATTGTCGGTTTCTCCGCCGTGGGCAGTTTGCGCGAGGAGATAGCACCGGGGGATCTTGCCATTCCCACGCAATATATAGATTGGATTAAAGATGGTCGCATCAAGACTTTCTTTGGCAACGGCGTGACGGCGCATGTCTCGACAGCGGAACCCGTCTGCCCGAATCTTGTTAAGGGATTGGCCGAAGCGGCAGAGCGAATAAATGCAAAGCTTCACACCGGAAAAACATACATCTGCGTCGATGGCCCCCGCCTCGGCACGCGGGCGGAAAGCCATTTCTTCCGGCAAATCGGCGGCGATCTGGTCGGCATGACGAATGTGCCGGAGGTGTTTCTGGCGCGGGAAGCGCAGATAGCCTACGCGACAGTTGGTATCGCCACCGATTACGATTGCTGGAAAGATAACCCCGCCGATCACGCCGACACCGCGACGATCATCGCGCGTTATGGCGCAAGCCTGCAAAAAGCCAACCTGCTGCTCAGAAACTTTCTTGAGCATGTTTTGCCGGAACCAAGCACGGCAAGCCGCGAGAGCCTGAAAGGTGCAGTGATGACGCCAGATCATGCGCTTTCGGCAAAGGCAAAAGAACTGCTGGCTGTGTTAAGAGCATGAAACTTTCGGTCATCATTCCGTTGGCTGAAGGCGAACAGGCTTGGCGCGATCTGCTGCCCGATCTTGCCGCCTTGCCTGCGGACAGCGAGGTTATCCTTGCGCTGCCGCAGGATGCCTCTCCACTCGATCTGCCGGCGATCCATTCCTCCCTCACCATACGGCAAGTGCGCGAAGGCTCCGGACGCGCCCGGCAGATGAACGCGGCGGCGCGCACAGCCCAAGGCGCTCAATTGTGGTTCCTTCACGCGGACTCCCGCCTGCATCCGGAGACGATACCTGCCTTGTTGCGCAGGCTGGGGGAATATCCCGACTGGCTGCTTTATGCCGATCTTGTCTTTTCCGCAGATGCGCCTTTCCTGATGAAGCTGAACGAAATGGGGGTTTGGTTTCGCTCCCATGCGCTTGGCATGCCCTTTGGCGATCAGGGGCTGTGCATCAGAAAAAAGACTTTCTATGAACTTGGCGGTTACCCTGAAGATGTCGCGTATGGCGAAGACCATGTCTTCGTCTGGCGAGCGCGGCAGCGCGGCATCCGTCTGCGCCCTATGGGTGCACGCCTAACCACAAGCGCGCGCAAATACTGCGAGCGCGGCTGGCTGAAGACAACGCATTTGCATCTTTGTCTCACTCTGAGGCAGGCATGGCCGGAGTGGCGTAGACTTATGATGTCGGGTGATAAGGCATGACCGGCGCGCTCGCCATCTTCGCTAAAACGCCTGGATTGTCGCCGGTTAAGACGCGACTTGCCACCGCTATCGGCGTTAAAAAGGCGGAAGAATTCTACCAGCATAGCGCCAAATGCGTCGAGGAACTCGCGCTTGATGCTTCGCGCATGAGCGAAGGCAGTCTTGTTCCTTACTGGGCGGTAGGCGAGCAAAACGGCCATGATCATCCTTTATGGATGAACATGAATCGTCTTTGGACTGGGCGTGGCGATTTAGGTGACCGGCTGCACCATGTTTACGCTACGCTTCTGCAACAGCACGACCACGTTATCCTGATTGGCACCGACAGCCCCCAGCTTCCGGTTTCAGCCGTTCTAACCGCTCATGAGCATTTGAAGCGTAAAACCGGTCCTGTCATCGGCCCGGCGGATGACGGCGGTTACACTCTTTTCGGAGGGCATGTGCCCCTGCCACAGGCGTTATGGACGTCCGTGACCTACAGCGTCTCTACGACATGCGCAGATTTTGCAAAAAAGCTGAAGCCTTATGGCCCCATCCTGTTTCTTGAGCAAAGTTACGATATCGACATTCTGGACGATGTGACAAAGCTACGAAACGATGAGGCCCGCATGATCGGCAAGGCTCAAAAAGCGCTGCTGGCATGGATTGAGCAGAATGTAACTTTCCGTGCGCATCCGGCGAATGAGTACGAAGTCGTCGATTGACCGGTGGAGTTTTTATGAAAATCAGACTGATTACGTTTTTAACACTTTTGTTGGGCTTGTTTCTTACGGGCACGGCTCCGGCTTTGGCCTCCGACGACTACCTGACGCCTTATGACGGCTTGCTGGCGCAATATGTGAAGCCCGGCAACAAAGATGGCATTAACGCGGCGCTGGTCGATTATCGCGGCTGGGCCAGAGATCCCCGGCATCTTCAGGCCATGGTGTCCTTGCAAAAGGCCAATCCGGAGACGCTTATCTCACGCGAAGAAAAAGCCTTCTGGATCAACGCTTACAATCTGCTGACCATCGATTTAATCATCCACCACCCCGACATTGCCAGCATCAAAGACCTCGGCAACTTATTGCAAAGTCCGTGGAAGGCCTATGACTGGAAGATTGGCGGCCACACTTATACGCTCGACGATATTGAGCAGAGGATTCTGCGCAAGCGCAACGATCCGCGCATTCACATGGCCATTGTTTGCGCCTCGCTGTCTTGCCCCGATCTTCGTAATGAAGCCTATCGCGCAGATAAACTGGATGCTCAGCTTGACGATCAAGCCAGGAGGTTCCTGTCCAATCCCGCCAAGGGACTCAAAGTCATGCCTTCAGGCGTCATCCTGTCACCCATTCTGAAATGGTATGCGGAAGACTTTGGCGACGAAAAAGGCGTATTGGCTTTTGTTGCGCATTATGCCGTTGGTGTGCCGACCGGCGCAACCATTGATGATTATTTTACTTATAACTGGAATTTAAATCGTCCATGAATATCGGCACAAGTTCAAATCTATATGCTCCGTTTACCATTCGAGAATTGTTCAAACTTGGCGCGGCTTATATAGGGCTGCGCTATATGCCGGAGGTTCTTGGCGAATTGGTTGGACCGCAAACGCGGTATGGCGACCGCCGCCGCATCCGGAATCCCTTGCCCTTCGGCGCCTTCCGTGAAGCCATCCTGCTTGCCAATCCTTTGGATATTCAGGCCGTTTTGAAAGACCATGGGGTGGAGCGTCCGGATTGCATACGCCACAGTTTCCAAATGACGAGTAAGAAGGACAATGCCTTCACAGCGCATGGCGATGTTCGAAAAAGACAGTTGAAGGATTTTTATGACTCCATGGCTCTGAAAACAGGCGTTGCCAATGAAGGAAAGTTGGAAGCTTTCGTTCGGCAGGAGATTGCGGGTTGGCCACGATCCATCGACGATCTTGGCGATCAACTGACGATTCTCACGGCACGCACTTTATGCTACACATTCTTTGGCTATGACATGCCGCCGGACGAGGCCATAGCCATGAATCGCGCTTATAGCGGCGGGCTGCAAAACAACGTCCTGATAGGGTCGTTGATCCGGGCCTTTACCTGCAAAGGCAGTGAAAGCCTGCCTTTGCTCAACACGCCCCAAGCGGTAAAGGTTTTTCGCCAGATCACGGACAAGATCATTGGCAACGCTTTGGGGGTCGGAAGAGAACATTTTCCTGATAATTTCCTCAACAAGCTGATGACCAGCACAGGCTATTGGGACAATCCCTGTGACAAAAACGCGCGCGAGGAAGTGGCGGCGCAATTGACCATTCTCTTGGCCGGAGGCCATGAAGCACCGCGTAGCATGCTGTTCTGGGCGCTTAATCATGTCGCACGCGATAAAGCCGTTCAGGATACATTGAGTGATGAAGCACGTATGGCTGCGTCTTCAGAAATGTCCGAGCCTTCCGTCAAGAAACGCCCCTTTGCCGTGAGCGTTCTGCTGGAATCCATGCGGCTCTACCCACCCGCCTTCGTCCTGTTTAAAACACCGGCCAACGATGTCAGGCTCCCGGACGGTGAAATCATCAGGCCGAAAACCTTGATTATGTTGCCGACAGCAGTCGTTCACCGCGATTCACGCCATTACGAGGCAGCGGATGAATTTCATCCGTACAATATGGATCATGCGCACATCAAAGCGCGACCAGCCGGGGCCTATCTGACCTTCGGGCGCGGTCCACACACCTGTCCTGGGCAGGGATTCGCCCTGCAGTTCGGCGCCATCGTCCTCGGTGAAATTCTTAACGAGAATAGGCTTGTTGCTCCCAATCCGGACATGCCACGCCCATCCAGTAAGGCGGTCATAGGCTCTCCAGCCGGAAGCCGCCTTGTGCTGCAACGGCGTGACAATTCTGGAGAAACGCATGCCCACGTTTCTCCCTCACACCCTCAGGAAAACCCTAAAGCGCCCCAATGCCCGTTCAACTGGCATAGGTATTTATAAATAAACAACCGCAGCGGTTTGACGAAGAGCGATCATCGTGTCCGCGAATGACTGCGGCGAAGTGCCTCGTCCTCGCTCATACCACAATCGAGGCCGCCACGCTCGACGCCCTCGCGCCCGAAGCCGGCTTCCGCGACATCATCGCCTGCATTGCCGACTATCCCCTCAAGCAGATCGATCACCTCCTGCCGTGAAACGTCAAGCCCTGCCTCAGTGACCATTGGGAGGCGCGCATGGCGAAAGGGTTGCGTCAACATTCGATCAATACGCATTTCTTCCTTTTCGCGGAATTGCTCTAGCCCAATCTTCATCCTGTCATGTCCTTGCTCCGGCTGCGCGCGATAGGTACCGAACAGGCGATCCCATAGGGAGATGTTGAATCCGTAATTGCTGTTGATTTCGGCAACCGCCACTGAATGATGCACACGGTGCATATCGGGTGTGACGAGGATGCGACGAAGTCTTTGATCCCATTTCGCCGGAAGCGCGATATTGCCATGATTGAACATGGCGCAGGCGTTTAAAATGATTTCGAAAAACAGGACGGCTTCCGGCGGCGCGCCGATTGCGGCTACGGCGGCGAATTTAATAGCCATAGAGATAAGGATTTCAACGGGGTGAAACCGAAGCGCGGTCGTTACATCAAATTCAATGTCGGCATGATGAACACGGTGCAATCGCCACAAGATAGGAACTTTATGAAAAGTGACATGTTGGAAGTAAATCATCAGGTCAAGAAACACCAGAGTCAGAAAGATATTCGCCAAAAAAGGCAGGCCAAAAAGAGGCAGAAAGCCCCACTGATGCTGGTTGACGCTAAGGGCAAATCCAGCCAACGATACAGGAAAGACAAGACGCAGCACCGCAATATCCAGAATAACCAGCGCCAGATTGTGCGGCCAACGGTCACGGCGGCGTGTCTGTTGCGGCCGCCGCGGCCAAAAAGACTCAGCCACGGCCATAATGACGAAGACACCAAGGAAGACCGAAAGACGAAGAATATTTTCCATGCCGCTTCTATTCAGCCGTAAAATGCAGATCGCGGTAATAGCCCGTCGCGGGCAACCCGCTATTATCGCAATCGGTCATAATCGCTACACCGTCAATGTTCGTAACGTCCATCCCAAATAAGTTTTTGAAATCCTCGCGCACGTTGCGGACTTCGCTGACCCATCGCTCTGGCGTTGCAGGCTGTCCGGAACGCAGCGCGACCATCATGGCTTGATCCGTAAAGGCGTTCGGCCATGAGCTACCCACTGGCTGGCGGTTCGCCCACACATAATCGATTGCTTTTGTTCGCCACGGCATCAATGCGCTAGGCGCATAAACGACATAAACGCGCGCGGCGTAATCGTCTCCGGCTTTGGTGGTATCATCCAAATCAGGATGCACCCCATCCGCGCGCCAGAACCAGCGCAGCACCGGCGTGCGCGTGAGGTCAACGGACATTCGGCGATACAAAGCCGAAGCCGTATCCTTGCATGTCGCCCGCAAGGTGTCCTGACCGATCAACTGGTAATTCGTATGCCCTTTGAATGAGCGTTCATCCCAGCTGGCCATTTCGTCATGGCTAAAGGTTCCAATCAACACGTCTTCAGCTAATGCGACGTTAGATTCCCCAGCTGTTGCCAGAAAGATCAAACCTATGAACAGGACAAACTGGACTTTAGGGTAATGCCTATACAGCCAGTGAGCAACGCGATTGAGCCATGAATTCATCTGCACATCCCGAAAATCTCTTTAGGCCGCTGTTTTCCAGTGAGGCGGCAATGTTTTAGAAAAATAGGGAAGATTTTCGACCTCCGTTTTCCATGTTTTCAGGTTTTCGGGCATAGTGGCCAGCAGATCGTAGTTGCTGTTCTTGAGCTTCAATCTTCCCAACATCGCTATCAATGGATAAAAACAAAAATCGACCGCACATGGCGCGTTGCCGTGAAAGAACTTCCCTTTTATTCCGGTCGCCAGCATTTCAAGATTGCTGGTGACGACATTGCTGGCGGTTTCGACGACCGAGGCATCGAGCAACCCTTCCGGCTTTATCAGCAGCTCCTCCACCATGCGGCGCACGGGTGGAAAGAGGTAGGCGTCCATCTCATAGATGGTTCGCCGGGCAATGGCGCGGTCTTTCGGTTCGCACGGCCAGATCGAAGGCGTTTGATCCTGAAAGGTTTCTTCAAGATATTCCAGAATGGCCATTGATTCATAAAGGGCGAAGCCGTCATGGACAATCGCCGGCGCTCTGCCGCGCGGATTGATGGCGCGATATTCGGGCGTCTGGAGTTCGCCTTTGTCTCGGCTGAGAACATGCAGCTCGTAAGGAATATTCTTGTATTCCAATGCAAGCCACACACGCCATGCAAACGGAGAGCCGGAGAGATAGTAAAAGGACAGAGCCATGTCACACCGCCATCAGGATGGTATAGGCCATAATCATCTGGCAGCCGAAACCCACGGCAAAAGCGATGGTGCGGAAAAACGGAATGCCGAGCATATAAATCACCAGATGCGCGACGCGCGAAGCAAAATACACCGCCGCCGCCATGGCGGTTAAGGAATTGGACAGCCCAAGCACATGCACGATGATTGCCAGCGGTGCGAACACGACCAGATTCTCAATCGCGTTGCGATGGGCGCTCATACAGCGAAAGGCCCATTTCGCTTCGGGGTGACTGTCCGGTTCGGGATTGCCGAGGGCGCGCCACAGCCCCATTTCAACCATGCGATTGAGGATATAGGGTACCCAGATCAGTCCCGTTAGCAAAGCGGACAGAGCGGTGTAGCGCAATTCCGGCGAGAGTGCTGTCGTCATAGTATGGCCTCCTTCAAGCCGCTCGGTGTTTGTTCTCTGTAAAGGCTCGCGATTCCTCTGCCAACGCGACGATGTCCTTGTTGGCTGTCGCCACGATACCCCATTCTTTCATCAACCGTCCGCGACATTCATAAGAGCCAAGGCAACCGAAATCAATCAATGCCGCAATACGACTGGCCGGAAGTTTCATCACGAGATGGCCGTTGTGCAGCTTGGCGAATACCTTGCCGTCGACGCGCAGGCAATCAAAGCCGAATAGTTTGACGCGCTCGACATGCGTGTCGGTTGCGCCATAGAACGCTGCCAATTTGGCGAATAGCTTTTCCCCCGACGATGCGGGAACGGAGGACTTAGGTTTGCGGGCAATCATCAGGCAACCCTGCGAAATTTTCCACCAGGGCCGCCGAGCTTCTTTTGGATATTGGCGAACGCCATATTCAGCATCATCGGCATCATATAAACCGCCATGAAACGCATCAACCCCGGACGCCAGTTGAAATAGGTGCGGAAGACAAGTTCCGAACCTTTATCGCGGGAACGCACTAGCAGGATCACATAGTGGTTCTCCGTCGGCACCATCATTGTGTTCTCCGGCTGGAAGGCGAAGGCATAGCCTTTGGGCGGATCCCACCAGATGATGCGTTCGACCACATTGCCCATCATGCCAATAGCGCAGGCTCTTTCCGATCCCACGCCGCACTGTCCGGAGCCGTTTTTGGAATGGGCGTGATTCATGTTCAACGCCTTCAGCATCGGCACCCATTGGCTGACATTTTGTGGTTCGGAAACATAGGCGAAGAGACGTTCCGGCGAAACGTCAAAACGCGCCACGCCTTCAAAGCGCAGCGGTACGCCGAGTCGTTTAGCGGCGTCAATCGTGGATAAATCCGAAAATGTCGCGGCGTAGGTCATGGGTATATCCTTTCGTTTCAGCCTTGGGCGATGGCTTCTTTCAATTGTTCATTGGTCATGGCTTGACCGGCAATTCCCCATGCGCCATCGACGGCATGCACGACATTGACCCAGATATGGTCTTTGGGATGTTTGCCGCCGGACATCTCGTGGATGATGGCGGTCGCTTCCTCGATATAACCGATCTGAACCTCGCGCGTGGCGAAGGCGAATGACGGCACTTTCCATTCGATCAGGGCGACCGGAGATTCTTGCAAGCCGGAAAAAGTGCTGTCCTTTGCCAGTACATGAACGGAGCCGATGATGTTCGGCGTCAGAACCTTGTTTCCGGACAGGCCGTGCCATTTCAGAAAGGCCTCGGACAATTTGGCAAGCGCGGCCTTCTCGCTGCCTTGGGGTAAAACGTCTTCCGTGAGGGTGAGAGTAAGGGGCATAGTGGCTCCATTGGTTGGTTGCGCGCATGCGGCGTGAGATCGTGGTTACTCACGGTCAATATCAGAACACTCGTTCTGGTATTTGTCAAGGCAATCTACAACCACTGCCGAAGGTTAACGTTGCTCAAGGGTCTTTAGCGCGACGGATACCATGTTCTCGACGGTTTTACGGCCACCGCCGGAGCGATTAAGCGCCGATGCGGCATGTACGATCCCGACAAAAAAATCGGCTTCACGCTTAATGTCGAATGAGGGGGGTAATTCGCCCTTGGCAACGGCGTTACCCAACGCGCGGCGGAAGCTGAAGGAAAGTCTTTTGCGGAAGGCGGCGATCTTTTGCGCCGTTTCCGGCTCATGCGGTGCAACTTCGCTTGCGCTGTTGCACATCAGGCAGCCGAGTTTGGCTGCGGGTTGGGCTGAAACTTTGACCAGACGAGAGAAAAAGCCCCGAATCTCGGCGAGCGAAGCTTTCGGGTGTTCAACCGTGCCAAAAATGGATTCGATAATCGTATTCTGATAATGATCCAGCGCCGCTAGAAATAGCCCATGTTTGTTGCCGAACTCTCCATACAGCCCGTAGCGGCTGACGCCGGTGGCGGCAACCAGATCGTCGATAGACGTATCGAAATACCCCTTTTTCCAAAATACCGACATGGCCTTGGTCAAGGCGTCCTTGGAATCAAATTCACGCGTGCGCGCCATGGGGGAAAAGCCTTTCTTTAACAAAATGCATGTTCTGTCTTTATGCGCTTGGAGTCAAGAAACAAGCCCCTTTTCATCTGGTTTCTCTTTCTCATGTGAGGGGAGTAGATAAAAAATAGTATTTCTGCCTGTAACTGTATGCTCAAACGGGACGAATAAGGTGATGCTTCTTATCGCTCTCCAGCCTCGAAGGGGTCATACATGACATATCCAGTTCACACAGAAACAACTGCACCCGAAAACGCGCGCGCCATTCTGGCGCAAGCGAAGGGAAAATTCGGCTTTATCCCTAATCTTTTGGGGACGATGGCCAACGCGCCGGCTTTACTCAAAAGCTATCTTACCCTGGCGCAAATATTTGAAGAGACTTCTCTAACTCCAACAGAACAGCAGATTGTTCTGTTGGCGGCCAGTTATTCGAACGGCTGCACCTATTGCATAGCAGCGCACACGGTCATTGCCGGGATGAAGAATGTGCCAGCCGAAGTCGTAGCTTCGCTACGGAACAATAAGCCGATCAAGGATGCAAAGCTCGAAGCCCTGCGTTTGTTTGCTTTTGATGTTACCGAAAAGCGTGGGCATCCTTCCGAAGAAAGCCTGAAACGTTTTCTGGCTGCCGGATATACACCAGTGCAAGTACTGGAAGTTGTTCTGGGCGTTGGCTTTAAAACCTTGTCCAACTACACCAACCATCTGACAAAAACTCAGCTCGATTCCGCTTTTTCCAACGCAATCTGGACGGAAGCAAAGCAAGAATGCGCGTGTTGCTGCGCTTAGGATGCCGGAGGGGTGTATCCCATGAACTGGCTTGCCAGTAACTGGAACGATCTGTTGCCGTCTCCATGGTCGAGCGCGGCTCTGACGCTTGTCTCCATTTTCTGTGGCGCCATCGTTGGCATCGAGCGCGAGAGAAAGGAGAAATCTGCAGGGCTACGCACGATGATTTTGATTAGCGCAGGCTCAACCGTCTTTACGCTCGCCTCCTTCGTTTTGGCTGGAAATCAAGGCGATCATGGGCATGTCGCCGCCCAGATCGTCAATGGTATTGGCTTCCTCGGCGCAGGAGCCATATTACGCGGCACCTATGGCGTAAGAGGCATGACGACGGCGGCAACGATCTGGGCTGTCGCTGCGATGGGCATGGTGGTGGGGACCGGCTACGCTGGCGCAGGACTGGGGTTGGCGGGTCTCATTTTGACCGTATTGGTCAGTGCCACGGCACTGGATAATCGGTATCTAGGCCCCTGCAAACTTGCCCAAGTGCTTGTTTCCTATGACGCGATGGGCGGGAAGACATCCGTCAAACTTGATCGCATTCTCGACGATCACCGTATCGCGAAACAGGTGCGCAAAACGCAATCCTTGGAAGACGGCTCGTTTCAGTTGCGCCTGACCTACTGCAACGTTCACAAACATCACAAAGAATTCTTGCCTCAAATTGCCGAAATGCCTGAAGTGCGTGAGATACGCAAAGAGGCGCATCCTTCTTAACAACACCCCGTTGCTTCGACCGGAGCCGATTGACCGCTAACAAAATCTTTGTACGCTTTGAAAGCTTTTAACGCCCACATCTCGCCAACGCAGCCGCCCATGACGGAGGCCGTTGCCAAAAATTCACCCAGCTCGTTTTGTGTCGCACCAAGCTGGACGGCCTGTTGCACGTAGAATTTAAGGCATGGCTCGCAACGGGCGGATATCGACCACAGGATCGCCGATAACGCCTTGAAGCGAGCTGGCACAGCCCCTTCCGTGAAAACAACGTCCTGCCGCATCTGATGTATATGTTTGGTTGTGCCGTTTGTGATCTGTCCAAACTCGGCAAGCAACCCTAAGGCTGGATCAATATCTGTTAGAGACATGGTGTTTACTCCCTTTATGGTTTCACGGATGATGGATAACCTGCGTTTTCGGTGGCCTGAGTTAACGCCGAAATGGTGGTCTTGGCGTCATCGAAGGTTACAACGGCTTCCCGATTCTCAAACCTGACCTCGGTTTTTTCGACGCCAGAAACTTTCGAGAGGGCTTTCTTGACCGTGATCGGGCAAGCGGCACACGTCATGCCGGGCACCGATAGAGTGACTGTTTGAGGAGCAGCCCATGCGGGGACGCTAAATGTGGCGAGAAGCATGATAAGAATGGCGCGTTTTTTCATGATAACTCCTATTCAGATGAACAATGGCAACACGTAGGGAAAGCCGATTGCAATCGCCACAAGAGCAGCCACAATCCAAAAGAGGCCTTTATAAGCTGCCCTGACTTGAGGCACGGCGCATATTTCACCGGGCTTGCAGGCAGTGATTGGACGGAAAATGCGGCGATAAGCGAGAAAGAGCGCGATGAGAGCTGCCCCAATGAAAATGGGGCGATATGGCTCCAGAACGGTCAGATTGCCGATCCACGCCCCGCTGAATCCCAGCGTGATGAGAACCAAAGGTCCAAGACAACAGGTGGAGGCCAGAATTGCCGCTAACCCTCCGGCAGTCAGCGCGTTTTTTTCGTTTAACAAAGCCATAATTATTCCTATTTGTTAGCCAGTTCTTATCCTAAACCCTGCACCATGGTGCAGGATCAAGAGGGATTTTACATGACGGCCACATTGACCATAGGCAGCCTCGCGCAAGCCGCAGGCGTAAACATTGCGACCATCCGTTACTACCAGCGGCGCGGTTTGCTGGAAGAGCCGGACAGGCCGTTACGTGGTTATCGCCGCTATCCTGTTGACATGGCGAAGCGGGTTCGTTTCATCAAGCGCGCGCAGGCGCTTGGCTTTACATTGGAAGAAATCATCGCGTTGATGCGGCTTGAAAAAATGAATTGTTGCGCCGATACCAGAATGCTGGCGACGCACAAGGTAGCCTCTATCAAACAGAAACT
Source organism: Alphaproteobacteria bacterium (assembly GCA_028866275.1). Lineage (GTDB taxonomy): Bacteria > Pseudomonadota > Alphaproteobacteria > UBA9219 > UBA9219 > CAIXLI01. The sequence goes on from JAGWIK010000009.1 coordinate 30,443, forward strand.
TGCCGATCTTACGGCAATGAAGAAAGCACTGATGCAACTAATAAACCAATGCGATGCCGGAAACCGGCGCGGGAAATGTCCGATTATCGATCTTCTGGGGCATGACTGAATAAAGGGAGACAAAATGTGCAAGAAACTCGGCCCAAGCTTCCATGTTAAGCGATCGTAAAGCATGAAGGGGTAAAATCCTGACTTGTCCGAAAGGGTTAATGGGGTTACCCTAAGCGCATGAGGAAGTCGTTTCTTGCCAGATTTATGGCTCTCTTGTTGAGCTTGTCGCTGGTCATCGGTCAAGGGCCGTTGAGCATGGCGGTGGCTATGCCTGCGATTAACATGGATCAGATGTCCGTGATGGCAAATATGTCTGGAATGGGCATGACGGCTTCGGCCTCCGACGGGACTCAATCCGAAGAAAGAGACTGCTGTTCACAATCGACCAAGGATCGCGCCATGAAAGGCGGCATGTGCGGTGCGTGCTGCGTGGCGATGGCTCAAATAGGCATGCTGCCTGCTCAATTCCCAGTGCCCATCCAGTATGGCATCAGCCAGTTTTATGGAATGACGGACACGTCTGCGATCAGCAGAAATACACCACCGGATCCACCCCGGCCTAAAGTCTAAATCCCCACAATCGAACGCTGCGAATGCGTTGCCGTTCATTGAGTGATCGGTGCGCTTGTCCGTATGCGCTTCCTTGATGCTCGACCTTAAACATTGGTGGTCTGCTGGAAACAGATTGCCGCAAAAGGGGGATAACCATGATCCGGATATTCAAATTAGTCCTGCTTGTTTTGTCGATAACGATCGGCACGGCAAGCGCGCCTGCGGTGGCTGATGACGGAGGTAAAGGCAAGGTTCTCTTTTACCGTGCTCCCATGAGTTCCGATGTCTCGCCAACTCCCAAAAAGGACGAAATGGGGATGGATTACATCCCCGTCTATGAAAGTGATGCGAAAGAAAAGGTCGGTACGGTAAAATTAAGTGCCGAACGCATCCAGAAACTTGGTGTGCGGACAGAAGCCGTTGAACGGCGCGATATAACGCATCCTGTCCACGCGCTTGGAACCATCCAGATTGACGAAACGCGCCAGACGGTTATCGCGCCGCGCTTTGAAGGATGGATTCAAAAACTCTCGGTCAACGCTACCGGCCAAAAGGTCAAAAAAGGCGATGTGCTGTTTGACTTCTACAGCCCCCAGTTGCTCCAGATCGAAAACGAGTATCTTGTCTCCCGTTCCGATATGCCAGCCATGAAGAATAGTGGCGGTTCTCTTGAAAAACTGCGAACTCTGGCTGTTTCAGAAGAAGAAATTCAGCGGTTGCAGCGCGATAAAACCGCCAGCAACAGCATAGCCATTCGCGCTCCTGCCGATGGCACGGTTATGGAAAAAACCGCCATCGAAGGCATGAAGTTTTCGGCTGGCGATACGCTTTACCGGCTGGCCGATCTCGGCAATGTGTGGGTTGTCGCCAATGTCTTTGAACATGACTTGTCGAGTATTGTAGTCGGCCAGCCCGTAAAAGTTACGATCCACGCTTATGAAGGTAAGTTCTTTGAAGGCAAAGTTGAGTTTATTTATCCCGATCTTAACAAGGACACGCGCGCTGCCAAGGTGCGTATTGAGTTACCTAACGCGGATGAACTGTTTCGAAAGGATATGTTTGTCGATGCGACGATTGATGTGAAAGAAACCGATCATGTGCTAGCCGTTCCGGTTTCGGCGGTGCTGAACAGCGGCAAACGGCAGAGCGTTCTGGTTGATTTGGGTGACGGGAAGTTCCAGCCCCAATCCGTCAAAACCGGCAAACGTGGCGGTGATTATGTTGAAATTCTCGATGGGTTGAAGGAAGGTGATCGCGTCGTTACATCCGCCAACTTCCTGATCGACTCCGAAAGCAATCTACGCGCTGCTTTGCAAAGCTTTACTGCACCGGAGGTCAAGCCATGATCGCCCGCATCATCCGCTGGTCGGCGGAGAACAAGTTTCTTGTTCTTTTGGCGACACTCTTTATCACCGCATCCGGTATCTATGGTGTCATTCATGTGTCATTGGACGCTATTCCCGATCTTTCGGACGCGCAGGTTATTATTTACACCGAATATCAAGGACAAGCCCCGCAGGTTGTTGAAGATCAGATAACTTACCCCCTCACCAGCGCCCTTATCAGCGTCCCGCATTCCAAGGCTGTGCGTGGCCTGTCCATGTTCGGCGCATCCTTCGTCTATGTTATTTTCGAGGATGGAACCGATATTTACTGGGCGCGTAGCCGGACGCTTGAATATCTGAACTCCATCTCCGGTCGCTTGCCGCAAGGCGTTACGCCGTCTTTAGGGCCGGATGCTACGGGCGTTGGTTGGGTTTATCAGTATATCGTTGTCGGAGCCGAAAAAACTTTGGCCGAATTGCGTGGGTTGCAGGATTGGACGTTGCGTTACGGCCTTGCACGCGCCGAAGGCGTGGCCGAAATTGCCAGCGTTGGCGGTTTCGTTAAGCAATATCAAGTTGTCGTTGATCCACTCCGCTTACAAGCCTACGGCATTTCTTTGTCGGCGGTGACGCAAGCCATCAAACAAAGCAATCGCGATGTCGGTGGACGCTCCTTGGAAATGACCGAAACCGAATATCTGGTGCGCGGGCGCGGCTATTTGCACGATCAATCCGAGCTGGAACAAATCGCGCTGCGTAGCACCGACGGCACACCTGTCTTATTGCGCGATGTAGCGAGCATTGAACTTGGCCCCGATGAACGGCGCGGCCTGACCGAATATAACGGCGAAGGCGAAGCGGTTGGCGGCATTGCGTTGCAACGTTTCGGACAAAATGCGCTTGATGTCATAAAAAATGTCAAGGCCCAGATCGAAACTATAAGACCCAGCCTGCCGGAAGGCGTCAGCATCAAACCGGTCTATGATCGTTCCGCTCTCATCTACCGCGCTATTAAGAATCTTGACCGCACGTTGATCGAAGAAAGCATTGTCGTCGCGGTTGTATGTTTTCTGTTTTTACTGCACGCGCGTAGTGCTCTGGTCGCCATCCTTATGTTGCCGATCGGCGTGTTGCTGGCTTTTGCCGCAATGTATGCGGTGGGGATAGGCTCCAATATCATGAGTCTCGGCGGCATCGCCATTGCCATCGGCGCGATGGTCGACGCGGCCATCGTTATGATCGAGAACGCCCACAAACATCTTGAACGCGCCGCGCCGGACGAAAGCAGATTCAAAGTTCTGGTCGATGCGGCGTGCGAGGTCGGGTCATCGCTGTTTTTCAGCCTCCTAATTATTACGGTTTCATTCTTGCCGATTTTTACGCTTGAAGCGCAGGAAGGGCGGTTGTTCCGGCCTCTGGCTTTGACCAAGACCTTCGCTATGGCTTCAGCAGCCTTGTTGTCGGTGACGCTGGTGCCTGTATTGATGACTCTGCTCATTCGCGGACGAATCACGCCGGAAAACAAAAACCCGATCAATCGTGGACTGATACGGATGTATCGGCCTGTCATCGCCACGGTTCTACGCTACCGAAAAACGACTATCGCGCTGGCTTTGGCTTTATTGCTGGCTTCGGCCTATCCAGCCACTCAGATCGGTTCTGAGTTTATGCCAAACCTCAATGAAGGTACGCTGCTTTTCATGCCGACGATGTTACCGGGGATTTCAATCACCAAGGCGGCTGAGCTGTTACAAACCCAGGACCGCATCATCAAGTCGTTTCCCGAAGTCGAAAGCGTGTTCGGCAAATCAGGCCGCGCCGAAACCGCCACAGACCAGGCGCCGACGGAGATGTTCGAAACCAATATCAATTTGAAGCCGCAGGATGAATGGCCGCAAGGCATGACGCTCGACAAGCTGATTTCCGATATGGACGGGGCGCTGCAGCTTCCCGGTGTCAGCAATGCGTGGACGCAGCCCATTCGTAACCGTATCGATATGCTTTCGACCGGTATCCGGACGCCTTTGGGCATCAAGGTGTTCGGCAAGGATTTGGCGCAGATCGAAGATGCCGCCCGACAGATCGAAAGAGTCCTGCACACAATTTCTGGCACGTCGAGCGCTTATGCCGAGCGTGTGACGGGTGGTTACTATCTTAACATCGACCCCGACCGCATGGCTCTGGCGCGTTACGGACTGACCATTAGCGATATTCAGGATGTCATCTCAACGGCGCTTGGCGGCGAAATGATTACGACTACCGTTGAAGGCCGCGAGCGCTATGGCGTTAATGTACGGTATCCGCGTGATTTTCGTTCTGACCCACAAGCGATTGCCGAACAGGTTTTGGTTCCTATCGCCTCCGGGGGCATGATCCCGTTGGGGCAAGTTGCGCATATATCGTTGTCGCAGGGGCCATCTTCCATCCGTACCGAAAACGCGCAACTGGCTGGCTATATCACCATCGACATTCATGGCCGTGATATTGGCGGCTATGTCGTGGAGGCCAAGAAAGCCCTGCAAGAGAAGGTCAAATTGCCAACCGGCGTTTACCTCGTCTGGAGTGGGCAGTTCGAATATATGCAGCGCGCGATGGCGAAGCTGGAAATCGTTGTGCCGGTGACGCTGCTCATTATTTTTATGCTGCTTTACCTGAATTTTAGGCGAATGACGGAGGCATTGATTGTTTTTATGTCCCTGCCGTTTTCATTAATCGGCGGTCTGTGGCTGATGTACGCGCTACAATTCAACTTTAGCGTTGCCGTTGCCGTTGGCTTTATCGCGCTCGCTGGCGTAGCGGCGCAAACAGGCGTGGTGATGCTGGTCTATCTCGACCACGCCTATGGGAAAATGCGCCTTGCCCGTCAAGGCCAGCCGATAACGACCGGCGATCTTTATGCCGCGATCATGGAAGGCGCTGTCGAACGTGTGCGTCCCAAAATGATGACCGTCAGCGCGATCATGGCAGGGCTTTTGCCAATTATGTGGAGCAACGGGACGGGTTCGGAAGTCATGCAACGTATTGCTGTGCCGATGCTCGGCGGCATGGTGTCGTCAACCTTGCTGACGCTGATTGTCATTCCTGCCGTTTATGCGCTCGTAAAACGTCCAAGCGTTACGGAGATAGCCCCATGAAAAAGTCTTGGCACATCATATCACTCATCGGGATCACGATTCTTTCCGCCTGTGCGATGGGTTCTGATTATCAGCGTCCATCTATTGAAATCCCCCTCTCTTACAAGGAAGATTACGGCGAATGGCGACAGGCCGTACCGCAAGATGAAAATGATCGCGGCGCGTGGTGGTCGATCTATCACGACTCCGTTCTTGACGATCTGGAACAACAGCTTGTTCTATCGAACCAAAATCTAAAAGCTGCCGAGGCCGCCTACCGCCAAGCCAACGCAGTAACAGACGAAACACACAGTGCCTTGTTTCCATCCCTGACGCTGAATTCATCAGCTGGACTCCAAAAGGGAACGATGCCGACTCCTGTAGCTGCCGATAGTCTCTATGGCTCAGCTTCATGGACACTGGATGTATGGGGACACATCCGGCGTGGGGTCGAAAGCGACGAAGCCAAAGCACAAGCCAGCAGTGCCGATCTCGCTGCGGCCAAACTGTCGATGCAAGCAGCCTTGGCAACCAATTATTTTGATCTTCGCGCTCAAGACGAACTGAAACGCCTCTATGACCAGATGGCGGAGGTTAATCACAAAGCCTTGGAACTTGCACAACGGCACTACGACACTGGCATTGGCGATTTGACCGCTGTTTTAGCCGCGCAGTCGCAACTTGAAGACGTGCAATCTCAATCCATCAACACCAGCATTCGTCGTGCAAAGCTTGAACACGCCATTGCCGCACTGGTTGGCAAAACACCTGCTGAATTCTCTTTGCCGCCGGAACAATTTTTCGATGCTGTGCCAGAGATACCTGTGGGCTTGCCCTCGGCATTACTAGAACGCCGCCCTGATATTGCATCATCCGAACGCATGGTGGCAGCGGCGAATGCCCAGATTGGCGTTGCAAAAGCGGCGTGGTTTCCTGACCTAACGCTTTCAGCATCATCTGGTTATACCAGCATGGCGTTGGGTAAATTGCTGCAAATCTCCAACAGTTTCTGGGCGTTTGGCCCGACCTTGGCTGAAACCTTATTCGATGGCGGAGCGCGTGAAGCCCGCGCAAAAAAGGCCAACGCCGCTTACGATCAAAGCGTTGCCAATTACCGGCAAAGCGTTCTGACTGCTTTCCAGCAGGTAGAGGATAATCTTGCTGCCTCACGCATCCTGACCGAACAACAGAAAGTCAAAGAAAAATCCGTTACCCATGCGCGAACCATCGAACGCCTTATGGCGCATCACTATATGGACGGGCTTGAATCCTACAGCAACGTCCTGATGGCAAAAATCGCCAGCCTTGAGGCCGAACAATCCCTGTTGTCGATCCGCCGAGAACGTTTGGAGGCCAGCATAGGGCTTGTTCAGGCTTTGGGCGGCGAGTGGGAGCGTAGCCATAAAGATTGAGTTTTGAACACGCGACAACTACCTGCAGCCTCTCAATTGTTGCCGAACAATGGCGTAATCCGTAAGCGCGGAAATAGATGCGCTTTTCTCATTCATTTCTTTGATCTCTTCAGCCAACTTTTTTTGGAATTCATGGCTATATTCTTTAATCGGTGGACACACGCAGGCGAGATCAGAATTTCCCGTCGCGCAGGCTGCCAACAAGCTCGTCGCGAGTACGAGGGGCAGTAAGTGTTGCTTGAAGTTGGGCATTTTTGATCTCCATGGCTTTTTGAAGTTGGTCGTAGCGTTCGGCGTTGCGGCCTTCTTGGCGGGCACCGAGCAGGATGGCGGTGACGGAAGCCGCGATAGCGCCCCATCCGATGAGGCGCATCGCGTTGCTGGAAAGCCAGCCGGTGAGGATGGCAAACATCAGCGCAACCCTTTCCGGCGGTCGTCAATCCGCGCCCAGATCATGACGCCGATGCCGATCAGCGTGACGGATAGAAGCAGCCATTTTACGCCATCGAGATACGGCGCGATGCTGAGCAACGCGTCGCGCGCGGGATCGACGCTTTCGCGTACCGCTTCCAGAACGCCGACACCAACCGTGGCAGCCGTCGCGGTTTGACCGCCTTTGACGGTGCGGCTTTGCTGCAGATTTTGCACTGGTGGTTCGACACCGGCCAGCACCAACGCCTTGTCGATTTGCGCGTCGGTGTAAGGCTGCTGGCCGTTTTCCTGAAGGATGATGGCTTTGACCACCGGCTTCAGGTCGGTATAACTATGCATGTTGACGCTTTGGCTGGCGGTAAAGCCTGTTTTGGCCACCACTTCGGCGACATAGGCGTTGGTTTGGTTCTCATTTGGCGGCGCCCACCGTCCGATCAGGTCGTTGACGGTCTGAAGCCCGTATTTGTCCTGATAGGTGATCAGCGTACGGGCGATGGCGCGGATGCCGTAGATCGGGCTTTGGAAGACGAAGAAATCGGCATCCGTTTGCTGCTCCGCCAATCCTTGCCACGGATCCTTGGATTTGCGGATATTGCCGGGGTTGTTGTTGCGCATGCCGCGCGATGGGATGGTCGTGGTCATAAACTTCTCCTGTTGCTGGACAAAGAAAAAGGCCGCCTTGTCAGGGGCGGCCCACCAAAAAACCTGATACGATCAGGTGTTCAACGTGGCGCGAACCACCGCAAAAGATTGTCGAGCGCGAAACCACCGATCGCGCCGAGTGCAAGAATGACGGCGAAACCGCCTTTCCATCGGCTGGCGGTGCGGTCGAGATCGGCCAGTTTGGTATCCATGCCATCGAGCTTGGTCTTGAGTTCGCTCACGGCGGTGGTCAGGGCGGCGACTTGCGCCTCCAGCCTGCCAATGCTGCGGAAATACTCGATGTCATTGGGATTCATGTCGGGTTCCTCTGGTTCCGGCGGATTGCATCTTGAAGAGATCATGTTCCGACCACCGTGACGAATGTTTGTGCTGCGCTGGTTTTACCCGTTCCATTGCCGACGGCGGCAATAGCGGTTTGGGCGATGTCGGCAATACCGGAGCCGTTGCCAACGGTGACGAGGCTGGTTTGTTCAATGCTGGCGATGCCAGACCCGTTTCCCACCGTGGTGACGGTGCCTGCGGCAACGCTGACGCGCCGCGCCCCATCGCCCACGGTGACGAGGGCGATTTGCTCGACATCGGCAACCGTGGACATCAAGCGGATTCCAGACCGAGCTGGCAGAGATTGACGGCGGACGGTGTCCATGCCCCACCGCCCGGCGCTTGCGGAAATGTGGCCGAGAGGTACCAGAACGCCGCGCCTGTGGTCAGGACAAAGGACGATGAGACATCATCGACGCCGTTCACACGGGCATGCAGTTTCAAATTCCGTGAACCGGAATCCTCCTTACGGGCGCAAGCTGTGACGACGACCCCGTCGATAACGGTGGGAGAACCTGGCAGATCGGTGATGTTGTAATAGTCAAAGGTGCCTGTCTGGCTCGTGGAGTTGTAGGTGGTGGTCTGATAAGCCTGCCCATCGACCGCGGCCCAGTTGGCGACTGCGCCACCGACGCGCGACCATTGGGTCTGGTCGCCCACCGCGTTGGGCAGACTTGTCCAGACCGAACGCGGTGGCACCAAAGTGGTGGCCGTGTCAGTGCCATCGCTGGTGTAGGACACCAGATCGTCGATAACGATATTCTGACCGGAGGACTGATATCCAGCTGAAGTCATCGTGATGTACTGGAGCGCAAAATTAATCCCCAGCGTGGCTGTAATAATCATGCTGCCATTCAAGGCCAGCGTCAGCCAGCCGGAATGGGGATTGCAGGAAACGGAAAGCCAGTATTGAGTATTTCCGCTGACAACATAGGCTGACGATGTCACCAGCACCGCATTGTTTGAATTCTGCCGGATGCGGAATGTACCCGTATTATCGAGGGTGACACGAAACCCGTCAGCGCCTTGGCCACCCGCTTGGGGTGGCGGTGTCACGGTGAATTGGAAGAGATTGCCTTCACCGGCAGGGAGCGAGGGCAAGAACCAGCCCATGCCCAGATAGCGTGTACCGATATTCGGCACTGCCCAAATCACGCCGCTGTTGACAAAGTTGCCGAGATTAAGAGCCTTCGAGGTTACGCCGCTGCCCTGCAACGAGCGCACGCCCGTTGTGGTGGAGATGCTCATGAAGTTGCCGTTGGAGAGCTGAGCCGTCCACGGTTGGGATATCTGGGCCAGATCGTTGACGGCGCCGAATTGCTCGAAGCCGCAGGCCCATTCAAGGGTAAGCGTCATGGTGTCTTTCTCATCCTACGTAGAGACCGCTGAACCGGAAATTCGTAGACGCAGCATAGGTCGCCGTCAGGGAATTCGCGGTTGCACCCGTCGATGTCGGCGTCAGATGATAGCCCGTGATGGCTTTGTTGGCGGTAGCGTTGTTGGCCTGCGCGTCCGTCGTGCCGGGGATTGATGAGGGATAGGTTGTCGCACTTTCGGTCATGATCGCGCCGATAATCAGGCCGGTGGTCGCCAAGGCATAGGCCGAAAGCGTGGCGGTCGTGTTGGTTCCGTCATAAAACCAACCAAGCGGCATGAGCATGGCTCCAGGTGAGAGTTCGAAAATCACGAGTGCCGCATTGCCTGCGGAGATAGGGTTTTGCGTCGCGCTTTCGCCTGTGCCTGCGATTTTCATGAACATATCTGTCCATGTAGAGCCACCGCTGTCGATAAACGAGTTTTTTATCCAGCCGCTTCCCGCGTTGAAGCTCCCACCGCCCGTGATGGCAACCAAAAGATTGCCGGATGTCGGCGCGGCGCCGAAGGTTGCCCCTGTGATCGATGATCCTGCGGCAGCCGCGCTCTGCACAACGCTTGCGGCACCAGGCGTAGAGGAACTCGACGGATTGACTTGCACCCATGCGGTACCGCTCCAGACAAAGGTATTGCCGGTGTCGGTTTCATAATAGAAGGATGTGGCACCCGACGGTATGTTGGGCGTCGTCGGACGCGCGGCATGCGTCCCGCGCCCGAAATAATCGGTGATCATGGTCGAAGCGGTCATGTTTTCCTCAATTTACGGAGATATAGGCCGATCCTGTCCAGAGATAGAGCTTGCCGTTATCGGCGGCCATGTAACAGGCGATGCCGATGCTGGCTGGCGTAAGAGAGGTAGGACGATTGGCAAGCGTTCCGGATTGGAACAATTGTTTGTAGGCAGAATTGCCGTCAAAGGTGCCGATGGTGTGTCCATGGTCGTCGGCGATCAAGGCAGCGGTGCCGGAAGCCTCGCCGGTCACCAGCGGCAGCCCATAGCCGTAACTATTGCCGATCCCGCCGCCGACGGCGCTGATGACGCCGCCCGACGCCGTGATCGTGGTTCCGTCCACCTTGACGATGCCGAAGGCGCTGGCGCTGCCGATCTGAACCGCAGGTGCCGCGTCCGACCGCATATAGGTGGTGGCCGAACCGTTAATCGCCGCGCTTCCTGCCGTTGCCGTGGGATTGCCCGCCGTTCCCCCTGAACCGCCCGATGCCGCCACGGTTGAAAGACCCGTCACGCGACCTGCGACATCCACCGTGACGACCGGAATGGCGCTGGCACTGCCATAGGTGCCAGCGGTCACACCCGAACCAGGCAAATCCGCCGCCACCAACGCCCGAAAAGCCGGAGCCGCCGCAGACCCCGATATGGGGCTGGCATAAACAAGATTGGCAGCCTGATTGGCCTTCGCCACCGTAAGCGTGCCGGAGCTTGTGACCGGCGAACCTGATACGGAGAACTCGCTGGGCATACTCAAGCCGACGCTCGTCACCATGCCGGAATTTGTGGCGGCGGTGACTTGGCCGGAGGCGTTGACGGTGATGCCACCGTAAGTCCCCGCCGAAGCCAGCAACGGAAATCCTGTCCCCACCGGAGCATAGGTATAAGCGGTACAGGTTGATAAATCCTGCACACCATTGCCCCAGATATTGAAGCTCTGCAGCTTCACATAAAGTGTCTGTCCGACATAGGCTTGCGGCAGGTTGTATTGAAACACAGTGCCATCTAGCCGGACGAACGATGCGCCTGTCGCATGAACGCCCGCCGTGGTGCCGTAGAGGCCGCGATAAAGCGGGTTGAGATTGTATTTGCCGGTCGCCGTCAGTGTCGCATTCTCATAGGCCAACAACTCGCCGTCGCAGTAGCAAAGTGTGCGCCCCGCCGCAGCATCGGCAGCACTGCCGGATGATAACGTACCACCGCTTTCGTTGAGATCGACGGAGAGCGTGTCGGTGCTGTCTGGATTGGTGCCAGAGAATGACGACAGCGCAGCGGTTAGCATGCCCATGCGCGCTGGCCCGTTGATGGCGCCAACCATCTGGTAATTGACGTTGTCTACCGAAATCCAGACGTTGCAACCACCCCAATTGGGATCGGCGACATCGGCAACACCGCCTGACGCGGCGATCCAAACCTGAGCCACGCCGCCGGTCAATGTTGCGGCCGGTTCGAAAATCACTGGCGTATTGACGGAAGCCGGAACAACGGCGGGGTTCAGCGTCAGGCCGTTGCTGTTGGTCTGCGCGGGATAGGCGGTAGCCGTCGCGGTGCCGGACGGAAACTCCTCGGCAACGATGGTGAGGATGCCTTGATCATCCTCTTCAATCGACGTGATGCGCACAGGAACCTTGCTCATCCCCATGCCGCTGTCGGTCAGCGTCACCAAATCCATCGGCTCCAAGAGGAAATATTCCCACGACAGCTTGAAGGTGTAGGTGTTGCGGATATTGACCGAGCGCTGGACGATCAGGTTTGCAGCGATGTTGGCAACAGCGGTCGAGGTAAATTCATGGGCGGTGACCTGACTGCCCACGCGTAGACCAAAACCCTCGATGCTGGCCTGGTCGCGCGCTTCCACGATATTGGAGGCATAGCGTACCGTCCGGTCGGCATATTCGAGGCGATAGCAATTATAGGCATCGGCAGGGTCGGAACGGATCAGCTGCACCGGATCGGCGTTGTCCGGCACTACATAATCGCTGTCGGACAGGTCATAGATCGGCGTGACGTTGGGGACAAAGACATAGCCGTTGCCGCTGACCGGCGCGTCACCATAGGGAATGGCTTTCAGCACCGACCCCGACCAGACCGGTGCGGTGTTGGTGATCTGGAACCACCGCGCCAGCACATCATTGGCTTTTTCCACCGAGTCCAGCACCGGCGAAAAGTCGAGGCCAAGCGCGCGGCAATAGGTCTGCCACGACGCATCGCCTGTGGTCTGGGCGTTGGAGCCGGAGAACCATGACGTATTGTCGATCGTAGCGGACGGTAAGCCAACACCATGCAGACCGGTAAGATAATCCAACCCCACCGAAGGAATGTCGGCATCGCCCTGAGCGTTAATGCCTGTGTTGTAAAGCGCGCCCATTACCTCGACGCGCAAGTTCGGCAGGGAGTCGTTGCTTCCGAGGTTAAAATTCGCCGCTGCGAGATAGGCGGTATAGGGATAGGCGATCGCCTGAGACGAATTGTAGGATTGCAACCACGACCACGGCGTCTGTGTGGCGCTGCCGGTATAGCCGGTAAAGCCGAGATTGGAATCGGTGATGCCGGTATAGCGGTCTTTTTGCTTCCAGACTTGGCCGAAGCCGTTGATCGGCCCCGCGCAGACCCCAAGTTCCAAACTGGCCGAATAGGTATAGCTGGTGGTGGCGCTCTTGCCGCCCTTGCCAACCTTTTGGCGCTGCGGATGCGCCTGAAAGTTTCCGTACCAAATGATATTGAGGCCGCCAGCCGACTTGCCCCAGATCAACGGCACCGGCAGCGAGGCTGTCGAAGTGTTGACGCGCAGCTGGGTAAACTCCGGTCTAACGTTGGGCGTCTTGGCGCCACCGAACAGGCCGCTCATGCCGCACCTTCCCGAAATGGGTCAAAGAATTTGAGATGCCTATTGGCGGAAAGCGGACTGGACAGGGAAAGATCACTTTCCACCACCATGCCTTCGGGCTGATAGGCATGCACCACAAGACACGGCGACAGGCCGACGACAATACCGCCATGCGAATAAGCGCGGCCAATGCGCCAGATTGCGACATCGCCAAGCTGTGGCGTTTCGACTTCATGCCCATAGGTGGCAAGGAACCCCAGATAGCGTTCATCATCACGGTGCAGATGCCACTCGTCCGGATAGGGGCGCGGGTCAAAGGGCAGCACGATGCCGCAATCCACATAGACCCGTACCAGCAGCATGCCGCAGTCGACGCCAGCACCCAGTACATCCGCCTGATGGTGATAGGGCGTGCCGATCCAGCGCCGTGCTTCGGCAGCCACGGCGGCGCGTTGTTCCAGAACGGTCATGGACAGGCCTACATTAAGGCCATTTCGGGCGGTGGCACGAAGGGATAGCCACGGAAATGGGCGAGATTGTTAAACCGGCTCTGGCAAGTCGCCATGGTCTTGTCGCAGCCCTTGTAGACAACGAAACTATCGCCCGCCGTTGGCAGGTAATCGAGTGGACGCATCAACGTTAGTCCAGAGCTTGTCGATTGCCGCACCGTGCGCGACACGCCGACATTCGCACCGCTTTCGAAGGTGATCGTGCCTTGGTCGTAAGTATCCAGCGTCGATCCTGACCACGGGATGAAGGTTAGGGTCGGGGTTGCGCCCACCGTACCAGATGCGCCATTGGCGGATTTGAGAATAGCGCAAAGCCCGTCATACAGCGTGTTGAGACAACCCGGTTGCCAGATATCACGCGGCATATCGATTGCCAGCTTGTTGAGCATCGACTTGACCGTCATCTTGCAGCTCAACCGCCCGATATTGTCGACCGTAGCAATAAGCCCATGAAACATGACGATGGCTGCGCTGCCTATCACCGACCCGCCGGGAGCAGTTAGCACCGCGCGCGCCCGTTCAAAGGTCGCCCCGTCAAACCTTCCTTCGCGCACGGCGATTGGCCACGGCAATCCAGCGATGGTCGAGGTCGGCTTGAACGAAATATCCAACGACTGTTCGTCGATATCGACGCCGCAGGTTTGTTTCAGCTTAAGTCCGTCGATCAGAACGTCGCCTGCGACATAGACCAGCGCTGGGCCACCGGAGACGGGGATCGTCACCGTGTATTGCGCGTTCGTGTAACGGGCGACGGTGCCATCGGCCAGCGTGAGGGTAAAACAATCTGCAAAGGTCAATTCGCGGTTGGTCTGAAGGGCGGCGATGACGGCGGTAGGGGCGGATTTCATGGGAGCACCGTCACCAGTTTGAGTTCATGCAGCGTCCACAGATTGGCCATGAATTCCTCGAAATCCTGAGCGTCAGCGGCAAAACGGCAGACAAAATAGTAACGGAACGATGCCGTGATCTGACTGCCGGTCGTCGGAGCCGTATTGAAAGTCAGCGTGTTGGGCGAAGCGAACGAATAGCTGGTCGGATCTTGCAAAACGCCCGCGACATAGACGCCCGCGAGATCGGCGGAAAAGACATACCCCACCGGTTCCGCCGCTTCGCCCACCGTGCGTATCAGCGTAAAGACAGTGGTTGTGCCGTCGCCTGTGCCTTGTGCGCCCATCGTCACATGACTGTCGGCTGTGTTCTGCGTGACCGCGCCAAGATCGAGCAGAAACGTGTCGTATTGCCCTCGACGCGCCATAAAGAAGCCCATCAGGGTCTGGATCTCCTGTGTGGCGTCGCCGCGCAGGACTTCGAAGGTCAGTGTCAGGTCGTAAATGGCATATTGCTGCCACGCTGTGCGGATTTCGCGTCCGGACACATGATCGGCGACGCGCGTCTTGAATTTCGGCGCGACATGGACGCTCCAGCCCAGACCAGGGGGCAATGGGAATTTTTCTGTATTCACAGTCGGCGGACTCCCGATCAGAATAAGGGATTCGATAGCGACAAAGGCAAGCCGTAACGGCGCATCGCCCTTGGCGGCGCTTTCGGCATAAATGGCGTTCAAGCGCAACGGCGATGTGGTTTTGGCTGGAACCTCCACCGCCGTGTAATTGACGCGTGCAGGCGCAGAGCCTTTCGCCGCTGTTTCAGCGACGACAAGATTAAGACGTGCGACCATTTACGAGATGAGTTTCGCGCCAACCTGCAGTGCATTCACCGCCGCATATGTCCAGCTACCACCCGTGTTGGGATCGGTGGCAAAAATATCGGTATGAGCCGCATAGGAGGCGTTGGTGTTGACCACCGCACCCACCGCTTGAACAGCACCCGACTGGATGACGGATTTAACCTGACGCTGACCGGAATCGTCCTGCCGCGCAACGACGATGCTCTGCACAGCGAGGATTTGCGGCGCATTGGCAACAGGCGACAGCGTATAAAGGTCGATATCGCCCGCCGTGGCGCAAGACACATAGGAGCTGTCATCCATGTATGGATTGCTGGCCAGTTGCCAATTGGACGATGCCGAACCGGTCGGCGTCCATTGCGTTGAAACTCCGGCTCCACTCGGCACTTGTGCAGGAACGCGGGTGTTGCCGATGAAATTGTTCAGTGATGCACCGGTGTTATCACAGATGTAGAAGTCATCGACGATAGCGTTGCCGAGCGATCCAAAATCAAGCTGATCAACGCCTGTCGATCCGTTGTTCTGCGTATTGGCAGAGACAAGCGATAGAACGATGGTTTCATTGACCCGCACTGTGACCGCACCTCCCGTGGCGGCGATGACGCCATAGACTTCGATATATTGCCAGACCGCGCCAGGGATCACTGCCATCGGCGGCGACGATACGGGATTGCTTGAATATTGCGGCGTGCAGGTGATTGCGCCCGCCGAGGTGAATTTGAGGCTGAAATTTGTGCCCTTGGTCGAGTCATTGAAATTGACCGTGACGCCCGACGTGTTTTCGATCGCAAAGCCACAGTAAAAAGTACCGAGCCGCGCCGGAAGATTAATCTGCCCCAGCTTGGCGCAACCGCCACCAGCGCGGCCTTGCCCGGGCAGGATGGTGGCGTTGGTAAAACCAAGACTTGCCAACGCCGACGCGGGAGCCAGCGTCGTTAGATAATCGAAGCCTGCGCATTTGATGAGAGCCATAGTTTTTTCGCCTGATTTTTGTTATGCAGGATCGAGTGGCGCAATTTTCAACCAGAAACCCATGGTGCATCATGAGCAGCAAAGACATCACGATTTCCCTGACAAAACCGCAGGCAAAAGCTTTGTCCCGGATTATCCAATTCTGGACAAATACTGTCTCGCCCGTTGAAGAAGGGACAAAATGCAAGAAATGGATCGAGCAAGATTTGGCGCATGGCAGAAACATTGCCGAACAGATTGTCTCGATTCTTCCCGAAGCGGCGGTCTACTAATCGCCTTACGTTCGAAAAGCCCCATTGCGCGCCTGATTGGAAAGCCACCGCCGCATCGACGATCCTTGTTGCGTTAGCACGGAATGAAGATCGACATTGCTTCCAGCGTTGATCGTAGGAGAGTAGTGAAAGTTGGTATCGCCGGATGCGCGTGCATTATAGGTGTTGCCGCCCACCGATGCCGGAGCCCCGTTCGAATTGGCAAACCTCATGTTTTCGGCAACTCCTTGTGGCAACGCCATGCTTTTGTTGTCGCCGTAGCCAAGCATGGATTTACCTGATCGGATATTGGCGGCTTGTGCGGCAGGAACGATGATTTCGCCTTTATGAATTTGTGCCACCATGTCGCGTGGCACGCTATCCGTGCCAGTATCGAACATCGCCATCATACCAAGAAGGCTTCCGAGACCGCCGCCACCACCGGATGCTGACTCCGTTGAAAGAGCCGCCGTGTTCGCCGTGACCGCGCTGGTGTTGATATCGGTCTGAACGGTGTTGCCGAGCAGATTGGTCGTCTGCGATGCGGTGTTGCCAGTCGTCGCGGCGGTTCCGGCTGTGGTCGCCGTGGTATTGGCGGTGACAAGCGCACCGTGACCCGTGAGCGATGCCGTCAGCGAGGTCAAAGCTGCTGTGTTGGTGGTAATTGCAGTCGTTTGCGCTGTCTGGCCACCGATACCCGCCGCGTTGCCGCCGAGACCGAGCAATGACCCTGCGCCGCGTCCAGCACCGCCGCCACCGAACATCGGCGCGGTGAGGCTGGACATCTCTTTCGCCAGCCCAGAAAAAGCCTGCTTGATGCCGGACTGGATAAAACTCAACACCATCGACTGGGCGAGTTTCCGCATACCTGCCTGCAGCGTTTGCGTGCCGCGCAACATGCCTTCGATCGAGGAGTCGAACGCGTGTTCGATAGGGGCGAAGGTACTTTCCCACGCCTGTGTGACCTGCTGCGCCGCCTGTTTGTTCAGATTGGCGGTATCCAGCGCGTATTGCTCGGAGGCCGCTGCCAGCTTGGCTTGCGCCTCGGCGATTTGCACGGGCGTGCTGTTGCCGTCATTGATGGTGTCGTTAAATTCCGCCTGTTTGGCAACAAACTCCGCCTTCAGCGCGTCCATGCGGCGGTCGAGGTCGGCCTTGGCGCCTTCGCCGCTGATATCGCCAAACAGCGTATCGATGATACTACCGTCTTTCTTGCCTTTCGGCGCGGGCGCGCCTGCGAGGTCGATCTTGGCGATTTCTGCTTTGCTCGCCAGCGCGATCTGGCGGATTTTGCGGTCGTCTTGGATTTGCTGTTGCAAGAGGCGCGTCTTTTCGTCGAGCGCGGTCTTGTAGTTTTTGATGTCGTTGCCGTAGAGATCTTGTCCTTTCTGCACCCACTGGTCGGCAAGGGCGATTTGCTGGGCGACATTGCTTTTCGACGCCTCAATCTTGAGACGCATGGTTTCGGAAAAATTCTGCCACTCGTCGGTCAGCGATTTGGTGTCGAGTTCATGCTGATCGGCGGCGATCTGCTTGCGGATTTGGATTTCCGCTTTTGATCCAGCTTGCACCTGGTCGAGATGCTCTCGCCAGAATTGCAGCTCGTATTGCTTTTCCTGATCGCCCGAAAGGCGACGGGCGACTAGTTCCTCTTCAAGCTGATCGCGCAGCCCCTGCATCTGACCGGCGCCGACGCGGTTGTTCACTTCTCGCTTCTGGCGTTGCAGAAGGGCGATGTTGTCCTGAATAATCTCTGCTTCGCCGCCAGTCGCGGTTTTCAGAGCTTCTTCGTCGCGCGCCAGTTCCTGTTTAATGCGCCCGCGTTCGGCATCGTCGGCCTTGAGTTTCAGGTTCTCGTCCTGAATCTCACGTAAGATACGCAGCTGCTCGCCACCGGATGTTGGCGTGCCAACCGACGGCACGGTAGCACTGGCCGAAAGACTTGTGACAGCCTGTTTGGCGCTGTGGAAGCCATTGATCAGATAGGCCACGCCCTCAAGCACATGGGCGACACCGGCATTGAAGGCGTTCGCCCAGCTGCTGTCGCCAATAGCGCGGGTGAGATTCTGCCATGCGTTCTTGAGGTCGTTGGTGCTGTTCTGCAGTGGCGTCAGACCGTCATTGACCAACGGGCCAAACTTCGCCTGCAGGGCATCGATGGCGACCTTGTAGGCTTGCGCTTTCTGGCCGCTTTCGTTGAAGTCGTGAATGGCTTGCGCCTGCGCGACCGACAGGAATGAAAATCGCTGGTCGAGCTTGGTGATGCTGTCATAGCCGCCATTCAGCGTCGAAATCAGCTCCTCGGTCGCCTTCGGCACATCGCTGCCTGTGACGCGGGCATAACCAACGGCGGCTTGGCTCAACGCAACATAAGAACCAGTGCCGATATCCCGCTGCCGCGCAAACATCTCGACCATCTGGGTGGCGGTCTCGGTGTTGGCACCATGAAGCTGACGGATCGTGTCGATATAAGAGGCGATCTGACCTTTGCTCGTGCCAAAATTCGCGCCTGTCGCGTCCATAGCGGCTTGAATCTGGCCGAAGGATTCCGCCCATTGTTCCGCCACGCGCAAAGCGCCGATAAAGGCGCCCGTTACGGCTACGACAGCGCCAACGACCAGCGTGGTCGGCGTTACCAAGGTACGAAAGGCTCCGGCAAGCCCGCCCGTGCGCTCGGACAGGACGATGATCGACCCTGCGGCGCGTTTATAGGAACCAATCAGGGTTTCATGGGCGAGAACCAGCTTTTCGCGGAAAATCTGGGCATTGTGTTCGCCCGCGCCGGATAGCTCATCCATCGGGCCGCGCGCTTGTTGAAGTTGAGCGCGGAGTTTCGCAACGCTGCTCTGCGCAGAAGATGCCGCCGTCGCCGCTTGCGCCAGTCCGGCCTTCAACTGATCGGAGGCCGATGAACCAGCTTCGCGCATCTGTGCCGCCATATTCCGCAACTCGGCGGTCGTGGCCGATAGATCGGCCTTGGCGACCGCGAGCTTGGCGGTCAGGCCGGTGACGTCGGCGGTGATCGATACGGCGATGTTAGAGGACATGGCTCATGAGTCTCTTGAATTATTCCTGCCGAAGCTTCATGCTCTGCGCCTACATAATGGTCGGGGATGCGTGATCGGATGTCCAAGACGCAAGTCCAAAGGTTCGCGCACCCTTGTCGTAGAGTGGGTTTTGTTCCCCGATCGCCCTTATGATTTGTATCCGACAAACCACTTCAGCAGCATGTGCGCGGGCGGATTCTTGCGCCAATAGGCAAGCAGATCGAGATAAACAGGAAACGGTAGCGCATCGATTTCGGACGGCGTGTAACCGCATGCCGTCATCAGGCTTCCGTAGATTTCGACCCAGTCGAGGTCGTTGAGGTTGCCGGCTCCACCGGCTGCGCTTCCCCCGGTTCGATCGCCCGCATTTCGACGCCCATCAGCTTGGCGATTTTCTCTACCGCCACTCTCAGTTCAGGAAAGGTCACGCCGACAATGGCATCGACGTCTGCCGCCGTAACGGCGGAATTTGCCGCATGCATGGCGAGATAAAGGATAGTCGTCTGCGCCCCCATGCCTTCGGGACTGTCGATGCCGATGCGGGTGAAAGCGGGACCAGCTTGGCGTAATTGTCCCAAGGTTAGCGGCGCGATAGGAAAATTCTGGCCGCCCAGCGTGATGCTGCGTTCGTCGGACATAGTGCTTGTTCCTTTCATGTTGGAGAAGATTAAACTTGGTCGCTCGACCAGTCGAAGACGCGACCAAGGCTGTCGGCGAAGGCCGAGAATTCAAAATCGGGGATGGTGAAATCCTCGTTCTTGAAATTCCATGTGGTCTTGGTGGGAATGCATTGGTAAAGGGTCAACGCTAGCTTGTTGCCTTGGAAGCTGTTGCCGAGATTGAGCCGGAAAATCGGCGACGATCCCATCAGCTGGTTATAAGCAGTGATGCGCGCGCCGGTCGTCGTCTGGAAATACGCGTAGGAAATCACGACCCTGACTCCCGCAAGCTGATCGGCACTGCTGAAGGTATAAGTGCCAGTCGTCATATCGACGCTGTACTGTCCCGCCGTCGGTGCCGATGCGACGCGCGTCAGCTGAATTCCCGTAGAGGCGTTGAACACGCCCAGATCGACGCCAGGGTTGCCCGACGACATGGCCGAGCCATTGACGACGACGATTTGGTAGGGGGTCGCTGGAATGGGGGTGCCAGCGGGGCCGCCTTCATCGACCACCTGAATCTGCTCGCCGGTGGTGAGGTTTTGTCCGAAGAAGGCGTCGTTAAGCGAACGGGCGTTGATCTTGGCGAATTTGGATTTGCCGGTGATCTTCATCTTGCCGCGAGCAACGGCGACGGGCGCTTGGTATTGCCCCGTCAGTTCCTTGGCGTCGAAGGACATATCGACGCTGACGTCTTGCAAAGTGCCGATGCGCGTGGGCGTCGGCGTTGCGATATCGGTGCGCACAAGAAACAGGGTTCCGGCACCGAAGCTGTATTGTTCAAGAGGCATGGGTGGCTCCATCAAAGGGATGCGCCGTCATCACGACGGTGCGGATGCCTTGCCGAAGGGCATGTCGGCGTTCCACAGATTGAGGCTGTGGAATTACGGAATGAGGATTTTCACGGGGATGATCGCTTTGGCGATGCCGTCCAGCACGCCGGGGAATTGTTCGATATTGCCTTCAATCCACGCATGCGAGACAAGCCCGCCAAGGGTCTGCACGCCGCTGACGATGTTCGGCACCAGCGCCGCCTCGATTGCGTCGATGATGTCGTTAAGCCCTTGCTCCGGATTGGCGTTCGGGTCTTTGCCGACATCCGTGTAAACCCAAAGTTCAGCCGTGATCGTGCGTTTGGGCGGCAGGCCGCGTACCTCGCGTGGCGGGTAATGCGTGCCCGTCGACTGAACGAACAAGGCAGGAAACGACGCGACCTTGCTCCATAATTGCAGACGGCGACCGCTGGTGTTGAAGGTTGTCGCTGTCAGCGCGAGATTGAACAAGGCGGTTATGATTTCCTCGCGCATGCGCTAATCCTTAACCCGTTCGTTCATCGCTGCCGTCAGTTCCGTTACCGCCTCCGATTCCACTTCGGCGAGGCCGCCGCGCAGGTAAAAGCGTTCTTCAAGATCGACATCGCGCGGATGCGCGCTGACATTGATGCGCGTCGGCGAAATATCGCGCCCGAAGGCTTCCGTGATTGTCCGGCTGTGTTGGCGAAGTTTGACGGCGCGATGCACGCCATATTCCAACGCGCCAGCCTTGATATATTCGGCGCGCGAAAGATTGCCTTCCAGCGTCACCAGCCCTTTGATCTTTTCCGGATTGTCAAAGACCTTGGAGATGATTTCATCTTTGAGTTTGCCCGTCCGCTCCGGCGCCAGCGCGCGCACCCGACCATAAAGCTCGTCGGTCAGTTTCTGGATACGGGTTAGCAGCGTGTCATGGATTTCCTTCGGCCATTCGGCAAAACGCGCTTCAACGGCGCGGTCACCGGAAATAACAGCGTCAAAATCCATGGTTAGATCGCCAGCGGTACGCGATATTTTTCAAGAACGGCGGCAATATCGGGCGGGAATGGCCCCGTTTGACCAGGCAAAGCACCGATCCAATATTGCTCATTGCCAACACCAGGCTCGCCTTGGCTGCGCAGGAACGGATCACGGCCACGGGCTTTGAAACGGGCGGTGACCAAACGCAACACGGCCATTTCGAGATCGGCGGGCGGCGTACCCGATCCGGCCTCAAAATACCCCGCCTGATACCGGACGGTGTATTGATCGGGTGACCAGCCGGTCGGATAGCCCGTGTTTGGATCAATCTTCGTCAGCCACCCATCGGCGGTATCGACAATAAAATCGGTGCCTTCCGTCAGGGCGTTGGTCACACCCACCGCCACCGTATCCGTGACCGAGGTCACAGACACAATCGGCCAGCGCGAAAGCTGCAATTCCGACAACATGCCCGTCACCTGATAGGGGTATGGGTCACGGTCGGGATAAATGACGTCCTGCACCGTCTCAATTGGAAACGCGCGATTGCAATATTGCGCCACCAACGCCGACTGCTCGGTGATAAAGCGCGCCAGCGTGGCATCGCTGGAGGTGTCGGTCGATGGGATCGCCAAATCGTCCTTGATGTTTGCCAGCGTTGTCAGGTCATAACTCGACGCTGGTGTCAGAACGGTTGTGACGATCCGAACCGCCATGTTAGCTCCGCTTGCGGGTTTTGTAGGATTGACCGGTGACAGGCTTTACAGGGCTTTCCGCTGCCGGTTGGCTCTGTTCTCCGGCTGTTTGCGTCTGTGCTTTGTCAAAGACGCTTTTGCAAAGCTTCGCCTTGCCGTCCGCGATCAGCTTGTCTGCGACCACGTCCGGCACAACCCGCTTTTCACCCGCGCGATGCGGACGCATGTCGCGGGTGAATTCGACCATCTTCATGGCTTACACCGCCGCCAGTTCGCGTTCACCGCCGAGGATAATGTCGGCTGCGACCAGAATCGCAGGCGACGTACCACCGGTAAAGGCGACAGCCGTCACCGCGCGGATAAACCGAGCCGCCCCCGTAAGGTCGATGGCGGCGGTATTCTCGCTGTTGGCCGCCGTCAGGGCTGCCGTTTGCTGCACAGCGCTGCCGATTTGGTAATTGCTCCAAGTGGCGTTGTCAGGCGAATGCTGCAGCGTGGTTTGCACAGATGTGGTAGTGGGGGCGCCACTTTCCGCACCGACCACCTGATGCAACACGCAGGATCCCGCCAGATTATGCAACGCTCGGTCGATGCTGGCGCCGTTGATGGTACCAGCGGCTGCACTTTCGGGAAACACGCTGGTGACGGGAACGACAAGCGACCCGATATTGCGTTGGATGACGATATCAGACATAGGGATTCTCCATGGTTAGGTGGTGGTTGATTGAACGGCTGTTTACTGAACCGCAGGCGCCCAGCGAACGAACTGCAGCACGGCGCAACCGGAGTCGTGCCGCAGCTGGAAGTCGTGTTCGGTGATGGCGCGGATCAGCGTCTGGTCGTACTGGAAGGCCGACACCGTATTGCCGCCGGCATCGGTGTAAGTGCCTTCGCGCGACACGGCGAGTTCGAGGCTCATCGAGTCGAGGATCATGGCTTCGGTCATCTCGGCCAGAATGATGAACGAGCAATCCTTGTTCGTGCCGGTCGGATCCCAGATATTGATTGGAATCTGGGTCGTTTTCTTGAACGAATAGCCGTAGAGCGTGCCCTTCGACAATTCGTCGCGGAAGACGTACAAGCCAAGCGAGTTCAGCAAGCCGAACAGGTAATTGTACGTCCGCTGATGCATGAACCAGACGCGCTTGCGATCCGGCACGTTGGCGACATCGAGACGGTTGATCAGGCCGGTCAACTCGTTCACCACCGTCGTTTCCGTGTAGGTCTCGTTTGAGGTGATGAAGTTGCCGCCGTTCTGGCCTAGCAGCGGATTGCCTGCCGAACCATTAACGGCTGCCGTCGAGTCAGAAGTCGAACTCCACACACCCGCCGTGCCGCCTTGCGAGGCAGCCCATGCGTTGGCGAAGCCGGTAAAGCCCATTGGAGCCGCCTGTGTGCCATCGCCGAGCAGGAAGGCCAAGTCTTCACGAAGCGCGATAACCTCGACCAGATCGTCGCGCACCATGGCGTCAATCGCCGGATCGGCGTAACGCATCAAGTCGTTCGAGATCGGCACCAGCGCCGTCAGTTTCTTGAAGCTGGCGACAATCTGCTTCAAGGTCTGCTGCGAGGTGGCAATCTGCGAGTTTTCTGTGCCGTAGCTCGCCGTTGCAGGGCTGGCCTGACCTGGCAAGGTCATCGTGCCGCGAGGCATAGGGATGACACGCGGATTGGAACCGCGCACCACCGCCGCCGGACGCAGAAGCTCGATAACCTCATTCATGTAATCCGGAGGCACGATGAAGCCGCCCGCCGGGCCGGTCGACGCGACCAGAGCGCGGGTGACAGGATGGCTTTCACCGTAGACTTCGTGCGATGCCTGACGGGCGCTGAACAGATTGCCCCCGCCATAGGCCATCATCTTGGCCGCTGCACCGATGACAAGACTGCGTTCCTTGACGTAACGGTCAGTCTCTACCGACGCTGGTGCCTTGTTGATGTGATTGACTTGCCCTGCAACCGGCTGGGCAGTTTCTGCGGAAAGCGCCTGTGCTTCCTTGGCGCGGACGATTTGCGCGTCAAGATCGGTGACGGCACGTTTCTTTGTCTCATAGTCGGCCTGTTCGGCTTCGGTGAGGATCGGTTTTTCGGCAAGCGTCTTAAAATCATCGAAGGCGCGCGCGCGTTGTTGCAACAGTTCTGCGATTTTAGTCATAGGGGGCTCCATCTGAGGGAAAGGCCGTCATCACGACGGTCTAATGCGCCTTGCCCAAGGGCGGGTGGGGCGTCGACCGGCAACGTGCCGGTCGAAAGGTCAATGCTTTTGCGTCAGGGCTTGAATATCCGCTTTGCGACGGCGCAGGTCGGCACTTCGCGCATCGTCCTGTCCGGCAGCGTCATCCTCGTCACCGTCATCATTGGCGGCATCGGCATTATCTTCGCCGTCACCGGCATCCTGCTGCTTGTTCTTGAGTGCCGTGCGCAGGCAACGCTGGGCAGCCTTTAGGGAACGGCCCAGCGCGCGATGTGTGTCGCTGGCATCTTCATGCAGGTCGGACAGATCGGCGCTGTTATTGCTGTTGCAGTCATTCTGTTCCTCGATATTGTCCATTTGGTCGCCGAGGCTCTTGTGCCGTTCCATGGCGCGCTGCAAATGATCGGCGACATCGTTGAGTTGCTTTTTGGTCGTGGCGGATAGTTTCTTGCCGGCGCGTGTCTGGGTATTGGTCATGGTTCGGTTCTCCTGAGGTTGCGCTCGTGCCGTCACTGCCGCGCCGGGGTCGGCAGGCACCGAGCAAAAGGAACATTCCAGCAATTCCCATTTGGTGAAGCGCTGCCCACCATATGGTTTCTTGGGATCAAGCGGTTCGCTTTCGGATACGTCGAACCCGACGGACACGCCCGATACAATCCCATTTTTGACAAGACCGCGCACCTCATCGGCCTTGGGAGAGATGCCCATAGGCGCGAAAGTAATGCGCGCGCGAATTTTGTCGCCCTCGATCGCCAGATCAGCCGCGCGTCCTACCGGCACATCGGGATTGTGCTGCCAAAGGACGATGGGGTTAGCGAGGTAATTGGTCATGTCGCAGCCGGACGGCACGAGGATATGGCCGTCACGCGCCAAGGCTGAGGTCGAAATAATCACCTCGACTTCGTTTTCGCCAAGCGCGTTAATTTGCGCGGCAACTGCTGCACGCATCATTGTCATGTCTTTTCTCCAAGTTGTTTAAAGTTCGCCTTGCGGATCAAGCTGCGGGTCGGGATCGCCGCTTGTGGGCACGCCAGGTTTCGGCAAGTTTCCGCTTTCCGGTCGTCCGGCTCCGTCTGGCGCCGTGCCCGTCATGTCGGAACCCAGCGCCGCCGTGTTGGCTGGCACCATGAGTTTGTCGCCGCCATCCACGGGCGGCAGGCCTTCGGAGCGGCGCACTTCGTTCGGCGTCAGGATTCCGGTCAGCACGCCGAGACGCGCCGCGTTGTAGCGGGTCATGATGTCGGCGCGGAGCAGCTGCCCTTCGTCAAAATCAACTTCGATACCTTCCTTGTCGAGGCCGAAAACCTGTTCAAATTTCTGCTCGGCGATGACCAGATCGGGCATCACCGTGTGATTGACATAGGCCTGTTCTTCCTCGGCGGGCGTGATTTTGCTCGACGCGCTGCCGACGACACCAAGGCGGCTTAAGGGCACGTCGTAGTAACGGGCGATGTCGGCGATTTGCAGATTACGCTGTTGAATAAATTCCAGATCGACGGAGGTCAGCTGAACGGCTTGCCATTCGACACCTTCCTCCAGCACCGCCGTTTGCCCGACATTCTGCAAGCCGCCTGTGAAGGCCTGCCATTGCTGCTTCAACCGTAAGGCGGCTTGTTCCGACAGGCGGGTTTTGGCTTTCAAGACACCGGATGGACGCGCGCCGTTACCGACCCAGCGCGACGCCTGTTGTTCAAGCCCCATTGCCAACCCGATAGCGTCACGCGCTAGCCCAATCGTCGACACGCCGACCAGCGTGTTAAAACTGATGCCCCGCATATGGAACATATCCTCTTCGGGAACCGCCACCGGCATATCCCGCAGCATAGCGATCTGCCAGAGGCCGATGCGGTTGACGTTGTAAAAGATCGAGCCGTCCGACGCTTCCAGAACCATAACGGCGTCGGGGTTGATAGGGATCAGCTCGACCGGATTCCCACGGCGATCGCGCAAAATCGCGGCATAAGCGTTGCCGCGCAGCAAATAACCGATCATCATCTGTTGCCAGAATTCAAACCATGTTTGCTGCCGGTTCGGTCGTGCGAACAGTTTGGCGACGATATGGTCTTTAACCGGATCGCGCCCGCCGTCCTTGTTTGGGACGAACAAACGCGGTGTGCAGCGCGCGACATCTTTGGCGCGGATGGCGACACAGGCATAGACAGCGCTGACCGCCATCGCAGTTGCCTGCGAAATCATCAGCCCTGACGCGCTCGGCACTGAACCAAGCGGCGGGATCATGCCATAGGACGGCACACCCGCCGACGCGCGGCTTTGCTTCGGCGTGAAGGCACGCCCAATTGCAGTGAAGATTGCAGGAAGCTTCATCGCAGCAAAACTGACCTTTCAAGAAAAATGTGCATGCAGAGCCGCCAAATCAGATGCCAGCGGCGGCTCGCCGCTCATATCATCAGCAGTCCGCGTTCTTCGTAAACTGAGCCACCTTGCGCGGTCTGTAATCTTCCAATCGCCATAACGGCGGCGACAATCGCGTCAATGCGCTCGGTCGAGCGTTCTTTGTCCGGCTTTTCGTTACCGGCTGGATCGCGGCGCACGGTGACGTTCGACGCGCACCATGTGGCGACGGGGTTGTTGCCGTGCTGCAGCAAGCGTCCGATCAACAAGCGCATAAATTCTGCTGCCGCTGGCCCCATGCTGATGAAGCCCTGACCAAATTCGACCATACTTATCCCTTCGTCCTGAAGGTTGCGTACCAACTCGCCCGCGAAAGTGCGGTCGTAGGCAATTTCAAGAATGTTGAATCGTGTCGCCAGTTCCAGAATCTCGGCTTCGAGAAACTGAAAATCCGTCGTGTTGCCTTCGGTTGCGATCAAGTAACCCTGATCGCGCCAATGGGTGTAGGGCGCGCGGTCGCGCCTGACGCGCCGCAAAATGTCTTCCTGCGGGCACCAATGCCGCCAGATGATCTTCGTCTTTTCATTCGGTCGCTCCGGTGGAAAGACCAGCGCCAGCGACGACAAATCGTTGACGCGAGCCAAATCAAGACCACCGTAACAAGTTCTGCCGACCAATTCATCCTCGTTAAAGGAGGTGGAACCGTCAGCCCACACGCCCATATCGATCCAGCGCGTGGCCTGTTCCGTCCATTCGTTGAGGCGCAGCCGCCGAATGGCGTTTTGCTGCGCGGGCATCTCGCGCGCTTCCTCAACCTGTCGTTTCAAATCCTCCGTTTTCACGGTAACGCCAAGGCTTGGATTGGCCTTGATCCAGACGGCGGGGTTCGTCCAATCATCGCCATCGTCGATGGTAGCGATATAGGCAAACCAGCTATCGGCGGTTTCTGCCGATATCGATCCTTCCAGCGCCTTGACCGAAAACTCATGATGTTGCCAGCAAACTGACTGACGGTCATGACCTGCGGTCGTGATCTCGAATATCAGCGGCTGGCGCCGCGCGCCGGTCGCCGTGTTGAGTTTCTGAATGATTTCCGCATTCGGGTGCTCATGAACCTCGTCCACCGCCGCAAAATGCACATTAAGACCGTCCATCTTCGTGGCATCAGCCGACAGAGGCCGGAACCAGCTTGAGGTTGGCAGCACCGCCAGATTGTTGACGGTACGCGCAACCCGTGCGCGCAACGCCGGACTGGCGCTGACCATGCGCTCGGCCTCGCCGAAGATGATCCGCGCCTGATCGCGGGTTGTGGCAGCGGCATAGACATGAGAGCCAAGCTCGCCGTCTGCCACCAGCGCATAGAGCGCGGTGCCAGCCAACAAAACCGACTTGCCGTTTTTGCGCGCCACCTCGACATAGGCCGTGCGGAAGCGCCGCAGCCCGTTCTTGCGCTTCCAGCCATAGAGCGATCCAATGACAAAAGCCTGCCAAAGCTGAAGCTCGAACGGCTGTTCCGCCCATTCGCCAGTTGAATGGCGGAGGTGGCTGAAGAACGCGATGGCGTGCCGCGCCGCATCGCCGTCCCAGACCAACCCACGTTTCTTCCCATGGATCAGATCATCAAGATGCCGCTGGCAAGCCAGCCTGACCAGCTTTCCGGCGACGATCTTGCCGTCGATAACAGCGCGGGCGTAAGCCTCGACCGGACATGCCTTGGGCTTACGTCTCTTTACCGCCATTCAGATATTCCTCGAACGGGTCAACGGTTTCGGATGGTGCCTCCATACGGATACGCGACCGCGACGAAGGCGTCAGGCCGAATTCGCCTTCGATCTGCGCCATCTGCAGCAGGCATTTGTTCGCCACCGCCAAAAACGGGTTCTGGATGATGTTGTCGCTGGTGGTCTTAACGACGGGGCCGCGCTTTTTGATCTCGGCCTCGGCGTCGACCCATCGGCACCACACCACCGCATAGCGGGCGAGCGCGCCGGCATCGAGTTCCGTCATCACACCGTAACGCGCCAGCGTTTTTGCCAGCTCCGTGAACTTGGCTTTGGCACGGTCATCGAGATGCGACGGCGGTTCGGGGATGGTTACCGGCGGCTTTGGTTCTTTCTTGTTCAACCGACCAGGCCGCGCCGTTCCCTTGACCAGCTTGAGATGCGTGGGCAACGGTTTTCCCACCATGATGAACTCCTGCGGCTATGTATCCAATTTAGCCTCCTTGCCCGTGAACTCTTCCCAGCGCTTGACGATGACGTCGCAATATTTGGGATCGAGTTCGATCAATCGCGCCTGCCGATCCGCTTTTTCACAGGCGATCAGCGTGGTTCCAGAACCGCCAAAGCAGTCCAGAACGATGTCGCGGCTCTTGCTGCTGTTGCGGACGGAGCGTTCGACCAGCTCGACCGGCTTCATGGTTGGGTGCAGATCGTTGACACGCGGTTTGTTGACGAACCAGACGTCGCCCTGATCGCGCGCGCCGCACCAGAAACGGTCAATGCCTTGCTTCCAGCCGTAGAGGATGGGTTCGTACTGCCGCTGATAATCGGCGCGCCCCAGCGTGAAGGTGTTTTTCGCCCAAATGACGAAGGTCGACCATTTGCCGCCAGCCTCAACAAATGCCTTCTGCAGCGTGTGAAGCTCGCTCGACGACATGCAAACATAGATCGCGCCTTTGCAGACGGCGAGCATATTGACGCAGACATCGTACAGAAACTGCTCAAACCCGTCGCCGAGATTATCATTCAGGATGGCGCGGTTCTTGCCGCGCATCTTGTCTTTGGGCGTATTGGCGTAATTGACGTTATATGGCGGGTCGGTAAAGACCATGTCCGCCAACGCGCCATCAAGGACTTTCTCGACATTCGCCAACACCGTGCTGTCGCCGCAGAGCAGACGATGATTGCCGAGGATGTAAACATCGCCTGGCTTTGTTTTGGGTTCCACCGGAGCTTCGGGAACCGCATCCTCGTCGGTCAGGCCGTCGGATTCATCTTCCGTCAGGCTTTTCAGCTCGTCGGCGCTGAAGCCCGTCAGACCGAGGTCGAAACCAGCGTCTTTCAGTTCACCCAATTCGAGGGCGAGCAATTCATCATTCCAACCGGCGTTCAACGCCAGTTTGTTATCGGCGATGACATAGGCCTGTTTTTGAAGCGGCGTCAGGTGAGCCAAGGCGATCACGGGCACTCTGGTTATACCGAGTTTGTGGGCGGCGAGAATGCGGCCATGCCCAGCGATAACGCCGCCGTCGCCGTCCACGAGGATCGGGTTCGTCCATCCGAATTCCTTCATACTCTCCGCGATTTGTTCGACCTGCGCGTCCGTGTGGGTTCGGGCATTCCGCGCATAGGCGACAAGGCTGTCGATCGGGCGATATTCGACCGCCAGATCGCGTAACTTGGCGTCTTCCGCCATCGCCCCCCCCCTTCGTCATTCTGGCTGTGGATACGAAAAACCCAAAATCGGTCGCATCATCAAAAGGTGGCCAGGTTTTAACCGCCCCCCGTCTAATGACGTCCGCGTCCGTGAATTTTGTTGTGGCAGCCGCGATGTACGGCTGCGAGATTGCTTGGATCGTCCGTGCCACCATGCCGCTTCTCGACAAGGTGGTGCGCCGTGTCGGCGCCGGGCTGGCCGCAGACATGACAGACGCCACCGTCCCGCGCGATCACCGATGCCGCTAGCTTGCGCCACGCCTGCGTGCCGTAGGCACGGTCGATGCCGTCGCGGCGGACGCGCTTTGCCGGCGCCCAGCCGTGCGGACGGTGGACGGGCGGCTTCCATGGCATGTTTGTTTAATCGGCGCGGTGGATCAGCTTGGCGCGTCCGGCCATCATCCCCAGCAGGCGGTCGACGACATCGGCGCTGTGGCCGCCGATGTGCCATTCGCGTACCGCCGTGATCTCTGGGTACTTGTCGGCATAGGCGTGGCTGTTCTTGTAATTGTAAATCGTGATGACCGACTTGCCTGCGGGGCGGATGACCCATTCGGCTTCGGTTTTGTAGCCGTCACCTTTGGCTGGTTCGCCCCAAACCTCGACAAGGTCTTGGTAGCTGGCTTCAATGGTGGCGCGGTAGCTCGTGTCCTTCTTGCCAGCCTCGATAACGCGCGGCTTCGTCCGCGCCGCCTTGCGTCCGGCCTCGAAGGCGCAGAGCAAGGCGGTGCGCAAGCCCCAGACACTGACGTCGTGGAAGTCGAGGCTGTCGGCGTTGCGCGTTTCCAGCGTTTCTATCCGCAGTTGTTTCTTGGCGATCTCGGCGATGATGGCGTCGGCGTCGGTCATGGCTGCCTCCCTCAAACCGAACCGCGATGCATCAGCAGCGCGGTTTTGAACAAGGCCTCGATTTCTGGGATCTGGCTTTCAAAGCCAAGTACCGTACCGATGGCTAAATTCTGTTCGCCTTGCTCCATGGCAGCACTGGCTTCCTTGGCCAGTTGTGCCATCTCGGTCAGGCGTTGGGTTAGGCCTTCAAGATTGGCAGCGATGACCGTCTTGGTAACGCTTGCTTTGTCGGTGTTTTTCATGGCGTCCTCCGTTTGTTTACGACACCATGAACGCTCTTCTTCCGCTGATTATCAACGAAAGAAGCGATTGTTTCATTGCTAAGAATGGAGGCAGCGAGACCATCAATGATCGCTCTGTGCTGGCGCAGCAATCTTATAGACCCGTTTTCCAAATTCAGGTTTGTTGGAAACGACGGAGTATCCGTTGGCCGGTTTTTCGGAAACGATTTGGTAACCACGTTTCTTAGCCAGCGCGTGCGAGAGCGCGGCGCGCACCGTATGTTTTTGCCAACCCGTCACGCCGATGATGTCGTCGATCGTCGCGCCTTCAGGGCGTTTCAGTAATTCGACAATGGCTTCCAACTTGCTGACCTTGCCCACCGGCATCGTGGCGACCGCCTCCAGCGCCGCCTTCATCGGCACGCTCATTTCCGTATCGGGATGCTTGCCGTTGCTGGCGGGTTTGGCTTTTTTCGGGGCCGCCTTCGCTTTGGGGGCGGAAGGCTTTTTCGTTTTGTTCGTTTTCGGTTTGCTCATGACGGTTTCCTTTCTGTTCATCCTCAGGCGCAATCGAACCAGCGCATGCATGTCGCCAGCAGATGGTTGTAATCGCCTGCGGAAGCCTCGCTCATGAAGGCTTTAATCTCATCGGCTGGCACGCCAGCCTTGCGCGCCGTGCCTTGGCAGCGACCGAGAATGTAAAAAGCGTTGCCGTCCTTTCCCGTCAGTTGCACATGGACGTGCGGGTATTTTGTGGTCTGTTCCTGCGGTTCAACGCGGATGCCCACATAACGCGCGTAACTGTGGCCTTCCGGATTGACGTAGAGCGGTTCGCGTCCAGGCGCGGTGATTTCAATCGCCATAATCAAGCCGTTTCGTGAGCCACCTTTGCCGTCGAGCCAGTCGCGGCTGGCGTAAAAATCCTGCGCAAAGGCATCGTATTCTTCCGCGCTCATCGCCTTGGTTTCGACGATTGTCGTGTCCAGCGGGTCAAGCCCGAAGGAACTTTCCTTGACATCGTCGATGCATGACGGCTTGCGGGCGTATCCGACTTTGATTGTTCCGTTCATGGATGCCTCTTTGCTAATCACGCACACATGAACGCTTCATTCGCGGAGATTATCCACTCAATTAGCGAGCAATCTTATGGCTTTCTGCAGTGCGCGCCGATCCTCCTCGGACAAATCAGCTTTTGCTGGCCGGTCATTGTTTTCATGGTCGGATCATGTCGAACAGTATGACCATGTATCGGCAAATTCGGCATTCATGGTCGAACATGTTCACAGTATCCGACAGTGAAAATCATACGAACAAATCCCCATGCTCACTCGTCACGGGCTGCAGCAGCCGTGAGAGTTCGGAACGCATAAGCTGCAGCCAGCGGCACAACCCCGTTGCCGCAGACGCGCAATCTGTCCACCCGATAGGCCATCCCATCAGCCATTCGACAAACGGCGGGTTTAAGGTGAGAGGGAACGCGCTCCCATTCGTCATGCTCCGAGGGGCCTGGCGGCCAAGCAGGCAATTCGTCTCCACATCCGCCGTCGCCGTCCCGTCCTTCCAGTCGCGCGTCGTCGGCGTCGCCCATGCCTCCACAATTTCCGTCCGGTTCATCCCGCTCGACCGTTTGCCCGAACAGGCGCGCGGTGTCGGCCATGTCTTGCTGGCCTCCGTCAGGCTGATGCCGTGATCCGAGCTTGTGCTGCCCGGTTCCTGCGCTCGTGGCGTCGGCCATTGCGCTCTTGCTACGCGATAACGTCCGCCGCTTTTTGCCTTTGCCAGATCCTGTTTGGTGTAGGGGAAGCCTTGCGGTTGAAGAACCGTCTCGGCAAGGCTCGGTGTACGCAGGACATTTCTCCCGTCCTTGCGGATCATCTTTTCTGGAGGCCGTGCGCGTTGCACCAGAGAATCCGTCGCTGTCGCCGTCGGCCACAAGGCCGTCTGCGCCGTAAGTGATCCGAAGCATCGATCCGTCCGGTCGCCGTTGCGCTTTATGAAACTGTCCTGCTTCTCGGTCGTTTCCTGCGCGCGCGGAGTCAGCCAAAGCTGGGCGCTGACTTCCAGCCGTCCCTTCGGATTCCCAGCCAAAATCTCTCTGCGTGAAGCCTCGTTCGCCGAAGACACCCGCGCGGTAGGCCAGGATGAACAGTCGTTCGCGTTTGTGGGACGCACCGACTTCTGCCGCTGTAAACAAGCCAGCCTTAACGCGGTAACCCATTGATCGAAGGTCATCATGGACTTGTTCGAAGCCCAATCGTAGATGTCCGCCGACATTTTCGAAGAAGCAGATCGGCGGTTTGATTGCACGGACGATGCGGGCGATGTGCGGCCAGAGGTGGCGCGGGTCTTTGTCGCCGAGCTTGCGCCCCGCGACGCTGAATGGCTGGCACGGATAGCCGCCATGGATGATATCCACCGCTTTGCGCCACGCTTTGCCGTCAAAGGATTTAACGTCGTCCCAGAGAGGCGCGCGATCCAGGGTCGCGTTTTCCATCCGTGCCACGAGAGTGGCCGCGGCATAGGCGTCCCGCTCGACGTAACAAACAGTTCGATAGTTTGGGATGGCGATGTGAAGGCCGAGGTCGAGGCCACCGACGCCCGCGCAGAGCGAGATCCCGCGCAAGCTCCGCCCGCCATCAGTTGCGTCAACGCATCCGGCGGTAGATAGAGCCATGCCATTCAAACCATACTCCTGAATTTCATTTGTGGTCGAGAATAAAACACGCGATGTGACGGCCCGTGCCTTTGCCCTGGGATCCATCTTCGATGGCGCACCAGCGGACATCGCCGAGATTACGAACCGTTGCGCCAGCGGCGAGCATCATCAGAACCCATTTGTCGATGGGATAAACCATGACAACTCGCTTGCCTTTGAGATGCTCTTCAATGCATTTGCGCGCCCAGGCGGTCGCGCCTTTGCGTTTACCGTTATGTAGAACGGTAAACGCAAAGGCGGATTGACGTAATTGGATTCACCCCATTCGGCATCAAGCCCGTCGAAATCATCGGGTTTTGGAAACGGGCAAGGATCAAACGTGAAACCAAACTCGGCCTGCAACTGCGACATCAGATCGGGCGGTGTCAGCCAATAATGCTTGCCATCGCCATTTCCGTTTTCGAATCCCATGTTGTCGCCATTGAAACGCTTGTTGCGAAAGGTCTGAGCCGCGATCGCACGACCCAGACCCCATCCGCAACGGACGTATGCTTAGTTGCTTGCAGGCAGATACGGTTTGACCGCGTCAAACTTGCTGTCTTCCTGCTGGCCGAGAGCGTCCAGTTCCTGCTTGAACCCAGCGACCGCTTGCGCCGAGGCTGTCAGCGCGGACTGCGCGGCGGTGAAGGCGGCAAGCTTCGTGTTGAAATCTGTCAACGCGTTCTCATAGCTCTGCACGACCTGATCGAGCGTGGGAGCGGTGCCGGTTCCGGCGTTTTGGCCGCTGGCATTGGGATCGGTGGTCCCAGTGCCAGTGCTGCCAGCTTGGGCGTTAGGATCGGTCGTGTTGGTGGGATCAGTCATACTTGTCTCCATTTGTTGGGTTGTTGAGGATAAGACTTGAGGTATTGCGTTGCGCACCCGCGCGGCCCAAGCCGCGAAAGTGTGCAGGCAATCTCTGGATACGGTCAGAAGGTTCATGGCTTCTCCGTGAATGGGGGTGCGCGCCGTCGGCAAACGAACATGTGCGCGATACTGTTTGATGATGTGTGATGATGTCCGACAGTGTCAGATGGTGTCGGACGGAACGGGCAATTTATGAGGCGATTTCATCGCCAAATTGTCCTTAAATTGCCGCGATCAGGCGATCATGTCCGCGTCATGGTCGGATGATGTCTTGAAAATGCGGATACTGTGCGAAGGTGTGGGGAAGTGTGGGGTACTGTTCGATAATGTGCGCGCCGACATGCGTGGTGCACGTAATTCCCCAATCCTGCCGACGACTATGGCAAAAAATGTTGCATTTGTTGAGAACAAAAATGTTGCATTTGCATTTTTTTACGACCCGCCATCCCGCTCGTTCAGGAAGGTTGCGATTTTGGCGAGCGCAAAGACCCATTGCCGCCACGCCGTGCTACGGTCGCATCCCAATTCCATGCATATTCTCTTCCACCGCACCTTGGCCGCGCGTTTCCAGACCAGCTTGCGTTCGTCGACTTCAATGTAGCCCATCCATGTGAAGGTTTCTTCGAGGCGCGTGATTTCTTCCGTGCGCGGGCGAAGCTTGAGCGGCGGTTGGTCTTGCTGCAAAACCTCCAGCTCGGTGTATTTGATCTTCGGCCACAGGTTGAAATACCCCTGAACCACCACCGGTGGTAGCTTTCTTAAGGTCGCCACCGCATCCTCCAATTGATCGGCGACAAGGCTCGGTGTCCAGCGTTCAGGTTTTTTCATGTTCGTGCCTTTGTTTGGGGACGGGGATGTCGGTTTTGCCGTAAAGCTTCTCGCCGATCTGGCAGAGCAGTTCTTTTTCCGGCCATGTGAGGCGGCTGTCCGCGATGGAGACGACAAGGATTCCTTGTTCGCGCCAGCCATCGCGTTTGATGTCTTCGACAGGGGTGCGCTCCCCATCGCAGGAATAGGGAAACGACCTCATGCGTTGCCTCGCGCCTTGTAATGCAAAGCCCAGTCGAGAACCGCCAGCGCACCCACCGTCTCCCGATCGACGCCGATGAAGCCCTTGCGCCGCAGGGCGTCGAGCAAGCTTTGCTGGTCGATGCCGTTGCCACCGGTGACGAGCTTGTGGACATCAGGCATCGCCACGCCGATATAGGGGATCTGCCGCCAGTCGCACCAGCCAGTGAGATGCCCCAAGAACCCACCGTAAACGATGGCGCTTTGCATGCTGGAATGATGCGGAACGTCGGCAAAGACCACCGCGTCGAAGGCACCGTATTTTTTAGAAATCTCGTCGAGCCAATAGCGGAAGCGCACGAACTTCATGCCTTCGCCTTCATATTCGGATGAGCGGAAGAATTTGTGGTTGAAGCTGATATCGCCGTCGCGTTCATGCACCGCCCAGCCGGTTTGAAGACCGAGCGTGATGGCAAGCAAGGAACAATTGCGGACGGACGAAAATGCGAGAGCGGTTCTGTTGAGGGGAACGGGTAGCGCGGACATGATAAACCTCTGTTTCAAAAATTGCGGATTGGGTGAAAACGGCGGGGCGCATGGTGGTGCACGCGCCTTGCGCATGAATTCAGTTCGTCGCGCCATAGGCAGCCTCCCTTGGCTTGACGAGAAATTTGAAACTCCGTCCCAGCGTGCGCGTCAGCGCGTCGCCGTAATGATTTTCGAGATAGCTGGCGTGAAAGCCGGTGGGCGCGAAAATGATGCCACCGTCGATGTCGAAGACGCACGGCTCCAACCACCGCCGGATCGCGCTTGCATTGAAGGCGTAATGGCGTTTGAGTTTTTCGAGCAACGCGTCAGGCAAAGGCGGATAGTCCGGCAAAACGACAGGAGCATCCGTTTTGCCGCCCACCGTCGCCGCATCGGGATGAAACCGCAGTTCGCGATCCAGCCAATTCAACCACGCCTGCCGCCAGCCTTTTTCGCTACGCCGTATGCCGCTACCTTTGCCAAAACCAAAATACTGCTTGAACCGCATCGCCTGCTGTTCGATGGCAGCGTCCGACCAGCCGCGCGTTTTGGCGACCTCCCGCCAATCCTCGGACAGCGACCAATCGGTTGTGATCGCGCAGACCTCGGTTTTCGGCTTAGCGGTTTTCGCTGGGGGGCTTACAGGGGGTATAGATTCTGGCTTATGGACTCTGGACTCTGGCTTCTGGGGCTCGGAACCTTGCTCAGATGGTTGCTCGGCATTTTGCTCGGTAAGCGCAAAAATTCCTTTGCTATTCAAGAAGCTGGCTTGCCCTCCTTTCGCGCCGTTCTGACGCAGTTTTTGACGTTTGCGATTGTCGCGCACCATGCGGCGGCAATAAATGCGACCCTGCGAGTCGCGGGAAAAAACACCGTTCCGTGAAAGCTCGCCGAGTAGCGATTCAACCTCCTGTTCAGAAACACCGCTCAAGCGCGCGATGTCCGTCGAGGAACAAGGTCGTCCTGCCACGGCTACGAAGCCGGTCGGGTTGGATTTTGCCGCGAGGCAGAGAAGCCGCATCCAGAATCCCTGTGCCGCGAAAGAGCACAGGCGAAGCGATGGATCGTTTTCCCAATCGTTCCAGAAAAACTTGCTCCACGGGTTCGCTACGTTCATGCGGCGACTCCTGAGGGCAAACAGGGTATGGCGGCTGGCGCAATGGACACGATAAAGGATCAGGCTGCGCGCGCGGCGGTATGGCTCAGCGGAACGCCGGGATCCTTGTCCGTGATCTGATGGAGTTGTTGCTGCTCGTAGGCGTCAATGTCGCTTAAGCGGTAAAGTACATGGCCACCAATTTTGAGGAAAAGGGGGCCGCAGCCGCGCTGCCTCCAACGATCCAGTGTTTTGGGATTAAGTCCCCACCGTTTCGACAGTTGATAAACATTGAGATGACGTTCTTCCATTGAGGTCTCCGCGAAAAAGTTGCGTGAGACCCTTCAATGTTCACATCCTTGAGACTCGAAAAAGGCTCCAAAATACGACCGAAATTATTTTTTATCTGCTTGTCCCCATTGGGTAAAAACGTTGTGACCAAAATATCCGGACGTTTCGGTCGTAATTTTGGTCGATTCCATGCGAATCAATTTGTCTGTGGAGCCATTTCATCATCGTGGGTGCTCTCATGGCACAAGTTTATCTTTTTGGGAGTCAGGATTGCGCTGGTTGGGCAGGCATGAACGACTGAAATGATGACCGAAATTCTCTCTTTAGGCGTTTGGTTTTTATGGAGAAAATGAACCGACCGAAATTGGCACATATTTCGGTCATTATATCAGTTCAAAAGAAGAATTAACGGCTGTTCTTTTTCTGTGCGGTGTAGTGAGGGCGCAAATTATTGACGATGGTTTGATAGGCTGGGGTGCGCACGTCCTTCATTTCCTTTTGCGCCCATGCCCGGAGGAAACGGGCCTCTGCCGCAAGAGAGGACTCGATTTCCCCGCGAGCAAGGCGTTGCCGGTATTGTTCGATAATGCCAGTCATGACGCTTGGTCTGCCTGCAGACGGTGAGGTAAAGCCAGTCTTGTTTGCGGGAAGGATGCGCTGTTTCAGATTATGCTCGGCTTCAAATCTGTCGCGTTCGGTTATGCTGATTTCCAAAGTTCCAACGGTGAGCAGGCACCCCTTGGCATTGTAGGGGGTGGCGTACATTTTCTGTTGATCCAACGACAGGAACCTTCGGACTTCCACGGGTTGCTCTGTGCGAAAAACTTTCCGCAGCTCCACTGGCTCTACAACGTAGTAGCCAGTGAGACTGTCCATATCGACTTGCACCGGAACGGTTTCGCCATCTGCTGTTTTCTTTGGAACGTAAACAGCAACCACCGCATCGCTGAGCCATGTGTGAACTCCTAAAAGGCCACGCTCAACGAAATATCCGAGGTCTTGAATGGAGAGTCGCCAACGATTAGCAATCTCATCAAAACTGTAGTGATCCTTTTTTGTCCAGGGCATAGGCAACCCACACAATGCATTAAAATTACACAATGTTAGCAGAACGTTTGTTCTGATTACAAATCAATACAATCTTGAGTGGACATCATTCAACATAAATGTTCTTCGGGTTGTGTTTTTTGACGTGGATAGCAGCCATTTTGTGGGATTTTCCTACCCAAAAATCAGACCATTATGGTTAACGTCGTTCTTTTTATCCGGCCTGAAATCCAAACCGCGTTCGCTGTTCATGCCACAGCAAGGGAAAAGGCTTGAGAAGATCGAGAACACGCAGGCCTTTTGGCTGCTGTCCATCGAGGATCGCCAGCTTGATGTCGGGAGCAAGAAGGGCAAGCCGCAGAACGCGACACACATATGTGTGCGAGATTTTCATCTGAGTGGCCAGTTCTTCGGCTGATTTCATTTTTCCTAAAAAGAGAAGTTTTTGCCATGCATGAGCGCGCGCCAAGACAAGGATCAGGTGATCATTTTCTTCCGGCTCGATTTGTGGCAGTGAGGTTGCATTCGGCAGAATAATGCGCGTGCGACCGCTCTTGCGCGTTAGGTTGATGGGAATATGCACGGTGAGCGGCGATTGTTTCTTCATGCGGCAGCCGATGGTTGCCTGGAAGCCGACAGGTCACGTGCCAGCCCTTCAAATCCGGCGTTGCGAAACTTGACGTCAATGCCGTCCTCTTTGATCGTGATGCGTTCAATCAGCAAATTGACGATGCGCGCCTGTTCGGACGGAAATAGTTCGTTCCAAACAGGATCGATGTCACGCAGGGCTTGGCGCACTTCCTTTTCCGTGATTTTTTCATCATACGCCTTTGCCGCCGCCCATGTTTTGACCACCATGTCAGGCTTGGCGAACAACTCGCGTATTTGGGCAAAAACGATGCCCTCCAACTCTCCAGCCGCCACGCTGCCTATAGAGCATTCGTCGCTCCCACCGCGCAGTTGTTGGCTTGGCCTGTAATAACGATATTTTTTGCCATTGCGGAGCGTATGCACTGGGGTCATCGGCAAGTTGCATTGGCCACAATACACCAGCCCTTTGAGCAGGGCTGTTTCTACCGTGACGCTTCTATGGCGACGCGTCCGTGGACTTTCGCCTACCGAGGTATGCACACGATCCCACGTCTCTTGATCGATGATAGCTTCGTGCTGGCCTGGATAAAAATTTCCCTTGTGATGTACCTTGCCGAGATAAATTTGATTTTCGAGGATGCGGTAAATCTGGACTTTGCACAGCGGAGAGCCATAACGATGCCTGCCAGTCTGTGTGATATACGTCTTGCCAGTTATGCCCTGCAGGCGCAATTCCCGTTCCAGCTGCGTGACCGATCTCAGTTCGATGAAGCGTTGGAAGACAAATTGAACGATTTTGGTTTCCTTGGGATTTATAATCAGCTTGCGATCGGCGACATCGTAACCAAGCGGTGGGCAGCCGCCCATCCACATGCCCTTCTTTTTACTGGCGGCGACCTTGTCGCGGATACGTTCACCGGTCAGCTCGCGTTCAAATTGGGCGAAGGACAGCAGGATATTCAGGATCAGACGTCCCATCGGCGTGGTGGTGTTAAATTGCTGCGTGACGGAAACAAAGCTGACATTGTGTTTGTCAAACAGGCCGATCAGTTGGGCGAAATCGAGCAATGAGCGTGTCAGGCGGTCGATTTTGTAGACGACAACGACGTCAATTTTGCCGCCCTGTATGTCGGACAGAAGATGCTTCAACCCCGGACGGTTCATGTTGCCGCCCGAAAACCCACCGTCATCATAAAGATTGTGAACAAGAACCCAGCCTTCATGGCGTTGTGACGCGATGTAGGACTCGCAGGCGTCTCGCTGGGCATCAAGGCTGTTGTATTCCTGTTCCAGCCCTTCATCTGATGATTTGCGGGTGTAGATGGCGCAGCGGGTACGAGGTTTGGCGGCGGCGTTCATCATTTCTCCTTCCTCACGATCAATCCGAAGAAGGCTGGCCCCGACCATGTCTTGCCGGTGATGATCTGCGCGATGCGCGAAAGGCTCTGATATTTACGGCCATCGAAGGCAAAGCCATCGTTCAGCACCGTCACCTGATATTCGATGCCCCGATAGACCCGGCTAAGGCGTGTTCCCACCAGAGGGCGCTGGATGACATTTCTGCGTTTTCCGTTCAGGTTTTTCCTGATACGGGTATTGGCGATCGCCTCCAGACGTTGCTCCAGAGTTCCTGTTTCGCCGTCCCACGCCAGTTCCTGAATGCGATAGGTCAGTTGATTAATCGCCCAAGTCCGGTTGGGCCGCTCCGGCAGCTCTGCCTTGTAAAGCTCGCGCCAAAGCTTTCTCAACTGTGTGAAAGGCGCGGTCTGCAGGGCAGTAATCTGGGCTAAAACATCATTATTCATTGTCCTGCTCCTGCATGACATGAATGCTTCCGTTAAGCCTGAAGTCCAGAGCTTTCCACGCCATAAGCGCTTTATTATCCGCATTTATTCGTTGCTTTTGACGTAAGACGCCAAGAGCCAAAATGGAGGCAATTTCGGTCTTGGTACGATCATCGGGGGCAGGACGTTTTTTCATGCCGCAATGATAATCGGCGCCGGCGCGCCCTCAACGAATCCGATGACGATGGTTGGTGTTCTTTTGGTCGTTTTGCAAAAAATCGCACAGGGAATGCGATTAAAAACCGGTAAAAAATAAATCGAACAAAATCATGTGGTTAATCTCTGCACATGACGCGGAGAAGTGCAGGACTCTCTTCAGGAAAAACGCCGTTTCAGGACAAAAAGGGGACAATAAGGGGTAGTGAAGTGCTTCGTCATGTGCAGAGATTTTTGCAAAAAGACCTGCGAAATAAGGCCGAAATCATGATGGACGGATTGGTGCTAAAAAGTTTTTTCTGTAAGAACTGGCGGAAGGGATGAGATTCGAACTCACGAAACGGTTGCCCGTTTACACACTTTCCAGGCGTGCGCCTTCAACCACTCGGCCACCCTTCCGCATTATAAAATCAACCACTCACTGCCGAGTGGTCGAAACTTTTAGCTCGCCTACGCTCGTGGGCACTCGGCCACCCTTCCGCATTATAAAATCAACCGCTCACTGCCGAGTGGTCAAAACTTTTAGCTCTCCTACGCGCACGGGCACTCGGTCACCCGTCCGTGTCAGGCATGTTTGCCAAAGCTTGCGGGGACTCGGTCTTTTCCCGCAAAGCGCGACAAGCCCGCCGATATACCCCACCGCGCCCGACAAATAAACAGTTTTTCGCATCTTGGCAAAACGGGCGGTTGACACCATATTCCCCACAGCAAATCAGCCTAAAGGTTAACGCCATGCCTGCCGAACAAATGCAATTCCGTGCCGAAGTCAGCCGCTTGCTCGATATCGTTGTCCATTCGCTGTACAGCGACAAGGAAGTGTTTTTACGCGAATTGATATCGAACGCGTCCGATGCCTGCGACAAATTGCGCTATGCGGGCATCACGCAACCGGAATTGCTGGGCGACGATCCCGACTTCGAAATTACGGTCTCTATCGACAAGAAAGGCCGCACGATAACCGTGGCCGATAACGGCATCGGCATGACCCGCGACGAACTGGTGGAAAATCTCGGCACCATCGCGCGGTCCGGCACATCGGCCTTTCTGAAACAGCTTGAAGAGGCCAAGAAAGGCGATATCAATCAAATCGGCCAGTTCGGCGTCGGCTTCTATGCCGCCTTTATGGTGGCGCAGG
Source organism: Alphaproteobacteria bacterium (assembly GCA_028866275.1). GTDB lineage: Bacteria > Pseudomonadota > Alphaproteobacteria > UBA9219 > UBA9219 > CAIXLI01. Next base: position 73,143 of record JAGWIK010000009.1, read on the forward strand.
CGGTCGAAGTCAGGTCGCGCAAGGCGGGAAGCGATGAGGCGTGGTGTTGGGAATCCGACGGGCGCGGCGAATTCACGGTCGAGGAAGATTCCAAAAAAACACGCGGCACGGAAATCGTCATCTATCTGAAACAGGGCGAAGACGAATTTCTGGACGCCGAACGGTTGCGCGCCATTGTCGCCAAATATTCCGACCATATCGCCATTCCCGTCATCCTGAACGGCGAAGACAAACCTGCCAACCGCGCCGGTGCATTGTGGTTGCGAAATAAAAACGACATCACAACCGACCAATACCGCGAATTTTATCACCATGTCGCGCATGCGTTCGACGATGCCGCGCTGACCCTGCATTGGCGCGCCGAAGGTGTCATCGAATATACGGGGTTGTTGTTCGTGCCCGGCACCAAACCCTATGACCTGTTCGACCCTAAACGCCAGCATGGCGTCAAACTGTACGTCAAACGCGTCTTTATTACCGACCATGCCGACGGTCTGGTGCCGCCCTGGCTGCGTTTCCTGCGCGGCGTGATTGACAGCGAAGATTTGCCGCTGAATGTCAGCCGCGAAATGCTGCAAAACAACCCTATGGTGGCCAAAATCCGTCAGGGTGTGACCAAACGCGTGCTGGGCGATCTGGGTAAATTCGCCGCCGATGATGCCGCGGGGTATGAAAAATTCTGGGATAATTTCGGCGCGGTCTTGAAAGAAGGCTTGTACGAAGACGCGACGTATCGCGACGACATCGCCAAGATCGCGCGCTTCAAATCGACACACGGCGACGGGGTGACCTCGCTGGCTGATTATGTGTCGCGCATGAAGCCGGGGCAGGAATCCATTTTCTATATCTGCGGCGAAAGCGCGGAAAAACTGGCGCGCAATCCGCATATCGAAGGCTTTAAGGCCAAGGGTGTCGAAGTCTTGTTGCTGACCGATCAGGTCGACGATTTCTGGCCTTCTGTCTTGGAAACATTCGACGGCAAGGAATTGAAATCCGCTACGCGGGCAGGGGATGAATTCGGCAAAATCGCGGGTGACAAAGACGGCGACGACAAAAAGGACGATGCCAAACCCGCACCCGAAGGCATGGCCGACCTTGTCGCGCTGGTCAAACTTACGCTCGGTGACGAAGTCAAGGATGTGCGCGTGTCCGATCGCCTGACGTCAAGCGCGGTGTGCCTGACGGCGGACGAAGGCGATCTCGACCTTCATCTGGAACGGTTTTTGAAACAACATAATCAAATCCGCACCGCCAGCAAACGCATTCTGGAACTGAACCCAAAACACGCACTGATCGCACAGATGGCCGACCGCGCCAAACAGGCCGGGGCGTCGGATAATTTGAAAGATTTCGCGTGGCTGCTGCTTGACCAGGCGCGCTTGCTCGACGGCGACACGCTGTCCGATCCCGTCGCGTTCAGTGAACGGTTGGGTGCGATTATGGCGCGGGCTGTTTGACGGCGACAGGCAGTTTGACATTGGCTTGCCATGCCCAGTTCACGAACTCGCCGACTCTGCGAACGCCAAGCAGGCGCTCGTAATCCGTTTCCTGAAGTGATGGCGAATTTCGATTGGCATAGACCGTATAAGTAATGGCATTGCGGCATTGTTTAAATTGATCAAGAGTGATTGCGCCGGTAGCGTCGCCTGTAACTAAACGTTTGATTGCCACGTCCAACGCCGGAAGATTGATGCCGGTATTGCTAAACGCCGCATCACACGTTACCGCGTTAACATTGTACCCGTTGTTTGTCGCCGTCATAAAATCATCTGACGTCACCATTGGGGCCGTCAGGCGCGACATGCCTGTCCACGCGCTGGCAACAGCTATGCATCCCGCAAGACAGGCTCCAGTAAATTTTCCCGCGGTTTTCATATTTCCCCAAGTCATATAATCCCGGAGGGAAACTTCCTCTATGCCGGAATCCCTCCAACGCGACGAATCCGGCGACACGGTGGGACCAGACACATGGGGGCTAAATCTTTTATCTTGGGGATTGATGTCATGATAAAAATCTATCATGAGCCTCTCGACAGAGGATAATGGCGCCCCATAACCTGCGCCCACCTTTTGCAGAACTGCCCTGAAATCCTCGGAAACATAAATTTTAGTACCGTCACGTAATTCAATAACGCTTTTGGCATTGGGATGAATCGCAACAATACTTTTCAACGGTGCGTCGGTCCGGAATGTTCGGTCAGTCTCCTCGATCGGACGTATCTGTTCAACGGCACCCAAATCTTTTATTGTGTGCTTCACAAAAGATGGTTCGAACGATATTCCGTCACGGTCGCGTATCCAACGACCTTGCTGGCTGGTAATCGAATACGAAGTTGGCATCTGAAAATTCATTTTTGGGCCCATTATTTCAATATCCGCTACGTTTAAGGCCACAAGTGTACCACAGCATTTACCAACAAATACTTTCACGCACTATATATAATAAGATCAATAATTTAGATGCGCATCCGGGCGCTCTGCACCGTGTTTTTCAGCAAGCAAGCGATCGTCATAGGCCCCACGCCGCCGGGTACAGGGGTAATGGCGGCGGCGCGTTCGGCGGCGGCGGCGAATTCGACATCGCCGACCAATTTGCCTTTTTCCGGGTTTTCGGGGTTGGCAACGCGGTTGATGCCGACATCAATGACGACCGCGCCTTCCTTGACCCAATCACCTTTCACAAATTCCGGTTTGCCGATAGCGGCGATCAGAATATCGGCGCTCCTGCATTCGGCGACCAAATCATGGGTGCGCGAATGGGCAATCGTCACCGTGCAATCGGCCTGCAACAATAATTGCGCAACCGGTTTGCCCACAATGTTCGACCTGCCCACCACCAACGCGCGCTTGCCCGCCGTTTTTGTTACGGCTTCGCGCAGCAAAATCATACAACCCTGCGGCGTGCAGGGGACAAAGCAGGGCAGGCCGAGGCTCAACCGTCCGGCATTGACGGGGTGAAACCCGTCGACATCCTTGTCGGGATCGATGGCGGCAATGATGGTTTGCGCGTCGATATGTTTCGGCAACGGCAATTGAACCAGAATGCCGTGAACGGCTCCGTCATTATTCAATTGCGCGACCAGCGCCAGCAATTGTTCCTGCGTCGCGTCGGCAGGCAGGCGATGCGTCCACGACGTGATGCCGGTTTCTTCGGCGGCGCGGGCCTTGTTACGCACATAAACCTGACTGGCCGGATCTTCGCCGACGATGACGACCGCCAAACCGGGGGCAAGCTTTTCCGCCGCGATTTGCGCCGCCAGTTCGGAACGCAGTTTTTTGGCAACCGCGACGCCGTCGATAATCAGGGCCATGTTAAAACACCAAACGCCGGATGAAGGATTGAATGAAATAGATGATAAAGATCAGCGCCAGCGGCGACAGGTCAACCCCGCCCATCGGCGGGATAATGCGCCGCACCTGACGCAATGCCGGTTCGGTGATTCGCGCAATCATGTCACCGACGGCGCGCACCACGCGGTTGTACGGGTTAACAATGTCGAAGGCGACCAGCCAGCTGAGCACCGCGCCGACAATTAATATCCACACATAGAAATTAAGCACGGCGTAAAGCACTTCAAGGAAGGCGCCGACAAGGGCGTTGCCAATCATCATGTGAATTCTCCATAAATGGCAGGAACTCATTGTTTATGGGGTATTTTCGCGCTTATGGCAAGCTTGGCCGCATCGGCACGACGCCTTCATATGCAGATTCGCCTTGCGGGACGGGCTTTTATTGTCAACGGGCTGCGCGCCATGTTTCACAAAAATTCAAAAAACCCTTGTCCTGCGCTTTCTTTCGCTTGCCAACGCGTTTTTTTTCCGCTTAGCTGACGACAGTTTCAACCTCTAAATTATGGAGCCAACGATGGCCACAACCCAACCCACCATCACCTTGAAGCAGATCGCCGCCGACCTCGCGGAAAAGCACGAACTGTCCAAGAAGCTGATGAACGAAATCCTCGGCGACGACCTGATCACGATCCTCGTCAAGAACCTCAAGAAGGGCAACCGCGTCCGCATCGCCGGCCTCGGCATCCTGCAGGTCAAGAAGCGCGCCGCGCGCACGGGCCGCAACCCCGCCACCGGCGAAACCATCCAAATTCCGGCGAAGAAGAAGATCGCTTTCCGCGCCGCCAAGGAACTCAAGGAAGCCGTCGGCAAATAAGCCGATAGCGCCTTTGGCGTTTCAAAAGAAAAACCCGCCCAGCAATGGGCGGGTTTTTTATTGGC
>JAGWIK010000050.1 GCA_028866275.1 Alphaproteobacteria bacterium
TAAGTCCGTTAATCTTTGAAAAGGCAGCTTATTTCGAAAGCGGATCAATTTACCTAAAATCCCATGCAAAATCCGAAGGTTAAGCGGATTTTCCTTTCCCCAATCCTTGATAAATTCTTAACGATTCACGGGCAGATTCAGAACATGATTCGCTGAACGTTTCCGTTTTGGCGAGGCGGCGTCGCGCCCGTCTCGCGGCGGCGCGGGCGGCGGGCGATAACTCTTTGCGGGCCAATGAAAAAAAGCTCAACCCCTTCACCAGATCGGCATCCCGTGCACGGGATTCTGGCCACGCGTCGCGCGCGGCGGGGGTTTGGCGTCGCGCCCATCCTTTATATGCTGGGGCTGGTCGGTGTCGGCGCCGGCATTCTTTTCAGCAGCTATAGCCAAAGTATCAAAGCCAATATCTCGCTGACCAACAGCCTTGCGGTCAAAAACGACCTGACGGGGGCGGCGACCACGCTGGCATCATCGGCGGTGCTGGATTCGACGCAAACCTATCTGTGCCCGCCGCAGGGCGGCATCGACAGCAGCACCACGACCAACTGTACGGGTGCGACCAACCTGTCGACCGGCATGATTGAACTGGCAAATGTTACACCGGGTGACGTGCGTTTGCCGGGCAATGCGGCGTCAGCGGCAGCCGCAGGTTCGCCTGTCGAAGTCGGCATCTTTGCGCCCGGATCCGGTGTCAAACAGATCGACCCGTGGGGGCATTATTACATCTACTGCCGTTGGGAAAACAAGGCGGTAAACGGATCGGATCCCGAAATCACCATTTTGTCGGCGGGGCCGGACGGCATTCTGCAATCGAATTGCGGGGCACAAACCGCTTGCAACACGACGTCGCACTGTGACGATATTATCTATTCGCTCAACGTATCCAATACGCTGTCGCACGACACGCTGTGGCAAGCGGGCACAATCGGCAGCACGTCCGATGTGCGCTATGGAAATTTGAGCGTCGACGCCAACGGTAATGTCATTGTCCCCGGTACATTGACGGTCGATGGCAGTTCTTTGCTCGACAGCCTGGTCACGGCGGCGGCGGGTATAACGACGGGCAGCGCGACGATGTCGCCGACCGGTGCCATCAGTGGGACCAGCGGTACTTTCGGCGCCGTATTATCCGCCGACAACGGCAATTTCATCACCGGCGCGGGCGGTACGGTGTCGGCGGCCAACGGTGCCTTTACCATCAATACCGGCGGCGCTTTTAACGCCGCAACCAACCAATTCACCGTCTCATCGGCGGGCGATCTGGCGATCGGCTCCAGCGCATTCTCCGTCACTGCCGCGACCGGCAACACCTCCATCGGCGGCACGCTGGGTGTAACCGGCATGGTGTCTCTGGGATCGTCGATGTCCACCATCGGCGCGGTACATGTCGGCACGACGACGGCCTCTGGCGGCAATCCGGTCTATTTATTATCTGTCGGGACGCCCGAAGCCGGTTCGCCCGCGACCTATCCGTTCTATGTCGATCAATCGGGCAATGTCACCGCCGTCAATGTCAATGCCGGCAGCGTCACCGCCGGCAGTGTCAGCGGCGGCAGCGTCAGCGCATCAAGTATAAGCGACAGCGGCACGGCTACCTTGTCGGGCAACACTACCGTCGGCGGCACGCTGGCCGTGACAGGCAACCTGACGGGCAGCAACGCGACTTTCTCCGGCACGGTGACGGCGCAGTCTTTCAGCGGCACGATGAATATCGGCAGCAGCGGCGGCAGCGGCGTGACATTCACCGGCGTGTTACCCGTCGCCAACGGCGGCACGGGCGAAAGCGATGCGGCAAGCGCGCTGACGAATTTATTCAACACGGCGGGCACGGTGTCCGGCATTATTCCGGGCGCGGATCTGAAATCGGGCACCGTGACGTCGACCCAGCTCGACAGCCCCGCCAGCAGTTTGACCGGCGTTTATTACAACAATGTCGAAGTCGACGCGTCGGGCCGCATCATTGCCGCGTTCAACACCAATTATGCCACCAATTCGATTACCGACGGCGCCGGCGACGCAGTGACGGTCGGCACGTCATCCGGTTTCACGGTTACGGTCGGCAGCACGGTTATGGAAAACATTACCAAGACCGGCGCCATGGTCGGGACGTCGGCGGTGGCGGCTAATATGCTCGACGTCTATGGCAACGCGTCGATCGGTACGTCCTATTCGAATATCGCGGCGCCGCCGAACGGGCTTATCGTCGCCGGCAGCGTCGGCATCGGCACCAGCAACCCGACCTCGGCCCTTACTGTCAACGGCACGGTAACGGCGGGCGCGTTCGTCGGCGACGGGTCGGGCCTGACGGGCATTAATGGCGGTTCGATCAATACCGGCTTTACCCAGGGCAGCGTCGTTTTCATCGGCAGCAGCGGCGCGCTGGCGCAAAATAACGGACAATTTTTCTGGGATAACACGAATGACAGGCTGGGCATCGGGACGCCGGCGCCGTCGGCCCCTCTGCATATCGTTTCCAGCGCCAGCACCGATATCGAGGTCGATTCCAGCAACACGGCAAGCGCCACCATCGTTCTGAACAATACGTCGTTGGGCGGGCACCAATTTGTCGTCAACGCCACGGGCGCGTCGAACTGGGCGGGCGAATTCGGGATTTCGGATAAGACAACCGGCATGCCGCTGCTGAACATCGATGGCACCAACGGCACCGTCGGTATCGCGGGTTACGCGACGGTCGGCGTCGTGACCTTGCCGCCGGCAGGCAGCTTCCTTGTGCCGGGTCGTGTCGGTATCGGCTCCAACAATCCTATCGTTTCGCTCGACCTGTCACAGGAAACGGATGCGATTGCCTTGCCGAACGGGGCGAGCAGTTCGCGGCCTACGGGCACGCAACTGGCCAACGGCGAAATCCGTTACAACTCCGGCACGTCGGCGGTGGAATATTGGAACGGCACGACATGGGTTTCGTTGGAAAACAGCGGTTCGGGTTCTGGCATCTATCTCGGCGCGTCGGCCAGCGCGACAAACCCGTCCCGCAATGGCGATGTGACGACCGGCCTGTACAGCGACGCGGCGGGCACCGTCGAAATCGCCAGCGCCGGCAATATGAGTTTCAGCAACAGCGCGGCCCTGACCCTTATCCCGACCGGCAGCGTCGGCATCGGGACGACATCACCACAGGCGCCTTTTGATGTAGAGGTCAAGGAACCTTCAGCCCCGACATGGGATCAAGGAGCGAGGTTCTGGTATCAAAAAACAGATCCCGTGGCGTCTTCGCACGGCCTCTATGCTCAGAATACCCTCATTATGTCTTCTGGCAATAACACATACGACGCCTATGGCATTGCGTCGGAAATGGATGAAATAACCAACGGCAAGTCAGAATCGAACACCGTCTATGGCCTTGCCGGATATGCTTCGTCCAAAACCGGCAGCAGCGCAGGCAGCATCTCCGGACTCGGTGGTGTGGAAGGGTATGTGCAGGCTAACAGCGCGGACACAGTTTCTTCCGCCACGGGCGTGACGGGGTTGGTTCAGAATATCGGCACGGGAAGCATCACCAATGCCTATGCATTATATGCGACGAACAGTTTCAAATCCAACGGGTCGATTACCAACGGATACGGCGTTTATATAGAGAACCAGACGGGGGCTACCAATAACTGGGCTTTGTATTCGGCGGGCGGCAATAACTATTTCGGCGGCAATGTCGGCATTGGAACGACGAGTCCGAGTGCTACGCTTCATCTGAGCGGTGCTAACGGTAATGCATTGAGTGGAACACCGCTCTTTAGATTAAGCGATACGACGCAGAGTTCGAACATCGCTATCGACAATGGCGCTGCGGGTAATGCGTTCAGGTTAGTTACCGGAAATGGTCAGACTGCCAAGAATATCGAATTGCAGTCCGGAAGTAATAGCTATCAGCTTGTTCTGAATACTAACGGCAATGTCGGCATCGGCTCATCATCCCCCCTCGTCTCGCTCGACCTGTCGCAAAAAACGGACGCGTTGGCACTGCCCAACGGGGCGAGCAGTTCGCGACCGACCGGCACGGCATTGGCCAATGGCGAAATCCGTTACAACTCCGGCACATCGGCGGTGGAATACTGGAACGGCACGACATGGGTTTCGCTGGAAAACAGCGGTTCGGGTTCTGGCATCTATCTCGGCGCATCGGCCAGCGCGACAAACCCGTCCCGCAATGGCGATGTGACGACCGGCCTGTACAGCGACGCGGCGGGCACCGTCGAAATCGCCAGCGGCGGCAATATGAGTTTCAGCAACAGCGCGGCCCTGACCCTTATCCCGACCGGCAGCGTCGGCATCGGGACGACAAGCCCGCAAAGCCTCGTCGATGTCGAAGGAATCTCTATCGATACGGCCAATTTCTCCCCCAATTTTACGCAGATCATACAAAATATTGCCCCCGTTTCTGTTGGTTCCACGAATTTCCGCACCTTTCAGGCGCAGATGAACTATACCAGTGCGCAAAACAGCACGGCCAACAGCCTGATCGCCCAGAGCGGATATATCGTCGACAGCGGCACCGGTTCAATCGGCGGCACGCTTAAAGCCTTGTCGGGCTCGGTGTATCAGATACCCGGCGCGGGCACCGTTTCTTCGGCTGTGGGCGTGTATGGCGATGTCGTTTCGACGGGAACGGCGTCGATCACAAACGCCTATGGCGGACAATTTTCTGTTAATGTTTCCAGCGGCGTCACAACCGGTTATGGCCTTTATGTCGGCGC
>JAGWIK010000051.1 GCA_028866275.1 Alphaproteobacteria bacterium
CGCGTCAAGGCGGGCAAGGCGAAATGGCGTTTCAGCCAGTCGCCCTTGTTCATGGATTTCCTTGCCGGAAACCAGACCTACGAATGCACGCCGTGGGGCCTGCCCACGCGCAACGTGTTCGGTTGGCAACGTCCGTGCTATCTGCTGGGCGAAGGCTATGCCAAAACCTATCGCGAGCTGATCGAAACCACGGAATGGGAAAAATACGGCACCGGCCGTTACGAAAAATGCGCCAATTGCATGGTGCATTGCGGTTATGAACCCACGGCCGCCAACGACGCGTTCAGCAAGCCGTGGAAGATGATCTGGCTCGGCCTGCGCGGCATCCGCACCGAAGGCGCGATGGCTAAGGAAATCGACCTGTCGCATCAACGACCCGCCGAATATGTCTTCAGCCAGCATGTGCAAAAGGTCATGGACAAAATTCACGCGGCCAAAACGGCGGACGCCAACGCCAAAGCGGTGGCCGAAGCGGCGGCGGAATAAATTTTGTTTTCAGGAACGCCGTTATCCCGGCGCAAGCCGGGATAATCCCGTTCTGGACGCTGCGACGATAATCTTAAAACACAAAACCGCGCGGCGCGGTAAATCCCGGCGCGGGGCGGACATTGGCGTTAAACAGCATATGCTGGGCGATGACGCCGTTTTCCTTGCGATAAATCGCCCCCTGCCCCGTATGCGCGGCGTGCGGCTTGTCGTGGAACATCATGACCGCGACCAGACGCCCGCCTTCGGCCAACTGATCCAGCAAAATCTGCGGCACGAATTCGATGCTGCCGTTGATAAAAATCACATCGAATGTTTCGTGAATTTTGCACCCTTCGACCGGCGCGCCGGCCAGAACGGTGGCCTTGTCCGCCGCATATCGGGCAATGTTGTGTTCGGCTTCGGCATACAAAACGGCGTCGGGTTCGACGGCAATGACCCTGCCCGCCAGCGCGGCCAGAACAAGCGTCGAATAACCGGTGGCGGGGGCAAGGTCCAAAACCGTATCGGTGGGTTTGACATCGGCGGCCTGTATCAGGCGGGCCAGAACCATCGGCTTCATCAGGCTGCGCCCGCCCATCAGGCCGATATCTTCGTCCAGATAGGCGACCCCGACAAGGTGCGACGGCACGAACAGTTCGCGCGGCAGGCTTCCCATGGCGTCAAGAATGCGCAAATCGGTAACCTGATTGGGGCGCAACTGGCCTTCGATCATGTTAAAGCGCGCCGTAGCGAAATCGGGCGAAGCATCGGAAGCGGCAAGGGGCTTGGTCATGGGAATGAACGGGGGCAAGGGCGAATTTGGAATGAAAAATAACGTGGTTAATGGTATACAAGCTTGACCGCCGCGGCTCAAGAACCTAATGTCGCGGCCTTGTCGTTCTGGATTTTTGACAAGACCGGCGATTCAGATGTCAGATGCGCGCATAAAACGCCCCATCCGACAAGATCACGGTCCGTGAGGCGCGGTGGCAGAATGGCTATGTAGCGGACTGCAAATCCGCGTATGCCGGTTCGATTCCGGCCCGTGCCTCCATTTTTCCTGTAAAAAGCCGTTTCTGCCGTCGGGGGTGAAGGATGGCGTCGGGGTAGATTCAAAAATGGCCGCCAAATGCCCGCCGAACAGAAAAAGCTATGCGCAAGTTGCGGCATGGGTATTACCATTTGTGGTGATCCCCATGTCTACGGGCTGAAGCCCAAGATAAAAGCACCCGCTATAAAATCAGCAAGAAATGGGATGGGTGCCATTTTGTCGCCCATTTCCTTTGCGCGTTGCGCAAGGTGTGCACTGTGTCACAAAATGGAACATGTTCCATATTTTTTAATAGCACAGCAGAGCTTCGCTTACGCACCCCTAGATTATGGTTTTTATGATTATGGTTTTTATTCTAAAAGCTAAGCAATGCTTTCTTGAATTTGTATGCCATGATGGGTAACCACGCAAGAGGCCCCGATGGCAACGGTTTACTTACCTTATCCGCAGAGATAACTGGCAATGCATACGCATCAACGGGCATGTCGCCATTTTGGTATGAATCTACTGCTTTTTGAACAACAGTCGCATCGACACTGACCATTAAATAAAGCATATCATCGTGGGCAGAGCCTTTCCTGTCAGCATGAGTGGCTTGCGGCACAAAGTATGACCCTTTTTCTCCTCCATATAGGATATGATGCCGCAGAATAACCGCCGACATAGTAAGGCCAAGCTCACTGGCGCGCGCAGACTCGTCAGCAAGCGCTGTCTCCACGACAGCCGCGAGGTCTTTTTTCAACTGTTCATATGTTATTTTTTCTCCGGCAGAGCCCAGATATTTCCAACCACGACAGTTAGAGGATAGGACTTCGATCGTAGCCTGACAGCCTGTTAACAAGTTATTTTCAATCGACACAACAACTGTTTCGCTGGCTTTCTCAATCATAAAAGGAACGACCATGTCGACAGAAACCGCTGACAGATTACGTCCAATCGTTTCAAGCAATTCGCGATACTCTTTCATACGCTTCTCGATATCGGCCTGTCTTGCCGTAACAGCATCGGCTGCCAATTGTATCCGACGTTCTTGAAGGCTTTCAGCTACGTTCTTACTAGGCATGTTTTGCTCCCATCGCCCGTGGCAAATTTTTACGGATTTAATCACATCCGTGATATACATCGGCATGGCAAGACGCGAAAGAACAAAAAATACTTTCAATCAGCACCAAAACGAACCGTTCAAGGCGTTAACCATAAAACAGTCTTTTTTTTTATGAACGTCCGGGGACACAATAAACGTCCGGGGACATAACGTCCGGGGACACAATGGTTATTGTGTCCCGGATGTTCGGATGTCAGATATGGCGAAGTCCGTTTAAGGACAGGAAACGCGGTAGCTATCGCCCCACACAATCCCCTACCCCAACACCGCCTCGATCGCGGCGGTCACGTCAGCCATCGCGCTCATGCCGTCGACCTGACGCAACAGGCCTTTGGCCTTGTAATAGGGTAAAATCGGCGCGGTCTGGTCGTAAAACGCCTGCAACCGCGTTTTCATGGTTTCGGCATTGTCGTCGGCGCGGCGGGTGAATTCCGTGCCGCCGCAAACGTCGCACACGCCCGCCTTGGCCGTGGGTTTGAACGTGTCGTGATATCCAGCCCCGCATTTGGCGCAGGTAAAGCGGCCCGACACGCGTTCGACCAGCGCGGCATCATCGACCACCAATTCGATCACGGCGTGCAGATGCTTGCCGTGGCGCGCCAGCATGGCGTCCAACGCTTCGGCCTGCGGCACCGTGCGCGGAAACCCGTCAAGGATAAAGCCGTTGCCGCATTCGGGGCCTGAAATGCGCGCTTCGATCATGCGCACCACCAGATCGTCGGGAACCAGCTTGCCGGCATCCATCAGGCTTTTGGCCTCAAGGCCCAGCGGGTCCTGATTTTTGATCGCGGCGCGCAACATATCGCCGGTCGAAAGCTGGCACATGCCGCGCTTTTCTTCCAGAAACTTGGCCTGTGTGCCCTTGCCAGCGCCGGGCGGGCCAATGAGGATAATGTTCATATACCGTCGCTCCTATCTGCCGCGCAGTTTCGACTTTTTGATCAGCCCTTCATATTGATGGGCGATCAAATGCGATTGAACGCGCGAAATCGTGTCGATGGTCACGCTGACTACGATCAAAATCGACGTGCCACCCAGATAGAACGGAATCGCCCCGCGGCTCATCAAAAATTCCGGCAGCAAGCAAATGGCGACCAGATAGGCCGACCCCAGCACCGTCAACCGCGTCAGGACAAAGTCGAAATAATCGGCCGTATTCTTGCCGGGGCGAATGCCGGGCACGAAACCGCCGTATTTCTTCAGATTGTCGGCGGTGTCGACGGGATTAAACACCACCGCCGTATAGAAAAACGAGAAAAACGCGATCAGCGCGGCATACAAAACCATAAACAACGGCTTGCCGTGGCCCAGCTGCGCCACGATATCAGCCATCACGCCGCCTTTTTCCTGCAGATTGGAAAAACTCGCCAGCGTCAACGGGAACAGCAGCAGCGACGATGCGAAAATCGGCGGAATGACGCCCGATGTGTTGATTTTCAACGGCAGATGCGATGCTTCGCCGCCGAACATTTTATTGCCGACCTGACGCTTGGGATATTGAATCAGAATGCGCCGCTGCGCGCGCTCGCACGCCACGCATGTCGCCAGCACGGCAAAGATAATGGCGATAATCAGCAGGATAAACCATGTCGACAACGCCCCCGTACGGCCCAGTTCCAGCGTCTGCCCGACGGCGTTGGGCAGATTGGCGACAATACCGGCATAGATAATCAGCGACGTGCCGTTGCCGATGCCGCGCGCGGTGATTTGTTCGCCCAGCCACATCAGAAACACCGTGCCGCCCGTCAGCGTGATCATGGTGCTGAGACGGAAAAAGGCGCTGGATAAAATCACGGCGGAACCTTGCGATCCCATCATATTTTCAAGTCCCACAGCCAACGCATAGGATTGCACCGCGGCGAACCCGACGGTCAGGTAACGCGAATATTGGTTCAGCTTGATGCGGCCCTGTTCGCCTTCTTTTTTCAATGCTTCGAAATAAGGCAATATGGCCGACAGCAGCTGCACGATAATCGACGCGGTGATGTACGGCATGACGCCCAGCGCGAAAATCGTCATACGCTTCAACGCGCCGCCGG
>JAGWIK010000029.1 GCA_028866275.1 Alphaproteobacteria bacterium
TCCACCAGAATATCCGTCCACAATTCGGACGCATCCGGTTCGGGGCTGGACTGCGCGAATTCGGCGGCGTCGGTCACGGTATCCTTGACTTCGCGTTCGATAAGCTTCAGCCCGTCTTCGGACAAAGCTTTTTCTTTCAGGATAATATCGCGCATCGTCTCAATGGGATCATGCTTGCGCCATTCCTCGACTTCTTCCTTGCTGCGATATTTGGCCGGATCCGACATCGAATGGCCGCGGAAACGATAGGTTTCCATTTCCAGCAGCATCGGCCCCTTGCCCGACCGCGCATGCGCGATAGCCTCTTCGGCGGCGGCGCGGACTTTTTCCACATCCATGCCGTCGACCTTCTTGCCGGGAATGCCATAGGCCTCGCCGCGCTTGCTCAGATCGCCCGCCGCGTGCCGCGCCTGGCATGTGCCCATGCCGTATTTATTGTTTTCCAGAACAAACACAACCGGCAGTTTCCACAAAGCCGCCATGTTGAAGGTTTCATAAACCTGTCCCTGATTGACGGCGCCGTCGCCGAAATAGGCGACCGAAACATGGCCGTCATTTTTGTATTTGTGCGCAAAAGCCAGACCGGCCCCGATGGGAACCTGCGCGCCGACAATGCCGTGGCCGCCATAAAACGCTTTTTCGCGGCTGAACATGTGCATCGACCCGCCCTTGCCGTGCGAATAGCCGCCGCTGCGCCCCGTGAGTTCGGCCATGACGCCGCGCGCTTCCATGCCGCAGGCCAGCATGTGGCCGTGATCGCGATACGACGTGATAACCGAGTCGCCCGGAATTTGCGCCGCCTGCATGCCGACGACGACGGCTTCCTGTCCGATATATAAATGACAGAATCCGCCAATCAGCCCCATACCGTAAAGCTGGCCCGCTTTTTCTTCGAAACGGCGGATCAACAACATGTCGCGATAATATCGCTGCAATTCCGCCGCGCGGTCGCGGGGAGTGCGGTTGGAGCCGGATGACTGGCCTGATTGGCCTTGCTGTTTTGGGGCTAGCATGCGCTGTTTTCTTTGATGTGTTTTTCGGAAAACGACTCGGCTCTCCGTCGAGCGTCTTGGCTATGCCATCAAGTAGAACTTGTTAACAGGCTTTTCAAGTAAAGTTTGCGAACGAGACGCATTATTGCTGCACCGCACAAACATAACGGATGCGCAATTTGTTATTGCGGCGCAGTATTTTGCGACGGTGCGGGCGGCGTCAGAATGACGATATCGCCCGGCTTGGTGTAATCCAGAGTCTTGCGCGCTTCCTCATCCAGCAAGTCGGGGTCGAGGCTTTGCGGACGCATTAATTTAACGCGATGATCAAGCGCGGCATTTTGCTGCTGTAACGTGTCGAGCCGGGCCTGCGCCGCCGCAACTTCGTTCTGCAAATGCATCTGCGCGACCCAGCCGCGATCGCCTTCGACAGTGTGATAAAGAAAATAGCCGAACAGGCACGCCCCCAGCAAAGGCGGCACCATATGCCATGCGCGCTTGGCGTGCATCGCCTAGCCCGCAAGAACGGACGCGCCGGCAAAGCGCGCCGCGCGGCCCAATTGTTCTTCGATGCGGATCAGCTGGTTATATTTCGCCAGCCGGTCGGAACGCGCCAGCGAACCGGTCTTGATCTGCCCGCAATTGGTGGCGACGGCAAGATCGGCAATGGTCGTGTCCTCGGTTTCACCCGACCGGTGCGACATCACGGCGCGATAGCCCGATTTATGCGCCAGTTCGACCGCTTCCAGCGTTTCGGACAAAGTGCCGATCTGGTTGACCTTGATCAAAACGGCATTGGCAAGACCGCGGTCGATGCCGTCGGCCAACCGCGCGGGGTTGGTCACGAATAAATCGTCGCCAACCAATTGCACCTTGTCGCCCAACGCTTCGGTCAACATCTCCCATCCTTCGAAATCGTCTTCGGCCATGCCGTCTTCGATGGAAAAAATGGGATAACGCGCGCACAGGTCGGCATAATAACGCGTCATCTGCTCGGCGGTAAAAACTTTGCGCTCGCCGGCCAGCTGATAGCGTTTTTCCTGATAGAATTCATTGGCGGCGGCATCCAGCGCCAGCATGACATCCTCGCCCGGCACATAACCGGCCTTTTCACAGGCCCGCATGATGAAACCGATCGCTTCGTCGGTCGAAGCGAGGTTGGGCGCAAAACCGCCTTCATCGCCGACGCCGGTGTTATGATTGACGTCGTGCAGCAGTTTTTTCAGCGTATGAAAAATTTCCGCGCCCATGCGAATGGAATCGGAACAGGTTTCCGCGCCGACGGGCACGATCATGAATTCCTGAATGTCGATGGGATTATCGGCATGCGCGCCGCCATTGATGATGTTCATCATCGGCACGGGCAGCAAAGACGCCGACACGCCGCCGACATAACGATACAAAGGCAGCCGCGCTTCCTGCGCCGCGGCTTTGGCCGCGGCAAGGCTGACCCCCAGAATGGCATTGGCGCCGAGGCGCGATTTGTTGGGCGTGCCGTCCAGCTCGATCAACGCGGCATCGACGGCAGTTTGATCGCCGGCATCCATGCCTGCAATGGCGTCGGCGATTTCTTCATTGACGGACTCGACGGCGCGCAACACCCCTTTGCCGTTGTATCGCGCGGCGTCGCCGTCGCGCAGTTCCACCGCCTCATGCGCGCCGGTCGACGCGCCCGAAGGCACGGCGGCGCGGCCGAAGGCTCCGCTTTCCAGAACAACGTCGACTTCGACAGTCGGGTTGCCCCGGCTGTCGAGGATTTCGCGGGCATGAAGGTGGGTGATGCTGGACATGAAAACTCCACCTGAACAGTTGTTACGCCGTCGCGGTCGCCGTCGATGCGCCTGCCGCTTTTTTCTCGCCATGCACGTACATCGGCTTGGCCTTGCCTTCGACGACTTCCTTGTTGATGACGACTTTTTCAATGTCGGTCGAGCCGGGCAATTCATACATTGAATCGAGCAGCACGCCTTCCATAATCGACCGCAGGCCGCGCGCGCCGGTTTTACGGGCAATGGCCTTGCTGGCGATGGCTTTCAACGCGTCTTCGCCGACTTCCAACTGGATGTCTTCCATTTCAAACAGACGCTGGAACTGCTTGACCAGCGCGTTTTTCGGCGAGGTCAAAATATCGATCAACGCCGCTTCATCCAGAT
This sequence comes from Alphaproteobacteria bacterium, assembly GCA_028866275.1. Lineage (GTDB taxonomy): Bacteria > Pseudomonadota > Alphaproteobacteria > UBA9219 > UBA9219 > CAIXLI01. The sequence continues at coordinate 3,146 of JAGWIK010000029.1, forward strand.
CGGTCAAGGTCGCGATCACCGGCAGACGCCCGATGAATTCGGGGATCAAACCGAATTTCAGCAAATCTTCGGGTTCCGTTTCCAACAGAATGTCGCCGGTGCGGCGTTCATCCGGCCCGCGCACATCGGCGCCGAAACCGATCGAGCTACCGCGGCCGCGCGCCGAGATGATCTTGTCCAATCCCGCGAACGCGCCGCCGCAGATGAACAGGATGTTGGTCGTATCGACTTGCAAAAATTCCTGCTGCGGATGCTTGCGGCCGCCCTGCGGAGGAACCGACGCCACCGTGCCTTCCATCAATTTCAACAAAGCCTGCTGCACGCCTTCGCCCGACACGTCGCGGGTTATGGACGGATTGTCGGACTTGCGGCTGATTTTGTCGATTTCGTCGATATAGACGATGCCGCGTTGCGCGCGTTCGACATTGTAATCGGCAGCCTGCAACAATTTCAGGATGATGTTTTCGACGTCTTCGCCGACATAACCCGCTTCGGTCAATGTCGTGGCATCGGCCATGGTAAAGGGCACGTCGATAATGCGGGCCAGCGTTTGCGCCAACAAAGTCTTGCCGCACCCCGTGGGGCCGACCAGCAGAATGTTCGACTTCGCCAGCTCGACGTCCGAATTGCGCGCGCCATGCGCCAGACGCTTATAGTGGTTATGCACCGCGACCGACAACACGCGCTTGGCATGTTCCTGCCCGATCACATAGTCGTTGAGAATGCCCATGATATCCTTGGGCGACGGCACGCCTTCCTTGCTCTTGGTCAGCGTGGTCTTGCTTTCCTCGCGGATGATATCCATGCACAATTCGACGCATTCGTCGCAGATGAACACGGTCGGCCCGGCGATAAGCTTGCGCACCTCATGCTGGCTCTTGCCGCAGAACGAGCAATAAAGCGTGTTCTTGGAATCTGTGCTGGTCGGTTTTGTCATTGTGCTCTCTTGGCTGGAATCCCGGTCGTTCAACCGCATCCTGTCATTTATTCTAGGACGCCATTGGTTACCGCATTGTTAACCTCTATTTACATCGTCTCGACGGCAATCAGGCCGCTTTTTTCTCGCCTTCGGCGCCGCCCGGACGCTTGAACACGACTTCGTCGATCAGGCCGAACGCCTTGGCTTCTTCCGCCGACATGAAATTGTCGCGTTCAACCGCCGCAGAAACCTTGTCAAAGCTCTGGCCGCAATGCTGGACATAGATTTCATTCAACCGCTGGCGCAGTTTCAGAATTTCGCGCGCCTGAATTTCGATATCGGTCGCCTGCCCCTGCGCGCCGCCCGACGGCTGATGAATCATGATGCGGCTGTTGGGCAGCGCATAGCGCTTGCCCGCTTCGCCCGCGGCCAGCAGCAACGACCCCATCGAACAGGCCTGCCCGATGCACACCGTCGATACCGGCGATTTGATATATTGCATGGTGTCGTACATCGCGAGCCCCGACGTCACGACGCCGCCCGGCGAATTGATATAGAACGAAATTTCCTTGGCCGGATTTTCCGATTCCAGGAACAGAAGCTGGGCGCAGATCAGCGCCGAAACATGGTCGTTCACTTCGCCGGTCAGGAAAATGATGCGCTCTTTCAGCAAACGCGAATAGATGTCGAACGAACGTTCGCCGCGCGAGGTTTGCTCGATCACCATCGGGACAAGCTGGCTCAGCGTTTCGACGGGGTGGCGGTCATAGGCAGGCATCGCGGGAACTCCTGAAAAGGGGAATTAGGAAGGAAAAGCGTCAACGCAGACTTTAGCGGATTGCAGGAATTGTGCAAGCCACAGGATAAATAAGGATAAACCACCTCTCCCGTTTGTGATAAAAGGATTTATCCGTCCTTCACCGAGGCAACATGCAAGAATCGCCCTTCCTTGAACCTGTCGTCTGGATCATCGCGGCGATGATGGTCATCGCCACCGTGTCGCTGCATTACGAAGTGATGAGCTTCGTTTCCGACCGCGTCATGCCGTGGGCGCAAAAACATCTGCATGGACGCCGCGTTATCGCCATCGCCGTCGCCGCGCTTTTGTGCGGACATATAATCGAAGTATGGGGCTTCGCCTTCGTCATGTGGCTGCTGGTGCAAAACACCGCCATGGGCACGCTTCAGGGCGCATCCGGCCACCATTGGCTCGATTTCCTGTATTTGTCCGCCGTCAATTACACCTCGCTCGGCGACGGCGTCTTGCGGCTCGACGGCCCCGTCCGCGCCATCGCGGTCACGGAAGCCCTGACCGGCCTGATGATGATCGGATGGTCGTCCTCTTTCACCTACCTGAAAATGGAACGGATATGGCGGCGGGAACATAAAGAATAACCCTCGCCCCAAAAGACGTTTTTACGGCAAACAAACGAATAAAATTAACCGGACGGCAATAAAGCCTGCCGTATACTTGGACCCAATTATAGGTTTTAGGCTATTTATTTCGTCACTTCATTTTAACAGCGGCACATATTATGGCCAAATTTTATGAACTCGCCCTGCATGTGCAAATCAGACGGTTATGCACGACCGGCATCCTGTTTTTGCTGGCCGGCGGCTATGCCAGCTATGAACTGGCTTTCTATCACCACCTGATGTGGGCGTTCCTGATCGCCGTTATCGCGCTGCAAGCCGCGACCGGATCCTTCATCATCATGTCCGACCTTAAAAAAGACCTGCAGGACCAGAAAAAAGCCGCATAAAAAAACCCCCGTTTCGCCGCGGCGAAACGGGGGTTTGCGAAAAACAACAGCTTTATTCTTCTTCCGGCAGCTTCAGCAATTCCTCGGCCGACATTTTCTTATCCGTGACCTTAGCCTTGCCGACAATGTGGTCGATCACTTTTTCTTCCAGCAACGGCGCGCGGATACGTTCCATCGCCCCTTGCGTTTGCGTGTAGTAATCGAACACGGCCTTTTCCTGCCCCGGGTAACGACGCGCCTCGGCCATCAAGGCGTTGCGCAATTCATTGCCCGTCACCTCGATCTTGTTCTGCTGCGCGACTTCGGCCAGCACCAGCCCCAGACGGATGCGGCGTTCGGCGATCACGCGGTACTCCTTGCGCAATTCGTCTTCGCTCTTCTTCTTGTCCTCTTCGGGCAATTCGCCTTTCTTGCGCGCGTCATCGACCTGCGCCCAGATGCCGTTGAATTCGGCGTCCAAAAGGCTTTCGGGCACGACAAAAGCATAGGCCGCCGCCAGTTGATCCATCAACTGGCGTTTGACCACCGAACGGCTGATGCGCTGATAATCCGTGTCGATATCGGTGCGCACGCGTTCGCGCAGCGTGTCGATGGACGGAAAGCCCATTTCCTTGGCCAGCTCGTCATTCAGCTCGACCGGCTTGTGCTGCAGGATTTCCAGAATTTCGACGTCGAATTCGGCCTTTTGGCCGGCCAGATCGGCGGCGTGATATTGGTCGGGAAACGTGACCTTGATCGTCTTTTTATCGCCCGCCTTGCTGCCGACAAGCTGGTCTTCGAAAGTGTCGATGAAAGATTTCGACCCCAGTTCCAGATTATGTTTTTCGCCCTTCATGCCGTCGCGTTTTTCACCGCCGACGCTGCCGTCGAAATTAATGACCAGAACGTCGCCCATCCTGGCGGCGCGCGCGTCGGTTACCGCTTCCGGTTGACGGAAACGCTTGGCAAAGGTGGTGATGGTTTCGTCGACCTTGGCGTCGGCGACTTCTGCCACCGGACGTTCCAGCGCGATAGACGAAAAATCGTTCAGCTTGATTTCCGGCAATACTTCGACCGCCATTTTGAATTCAACATCCTTGCCTTCGGCAAAGGTGACAAGTTCGATCTTCGGCTGCATCGCGGGGCGCAGCTTGTGTTCGCTCAACGCCTGCTCGGCGGCATCCGACACCGCCTGATCGACGGCTTCGGCGCGCGCTTCCTGCCCGTGGCGCTGTTCGATCACGGCCATCGGCACTTTGCCGGGACGGAAGCCGGGCATTTTCGCGGTCTTGCCGATTTCGACGAGGCGCAGCTTGGTTTTATCCGCGACATCCTGCATCGGCACGGTCACCGAAAATTCGTGCTTGAGCCCGTCTTGATTTAACACTTGAACTTTAGCCATGATCCTGTTGTCCCTAATTATGGTTATATGACCGATCCACCAACCGAAGCCGGCGCAAGCGGGCAGAGTAAAGTATGGTGCGGGCGAAGGGACTTGAACCCCCACGACTTGCGTCGCTGGAACCTAAATCCAGTGCGTCTGCCAATTCCGCCACGCCCGCGCGCCGGTTACGCCGTTTTACCGCGCGTTCTGCAACCGCACGCTTCTATCAAAAGGCCTTTTCAAAAGCAACTATGGCAGGAAAGCGAAATAAAACCCTGCTTTTGGCCAATTCGGTCGTGGCTTACGGGCTGGTTGCAACCAAACCTTTATTTTTTAAGCTTGTTTTTGCAGGGCTTAGGCTTTGCCTGGGCCTCTTTACGCGGCCTTCACCTTCATATGGTTGAATAGGCTGGCTTTCGGTAACACCGGGTTTTGTCGATGTCCGTCATTTTGCAGAATGAACTGGCCGAACTGATGTCCGCGCATTGCCGTTACCTGCGCGGGGTTAAGGGCGGTCGGCGGCTCGACCTGTCGATGCATAGCGGGCACGAGCTGGATTTTACAGGCAAGGATATGTCGTCGGGCGAATTCGTCGGCGCATTCCTGAACCATGCCAATTTTTCCCGTTGCAAGCTGTTGCAAACCAACTTTTTCGGCGCGACCCTGAACAGCAGCAGCTTCGTCGAAGCCGATCTAAGCCAGTCCGACATGCGCGGCGCGCAAATGCAGGGCGTGAATTTTACCAACGCCATCCTGAATGACGCCAATCTGGCCGACGGATTATTAATGCGCCACCGTCAGGGCGGAGAATTGGGATTGCTGCACAATGGCGATCCCAAACTGCGGCTCAGCAACGCCGTATTCCGCAACGCCACGGCGCAACGCGCCAAATTTTCCAGCGCGATTGAATTATCGACAAATCTCAGCCTCGCCAATTTCAAGGGCGCAAAACTCAACGGCGTCAATTTCACCGGCAGCAACCTGCAAGGCGTAACGTTCGAAAATGCCGATCTACGCGGCTGCAATTTCAGCAACGCCAACATGAACTCGGTCATTTTGCTGCACGCCAACCTTGATGGCGCGGTGTTCGACGGCGCCGACCTGACGGCCAGCCTTGTGCATGCCGAACACGTTGTCGGCGAGACGTTCAGCAAAGCCAAGATGTCGCGGTCGCTGGAAAGCCTCGAATTCAGCATCAAGGAAATCATCGCCAACCACCGCGTCTGGGTCAACACGCTGGGTCGCGAAGGCAAGCGCGCCGACCTTATCGGGCTCAACCTGTCGCACGTCATGCTGGACGGCGTGCAGCTGCAGGCCGCCAGCCTGCAAAAATCGCTGCTCAACAAGGCGTCGTTCAACGGCGCGGTGTTCACGATGTCGGATCTGTCCTTTTGCAACGCGCGCGAAGCGTCTTTCGTCAAGGCCGATTGCCGCGGCATGAATTTCTCGATGGCGCGGCTGGACGGCGCCGACATGCAATATGCCGACTTCTCGGCCATGCTTATTTCCAGCACGCTGAACCCCACATACTGGCCGGCGAATTTCACCGGCGCGCACTTGCAAGGCACGAATTTGCGCGGCACGAATTTCCGCGAAGCCAATCTGGAACGGTCGATGCTGGCCGGTGCCGATTTGCGCGACGCCAATCTGGAAGGCGCCATCCTGATCGACGCCAACCTGACCGGCGCCGACTTGCGCGGCGCCAAACTCGACAAAGCCGATCTGCGCGGCGCGGTGGGGATAAAATAACCCTGCCCGAACGGTTTACCGTTTCACGTTCCGGCGCGCCAGATCGCGGCTCATGATAAACCATTGCTGCGCGATGCCGATCAGGTTGCTCCACGTCCAGTAGATGACAAGCCCCGCCGGCATGCGCGCCAGCATATAGGTAAAGATGATCGGCATGACCATAAAAATCCGCGCCTGCGATTTATCGGGCGGTTGCGGCGACAGCTTCTGCTGCATGAACATGCTGCATCCCATCAGCAACGGCCACGCCCCGATATGCAGGAAGGACGGCGCGGCGAAAGGCAGCAAGCCGAACAGATTCATAACCGATGTCGGGTCGGCCACCGACATATCGTGAATCCAGCCGTAAAACGGCGCCTGCCGCATTTCGATATTGACGTACAAAACCTTGTACAAGGCAAAGAAAATGGGAATCTGGATCAGCGTCGGCACGCATCCCGACATCGGGCTGACTTTTTCGCGCTTGTACAGCTCCATCATCTCCTGGCTCTGGCGCATTTTATCGTCGGGCCAGCGTTCCTGAATCGCCTTCATTTCCGGCTGTAACGCCTTCATGCGCGACATCGAATGATAGGATTTCAGCGACAAAGGCAAGGTCAGAAGCTTCAGAATAACCGTGAACAGCAGGATCGCCAGACCGACGCTGCCCACCGCATTGGCCAGCATTTCAAGCACGAACAAAAACGGCTTGGTCAGGAAATAAAACCACCCGAAATCGATGGCTTTGTCGAAATGGGGAATATTGTATTCGTCCGCATAATGGTCGAGCAGCCGGACACGCTTGGCACCCGCGAACAAATGATCGGTGTGGGACAAACTCGCGCCCGCAGCCACGGTCACCGGCGCGCCGCGGAAATCGCTTTGATAAAAACCCATATCCGGGTTTTTGTCATCGCCGCGATGATAGGCGAATTCGGCGGTCAGTTTTTCGTCCTGCGGCGGGATCATGGCCACCAGCCAGTATTTATCGGTAATGCCCATCCAACCGCCGGTCGTGTCGTCGGCGGCTTTGCCGATATCCCTCAGCTTGGCATATTTATATTCTTCCAGCGTGCCGCCGATAACGCCCAGCGGCCCCTCCATCACGACAGAGGTCGATATTTTCGGCGCGCCCTGCCGCGCGACGATGCCAAAGGGATACAGCTTGACCGGCGCGGCACTCTTGTTAACAACCCGGTCGCTGATCGTGAACATCGCCTGATCGTCCACCGAAATGGTGCGTTCGAACACCAATCCCTGCCCGTTATCCCACGTCAACACAACCGGATGCGACGGGGTCAAATCGCCGCCGCCCGACGTCCACACAGTATCTGCCGTCGGAACAGGCACTTTAGAATCATCCGCCAACCAGCTGAATTCAGCGTAATAAGCGGGATGAGGTAAAGCGGAACCTGAAGGCGAAAGCAGGGTGATGGCGGGCGATGCCGGGTCGGCCGTTTCACGGTACTTCACCAAAGTCAGATCGTCGATACGCGCCCCTTTCAGATTGACGGAGCCCGAAAGCTGCGGGGTCACGATGGCGACGCGGGGCGTTTCCTTGATAAGGGCGGCGCGATCCTGCAGCACCTGCGCCACAGGGGGCGCGGCCGAATTCTGGGCCTTGTCTATCTGTTGCGCCAGATAGCGGCTGTGCGCCGCCTCCATATGCGGTTTGACATACAGATATTGAAAGCCCATCAAAATGGCGAAGGACAGAATGACGGCAAGAAAGACGTTGTTATTCATGGGTTCCGGCTGAACAGGCTGAATCTTGACGCTTCAGGTATCAGACATTGGCGGCAAGGAAAAGTGCATAAATAATATTTATGGTATATTATGGGCGCCGATGGTTTTCCTGTTGCGCGCCCTGATCTGGCTCTACCGGCACAGCCTGTCCCTGTTTTTGGGGCGGCAATGCCGGTTTATGCCGACCTGTTCGGCCTATGCCGACGAGGCTTTGCGCATCCACGGCGCGGCCAAAGGCGGCAGGCTGGCGATCAAACGTTTTTGCCGCTGCCACCCGTGGGGCGGGCACGGCTTCGACCCCGTGCCGCCACTCTGCCCGCCCATCCCTCACAAAAATTAACCCCGAAACGCTGCCCGAACCCTACCGCACCGCCATCTGGGAAATGATGCGTCTGCCGCGGCCCGAATGGGGCTTTTCTTTTTTGTGCGACGCACTAAACTCACGGCACAAACAGGAGCTAAATCCATGAAAATTCGTCCCATTATCCTTTCCGGCGGTTCCGGCACGCGGCTGTGGCCCGTCTCGCGCGTCAAGGCCCCCAAACAGTTTGTGCCCTTGACAGGAACGGACAACCTCCTGACCGCAACCTTGCGCGACGGCCTTGATCCGGCCCTGTTTACCGCGCCGATGGTCGTCGGCAACGCCGAACACAAATTCCTGATCCACGACGCGCTCGACATTGCCCGTGTTGCCGCCGCCACCGTTATTCTGGAACCCGCGGGCCGCAACACCGCCGCCGCGGCGCTGGCCGCCGCGCTGGCTGAAAAAGACGCAAATGTCCTGCATCTGGTTCGCCCCAGCGACCATATTATCGCCGACCCCGCCGCATGGCGCGCCGCGCTGGCGCAGGCCGCCCCCGCCGCCGAAGACGGGTTTATCGTGTTATTCGGCATCACCCCCGATTATCCGGAAACCGGCTATGGCTATATCCAGAGCGGTGCTGCAACCAAATTCGACCATGTCTCCGCCATCGCCGCGTTCAAGGAAAAACCCGACGAAGCAACCGCCGCGTCGCTGATCAAGGCGGGTGCCTTGTGGAACAGCGGCATTTTCCTTTACAAACCCCAAACGCTGATCGAGGAAGCGCGCAAGCTCGCGCCGGACATGCTCAAGCACGTGGAACAGGCGCTGGCCAAAAGCAAAGGCGACGCACATACGATCACGCTTGACGCGGACAGCTATGCCGCCGTTGCGTCCGAACCTTTCGACCGCGTCATTATGGAACGCACCGCGCGCGGCGCGGTCGTGCCGTGCCGCATGGGGTGGAGCGATGTCGGCTCATGGCAAGCGATGTGGCAGAACGCGCCGCGCGACGCCAACGACAACGCCACCGAAGGATGCGTGGTGGCGGTCGACACGGCCGGATCCTATATTCGCTCCAGCGGGCCCGCCGTCGCCGTCATGGGCATGAAGGATGTCGCCGTGATCGCCACCAAAGACGCGGTTCTGGTCACGCCGCGCAACAGGTCGCAGGACGTCAAAACCCTGGTCGCCGCCGTGGAAAAAACCAACGCCCCGCTGGCGCAGGACCATCCGCGCGCGCGCAGGCCGTGGGGGGCTTATGAAAGCATCGCGTCGGGATCGCATTTTCAGGTCAAACATATCACGGTCGAACCGGGGCGTTCCTTGTCCCTGCAAATGCACCACCATCGCGCCGAACACTGGATCGTGGTCGGCGGCACGGCGCTGGTCGAATGCGACGGCGTCGAAAAAATGCTGTTCCCCAACGAATCGGCCTATATCCCCAAAGGCTCGAAACACCGGCTCTCGAACCCCGGCAAGGTCCTGCTGCACCTGATCGAGGTTCAGTCGGGCGACTATCTGGGCGAGGACGATATCGTGCGTTTTGCCGATAATTATGGCCGGACGGGGTAAAAAAGCCCCGCCGCGTCAGGCAAAGACCGTCTCCGCCCCAACCGTTAACCTTGGCTTAACGCCTTTCCGTTAGGTTGTGTGAAAGCTTTTCCCCAACCGGAGACTCGACATGACAACCTCGCCGCATCTTACACAGCAGAAGCACCGTAAAAAAGGCTTCACGCTTACCGAAATTGCCATCGTCCTCGGCATTATGGGTCTGATTCTGGGCGCCATCTGGACGGCTGCCGCCGCCGTATACAATAACCAACGCGTGGCCCATGCAAACACCGCGGTACTGCAGCTCGCCCAGGCGACCCGCACGCTTTATTCCTCGTCGGCAACCATTACACCTGCCAGTTCAGACATAACCGCGACACTTACCAACGCGGGCTCGACTCCCAGCGATTTGGGCACCACCGATCCGTTGACCGGCCCCTTCCCCAACGGCCAAACCGCCGTTATCAGCGACACGGACGGTAATGGCTTCCTGGTTGAAATGAGCGGCCTGGATAAGGCAAACTGCACCGCATTGATCTCTGCCTTGGCGGGGTCGTCGCGCGATCCTGGACTGTTCAAGGCATCAGCGGTCGCCAGTGCGACACCAAGCACCGGTGACGCGGTCGCAACCGGCACGCCTCTCGCGGCTGCAGTCTCTCCCGCGACGGCTGTTACGACTTGTAACAACACGACGAACAAGGTTCAATTTGGGTTCACCCTCAAATAAGCAAATGATCTAACGGAATGATCAGGGAGCTTTCTTTTTGCAAAGAAAGCTCCCTTTTCTTTTCTTCGGAAACCAAGCGATAACGCAAAGATCGAACATGAATTGCATTGCCCACAAAAAACGCCGCGCCTTCACCCTGACCGAAACAGCCATCGTGTTATCGATTATGGGGCTGGTTCTGGGCGCGATCTGGTCCGCGATGGGAAGCGTTTCGCGCGAACAGAAAATCACCACCGCCCAGAGCGAATTCATGACCATTATTCAAGGCGCGCGCACGATGCTGGGCGCGGGAACGCCGACGGGGTTCGCCAACGGCGCGGATTTGACTTATAGCTTATGTCAGACAGGCAATACATTTCCCGCCAACACAACCCCTTCCGGCGGATGCGGCGCGGCGGTGAGCGTTCCCTCCATTATCGATCCGTGGGGAGGCCTGACAACGGTCGTCGCAACATCGTTTCTGGCGGCGAATGCCGGGGATGCTTTCGAAATTAAAATGACCAATGTCGATCAAGCCGGATGCGTCGGTTTGCTGTCCGGTTTGGGCGGTCAATCGCGCGACAGCGGGCTTCGCTATCTCGCCGTGGGAACGGCTTACACCATCGGCGCGAGCACGACATTTCCCATAACGCCGGCGACGGCCAGCGGAACCTGCGGCAAAGTCAACACCGTCATCGCGGTCTTCAGCGTGCAGGGATAAATCTTGGCATGCGCCGCGGCGCATGCTACCGATTACCTGTCGTTGCAACATCCGTTCCCCCACACCCTATGGTCGCGCGCGTCGCTACAGTCGCCTTTGAAGGCACAACCGTTCTTGACATCGACGTTCAGGTACAGATGTCGAACGGGTTGCCGAAATTCAACCTCGTCGGCCTGCCCGACAAGGCCGTGGCCGAAAGCCGCGAACGGGTACGCGCCGCCTTGTTCGCGCTGGGGCTGTCTTTGCCCGCGCGGCATATCGCCGTCAATCTCGCCCCCGCCGATGTGCTGAAAGAAGGATCGCATTTCGACCTGCCCATCGCGCTGGGCCTGCTGGCGGCTATGGGCGTATTGCCGGTCGAGGAAATCTCGCGTTACAGCGCGCTGGGCGAACTCGCGCTCGACGGCGCGATAACGCCCGTCGCGGGCGTCCTGCCCGCCGCCGTCAATGCGGGTGCCGCAGGACGCGGCTTGATATGCCCCGCGCGCAACGGCGGCGAAGCGGCATGGGCGGGCGATGTCGACATCCTCGCCCCGTCATCCCTGCTCGCCCTTATCAACCATTTCAAAGGCACGCAGGTTCTGGGCCGGCCCGAAGCACGTCTTCAAACCGACGACACCGGCTATGCCGACCTGCGCGACATCAAGGGACAGGAAACCGCCAAGCGCGCGCTGGAAGTCGCGGCAGCGGGCGGGCATAACCTGCTGATGATCGGGCCGCCCGGTTCGGGCAAAAGCATGCTGGCGGCTCGCCTGCCCGGCATCCTGCCGCCGCTGGCCCCCGACGAAGCGCTCGACGTGTCGATGATCCATTCGCTGGCCGGATTGCTGGACGACGGCAAATTGCTGCGCCGCCGCCCGTTCCGCGACCCGCATCATTCGGCGTCGCTGCCCTCGCTGGTCGGCGGCGGCATGCGCGCCAAGCCGGGCGAAATATCGCTGGCCCATAACGGCGTGCTGTTCCTTGACGAATTGCCGGAATTTCAACGCGCCACGCTGGAAGCCCTGCGCCAGCCGCTGGAAACGGGCCGCGCCGTCGTCAGCCGCGCCAACCACCACGTCACCTATCCCGCGCGGGTGCAGTTGATCGCCGCGATGAATCCGTGCCGCTGCGGCCATCTCGACGATCCGTCGCGCACCTGCGGCCGCGCGCCGAAATGCGCGGGCGATTATCAGGCGCGCATCTCCGGCCCGCTGTTCGACCGTATCGATTGCCATATCGACGTGCCCGCCGTCAGCGCGGCGGATTTAAGCCTGCCGCCGCCCGCCGAAGATTCCGCCGCCGTCGCCGCGCGAGTCGCCACGGCCCGCGCCGTTCAGGCCGAACGCTATGCCGCCCTCGCCAACGATAACAGAACCCCCATCCGCACCAACGCCGAAGCCGACGGCGAATTGCTGGAAAAAGTCGCAAGCCCCGACGCCGCCGGACGCGCCCTCTTAACGCAGGCCGCGGAACAAATGAAATTATCGGCGCGCGGCTATCACCGCGTGTTGCGGGTGGCGCGGACTTTGGCCGATCTGGCGGGGGCCGGCAGCGTTAACAAGCTCCATATCGCCGAAGCGTTAAGCTATCGCCGCCTTCATTTCGGCCAATAACGCCCCTACCCCCGCGCCTCCGGTTGCGGTATAAAGACCGGCTACCGGCAAGGGCCGTCATTCCGGCGCAAGCCGGAATCCATAAACTGAGCTTAGCCCCTAAAACCGGATTCCGGCGCCGGAACGACAATTCTGATCGCCGCGTTATTTTATGTAAAGGAACCACGATGCTCCGCACCCAGATCACAGACGCCATGAAAGACGCGCTCCGCGCCAAGGATGAATCCGCGCTGTCGACCACGCGCCTCATCCTCGCCAAACTCAAAGACCTCGACATCGCCGCGCGCGCCAAAGGCAATATGGACGGCATCAATGACGATGAAATCCGTTCCGCGCTGCAAGGCATGATCAAGCAACGCCGCGAATCCATCGCGCTTTATGAAAAAGGCAACCGCCCCGAACTGGCGCAGCAAGAAAGCGGCGAAATCGCCGTCATCGAACGTTTCCTGCCAGCGCAAATGGACGAAGCCGCCGTGAAGGCCGCCATCGACACAATCGTCGCCGCCACCGGCGCCGCCGGCATCAAGGATATGGGCAAAGTCATGGGCGAATTGAAAAAAACCTATGCCGGACAAATGGATTTCTCGCTCGCCGGCCCCTTGGTCAAGGCGCGTTTGGGTGGGTAAGCTCCTTGACTTTCCCTCATGTTTGAGCTACATTGTAGCACAGGAGGAAAAATGTCGGAAAATGATATCGTCCGCGCCCGCATTGATGGGCACATCAAAGAGGAAGCGGAAGCCGTTCTTGCCGCTATCGGCCTGACCGTGTCCGATGCGTTCCGGCTTTTATTGACTCGCGTCGCCGCGGAGAAAGAACTTCCTTTCGCCCCGCTGGTTCCGAATGCCGAAACCATCAAGGCCATCAAAGCAACGCGGCGCGGCCATGTCACCTCCGTGCGTTCGCGCAAAGAACTGTTCGAAAGCCTGAACGCGGATGCGGATTAATTATTCCAGAAAGTTCAAGCGCGACTACAGGCGTGAAAAATCCGGCATCTACGGCAAAAAACTTCAACCCATGTTGGATGAGTTTTTAAAGCTGGTCGACGAAGGCAAACCGTTCCCCCGTCGTTATTTCGATCACGCCCTGTCGGGGTCATGGGATGATTGCCGCGACTGCCACCTGAAACCCGATCTTGTGTTGATTTATCGGATCGCCGATGATGGAATCGTCGAATTGATACGCCTTGGCTCTCACAGCGAACTTGGCCTGTAGGCCCACGACATTATACCGCCCATGACCACCTTCTCGCCCGCCTTTCTCGAAGAAATCCGCAACCGCCTGTCTTTGTCGGGCGTGGTGGGTGCGCGCGTGCGGCTGATCCGCGCGGGGCGCGAATTCAAGGGCTGCTGCCCCTTCCATAACGAAAAAACGCCCAGCTTCTACGTCAACGACGACAAACAATTTTTCCACTGCTTCGGCTGCGGCGCGCATGGCGACGTCATCGGCTTTACCATGCGGCACGACAGGCTCAGCTTCCCCGAAGCGGTCGAAAATCTGGCGGCGCAGGCGGGCATGGAAATGCCGCGCGACACGCCGGTGGAACGCGAAAAATACGATTCCGAAAAACGGCTCTATCAACTGCTCGACCGCGTCACCGGCTATTTCGAAGAACAGCTTTTCACGCCGCAAGGGCGCGACGCCCTGGCCTATCTGCACAAACGCGGCCTGCCCGACGAGGCCATCCGCCGTTTCCGTCTGGGCTATGCGCCCAATGACGGGCAAAGCCTGTTGCGCGCGATGGCGGGCGAAGGCTACAAAATCGACGAACTTATCGCCGTGGGCCTCGCCAAAAAAGCCGAAGACCGCAACGACCATTACAGTTTTTTCCGCAACCGCGTGATGTTTCCGGTCGGCGACAAACGCGGGCGCACGGTGGCGTTCGGCGCGCGCGTGCTGGGCGACGGCGAACCGAAATATCTGAATTCACCCGATCACGCGCTGTTCCACAAAGGCAAATTGCTGTACGGCCTGTCGCGCGCCCGCGCGGCCCTGTCGCAGGGCCAGCCCATCATCGTGGTCGAAGGCTATATGGATGTGATCTCATTGGCCGAGGCCGGCTATATGGGCGCGGTGGCCCCTTTGGGCACGGCGCTGACCGAAGACCAGATTCAAATTCTGTGGGGCATGCTGCCCGCGCCGGAAAACCGCGATGCCGGCCGCGATTACAGCCCTATTGTATGTTTCGACGGCGACAATGCGGGCCTGCGCGCCGCGGCGCGCACGGTCGAACGGGTTTTGCCGCTGCTGACATCGGCGCGCACGCTGCGCATCGCCACGCTGACCGGCGCCAAAGACCCGGACGAATTGATCCGGAAATCGGGCAAATCGGCGTTCGACGCGCAGCTCAAGCAAGCCCTGCCAATGATCGACATGCTATGGAACCTGACGCTGTCGGGGCGGCAGATCCGCACGCCCGAAGAACGCGGCGCGTTTCGCGACATCCTGCGCCAGCGCGTGATGCAAATCCGCGACGAACAACTGCGCCGCCTGTACGGACAGGAATTCAAAAAACGCCTCGACGACGCTTTCGGCTGGCAACCGCCCGCGTCCAATTCCCCGCAACGCGGCGGCGGCAAAGCCTGGAACAACAAAAGCGGATGGAAAGGCCGGCCGCAACCCGCGCCCGCCCCCTTTATCAACCGCAGCCTGCCGCAAACGCGGCAACGGCAACGCGAAAAAATCCTGCTCGCCCTTATGATCGGCCACCCGTCTTTGTTCGACGCCTTTGGCGAAAATCTGGCCAATCTTGATTTTCAGACGCCCGAATTTGACGCGCTGCGCCGACGTATCGTCGACATCCTGTCGGAAACCCACGACGCGCCACCACAGGCCGATGAACTGCGCCGCGCGCTGGCCGATCACGGCGAAGACCGGCTGGTTTACGAAGATAACAGCAGCGTTCTGGATGAAATTCTGTCGCCCGAAACATGGCTGCACGCCAAAGGCGCGAATCCCGCCGCCGAAATCGACATCGCCCGACATGACTGGCTGGCGCACTGGACATCCCACGAACAGGATTTAATGCTGGCCGAGCTGGAATCGGCCAAACGGCGCTATAACAGTGAGTCTTCCGATGAAAATTGGCGTCGAATCATGGAGTTGCAGGCCCAAATCCACCAATTCCAACGCGTTGCAGGCGAAAGTTAAGCTAAAAAATAACGTCGAATCGCCTTGATTCATCATGAAATTTTCTTGCTTTGCGCGGCGCGGCCCTTAAAATCCGGCACCTAGGTGCTTATATAGCGGGTATCATGTCTCGGCCCCGTTCCGCATTCCGCTTTTGGGAATAACGAACGCGTGGCCGTTGTGCCCTTTGTGAAAAGAATGGATCGCATGGCGAAAGCAAAAGAAACGGCGAAAAAAGCGGCCAAGAAGAAACCAGCCCCTCCCGTAAAAAACAAACCCAAGAAACCCGCCCCCAAAGCCGCGGCCAAAAAACCTGCGCCCAAGGCCAAGGCGAAACCCGCCAAGCCCGTCGCGAAAAAACCCGCGCCCAAGCCCGTTGCCAAACAGGTCGCCAAACCTGCCGCCAAGACGGCCGCCAAACCCGCGCCCAAAGCCGCCGTTAAAAGCGCCCCCGTCAAAGCCGCCGCCCCCAAGGCGGAACCCGCCAAACCGGCTTCCCCCGTCGCGGCCAAACCTGTCGCCAAGCCGGAACCCAAGGCGCCGAAACTGTCGGCCATTGAAACCGACGACGCCAAGAACGACGAAGACAAAGCCGAAGCCCCCATCATCGACACGGCGGCCGAAGCCGTCAAAAAAATGATCAAGAAAGGCAAGGAACGCGGTTACGTCACAATCGACGAAATCAACGCCGCCCTGCCGCAGGACAAAATCAATTCCGACATGATCGAAGACACGATGGCCATGCTGTCGGAAATGGGCATCAGCGTCGCCGAAGGCGACGACGACGAAGCGCCGAAAGAGAAAAAAGAAGGCGAAGACGGCGAGGAGGAAGAAGAAGAAAAAGGCAATGTCAGCGACGAAGCCGGCCGCACCGACGACCCCGTGCGCCTGTATCTGCGCGAAATGGGCACGGTCGAGCTGCTGAGCCGCGAAGGCGAAATCGCCATCGCCAAACGCATCGAAGCCGGCCGCGAAATGATGATCGGCGGCATCTGTGAATCGCCGCTGACCATTCAGGCCATCCTCGGCTGGCACGACGCGCTGAACGAAGGCAAGATGCTGTTGCGCGACATCATCGATCTGGAAGCCACCTATGGCGGCGCGCCGACGAACGAAGCCGACATGCTGGGCGAAGGCGAAAACGCCGAAGGCGGCGAAGAGGAAGAAGAAAAACCCGAAGAAGAAACCGAAGGCGAAGGCGGTTTCGGCGACGACGAACAGGAAAACCTGTCTTTGTCGATGCTGGAAGAAAAACTGAAACCGCAGGTCATGGAAACCTTCGGCCAGATCGCGTCCACCTATGGCCGTCTGTATAAATTACAGGCCGCGCGCATCGCCGCCGTGCAAAAGGGCGAAGACGTCACGCCGCAGGCCGAAAAGAAATTCGAAAAAACCAAGGATGAACTGGTCGAACTGGTGCGCACCGTTCACCTCAACAACAACCGCCTCGAACAGCTGGTGCAGCAACTCTACACGCTGAACCGCCGTCTGGTCGGCATCGAAGGCCGCATTATGCGCGGCGCGCTGGACAGCGGCGTGGGCCGCGAAGATTTCCTGACGCGCTATACCGGCCACGAACTCGACCGCGACTGGCTGCAGGAAGTTTTCAACCCGGCCAAAGCCGCAACGGCGAAAAAACCGGCGGCGAAAAAAGACGACAAAACGCCCGCGCCGAAAACCGCCGCGCCTAACGTAAAAGCGTGGACGAAATTCGTCGAAAAACACGAAGCCGAAACCGACCGGCTGCGCGCCGAAATCGCGTCGATCTGCGACGAAGCGGGCCTGCCGCTCGGCGATTTCAAACGCATCGTCATGACGGTGCAAAAAGGCGAACGCGAAAGCAACCGCGCGAAAAAAGAAATGGTCGAAGCCAATTTGCGCCTCGTCATTTCCATCGCCAAAAAATATACCAATCGCGGCCTGCAATTCCTCGACCTTATTCAGGAAGGCAATATCGGCCTGATGAAGGCGGTCGAAAAATTCGAATATCGCCGCGGTTACAAATTCTCGACCTATGCGACATGGTGGATCAGGCAGGCCATCACCCGCAGCATCGCCGATCAGGCGCGCACCATCCGCATCCCCGTGCATATGATCGAAACCATCAACAAACTGGTGCGCACGTCGCGCCAGATGCTGCATGAAATCGGCCGCGAACCGACGCCGGAAGAACTGGCGGAAAAACTGCATATGCCGCTGGAAAAAATCCGCAAGGTGATGAAAATCGCCAAGGAACCGATCTCGCTGGAAACGCCGATCGGCGACGAAGAAGACTCGCATCTGGGCGATTTCATCGAAGATAAAAACGCGGTGCAGCCTTTGGACAGCGCGATTCAGGGCAATCTGCGCGAAACCACGACACGCGTGCTGGCGACCCTGACGCCGCGCGAAGAACGCGTGCTGCGCATGCGTTTCGGCATCGGCATGAACACCGACCACACGCTGGAAGAAGTCGGGCAGCAATTCAGCGTCACCCGCGAACGCATCCGCCAGATCGAAGCCAAGGCGTTGCGCAAGCTGAAACACCCGTCGCGGTCGCGCAAATTGCGCAGCTTCCTCGACACGTAAAACCGCGGCGTTCGGCGCAAAAACCTAATCGCTCATCATCATATTGATGCGATTGCCGCCGCGCATGATGGTGAAACGCCAGCTATGCGCCGGTTGCTTCAACGCGGCCAGCGCGTCGGCGACGGCGGCGATTTTGCGCCCGCCGATGCTGGCGACGATATCGCCGGGCTGCAATCCCGTCGCAGCCGCGGGGCTGTTATCGGCGACAGCCACGACCACAACGCCGCGCATGCTTTCGTCCATATCGCCGCCCTGATGCAGATTTAATTCTTCCATCACCGCGGGCGACAGGTTGGCGATTTTGGCGCCGGCCAACGGATTGTCGCCGCCAATCACGCTTTCGTCGCGCGGCGTGTTTTCCGGCGGCGCGATCAGTTCAACCGGCAAATTCACAGCCTTTCCGTCGCGGATAATCCCGAACGTCGCCGTCGCGCCGACAGGCAGAATGCCGATGCGGTAACGGAATGTCTCGACATCATCGACCGGATAACCGTTGACCGACGCAATAACATCGCCCGCGCGCAATCCCGCGCGCGCCGCGGGGCTGGCGGCATCGACGCGTTTGACCAGAAACCCGGTGGGTTGCGCCAACCCGATGGATGTCGCGATATCCTGCGTCATTTCCTGCCCGTCGATACCCGTCCACGGATGGATAACGCCGGTTTTTCCGGCCTCGGCAGCATCGACCACCGCGCGCACAAGGTCGGAAGGCACGGCAAAACCAATGCCCATATTGCCGCCGTCGCGCGAATAAATCGACGCGTTGATGCCCACCAGCCCGCCATCCATCGTCACCAGCGCGCCGCCGGAATTGCCGGGATTAATGGCGGCGTCGGTCTGAATGAAATAATCGTAATCGCCCGCGCCCACGGCCTTGTGCGCAAAAGCCGACACGATGCCCATCGTCACCGTCTGGCCGACGCCGAACGGGTCGCCGATCGCCAGCACCAGATCGCCGACCTGCGTCGCATCGGAATCTTTTATCTGCAAATAGGGAAATGTCTGGCCCTTGGCGTCCAGTTTCAAAACGGCCAGATCGGCATGTTCGTCGCTCAGAACCACCCGCGCGCTGAATTCGCGCCGGTCGGCCAACACGACGCGGATTTTATCGGCCCCTGCAATGACATGCCGCGCCGTGACAATCAACCCGTCGGGCCGCACGATAACGCCCGACCCCAACGCGTTTTCGATGCGTTGCCGCAACATCGGCTGTTCGGGCAAAGCCCCGCCAAAGAACTGGCGGAAAAACGGATCGTCGAACAAAGGCGATACGCTTTGCCGCACCGTGCTCTGGGCATAAATATTGACGACGGC
>JAGWIK010000010.1 GCA_028866275.1 Alphaproteobacteria bacterium
GTCAGCAACGATGTCGCGCGGGCGTCAACAACCGCCGCGGTTTATGCCGCGCTGCTGACGCCACAGGGCAAATTCCTGCATGATATGTTCATTCTGGCGCGAGACGATTCTTTCCTGATCGATTGCGAGGCCGAACGGGCCGATGATTTGCTGCGACGGCTGGCGGGCTATAAATTGCGCGCCAAAGTGACCTGCGATGATTTACGCGGCACAATGAGTGTGTGGGCGGCATGGGATAGCCCTATGCCGGATGGAAATTTTTATGTCGACCCGCGCTTGCCGGCGATGGGACAACGCGCATTCGCGCCGTCGGGCCAGTTATCCGGCCTCGAAACCGCCGATTTTCCTGCCTATGACGCGCATCGGCTGGCATTGGGCGTGGCCGACGGCAGCCACGACATGAAAACCGGCGACGCGACACTGGCCGAAGGGAATTTTGACCTGCTGAACGGCATAGACTGGAAAAAAGGCTGTTATGTCGGGCAGGAACTGACCGCGCGCATGCATTATCGCGGTCTGGCCAAAAAACGCCTGTTCCCCGTGCGCGTCGAAGGCGCTATGCCGCCGCCGGAATCGGCTCTTTGGCTGGACGGAATGGAAAAAGGCGAAATGCGCAGCGCGCGCGGTTTGGCGGGGCTGGCGGTGCTGAATATCGACGCGGCTCGCCAATCGGTTGAAGAAAATCGGCCTTTTGTCTGGGAAAACAGCCAAATTTTCCCCTTTTGGCCGGACTGGATGCCGCAAAAAGGGTGACATGAACCCCGAAAATAAGCTATTGAACGGATAACGGTTCATCTGCGAGAGCCGTCATTCCGGCGCAAGCCGGAATCCAGCCCTCTTCTTCCGGTTTTCAACAAAAATCCGAAAGATTTCAGTCTGGATTCCGGCTTGCGCCGGAATGACGATTCTGCCTGAACCGACGGCCTTCAACCCTAACATTTGTTTCGGCTCCATGCATTCCTACCGCACGCATACCTGTGGCGAACTTCGCCTGTCGCACAAAGACCAAACCGTCCGCCTGTCGGGCTGGGTGCATCGCAAACGCGACCACGGCAGTTTATTGTTCATCGATTTGCGCGACCATTACGGCATGACGCAATGCGTCATCGACACGTCAAGCCCGTTGCTGGCCGCGGTCGAGCAAATCAAGAACGAAAGCGTGGTGACGGTGACCGGCAAGGTGGTGCAACGCCCCGCCGAAACGCAGAACAGCCGCTTGCCAACCGGCGAGATCGAAGTCGACATCACCGAATTTACGGTGCAAAGCGCGGCCGATCCTTTGCCGTTGCAGGTCAATGCCGAACATGACACCGACACCGGCGAGGCCACGCGGTTGCAATACCGCTTTCTCGACCTGCGCCGCGACCAGATGCAGCGCAACCTGAAACTGCGGTCGGATGTCATCGCCTATCTGCGCCGCAAAATGTGGGATGC
Organism: Alphaproteobacteria bacterium; assembly: GCA_028866275.1. Lineage (GTDB taxonomy): Bacteria > Pseudomonadota > Alphaproteobacteria > UBA9219 > UBA9219 > CAIXLI01. Next base: position 1,435 of record JAGWIK010000010.1, read on the forward strand.
CGGTTTCCGCGAATACCAGACCCCCATCTTGACCTCATCCTCGCCCGAAGGCGCGCGCGACTTTCTGGTGCCCAGCCGCATGCATCCGGGCAAGTTCTATGCTTTGCCGCAAGCGCCGCAGCAGTTCAAACAGCTGTTGATGATTGCCGGCTATGACCGTTATTTCCAGATCGCGCCCTGTTTCCGCGACGAAGACGCCCGCGCCGACCGCAGCCCCGGCGAATTCTATCAGCTTGATTTCGAAATGAGCTTTGTCACGCAGGAAGACGTGTTCAATACCATCGAACCCGTGCTGCACGGGCTGTTCGAAACCTATGGCGGGTTCGGCAAAGACAAAAAACCGTTTGTGTCGCCCTACCCCTTTACGCGCATCCCCTATGACGACGCGATGCTGAAATACGGTTCGGACAAACCGGATTTGCGCAACCCGTTACTCATCACCGATGTCACATCCGTGTTCAAACGGGCCGATGTCGAATTCCGCGCTTTCCGTGGCGTCATCGATCAAGGCGGCGTCGTGCGCGCCATTCGCGCGCCGAAAGTTTCCGACCGGCCACGCAGTTTCTTTGACAAGCTTAACGACTGGGCCAAGGAACTTGGCGCGCCGGGCTTGGGTTATATCACGTTCGAAGCGGGCGCGGGCAAAGGCCCCATCGCGCGTTTTGTCGGCGCGGAGGCGCAAACAGAATTGCGCGCGCTGACGGGTTGCGAAGACGGCGACGCCGTGTTTTTCGTCTGCGACGCGCCGCTGAAGGCCGCCAAGATGGCGGGCGCGGCGCGCACCAAAATCGCGCAGGATATGGATATCATCGAAAAGGACGCGTTCCGCTTCTGCTGGATCGTCGATTTCCCGATGTACGAATATGACGAGGAACGCAAGAAGGTCGATTTCTGCCACAACCCGTTTTCGATGCCGCAAGGCGGGCTGGACGCGCTCAACAATCAAGACCCGTTGACCATCAAAGCGTTCCAGTACGACATCGTCTGTAACGGCATCGAATTATCGTCGGGCGCTATCCGTAACCATCTGCCCGAAGTCATGTACAAGGCGTTCGCCATCGCCGGCTATTCGGCGGAGGATTTGGAATCGCGTTTCGGCGGCATGCTGTCGGCGCTTAAGCTCGGCGCGCCGCCGCATGGCGGCTCGGCCCCCGGCATCGACCGCATGGTCATGCTGCTGGCCGATGAACCCAATATCCGTGAAATCATCGCCTTCCCGCTGAACCAGCAGGCCGAAGATTTGATGATGCAGGCCCCCAATATCGTCGACGACGCGCGGTTGAAGGAATTGCATATCCGGCTGGCGCTGCCGCCGGTGAAAAAGGCGGGCTAGCCTTGCCGCGGCTGGCCCTCACCATCGGCGACCCTCTGGGCATCGGGCCGGAAATTACGGCCAAAAGCTTGGTGCGACTGGATTCTCTGCCCGATGATTGCGCCTTTGATGTCATTGGCAGCCTCGATGCGTTGATGAAGGCGGCAAGCGATATAGGCGTGACCTTGCCGCAAGGTTCGCGCATCGCCTATCACGATATAACCGGCGAAAAACCTGGCGATATCGCCTATCGCGCCATTGAACATGCCGTGCGGCAAGTGCGCGACGGCGCGGCGCAAGCCATCGTCACCGGGCCGATTTCCAAGAAACACCTGTATGAAGCGGGACACGCATTTCCCGGCCATACGGAAATTCTGGAACATCTGGCACACACGATGTCCGATGCGCAGGACGCGCGCGCGGAAATGCTGTTCGTTTATAAGAAGTTCCGGCTTTTACTGCTGACGCGGCACATCGCCTTGAAAGACGTGCCCGAAGCTTTGGCGAAAAGCGGGGCGGTGGCGCGGCCCCTGAAGATTTTAATCCAATTCCTGCGCCACCAATGCGGCATCGACATGCCGCGCATCGCCTTGCTGGGGCCGAACCCGCATGCAGGTGAAATTGCGGGCGATGAAGAAAAACGGCTGTTCATGCCGGTTATTCATGCCGTGAACGCCATCGGCGCATCGCAACTTGAAGGTTGTTTTGCCGCAGATGCCTTTTTCCGTGATTTTGACGCCGGAACCACGGGCTATGACGCCATCGTCGCCCCCTATCACGACCAGGGCCTGATCCCATTCAAAATGGTGGCGGGGTATGAGGCGGTCAATGTTACGATCGGCCTGCCTTTCCTGCGCACCTCCGTCGGCCATGGCACGGCGGAAGACATCGCAGGCAAAGGCGTCGCGCGCGAAGACAGCCTGATGGCGGCGATAAAAGAGGCGCTGGGACTAATCGGGAAAAATCAGGCAACAGCCTGAATCTTGGCGTCGAGCAAAGCCTGTTGCGCCTGCAAGGCAGGTAGATCGCCCTCGGCGGCATTGGCGATTTTTTCAGCCAACGCCTTGGCTTCTTCCAAAAGCCGCGCCTTCTTCAGATCGCCGACAGGAATGACATGTTCGGCCAGAATGGTGCAGCGTTCGGGCGTGACTTCGGCAAAGCCGCCTTCGACAAAAATGCGTTCAGAAATTTTCTCGTCATCCTCGGCGCAAATTTCAATGACGCCCGCGCGCACCGATGTGATCATCGGCGCGTGTCCGGCCAGCACGCCATATTCGCCATCGCCGCCCGGCACGGTGACCATGGCAACCGGCTTGCTGACCAAAAGCTTTTCCGGCGTAACGAGCTCGAAGTGAAGTTGCGCCATTACGCCGCGTCCTTCATCAGCTTCTCTCCCTTGGCGACGGCTTCTTCAATCGCGCCGACCATATAGAAAGCCTGTTCGGGCAGATGGTCATAGTCGCCGTTGACGATCCCCTTGAAGCCGCGAATGGTGTCTTCCAGCTTGACCAGCACGCCGGGGCTGCCGGTAAAGACTTCGGCGACATGGAACGGCTGCGACAGGAAGCGTTGAATCTTGCGCGCGCGCGCAACGACCAGCTTGTCGTCTTCCGACAATTCATCCATGCCCAGAATGGCAATGATGTCCTGCAACGATTTATAGGTTTGCAGCACTTTCTGCACCGACCGCGCGACTTCGTAATGTTCCTGCCCGACGATGCGCGGGTCGAGAATGCGGCTGGTGGAATCCAATGGATCGACGGCGGGATAGATGCCGAGTTCGGCAATCTGGCGCGACAACACGGTGGTGGCGTCCAAATGCGCGAAGGACGCCGCGGGCGCGGGGTCGGTCAAATCGTCGGCGGGAACATAAATGGCCTGCACCGATGTGATCGAACCTTTGTTCGTCGTGGTGATACGTTCCTGCAACGCGCCCATGTCGGTGGCCAGCGTGGGTTGATACCCCACCGCCGACGGGATGCGGCCCAGCAGAGCCGAAATTTCGGAACCGGCCTGCGTAAAGCGGAAGATATTGTCGACGAAGAACAGGACGTCCTGCCCTTCCTGATCGCGGAAATATTCGGCCAGCGTCAGGCCCGTCAACGCCACACGCGCGCGCGCGCCCGGCGGTTCGTTCATCTGGCCGTATACCAGCGCAACTTTGGAACCCGGCCCGTCGGTCTTGATGACGTTCGATTCCATCATTTCGTGATACAGGTCGTTCCCTTCGCGGGTACGTTCGCCGACCCCGGCGAACACCGAATAACCGCCATGCGCCTTGGCGATGTTGTTGATCAGTTCCATGATAAGAACGGTCTTGCCGACGCCGGCGCCGCCGAACAACCCGACCTTGCCGCCGCGCGCATAGGGTGCGAGTAAATCGACAACCTTGATGCCCGTGACCAGAACCTGCTGTTCCGTCGACTGGTCGGTGAATTTAGGGGCTTCGCGGTGAATGGGCAGGCTCAGCGTCGTGTTGATGGGGCCGCGTTCGTCGATCGGTTCGCCGATGACGTTCAGGATGCGGCCCAGCGTTTCAGGGCCGACCGGCACGGTGATCGGCGCGCCGGTGTCGGCGACAGGCTGGCCGCGCACAAGACCGTCGGTCGAGTCCATCGCGATGGTGCGGACGGTGTTTTCGCCCAGATGCTGCGCGACTTCCAAAACCAGAGGCTTGCCTTGATTAACGGTGGTCAAGGCGGTCAGGATGGCAGGCAATTCGCCGTCGAATTTAACATCGACAACGGCGCCGGTGATTTGGGTGATACGGCCTTGGGGGGTGGTCATTGCTTCTTTTCCTTGGTTTAGATGGCTTCCGCGCCAGAGATGATTTCGATCAGTTCTTTCGTAATATAGGCCTGACGGCTGCGGTTATAGTTCAGCGTCAGACGATTAATCATGTCGCCCGCGTTGCGCGTGGCATTGTCCATAGCGGTCATGCGCGCGCCCTGTTCACCCGCCGCGCTGTCGAGCAGCGCGTCGTAAAGCGCCACGGCCAGCGCGCGCGGCAACAGGGATTGCAAAATCGCTTCTTCTTCGGGTTCGAATTCATAGACGGCCTGCGCGGCCGGAATGGCGGCTGCTTCTTCGTCTTTTTCAATCGGCCACGGCACAAGCTGCTTAACCGTGGCGATTTGCGCCAGCGCGGATTTGAAGCGATTGGACACCAGATAGCATGTGTCGAATGCGCCACTGTCGAACAGGCCGGTCAACGTCGCCGTAATCTGATCGGCATCGGCAAAGCTCAAACGCTTGCGCCCCACATCCTCGACGGCATGGATAATTTTATCCGCATGTTCCCGGCGCAGCAAATCGCGTCCCTTGCGCCCGACACAGAATAATTTGACCGCGCGGCCTTCGCTTTCATGCAGGCGAATCAATTTCCGCGTTTCCCGCACGATGGAAACGTTAAACGCGCCGCACAACCCGCGATCGGATGTGATAACCAGCAACAAAACGGTTTTATCCTCGCCCGTGCCGGCCAACAAACGCGGCGTGCCTTCGCCGATAATCAGATTTTTGGCCAAAGACCGCAGCATGCGGTCCATACGTTCGGCATAGGGGCGCGCGGCAATCGCGGCGTCCTGGGCGCGGCGCAGCTTGCTGCCCGCCACCATTTTCATGGCCGACGTGATTTTGCGCGTCGATTTGACGCTGGCAATGCGGTTTTTAAGGTCTTTAAGACTTGGCATGCTGATCCTGCAACCGTGATGGCGCGTTTTTGGCCGATAACATGCAGTTGGTCAAGGAAAAATGGATTCCGGGCCAAGTATTCTGTAGTCTGCCCGCCACCATGACAGAAGCCCCAAACCGCAGCCCCGCCGCCCTCCTCGCCGCCGGCATGCGTGCCGCTTGCGCCGAGGCGCGGCGCTGGATGGGCGCGACATCGCCCAACCCGCCCGTAGGCGCGGCGGCGCTGGACGAAAACGGCACGATTCTGGCCGTAGCCGCGCACCAACGCGCCGGCCAAGATCATGCCGAAGCCGCGTTGCTGAAATTGTGCCGCGCACAAAATTTATTGCCGCGCGTGCATACGATGTGCGTCACGCTGGAACCCTGCAATCATCATGGCCGCACGCCGCCCTGCAGCGAAGCAATGATCGCCGCGGGCCTGCGCCGCGTTGCCGTGGGCACGCGCGACCCCAATCCGCAGGTTGCGGGCGGCGGCATCGACAGGCTGCGCGCGGCAGGCATCGATGTTATCGAAAATATCGAACGGGATTTATGTGAACAGTCGATGCACGCGTTTTTATTCCATGCGCGCACGGGCAAGCCATTCATGACCGTCAAGCGGGCCTTCGATGCCGCAGGATCAATGATCCCGCCATGGGGCCAAAAAACCTTTACCTCGCAGAATTCGTTGGTTCTGGCGCACCGGCTGCGAAAAAAAGCCGATGCCATCATCACCGGCAGCGGCACCATTCTGGCCGACGCGCCGTTATTCAATGTTCGCCATGTGCCGGACTTTGTCGATAAAACCCGCATTCTGGCCATTCTTGACCGGCGCGGTCGCGTGCCGCCCGCCTATCTGGCCGAAACCGCCACGCGCGGCAAGGAACCTGTTGTGTATCAGGATATCGATTCGTGCCTGCACGACCTCGAAAAACGCGGCGTGCGGGATATTTTGATCGAGTCGGGGCCGATTCTCGCCGAAACCATGCTTGATTCGGGATATTGGGCCATGAAGATCGACATTCACGCCGGAACGCCTGACAAAGTTGATGTATTCTTTAACACCAAAGAAAAAATGTTTTTTGAAACCAGCAGATTGGATTTAGAATCTCTCTTACCGATTTAAGTCTTGCCGCTTTAAGTTTGCCCGCCCAACCACGCCGCCCCCCGCAAACCGGCCATAGCCCCATGCTTGGCGGGAACGAATTTGGTTTTGGGGTTTTTGGCCAATGCATATTGACCCCAGCGTTTCGGGATTTCGTCATACATAGCCGGCAATGCATTCAACCCGCCGCTGACCGTAATGATATCGGGGTCGAACGTATGCAGAATGGCAACCATCGCCTTGGCCAAAGTCGTGAAATAGCGGTCGAGCGTAGCCAGCGCGTCTTTGTTGCCTTTGGACGCCATGGTCGCGATATTTTTGGCGGTCAGGCTGTCGTCGGTCAGTTCATAATGCAACCGCGCCAATGCCGCGCCGTTCAGTAATTGTTCGATGCAGCCTTTCTGGCCGCATCCGCAGGGCACAAGGCTGCCATCCGACGGTTCATAATAGGGCAACGGCACATGGCCGATTTCGCACGCCGTGCCATTGGCGCCCGCGATCATCCTGCCGTTCACAACGAAACCGCCGCCAACCCCCGTCCCGAGGATAAGGCCGAACACGGTATCATAACCCTGCCCCGCGCCGTCGATAGCCTCGGCCAGCGCGGCGCAGTTCGCGTCGTTGCCTAATCGAACCGGACGGCCGAATGCGCGCGCCAGATCCGCTGCGATATCTTTTCCCACAAGAAACGGCATATTGGCCGCACCGTTGGGAATGCCGACCCCAATGCTTCCCGGCCCCAAGGCATCCACAACCTTGCGGCACGCGGCAAGGAAAGACGGATAATCGGCAGGCGTCGCCGTTACGCTTTCGGCAACCTGTACGCCGCCGTCATCAAATGCCGCGCCCGCGATTTTCGTGCCGCCGATATCCAGCCCTATCGCTATGCCCATCATTTACCTTTCAAATATTGCAACACGTAAAGCCGCAATGCGCTGGACAGGTTGCCCGTACGGTCGGCATCGACGCGCGCGACGAGCTGATTAAGCGAAATTTTCTCGCGCGCCGCAATGGCTTTCAACTCGTCCCAAAATTCGGGCTCCAGCGAAATGCTGGTCTGATGGTTGGCGATGCGGATCGAACGTTTCATGTCAATCCAGCGGATGCACCATTTCCTCGGGCTTGATGAACTGGTCGAATTTTTCCGCCGTCATCAGCCCCAGCGCTACCGCCGCTTCTTTTAATGTCGTGCCTTCATGATGCGCCTTCTTGGCGATCTTGGCGGCGTTGTCATAACCGACATGCGGGTTCAGCGCGGTGACGAGCATCAGTGACTCGCCCACCAGTTTCTTAATGCGTGCGGTGTTGGCTTCGATGCCGACGACGCAATTGTCGGTAAAGCTGCGCGCCGCATCACCCAGCAAGCGGATGGATTGCAGCACGTTATGAATGATGACGGGCTTGAAAACGTTCAATTCAAAATGCCCGTTCGACCCGGCAATCGTCACCGCAACATGGTTGCCCATGACCTGCGCCGCGACCATCGTCATCGCTTCGGACTGCGTCGGGTTGACCTTGCCCGGCATGATCGACGAGCCGGGTTCGTTTTCCGGCAGCGAAATTTCACCGATGCCGCAGCGCGGGCCGGAGCCCAGCAAACGGATATCGTTGGCGATTTTCATAAAGCTGACGGCAATGGTGTTGAGCGCGCCCGACGCCTCCACCATCGCATCGTGGGTCGCCAGCGCCTCGAATTTGTTGGGCGCGGTGATGAAGGGCTTGCCGGTAATGGCGGCCACTTCGGCGGCAAAAGCCTCGGCAAACCCCTTCTTGGCGTTCAGCCCCGTACCGACCGCCGTACCGCCCTGCGCCAGCGGGTACAAATGCGGCAATACGGATTTGGCCCGTTCGATGGATAATTTCAATTGATAGGCATAGCCGGAAAATTCCTGCCCCAACGTCAATGGCACAGCGTCCTGCAAATGGGTGCGGCCGATTTTGACGATATCGCGGAATTCCTCGGCCTTTTTCGCGACCGCCGCGTGGAAGTGTTCCAGCGCGGGAATCAGGAAATCGCTGATCTCCATGACGGCGGCGATATGCATCGCCGTGGGGAAACTGTCGTTCGAGCTTTGCCCGCGATTGACATGATCATTGGGATGCACGGGGGTTTTGCTGCCCATCACGCCGCCCAGAATTTCAATGGCGCGGTTCGAAATAACTTCATTGGCATTCATATTGGTCTGCGTGCCAGACCCCGTTTGCCACACCACCAGTGGAAATTCGCTGTCCCACTTTCCAGCTGCAACTTCATCGGCTGCCTGCGCAACGGCCTCCCCGATTTGGGCGTCAAGCGCCCCCAGCTTGATATTGACCAGCGCTGCCGCTTTTTTCAAAACGCCCAGCGCACGGATCATCGGCACGGGCATGGTCTGGCCGCCGATTTTGAAATTCATCAGGCTGCGCGCCGTCTGCGCGCCCCAATAATGGTCGGCAGGAACGTCGATAGGGCCAAAGGAGTCGGTTTCGGTGCGAATGGCGGTCATGGGAAATCTCTGAAGATGGTTGAAGTGAGGGGACAATACATCCATCGCCATTCAGGCGAAAGCTTGAATGACGATTTTTTTGGGCCGGGAAAAATGGGGCGATCGACGGGACTTGAACCCGCGACAACTCGGACCACAACCGAGGGCTCTACCAACTGAGCTACGACCGCCGTTATAGAAGGCATCACAAACAAAAACGCCCGGCCTTATAAAGCGCGGGCGGACATTTGGCAATGCTCAATGTACCAAAAACATGCCGGCGGCATCCAAATCGCGGCACCTCCGACAGAGGTATATAAACAAAAACCCGCCAAATTTGTCAAGAGGTTAGAGAAGATTTGTCAAGCGGTTAGAGTTGTGTCAGGCTGCTTTCCCGCAGCGCACAAGCCCTGTAACATTTTTCGATGCAAAAGGACTTTCCCGATGGCCAAAAGCAACGCCCTGACCGAGCTTCTCAAGAAAACCGGCGCGCAATATGTCGATTTACGTTTTACCGACCCGCGCGGCAAATTGCAGCATGTGACCCAGCATGTCGATACGATTGATGATTCAGCGATCAAGGACGGTTTGATGTTCGACGGGTCGTCGATCGCCGGCTGGCAGGCAATCAACGAATCGGACATGATTCTGAAACTCGACACCGACACGGCGATTATGGACCCGTTTTATGCCGAGCCGACCGTCGCGGTGTATTGCGATATTTACGACCCCACCACGGGCGAGGCCTATGCGCGCTGCCCGCGGTCGATCGCCAAAAAGGCCGAAGCCTATCTGGTCAAATCGGGCATCGGCACACAGGCTTTTTTTGGCCCCGAAGCCGAATTTTTCGTGTTCGACGATGTGCGTTTTTCGACAGAGCCAACCAATACCTTCTTCAAGCTGGATTCGACCGAAAACCCGTCGAACAGCGGCAAAGAATATATGGAAGGCAATCTGGGCCACCGCCCGCGCACCAAAGGCGGCTATTTCCCCGTCAATCCGGTCGACAGCGGGCAAGATCTGCGTTCCGAAATGGTGTCGGTCATTAAACAAATGGGCGTCGAAGTCGAAAAGCATCACCACGAAGTGGCGGCGGCGCAGCACGAACTCGGCATCAAATTCTCGACGCTGGTGAAATGCGGCGACAACATGCAGATCTACAAATATGTCGTGCAGAATGTCGCGGCGATGTACGGCAAGACCGCGACCTTTATGCCTAAACCCGTGTTCGGCGACAACGGGTCGGGCATGCATGTGCATCAATCCATCTGGAAAGGATCGACTCCAACCTTTGCGGGTAAGGAATATGCCGGCCTGTCGATGACGGCGTTGTATTACATCGGCGGCATCATCAAACACGCCAAGGCGTTGAACGCCATTACCAACCCGACCACCAACAGCTATAAGCGTCTGGTTCCAGGGTACGAAGCGCCGGTTTTGCTGGCCTATTCGGCGCGCAACCGGTCGGCGTCGTGCCGCATTCCTTTTGTCAACAACCCCAAGGGCAAACGCGTCGAAGTGCGTTTCCCCGATCCTTTGGCCACCCCCTATCTGGCCTATGCGGCCATGCTTATGGCCGGCATCGACGGCATCAAGAACAAAATCCATCCGGGCGACGCCGCGGACAAGGATTTGTACCATCTGCCTCCCAAAGAACTGGCCAAAATTCCGACCGTGGCCGGCTCGCTGGAAGAAGCGATCAAGGCGCTGGAAAAGGATCACGGCTTCCTGTTGCAGGGCGGCGTGTTCACCGAGAGCTTCATCGACAGCTATCTGGATCTGAAACGCGAAGAATGGGATCGTTTCCGCATGACACCGCATCCCATCGAATTTGACATGTACTATTCGGCATAATCAGGCCTGAACGGAAAACGCGGGCGACGTGGGTTGAAAAACTTACGTCGTTCGCGTTTTTTATTTGTCTTGTGGCAAAGAAACCCGATTGCCGCCCTTCCAGAATCACATTAAAAACGTTAACCATAACCTCTTTGTTTTGTTGCGGAATCGCAATATGTTTAGACAAACAGCCAACATGTGTGTTGCCAGCAAAACACAAAAACGGCACGGGTCGGCAATTTTTGCCGACTTCGTTAAATAATTTTTCATAAAAAGCACCTTATTGTTTAACCAATTAGGCGGTGATTTGGCAATTTCCGCCAGAGTCGGTTAACTCACGACACTTGTCCAAGTGTCAAAGCGAAAAACAAGGCTCCATCCGGAGTTTTGGCATCAGGGATAGCGGGAGAGCGAGAACGTGAACGCCTTTTTACAAACCCTGCGCAATCTAGGCCCGGCGCGACTGGCGGCAATCGCAATCGTTGGCATCAGCCTTCTGGCCATGCTCGGTTTCATCACCACCCACATTTCGACATCTCCGCTGGCCCTGCTTTATACCGATCTCGACCAACAGGACAGCGCGTCCATCGCACAAAAACTCGACGCGATGAAAATCCCATATCAGGTTGACTCCAGCGGAACCCTTATCCGGGTTCCCGCCGACGAAGTGGGCAAAATCCGCATGATGATGGCGGGCGAAGGCCTGCCCAAAGGCGGCTCGGTCGGGTACGAAATTTTCGACCAGAAGGAAGGCTTCGGCACGACCAGCTTCGTGCAGAACATCAACCATCTGCGCGCGCTGGAAGGCGAATTGGCGCGCACGATCAGCTCTCTCGACCCTATTGAATCGGCGCGCGTCAATCTGGTGCTGCCGCAACGCGAATTATTCAGCACGGCAACGCAAACGGCGACCGCCAGCATTTTCCTGAAAATGCGCAACGGCGCGGTATTATCGCACGAACAGATTTCGGCCATCCAGAACCTGATCGCCGCCGCCGTGCCGCAATTACAACCGGATGAAGTTTCGATTGTCGACGATCACGGCAATTTGCTGGCGCGCCCTTCGGGTTCCGGCGATGGCGCGAACGGCGGCAGCGACGACCGCGCCGACATCCGCGCGCAGTTCGAACAGGCGCAAGCACGAAAGATCGAAGATCTTCTGACCCAAACGCTGGGGTACGGCAAGGTGCGGGCGCAGGTGTCCGCCGACATGGATTTCGATCAGGTGACGACAAGCTCCGAAACCTTCGACCCCGACAGCCAGGTCGCGCGGTCGACGCAGACGACAAACGACACATCGACGACCAGTGACGGCGGCGGGTCGTCAGGCAGCGTGTCGGTCGCCAACAACCTGCCCGCCAACCCCCAGCAAATCGCGACCGGCGGCAGCGGCGGCGGCTCTACATCAGGCACAAAGACCAGCCACGACGAAGAAACCACCAATTACGAAATCAACAGAACAATACGCAACCAGGTGCGCGAAGGCGGCGATGTCAAACGCATGTCGATCGCGGTTGTCGTCGACGGCACCTATAAAAAATCCGCGGACGGCAAAACAGAAACCTATGTGCCGCGCACGCCCGAAGAAATGGACAAAATCAAGAAACTCGTCCAATCGGCGGTCGATTTCGAACCCAATCGCGGCGATACGCTGGAAGTCGACAACATGCAGTTCCAGCAGGGCGATCTGGATAAAGGCGTCAGCGCGGAATCCGACATGTTGATGGGCGTCCCGCGGGCCGATATTTTCCATGCTGCGGAAACTCTGATTCTGGCGTTGATCGGGTTGCTTGTCGTCTTGCTGGTCGTGCGTCCCATCCTGCGCAAGGTTCTGGAAAGCGCGGATTCCGTTTCCGGCGAACAACAGGCCTTGCTGGCCGGCGGCAGCTATGCATCCGGCATATCGCAACTGCCCGCGCCGGGCGGCGGCGGATCGATGGCCATTGAAAACGATGCCGGTGCAGCCGAAGCCGAATTTGAAAAAATGATCGATATTTCCCGGGTCGACGGCCGAGTCAAGGCATCGTCGCTGCGCAAGGTCGGCGAGATCGTCGACAAACACCCCGACGAAGCGATTTCGATCCTGCGTAACTGGATGTATCAGGAGAGCCGCTAATGGCCGCGCCGCGCATACGCGAAGACGTCAAATCGCTTTCCGGGCTGGAAAAGTCGGCCCTGTTCATTTTGTCGCTGGGCGAGGAATATGCCGCGCGCATTTTCGCCCATATGAATGACGAAGAAATCAAGGATCTGTCCCAGGTCATGGCCAATCTGGGCAATGTCAGCTCAAATCTGGTCGAAAAACTATTCGTCGAGTTCGCCGAACAGATGTCGTCGGCCAGCGGCACGGTCGGCACGCTGGAATCCACGGAACGTTTGTTGATGAAGGTTCTGGACAAAAACCGCGTCAACAACATCATGGAAGATATCCGCGGCCCCGCCGGACGCACAATGTGGGACAAGCTGGCCAACGTCAACGAAGCCGTGCTGGCCGCCTATCTTAAAAACGAATATCCCCAGACCGTCGCCGTGGTCGTATCCAAGATCAAACCCGACCACGCCGCGCGCGTGCTGTCGCAATTGCCGGAAAGCTTCGCGCTGGAAGTCATCACGCGCATGCTGCGGATGGAGTCCGTGCAAAAGGACGTGCTCGACGACATCGAACGCACCCTGCGCAACGAATTTATGAGCAATCTTGCCAAGACCAGCCGCCGCGACAGCCACGAAGCGATGGCGGAAATTTTCAACAACCTCGATCGCGCGGCCGAAGCCAAATTCATGACCGCGCTGGAAGAACGCAACCGCGACGCCGCGGAAAAGATCAAGAGCCTGATGTTCACCTTCGAAGACCTGTCCAAACTCGACGGCCAGTCTATTCAGGCGGTGCTGCGCGTCGCCGACAAGGCCAAACTTCCAACCGCGCTCAAGGGCGCATCGGAATCGATCAAGGAACTGTTCTTCTCGAATATGTCCGAACGCGCGGGCAAGCTGTTGCGCGAAGATATCGCGGCGTTGGGCCCCATTCGTTTGCGCGATGTCGAGGAGGCGCAAAGCCATCTGGTCGGCGTCGCCAAGGATCTGGCCGCCAAGGGCGAAATCGTGATTGCCAAGGAAACGGAGGAGGACGAACTTGTATACTGACGCCGCCACCGCCAAAAACGAAAGAAACGCCATGTCAAACGATGCCGCGCCCAACGGCGCCGCGCCGAAGAAATTCATGTTCGACCTGTCGTTCGACGACGCCACCAACGTGCATCGCGCGCCCGAACGCAAACCCGTGCTGATGAAACCCGACCAGATCGACGCGCTGAAAAAAGAAAATTACGATGCGGGTTTCGATGCGGGGAAAGTCGCGGGACATGATGCCCAAACGGCGGCGCTTGCTGAATCCGTGGAAAAGATCGCGCGTCATCTTAACGCGGCCATGAACGATATCGCGACGCTGCAACGCGACCGCGATACCCAGACCCGCCAGCTTGTCATGGCTATCGCCCGAAAACTTCTGCCGGATCTCGCCGCGCGCCACGGATTGCAGGAAATCGAATCCGTCATCGACGGCGCCATCCGCGACATGGGCCGGGAACCGCGCCTGGTTATTCGCGTGCATGAAAGCGAATTTGACGCTATCGACGCCCGCGTTCAGGAAATCGCGGCGCGGCGCGCCTATGCGGGCAAACTGATCGTCATGGCCGACGCCGGAACCGCCGCGGGCGATTGCCGCGTCGAATGGGCGGACGGCGGCGTCGAACGCAACACGCAGGCAGTGTGGACGGAGGTTGAAAAAACCGTCGCCCCCGCTCAAGAATAGACCATCAAGGAACGGAGCATATCATGGCCGATGAAAAAGAATCCCTGACCCTGTCGGAACTGGAAGCCAGCGGCGGCGAAACCGTCAGCGCGCAGCAAATCAGCGTCAACGATCTGGACGCCGTTTACGGCATTCCGGTCGAAGTGGCCGCCGTGCTCGGCAAAGCCGAAATGCAGGTCAGCCATTTGTTGAAACTGGGCCGCGGCGCCGTCATCGAACTCGACCGCAAGGTCGGCGAAGCCATCGACATCTATGTCAACAACCGCCTTGTCGCGCGCGGCGAAGTGGTCGTGGTCGAAGACCGGCTCGGCATTACCATGACGGAAATCATCAAGTCGGACAGGAATAGCTAAGGATTCAGGCATGCGTTTACTTATCGTCGGACAACTCGAAGGCCCCCTCGCGACTGCGGGACGCATTGCGACCCAGCGCGGAGCCAAAGTCGCCCACATCGACGGCATCGATGGCGCGCTTAACGCGCTGCGCAACGGTCAGGGCGCCGATCTTGTCATGTGCGACGTCGTGCTGGATATCGGGCGGTTCATCGACAGCCTGAAGTCCGAACATATCAACGTCCCTGTGGTCGCCTGCGGCATCAACGCCAATACCGAAGCCGCCGTGCGCGCCATCCGCGCGGGCGCCAAGGAATATGTGCCTCTGCCTCCCGACGCGGAAATGATCGCCGCCGTTTTGCAAGCCGTCGCCGAGGAAGATGCGACTTTTATCGCGCGCGACCCGTCGATGCAGCCCATCCTCCAGATGGTCGACCGCGTCGGCGGCAGCGACGCCAGCATTCTGATCACCGGCGAAAGCGGCACCGGCAAGGAAGTGATGGCGCACCACATTCATCGCAAAAGCCGTCGCGCCGCCGGCAATTTCGTGTCGGTCAATTGCGCGGCCATCCCCGACAATTTGCTGGAATCCGAATTGTTCGGACATGAAAAAGGCGCGTTCACGGGCGCGGTCGCGCGACGCATCGGCAAATTCGAAGAAGCCAATGGCGGCACATTACTGCTCGACGAAATCAGCGAAATGGATATGCGCCTGCAAGCAAAACTGCTGCGCGCCATCCAGGAACGCGAAATCGACCGCGTCGGCGGCACGACGCCGGTCAAGATCGATATACGTCTGATCGCGACCTCGAACCGCGACTTGGAAGAAGAAGTCAAGGCCAAGCGTTTCCGCGAAGATTTGTATTTCCGCCTCAACGTCGTCAATTTGCAATTGCCGCCGTTGCGCCGCCGTCAGGCCGATATCGTTCCTCTGGCCGCTTATTTCGCCGAAAAATATGCCAAGGCAAACGGCATTCCTAACCGTCCGCTGTCGTCCGAAGCCGTCGCCGCGCTGCAGGCGCATCATTGGCGCGGCAATGTGCGCGAACTGGAAAACACGATGCATCGCGCGGTATTGTTGGCCCAAGGCGATAAAATAGATCCCAATGCCATTATGTTATCGGGCCAGTCCTTCGCGCCGGAAAAACCGTCTGCGGCGGAAATAGCGGCCCAGACCGCGGGCAGTTTCGCGCCGGCCTCGACCGGCGGGCTGGTGGGACGGACGGTGGCCGATGTCGAACGCGACCTGATCATCGACACGCTCAGCCATTGCCTGGGCAACCGCACGCATGCCGCCAATATTCTGGGCATTTCCATCCGCACGCTGCGCAACAAGCTTAAACAATATAGCGACGAAGGCATCGCCGTCGCGGGCGGCGCAACAGACGAAGACCGCGCTGTTTCTTAAATAAAAAACGTCAATGACCGACCAGACCTCAGCCACCGCCGAAACCACCGACCCTTTCGGCAATCTGTTCAAGCGCGGCGAAGTCTGGCTGGGCATCGGCCTGCTTGCCATTCTGACGGCGCTTATCATTCCGCTGCCGCCGTTTCTTATCGATATCGGCCTGTCCATTTCAATCACCTTCTCCGTGCTGATATTGATGACGGTGCTGTTCATCAGCAAACCGCTGGATTTCAGCTCGTTCCCGACCGTTCTGTTGATCGCGACCCTGATCCGTCTGTCGCTTAATCTCGGCACCACCCGCCTCGTGCTGACCCACGGCAATGACGGCACCGACGCGGCGGGCCATGTCGTGCAATCCTTCGCCAATCTGGTCATGGGCGGCGATTTCATCATCGGCGTCATCGTGTTCGGCATCCTGACGCTGGTCAATTTCGTCGTCATCACCAAAGGGTCGGGCCGCATCGCCGAAGTCGCGGCGCGTTTTACCCTGGACGGCATGCCCGGCAAACAAATGGCGATCGACGCCGATTTATCCTCCGGCCTTATCAACGAAGAACAAGCGCGCAAACGCCGCAAGGATCTGGAAGACGAAAGCAATTTTTTCGGATCGATGGACGGTGCGGCAAAATTTGTGCGCGGCGATGCCGTCGCGGGCTTGACCATCACATTCATCAACGGCATCGGCGGCATCGTCATCGGTACATTCCGCCACGGCATGCCAATTTTACAGGCGGCGGATACCTATGTCCGGCTGACGGTCGGCGACGGGCTTGTGACCCAGATTCCGGCTCTTCTGGTTTCGGTCGGGGCGGGTTTGCTGGTCACCAAAACAAATGTCAGCGGTTCGACCGACAAGGCATTGTTTAAACAGCTTAGCGGCTATCCCATGGCTCTGGGGATGAGCTCGGCGATGCTGTGCACGCTCGCGCTTCTGCCGGGCATGCCGTTCATTCCCTTTGCCATTTTGGGTGGCGTCTCGGGTTTTGCGGCCTATTCAATGAGCCGCAAAAACAACGAAGCCAAAATGGAACAGGCTAAAACAGACGCCAAGGGCAAACCGGCGGCTGTGGCCGAAGAACCCATCGCCAAAGCTTTGTCGATCGATATGATCCGCCTCGAACTCGGTTATGCGCTGCTCAGCCTCATCAACAGCGAAGCGGGCCAACGTCTGACCGACCAGATCAAGCATTTACGCAAACAGCTGGCGGGCGATATGGGTTTCATCATGCCCGCGGTTCGCATTCAGGATAATCTGCAATTGCCACCCAACGCCTATGTGTTGCGCATCAAGGAAATCGAAGCCGGCCGCGGCGAATTACGTCCCGGCATGTTGCTGGTCATGGATCCGCGCGGCCAGCAAATCACCCTGCCCGGCGAAGCGACGCAGGAACCGACTTTTGGCCTCGCCGCGACTTGGATAGACCCAACCTATCGCGAAGAAGCCCTGTTCAAAGGCTATACCGTCGTCGACCCGCCGACCGTGGTGACGACCCATTTGACCGAACTGGTCAAGGACAACATGGCCGAATTGCTGTCCTATGCCGAAACGCAAAAATTGCTGGACGAATTAAGCAAGGAACAACAAAAACTCGTCGCCGACGTCATCCCGACGCAAATCACGATCAGCGGCCTGCAAAGGGTTCTGCAAAATCTTCTGGCCGAACGCATTTCGGTGCGCGACCTGCCCACCATTCTGGAAGGCATTTCCGAAGCCACGGCGGTTACGCGCAACCTGTCGGCCATTTCCGAACATGTGCGCACGCGCCTGTCGCGCCAGATATCGGATTCCAATACCAATGAAATGGGTTATATCCCCATGGTGACCTTGTCTCCGGAATGGGAACTGGCGTTCGCGGAATCCATCATCGGCGACGGCGACGCCAAGCATCTGGCGATGCCGCCGACGCGGCTGCAACAATTCATCGCCTCCATCCGCCAGACCTATGACCGGCTGGCGCAAATGGGAGAATCCCCCGTTCTTTTGACCAGCCCTGCCATTCGCAGCTATGTTCGGTCGGTGGTCGAACGGTTCCGGCCTTCAACCACGGTTTTGTCGCAAAATGAAATTCATCCGAAAGCCAAGATCAAGACTTTGGGGCAGATATAAATGAGGCTTAAATCCTTTCACGGCGCAACGCTCAGCGAGGCCATGCGGTTGGTGCGCGAGGCTTTGGGCGACAACGCCATCATCGTGGCGACGCGCGATGACGATAATGGCGGCGTCCGCGTCACCGCCGCCATTGACGAAGCGCCGGCGCGCGGCCCCGATCTGTCTTCGGCCGCACAGGCACATCAGCAAGGCTCCAGTGCGCTTGAAACAATCGCCGATGCGCTCACACGGCATCAGGTCGTCCCGACGATCGCGGAAAAATTGATGGCGACCGCCACGCAGTTTGCCAGCGACGATCCGCTGCTGGCCCTTGGCGCGGCGTTCGACACGCATCTGAAGTTTGACAATCTTCCCGAAGACAAACCCGTGATGCTTGTCGGCCCGCCGGGCGTCGGTAAAACTCTGTGCACGGCCAAATATGCGACCAAGGCAACGCTGGCCAAACATATGCCGACGGTTATCAGCACCGACCTTGAACGCGCGGGCGGCATGGAACAACTGGCCGCATTCACGCGCTTGCTGAAACTCAATATGGTCGAAATCGAAGATTGCCACGCCCTGCGTGACATCATCGGCATTCAAAAAGGCGGGCCTGTTTATATTGACACGGCCGGTTGCAATCCATTCGATGCTTTCGACAAACAAAGAATGCGCGATTTTATCGCCGCCGTCGGCGACGCGACGCTGGTGCTTCCCGCGGGACTGGACGCCGCCGACGCGGTCGAAGTCGCGCAGGAATTTCGCGCGCTGGGGGCGTCGCGCCTTCTGGTAACGCGGCTTGATACCGTCAAGCGGCTGGGCAGCCTGTTACGTCTGGCCTATGACTCGCATATGCCTTTGGCCGCGTACAGCGCGTCGTATAAAGTAACCGATGCCGTCCTGCCCCTCAACGCCATCGCGCTGGCACGGCTTGTGCTTAAAATACCGGGCGCGGCGATGGAAGAAAAAGACGCGCCGAAATCAGCCTATGGAGGTGTCGCATGACCGACCCTATTCCCCTGAAAACAGACAAGACGATAGCCCCGTCTGCGGCCCTGCGCTGCCCCAATATGGTCGCGGTGGCCAGCGGCAAAGGCGGCGTCGGCAAAACATGGTTTTCCATTACCCTGTGCCATGCCTTGGCCAAGCGCGGGAAAAAGACATTGCTGTTCGACGGCGATTTGGGATTGGCTAATGTCGATATTCAATTGGGACTGACGCCCGACAAAGATCTGGGCGCGGTTGTCGAAGGCGCGTCGACGCTGGCTTCCGCCGTGACGCGTTTCGAAGATAACGGCAACAATGGCGGCTTCGATATTCTGGCCGGACGGTCGGGATCGGGCAGCCTTGCCACGCTGGCTTCGCAAAAACTGTCGGAAATGCGTCATGACCTGATCGCGCTGGCGCGCGGATATGACGTCGTCGTGGTCGATCTGGGCGCGGGCGTCGAACGTCCCGTGCGCCAAATGGCCGGGCCTGCGGCGTTCACCTATGTCGTCCTGACAGACGAACCGACATCGCTGACCGACGCCTATGCCTTTATCAAGCTGGGCCGCGCCGCCAATCCCGATGCCGATATGCGGGTCGTCGTCAACATGGCCGCCACAACCCTTGAAGGACAAAAAACCTATGAAACCATCCGCAAGGCCTGCGGCACGTTTCTGAATTACGAACCTGCGCTGGCAGGCATCATCCGCCGCGACGCCAAGGTGCGCGATGCCATTCGCGCCCAGATCCCGCTGTTAACCCGTTCGCCGCAAAGCGAAGCTGCCACGGACGTCGAAGCCATAGCGGCAAAACTGGCTTTCTAACAAAAAGGGATCAGCGGATATGGCCGATATCTCATCGACATCCGCTTCGGCCCCCGCAGCCGCGCCGACAAGCGCGGCAGGCAATCTGACCGCTGTGCAGGCCGCGGTGACCGCATCTCCCGCATCGCTGCAGGATTTGACGCGCAGCATCCAGACCAACGCCACCGTCACGGCGGCAACAATATCGGCCACGGGTTCGCTGAACCTGACCTTGTCGACAGCTTTGGGCGACATCGCCGTTTCCCTGCCGCAAATCGGCGAAGCCTTGCAACAACAGCTGCTTCAACAGCTTTTGACTTTGGTGCAAACCTCTAAAACGGTGACGGTGACAATCCAACCGAACGCGTCGCCCGGTTCGCCGCCGTCGCAAGCCGTCATTCTTCTGCCCTCGTCGCCGCAAACAGCCAATGCCGTATCTTTGCCAGCATCTTCACCCGCAGCCACAACAACAACGCCCCAGCCTACGGCCGCCACAACTGTTGCTATCCTTCCGGTTGCCGCCAAAGGCGATGTTCTGACGGCCATTGTTTTGCCCACAACGCCGGCCTCGCCGACAATATCGTTGCCTTCAATTCTTCCCGCACAATTGCCCAAACAATGGCCCGAAGAACAAGCAGCCCCCATTCCCGCCCCGGCGGGCGCGCCACCGGCAACGACCACAGATATATCGTCGACTTCCCCTCCCTATAATCGCCTGCTCGCGCAACCGGAAAATGGCGCGCCGGTTGCGCCTGCCGCCCGGCCGCTTGCAACACCCGACAATATAACCGAAGCCGCCACGGCAACAATTGAAACGCCGCCCTCTCTTTCGACGACGCCGCCCGCAGGGCAGATTTCGGAAAATACCGCCGTCACACCCATTCCATCCGCAACTCAAAATCTCGCGGCATTGCTGCGCCCCGGCAACGAAATTGCGATGCGTATTGAATCTTTTACCCCATCGCTGGCGGGCGAAAGCCCGACGACGCTTCCGCCCTATTTGCCCGCAGGGAATGGCGCCCCAAATCAAATCATGGCGACGGTTACCGGCCACACGCCGGAAGGCAAAATGATTTTGCAGACAGGCGATACGACCCTGTTCGTCAAAACGCCTTTGGCCGCCCCCGTGGGATCGTCCCTGCTTTTGACCGCCGAACTTGCCAAGCCGGATATGCCCGTCACCCTGCCCTTGCCCGCCGCGCCGCAAACGGCCGGCCTTCCCGCGCTGGCGCAAGCGGTTGCGGCTTTGGCGCAAATCGACCCCACATTGGCGCAGCAGATGATCGCGGCATATACGCCGCAACCGACAGCGGCTTCTCTCCCCGGCGCGTTGCTGCTTTTGTTCGGTGCATTCAAAAACGGCGACGCGCGCGCATTGCTGGGCAACGACGCAACGGACACGCTGCTGCAAAACGGCAAAGGCGATATCGTCGCGGCGCTGTCGCGCGACCTGTCGAACGCCGGACAGCCTGCACAGGACCAAATAGTGGGCGATTGGCGCGCCTACCCTGTCCCGCTATATGCGCAACAGCAATTCCAGGCTTTGACGCTTTACGTTCATCATGATCGTGAAGCGCGGCGCGAGAATAACGGCTTGGCCGCAAGCAAAAAAACCCGATTTATCATCGATATGAAGCTCAGCAAATTGGGGGCCATGCAAATTGACGGCTTCACCCAGCACAAGCGCGTCGATTTAATCTTGCGCAGCGAAGCCGTTCTGCCTTCCGGCCTGCACGACTCGCTGCGGACAGCTTATTTCAATGCCATGGATGCAGTCGGCTATACCGGGGTTCTGTCGTTTCAGGTCGGCAGCCAGAACTGGGTGCGGATGCGGGGAAGCGCGCGCGGGGGAATTGTGACCTGACGATCTATTGGGCCTTGCCATAACCGGGCAAAACCGTGATGGTTTTCAGCACATCCAGATGTTTTTCAAATATCGTGGCCGCATCGGGATGAATATTGGACGCCTGTAAATGCGCGATCATTTTTTGCGCCTGTTCCAGCTCCATCCGCAAATAGTCACACACTTCATGCATGTCTTCCATGCCGAAGTAGCGCTGCAGATGAAGCCGCACGCGGAGATCAAGCTCTTCCTGATCTACCGGCTTGTGAAGAAAATCGTCGGCTCCTGTCGACAAAGCGCGCAGCTTGAATTCGCGTTCTTCGGCCGCCGTCTGCACGATAATCGGCATGCGCGGCAACGACCCGTCGGCACGCACCTGTTCGCAATAGGCGAACCCGTCCATGCCGGGCATAACGAGGTCAAGGATAACAAGGTCTGGAATGGCGTTTCGGGTTTTATCAAGAGCCTCCATACCATCCCTGGCCGTATCGACGCGGGAAAAGCCCTTCTTGATCAACGAATTTTCGATCAACCGGAGGCTTAACTCGGAATCATCCACAACCAGAATACGGGCCTGGGATAACCGAAAAGGCAAAGAAGGCAACATCATAGGCAATCCCCCGATTGATACACACCACGCGGATTATAAACTTACCGCGGGTTGATTAATTTAAGCTTAATTCCCGTATTAGGAACATCGCGAAGATATTATCCCCCGTCTTTACGCCGTTCATGCATGACGCCGCCAATTTCGTCGAGTTCGATATTTTCCCGACGCAACGCTTCGCGCGCTTCGTCGTCAATTCGTTGTTTTTCGGCAATTTCATAACGCTTCTGTTCTTCGAACAGGGCGGCCAGCCTGTCCTGCGCCACCGCGACCGCGTCCGCTGCGGTACGCCTCATCTCTTCAAGTTCGCGCCCCTGCGCCACGGCGCGCCTGACGAATTCGCCATATGTGTGACTGGCAGCCGGATCGCGCGCGGCTTCCTGCTCGCGGGCCTTGGCAATTTCCAATTGCGCGATATCGCGTTCGATTTTCTCCAGCCTGTCCTGCAGCTGCGCCACATGACGGCGTTGCTCGTCGACATAGGATTTTTGCAGCTTGATTAGCGTCGCCAGACTCTTTTTTACGGCCATGCCACGCCTAATATTTTGGCCAGCCGCGCATAGGTTTCGGCAAGATCCGTCCGTTCATCCTTGTTCTGGCGCAAGAATTCTTCAACAGGGCCATAATAGTCCACGGCTTCGTCGACTTCGGCATTGCTGCCTTTGCGGTAGGCGCCGAGCCGTATCATCTCGGCCATATTTTCATATGCCGCCAGATAACGCCGCGCCCGGCCGACCAAGGCATTTTCGGCGTCATTGTTACAGCCGGGCATGGTGCGCGAAATGCTGCGCAAAATGTTGACGGCGGGAAACCGCCCGCGCTCGGCAATGGCGCGATCCAGCACGATATGCCCGTCAAGAATGCCGCGCGCCGCGTCGGCAATCGGTTCATTATGGTCGTCGCCGTCGACAAGAACGGTGAACAGGCCGGTAATGCTGCCCCTGCCCGCTTCGCCAGGCCCAGCGCGTTCCAAAAGCTTGGGCAATTCGGAAAACACGGTGGGCGGATAGCCTTTGGTCGTCGGCGGTTCGCCCGCGGCCAACCCGATTTCACGCTGCGCCATGGCAAAGCGCGTGACGCTGTCCATCAGGCATAAAACCTTTTCGCCCCGATCGCGGAAATATTCGGCGATCGCCAACGTCATATGCGCGGCCTGCCGGCGCATCAATGGCGCTTCGTCCGATGTGGCGACGACCACGACGCTGCGCGCCAGCCCGTCTTCCCCCAGATCGTCATGAATGAATTCCTGCACTTCGCGGCCGCGTTCGCCGATCAGCCCGATAACGGAAACATCGGCGGACGTATAACGCGCCGCCATCGACATCAGCACCGATTTGCCGACGCCCGAACCGGCGAAAATGCCCATGCGCTGGCCTTGGCATAACGTCGTGAAAGCGTTAAGCGCGCGCACGCCAAGATCGAGCTTGTCCCCCACCCTTTGCCGCGCATGCGCGGGCGGCGGCGGACGGCGCACCGGCTGCAACATGTCGCCGATAGGCAAAGGCCCCTTGCCATCGACAGGTTCGCCCAGCGCGTTGATCACGCGCCCCAACCACCCTTGAGTCGGGGCGATCGACGGTTGCGCATCCGACAATTCGACGCGACAGCCAAGGCCGACGCCCTCCAGCGGCGCAAAGGGCAGCAACAAACCCTTGCCGTCACGGAAACCGACGGTTTCGCATAAAACATGGCGATCGCCGCGCGCGACAACATGGCAACGCCCGCCAACGGCCAGATGGCCTTCGATACCGGCGACTTCGATCAGCAAACCCTGAACGCCCACCACGCGGCCGAAAATCTTCAGCGCGGGAATGGCATCAATGCGGCCGGCGAGGGTGGATATGTCGGAATTCATGCCTCCATTGTGCCCGTGCGGCGGTTTTTTTTCCAGCCCGTATTAACCCTTTGCCCCGGAAAAGGCTTTTGCTATCCTCCACCCTTCGTTTTCCAAGGCTGTTCTATGACGTTAAAAATCAAGACTTTCAGCAATCAATCGAACGGCGGCAACGCCTTTTACAAAGCCGTTACGCACCCGCTGGCCGCGGCCAAAGCGGCCGAACTGCTTTTAGCCCTGCGCAGCGCGGGGCCGGTTGCAATCTATGACCCGCTGGGACAGCTGGACAGCTTCGCCGAATTTTTTCCGACGGACGGCGTCGATATCGCCGGATATTACGTGCAGGATGTCGAACAAATCGGCCATGTCTGGAACGGCCATACCGCGCAACCTGTGACCGCCCTCAAGGAAACATCGTGCAAAGCGATTTTCGTCGCCGCCTTCGACGCCGCGAAATTCATCGACCATATCCGGTTGTACACGCCGCATGGCGCGCGCGTGCTCAGCTTCGACGCGCTGCGCCTGCCCGATGCCATGTTATCCGACCGACGGAATTATCTGGCCAACATCAACTTCGCCACCAATTTTGCCTTCTTCCGCGATGGCGATGGCCAACACACGCGCATCGTCACCGCGAATTACTGGAGCCAGTATGGCAGCGCGTCGCCGCGCGTATGGTGCTATCTCGTAAATAGCGACGGCAAAAACATCGCCGAATGGTTCGAAACCCTGCCCGCCGCCAATGCCACTGTCGTTTTCGACAGCGCGGAAATCCGCGCGCGCTTTAAACTGCCCGCATTTACGGGACAGCTTTTTATACATGTCGTCGGCGCCGCCGGACATGATGTCGTCAAATACGCGCTCGACACCTATGGCGACACGCCCGACATTTTGTCCTGCACGCATGACGCCAACGCCTGGCCGTCCAACCAATATGCAGGCCTGCCCGCACCGACCGACGATGAAACCGTGGTGCTGTGGCTGCAAAACAGCCACCCGCGCCCCATTCAATCGGGCGAAGTCGGGTTGAATTTGATGGGTGACGACACCATTGTTCGCCTGAACAAAATCATCCCGCCTTATGGAACCTACAAACTCGATATCGCCGACTTGCTGCCGCAAGCGCGCTGGCCCCGGCAAATTGAAATTCAGGCCGCCAAGAATTTCGTGCGCCCGCGCTATGAAATCACCACGCGCAGCAACGGCCACACCCGTATCTCCCACCCCAATGTCGAGCGCGAGGATCTGCGCCCCGATCCGCGCCTGCCCGAACTCGGCGACGTCATGGGCAAGCTGTTCATCCTGCCCGCGCCGGTTCTGCCGCTCGACCGTTACATCTCGCACATGTTGCCGACGCCGATGGCGACGGAACAAAAACATCTGCCGTTACAGGCGTTGATATATGACGCGCGCGGCAAACTGGCGGCGACCCACAAATTCGGCAATCTGGAACGCAGCGACTCTGTCGCGGTGACGTTGAACGATTTGCTGGCAGGGCAAAAACTCGACGGCGGTTACGGCCATGTCGAATTGATTTACGACTTTGCCGCCGGCCGCGAAGCCGACGGCTGGATGCATGCGCTGTTCCGTTATCACGACCGCATCTCGGGCCACGCCGCCGAAACCAGCTTCGGCGCGCATATTTTCAACACCGTGCTAACTTACAAAAACGAACCGCAAAGCTATGCCGGCCGCGCGCCGGGGCTCAGCACGCGCCTGTTCCTGCGCACCGGCCCCAAACCCTATGACACGATGTGCCATTTGATCTATCCGGCATCGACGCCATGGCATGCGGCGTCCGACACCGCGTTAGTCCTGACCGGAATGGACGGCAAGGAAATCGCCAAAAAAACCATCCGCATTCCCTGCGGCGGGTCAATGTTGTGGCGCGTCAGCGAAATGTTTACAGCCGACCAGATCAAGGCCGCCGGACAACACCCATACGTTTTAATTCGCGACGTGACATGCCGTTTGTTCGGCTATCACGGGTTGATAAGCGCGGACAAAGCCTTCAGCTTCGACCATATGTTTGGATTTTAACCTTATTTAATTACCAGAACCGGCCGTGGATAGATTTTTTCGTGCCGTTTTTCAGCAACTACTTTCTTATTTTTGTTATATAAAGGACATACTGCGCCGCACAATAGCGGCGTCTTTTTATGAAGCCGAGATTTACCAGCAATGTTCGCCCCTGCACCCGACGCGTTATTTTCTACCCACGGCATCCTGCCCGCCGAACACGGCATAGGAGACATCTTTCGATCTGCCGCGCGCGAGACCGTTATCCACATCAAAAAAGAATTCGGCAAAATCCTCGCCGTCGCAGGTTTTGAAATCGATGGCATCGTGCATGATGGTCTCGCGACCGCAACCGGTATCGAAGAAAACATCAACGCGGAAATGCCGGGAACGCTGGACGGCACGGCAAGCGACGCGGTGAAAAATGCCGCCGATACGCTGGGCGGCAAAGCCGGCATTTTAAAGAAAGACGGCTTGCGCCACGAATCTCCGGATATTTTGCTGCGCAGCCTCAATAACCGTCTACGCAAAACGATGATCCTGTTGCGGCTTGTCTTGCTGCGCGGCCTGCGGAACAAATTAATGATGCCGGGCATCTTGCTGGCCTCGCGCCTGTTGCCCGCCCATGTCATGACCGACATATGGCCCGCCTTTGTCGGACTGGGGGTCTATATGGGCACCGAAGGTTTGCGCGACCTCGGGAAAATGCTCACGCAGCGCGCACAATCCCAGCCCGCCAAGCATGAACATTCCTTAAGAAACATTTTCAAGAAAACGGCCCAAGCGGATAAAGAAAACACGATAGAATTAAGCTTCGCCCTGTCGGAACTGTTGCGCGAGGTGCCGCCCGTTCCCGCGGCCATCATCACCAGCCTCTACGGGGTCGCGATGCCGCTCGGGCAATTCGTTTTTAACAGCGGCATCTTTCTGCTCGAACATTTCGGTTTCCGGCAGCAATCTCTTGGGCATAAAAGAACCGGCGCGCTGATCGCCGCCGCGACGCGCAAATTCGTCAATATATTCCCGTGGGTAAGGCCTGCGCTTAAAAACATGATGGGCGGGCGTTTGATGTTTCATGCGGCCCCGGGGCTTGCCGACGGCGTTCTGAACCGAATTCCCCATTTTTCCTCGCCGGAAATAGACGCGTTGCTTGGCGGCACGGGAACCTGTGCGACGGCAGCGCTGTTCACGTTGGGCGCCATTGAAATCGTGCGCCGCGCCGCGCCAAAGGCCGCGCAACGTTATCCGCAAACGGCGGCCAGAATTGAAAAATCGAAAACCATCGTGGTGGATTTCGGCGCAAAAGCCGCGCAGTCGAAACGAGCGCAGCAAATCAAAGATTTTGCCCATGCCGCCGGGGAAATAGGCAAGCGCCGGTTTATGCACCCCATGGCGCGCGCCGGGGCGCGAATCGGGCTTTGCGAACATCCGCACAAACGATGCGCCGGACTACAAAAACACATATAACCCATTGTTTATATTCAACAACAAGAAAACAATACTTTTTCAGTCCATGATGCATTCGCGCAACAATTGACCCGTCAAAGCGATAGGGTTTATAAACCGCGTTCTTGTTTACGGCGGTGTGATTCCGTCAGCCGGCCATTGGGGCCGCCGGATATAGTCCGTATTTAACAGCCTCCCCGCGGGGAAGCTTTACTCTAAGGAACAGCAACGTGCCCGTACCTGTGCGTCAACAAATCGATGTCGGCCTTTACATCCTCAAGCAAAAGCTTAAGGGCAACAAACACTATCCGCTGGTGTTGATGCTGGAACCTTTGTTCCGCTGCAACCTCGCCTGCGCCGGATGCGGCAAGATCGATTATCCCGATGAAATTCTGAACCAGCGCCTGACGGTTCAGGAAGCGCTGGACGCCGTCGATGAATGCGGCGCGCCTATTGTTTCCATTCCGGGCGGCGAGCCTTTGCTGCATCGTGAAATGCCTGAAATCGTCAAAGGCCTGATCGCGAAAAAGAAATATGTCACGCTGTGCACCAATGCCCTGCTGATGGAAAAGAAGCTCGACCAGTTCACGCCGTCGCCTTATTTCAACTTCTCGGTGCATCTGGACGGCGACAAAGGCGACCACGACCATTCCGTGTGCCAGGACGGCGTTTATGTGAAGGCCGAAGCCGCCATCAAGGCCGCGCTGGCCAAGGGATTCCGCGTCAATATCAACTGCACCCTGTTCAACAATGCGGTGCCGCAACGCATGGCGGATTTCTTCGACCATATGATGGAAATCGGGCTGCACGACATTACGGTGTCCCCCGGTTATGCCTATGAACGCGCGCCGGATCAGCAGCATTTCCTGAACCGCGAAGCGACCAAGAAAATGTTCCGCGACATTTTCCGCCTGGGCAAGGAACGCGTCAAGGCGGGCAAGGCCAAATGGCGTTTCAGCCAGTCGCCCTTGTTCATGGATTTCCTCGCCGGAAACCAGACCTACGAATGCACGCCGTGGGGCCTGCCCACGCGCAACGTGTTCGGCTGGCAACGCCCTTGCTATTTGTTGGGCGAAGGCTATGCCAAAACCTATCGCGAACTGATCGAAACCACGGAATGGGAAAAATACGGCACGGGCCGTTATGAAAAATGCGCCAACTGCATGGTGCATTGCGGCTATGAACCCACCGCCGCCAACGACGCCTTCAGCAAGCCGTGGAAGATGATCTGGCTCGCCCTGCGCGGCATCCGCACCGAAGGCGCGATGGCCAAGGACATCGACCTGTCGCATCAGCGCCCCGCCGAATATGTCTTCAGCAAGCATGTGCAGACGGTGATGGATAAAATCCATGCCAGCAAAACGGCGGAAGCCAACGCCAAAGCCGTGGCCGAAGCGGCGGCGGAATAGCAGCCCCTGTTCGCAAGAAAAACGTCCCCCGGCGCAGAGGCCGGGCGGACGATTGCGCAAACTCCGTAGCGATCTCCTTAAAACACAAATCCGCGCGGGGCGGTGAATCCGGGCGCGGGACGGACATTGGCGTTAAACAGCATATGCTGGGCGATGACGCCGTTTTCCTTGCGGTAAATCGCCGCCTGCCCGGTATGCGCGGCATGCGGCTTGTCATGGAACATCATGACAGCGACCAGACGCCCGCCTTCGGCCAGTTGATCCAGCAAAATCTGCGGCACGAATTCGATGCTGCCATTGATAAAAATCACATCGAATGTTTCGTGGATCTTACACCCTTCGACCGGCGCGCCGGCCAGAACGGTGGCCTTGCCTGCCGCGTATTTGGCAATGTTATGCTCGGCTTCGGCATACAAAACGGCGTCGGGTTCGACCGCAATAACCCTGCCCGCCAGCGCGGCCAGAACAAGTGTCGAATACCCCGTGGCGGGTGCGAGATCCAACACCGTATCGGTGGGTTTTATATCGGCGGCCTGTATCAGGCGGGCCAGAACCATCGGCTTCATCAGGCTGCGCCCGCCCATCAAGGCGATATCCTCATCCAGATAGGCGACGCCCACAAGGTGCGACGGCACGAACAGCTCGCGCGGCAGGCTTCCCATCACATCGAGGATACGCAAATCGGTCACCTGATTGGGGCGCAGCTGGCCTTCGATCATATTAAAACGCGCCGTGGCGAAATCGGGCGAAGCGTCGGAAGCGGCAAGAGCATTGGTCATGGGAACGAACGGGGGCAAGGGCGAATTTGGAATGAAAAATAACGTGGTTAATGGTATACAAGCTTGACCGCCGCGGCTCAAGAACCTAATGTCCCCTCCCTTGGCCCTGTTTGGAATGGCGCGGTGGCAGAATGGCTATGTAGCGGACTGCAAATCCGTCTATGCCGGTTCGATTCCGGCCCGTGCCTCCATTTACTGGTTTATGAAAATCCAAGGCAATCCAGCAAATCGCATTCTTCCCGTATTTTGTCGGTTCTGTTGAACCGACGCGATTTATGGGCGCCCGGAGTCATCCAAAAAATTGGGGGCATCCTTACCCCAGAACCGCTTCAATCCCCGCCGTGACCTCCGTCATCGCGCTCATGCCGTCAACCTGACGCAGCAGGCCCTTGGCCTTGTAATAGGGCAAAATCGGCGCGGTCTGGTCGTAAAACGCCTTCAGGCGCGTCTTCATGGTTTCGGCGTTATCGTCGGCGCGGCGGGTGAATTCCGTGCCGCCGCAAACATCGCACACGCCCGCCTTGGCGGTGGGCTTAAATTTGTCGTGATACCCTGCCCCGCATTTGGCGCAGGTATACCGGCCCGACACGCGTTCGACCAGCGCGGCATCGTCAACCACCAATTCAATCACGGCGTGCAAATGCTTGCCGTGGCGCGCCAGCATGGCGTCCAACGCTTCGGCCTGCGGGACCGTGCGCGGAAACCCGTCGAGGATAAAACCGTTGCCGCATTCGGGGCCGGAAATGCGCGCTTCGATCATGCGCACCACCAGATCATCAGGAACCAGCTTGCCGGCATCCATCAGGCTTTTGGCTTCCATGCCAAGCGGATCCTGATTTTTGATCGCGGCGCGCAACATGTCGCCGGTCGAAAGCTGGCACATGCCGCGTTTTTCTTCCAAAAACTTGGCCTGCGTACCCTTGCCAGCACCGGGCGGGCCAATGAGGATAATGTTCATATACCGTCGCTCCCTATCTGCCGCGCAGTTTCGATTTTTTGATCAGCCCCTCATATTGATGGGCAATCAAATGCGACTGAACGCGCGAAATCGTGTCGATGGTGACGCTGACGACAATAAGGATCGACGTGCCGCCCAGATAGAACGGAATGGCGCCGCGGCTCATCAAAAATTCCGGCAGCAAGCAAATGGCAACCAGATAAGCCGACCCCAGCACTGTCAACCGCGTCAGGACAAAATCGAAATAATCGGCCGTATTCTTGCCGGGCCGGATGCCGGGCACGAACCCGCCGTATTTTTTCAAATTGTCGGCGGTGTCGACGGGGTTAAAAACAACGGCGGTATAGAAGAACGAAAAAAATGCGATCAACGCGGCATATAAAACCATAAATAACGGCTTGCCATGGCCCAGCTGCGCCACGATATCAGCCATTACGCCGCCTTTTTCCTGCAGATTGGAAAAACTGGCCAGCGTCAACGGGAACAACAGAAGCGACGACGCGAAAATCGGCGGAATGACGCCCGATGTGTTGATTTTCAACGGCAGATGCGACGCTTCGCCGCCGAACATTTTATTGCCGACCTGACGCTTGGGGTACTGGATCAAAATGCGCCGCTGCGCGCGTTCGCACGCGACGCAGATGGCCAGAACGGCAAAGATAATGGCGATAATCAGCAGGATAAACCATGTCGACAATGCGCCGGTACGCCCCAGCTCCAGCGTTTGCCCGACGGCGTTGGGCAGGTTGGCAACGATACCGGCATAGATGATAAGCGACGTGCCATTGCCGATGCCGCGCGCGGTGATTTGCTCGCCCAGCCACATCAGGAACACAGTGCCGCCGGTCAGCGTAATCATGGTGCTGAGCCTGAAAAAAGCGCTGGATAAAATCACGGCGGAACCTTGCGATCCCATCATATTTTCAAGCCCGACGGCCAACGCATAGGATTGCACCGCGGCGAACCCGACGGTCAGGTAACGCGAATATTGGTTCAGCTTGATGCGGCCCTGTTCGCCTTCTTTTTTCAATGCTTCGAAATAAGGCAAAATGGCCGACAGCAGCTGCACGATAATCGACGCGGTAATGTACGGCATGACGCCCAGCGCGAAAATCGTCATACGTTTCAACGCGCCACCCGAAAACATGTTGAACATGTCCATAATGCCGCCGCCGTGACGACGGAAAATTTCCCCCAGCATAACAGGGTCGATACCCGGCACGGGAATATAAGTCCCGACGCGATAGACGATCAGGGCCAACACGGTGAAGATGATGCGGCTTTTAAGCTCGGTTGCTTTGGAAAAAACCGAAAGGTTAAGGCCGGAAGCGAGGGATTCGGTAGGAGAAGCCATAGAATTCAACAAGGTAAGAGGTGACGCAGGCGTTAATCCGCACCGGCACAGGTTAACCGGCCCAAGGAAACTAATGGCTGGGGGAAGATATTACAAGGGATTGATGTAGGTGCGGTGCGGCAGAAATTTTTATTTTCATGGTTTATCGGTTATGATCGTGGCAGGTCACAATTAAACATTGTAACATTACAGCAACAGGACACGATATGCCGCCTTCCCTGTCAAATATATCCGGAAAACCCGCGCGTGGGCCCAAAAAATATCGTTTATTGTCGTTAATCGGTGGCGCCGTTGTCGTCGGGACGGGGGCGCTGGTCGCCGCATCCTTCTTTTATGACAAGAAGCAGCCCTCACCGACGGAAAGCCAGACGGCTACGGTGCCGGCCTATGTCGTTGCCAATGCCCTCGTTCAGGACGCTCCTTTCGGAAGCATAAAGGGGCACCTGCATTGCGGCGATAAAGTTTTGACGGTTCACGGCATTACGCGCAGTTCGCAAGATATCGGAAACTGGACAGAGATTGTCGGCCCCAATCGGGGGACAGATCAATGGATTTATAGCTCCCGCTTGACCTTAGAGCAGCCCCGGTGCGGCGGGTAAGCCGGTTTGGCCTCAATCCGATTTTTTAACCAGATAAAGCTGAGACAGCGGCATATCCAGCACAAACCCGATTTTTGCGGAAAAACAGTTGGTAAAGGCGTCAATCGCCATTTTCGGGGTTTGCGTCGGATTGTCGCCGTAATTCCACAGATAATCGTCGCAGACGATAAAGCCCCCGATTTTGGCCAGCCGAAAACACATCACCATGTCTTCCAGAACTTCGGGCCCGCCGTGATTACCGTCGACATAGATGAAATCGAACGTCCCCGCGCCACCCTCGGCCAAAAGTTTTGGCAATATATGCCGCGACGGGCCTTTATGCTTGACGAACGCGACGCCCGGTTTCGCGGCGCGGGCCAGCGCGATATTATCGTCAAAGCGCGATTCAATATCGGCGGCAGGCCAGGGGTCGATAGCGTGAAATTCATCGCCCGCGCGCAGGTGATTGTCGACGACCCACACCGCGGAACGGCCTTCGTGGCTGCCGATTTCCAGAACGCGGCGCGGCCCGCCGGGCATGGCGCGCCATAATTTTTCCCATGCCGGAATGTTGCCGGAAAACCAGTCGGCGGTGAATTGATAGGATGAAGCCGCCACGCCGTTGTGCATGATGTTCTCTATAAGCCGCAGGATTTTAAGGCTTTGCTCTGCCGCTGTTCAAGTTTTTTGACGTCGAACCCGTCGATCAGGTCATGGAACATGCGATACCAGTTGATCTCGGCATTCAGCCGTAAAAAGACGGAACCCAGCCCGATGGCGGCCCTGTCCATAAACACGAATTCGCGCGGCACGGTCACGCCGCCGATTTTGCGCAATTCGGCATGGACTTTGTTCGCCGTTTCGCGGCCGTAAAGGCCGGTATTGGTTTCGTCGATGGGGCGGGTCTTGTCTTCCAGCAGGGGCGCATAAATGAATTTCGCCCATATATTAAGAGTTTCCACCAATTTCTTCGACGGATTTGTGAACCCCCAAGCCCGATAGGCCTCGACCGCCTCGTCTTCGCGCCCGTCGCGCAAGGCCTGATACAGCGTGATAACCCCCTGCACCAATTCGGGCCTGAACACACGCACACACCCGTAGTCGAGCAAATTGATGCTGTGATCGCGCCGCACCGAATAATTGCCCAGATGCGGGTCGCCGTGAATGACGCCATAGGCGTAAAACGGCGTATACCACGCATGAAACATATTCACGGCAATGGCGTTGCGGGTCTTCAGGGACGCACCATCGGCCAGCTTCGCCAGCCGTTCGCCGTCGAGCCATGTCATCGTCAACAAACGTTCCGTCGACAGCTCGGCCACGGGTTCGGGCACATGCACGGCGGCGGAATTTTGATGCATCAACCCGTACAGGCGCATATGTTTGGCTTCGCGCGTGTAATCCAGTTCTTCGCGCAACCGGTCGGCGATTTCCTGCTGCACCTTCTGCGTCGACACCGCGCGGTCGTATCGTTCGAACACGGCCATGACCAGCTTTAACTGCTTTAAATCCGCTTCGACCGTCGATTCCATGTCGGGATATTGCAGCTTGCACGCCAGTGCGCGCCCGTCATGCGCCGTGGCGCGATGCACTTGCCCCAGCGACGCCGCGGCCACGGCTTCATGTTCGAAAACCCTGAATTTCTTTTCCCAATCGGGGCCAAGTTCCGCCGCCATGCGCCGCCGCACAAAGGGCCAGCCCATCGGCGGCGCGTCGGATTGCAGCTGCGCCAGCTCGGCCGCATATTCCTTGGGCACGGCGTCGGGAATGGTGGCAAGGATTTGCGCTACCTTCATCAACGGGCCTTTCAACCCGCCCAGCGCCGCGCGCAAACGTTCGGCCTGTTTCTGGCGGTCGGGATTGAGGCCCAGCAATTTCTGCCCCGCCGCGCGCGCGCCGAGCCCCGCCATCGAGGTCGACACTTTGGCATAGCGCGTAACGCGTTTGCGAAGGGATGATTTTTGTTTCGGCATAGCCCTGCGATTATATCATCGCCATGCCGCCATTGATATGCAGCGTCTGGCCGGTGATGTATCCCGCTTCGTCGCTGGCAAGGAAGGCGACGCCCGCACCGATATCGGAC
Source organism: Alphaproteobacteria bacterium (assembly GCA_028866275.1). Classification (GTDB taxonomy): domain Bacteria; phylum Pseudomonadota; class Alphaproteobacteria; order UBA9219; family UBA9219; genus CAIXLI01. Next base: position 36,162 of record JAGWIK010000010.1, read on the forward strand.
GGTTTGCCCATCGCGCCCGCGGGGATGCTGGCAAGAATTTTACCCTTCTGGTCATCGGTCAGCACATCGGTCATGGCCGAAGCAATAAAACCGGGGGCGACGCAATTGACCGTGACATTGCGCGACGCGATTTCCTGCGCCAGCGATTTCGACATGCCGATAAGGCCAGCCTTCGACGCGGCGTAATTGGCCTGCCCGCCATTGCCGGTGACGCCGACGACCGAGGTAATGCTGATAATACGGCCCCAACGGCGCGACATCATGCCCTTCAACGCCGCGCGCGACAGACGGAACGCCGCGGACAGGTTGACGTTCAAAACGGTATCCCAATCTTCGTCTTTCATGCGCAGGGCCAACCCGTCGCGCGTCAACCCTGCGTTGTTGACCAGAATATCAATGCCGCCGCCGGCTTGCGCTTCGGCGTCTTTCAACAACGTGGCGGGAACAGACGGATCGGACAGATTGCCCGCGGCAACAAAAGCCCGTTCACCCAGTTCATCCTTCAACGCGTTCAGCGCATCCACCTTGGTGCCCGACAGCACGATTTTCGCCCCTTGCGCATGTAAAGCCTGTGCGATGGCCTTGCCAAGACCGCCTGACGCGCCGGTGACAAGCGCATTTTTGCCGGAAAGTGAAAACATGGGAAAAAACCTTTGAATGGGGTGACGACAGGAAAAGACAAGAAAGACAGAAAAATGGCATATCAACGCCGCGCCGCGATGACAAGTTGTAAAAACAACCGGTTTTGCATTCGCCGATTCAGGTTATATATAACAAGCCCTTTTCGAATGGTCGGTCATGACGCGCCCCAGCCTGCCAAATTTTTGCCGTTCTTTTTTGCCCAAGGACGATGATTTCCGCCTGTTAATAGCGGCAGCTGTCATCGGCGCCATCGGCGCGGCGGCGGCTTTGCTGTTCCATTACGCCTTTATCGCCGCGCAAAAAATATTTAACCCCAATGTTTCGGAAATTGTCGCGCTGGCCACATCGCTCCCCTGGTGGGGACGGTTGCTGTTGCCGACGCTGGGGGGGGCTTTGGGCGGCGTGTGCCTGAAATTCGGGCTGCATTGGGTGGCGCGGCGCGGGGCCGACGACTATCTGGAAGCCATTACCATCGGCGACGGGGTCATCGGCGCGCGGCAAACGCTGATCAAAAGCTGTTCGTCGCTTTGCTCCATCGCCAGCGGCGCATCGATCGGCCGCGAAGGGTCGATGGTTCAATTGGCCGCAATGGTCGGCTCCGCGCTGGGACAGAAATGCCGCGTTTCCAAGGAAAAATTGCGCCTGTTCGTCGCATGCGGCGCGACGGCGGGCATCACCGTGGCTTACAACGCGCCTATCGCGGCATCGATTTTCGTGACCGAGATTTCAGGCGGCATGATCAGCAAAAACACTCTGGGCCCGCTGATCGTCACATCGGTCATCGCCAATATCATGGCGCGATGGCTGTTCGGCGTCACGCCTGTTTATCAAATGCCCTCCTTCCCGCCGATAGCGGGATGGGAAGTCTTTACCTATGTCGGGCTCGGCATCGTCTGCGGGTTTGGCGCGCCGCTGTTCCGGCGCATCCTTGACATGTTCCGCGCCGGTTTCGTGCGCCTGCCGTTGGGCCTGATCGGCAATATGGCATTAGGAGGTCTGGGCGTCGGGCTGATCTCGGTGTGGGAACCGGCGGTATGGGGCAACGGATACAGCGTGGTCAATTCCGTCTTGCATCACCCATGGACGTGGCAGGCCCTGTTGGCGATTTTGGTGCTGAAAGTACTGGCCACGGCATTATGTTCGGGATCGGGCGCCGTCGGCGGTGTTTTCACGCCGACCATTTTCGTCGGCGCCGCCGTCGGCGCCCTGTACGGCCACATATTGGGAACATTCACCCCCCTGCCCGACACCGTCATTGCGTCTTACGCCATGGTCGGCATGGGCGCATTTCTGGCGTCAGTCACCTATGCGCCGTTGATGTGCATTTTGATGATTTTCGAAATGACGCTCAGTTACGAAATTATCCTGCCATTGATGCTGGCCTGCGTTATCGGCCACTACATCGCGCATCGCCTGCGCCCGCATTCTATTTATACCCAACGCGGCGAACGCAAGAATGAATCACGCATCATCGGGTCATAATTTGCGGAACCAGAAACAGCCGCAGGCATAAGTTTGCCGCGCCAGCAAATCGGCATCGGGCGCGCCCACAAGACCCAGTTCTTGCTGGTCGGGAATAAGCGCGGATTCGACCAGCTCGAACCCGCCGGCGAACAGATCCAGCACGGATTGCCATGTATAAATGCGATGCGCGTTGAACTGGATCGCGGCGACCCTGCCGACAGGAACGACGAACAATATATTGCCGCCACGGCTGGTTATCCGTTGAATTTCGCGCACGGCTTTAATGTCGCCATCATAGTCGATATCGTCGCCGTAACGCCCCAACCCGACATGTTCGACTGCGTGCATGCAGCTCAACGACTCCACGCTGTCATCGGGCAGCGAGATTTTCGTCAGATCCTCGCGGCGCACGGAAAGCCCGTCGAGCCTGATATCGGCAGGCCGGATATCGCAAAACACCGTGGGAACCCAGGCCGATATCGCGGCGGCAAAGGACAAAACCGAGGAAAAATCGTAATGAAGGGCCGGCGCGATGCGCCGCAGGATTCGGCACGCCCAGGCGGGATGATATAAATAATGCCGGTCGAACGCGGTGGACGGCGTATCTTCATTCAGAATCGGGAAAAAGATGGACTCATCCAGCAAAAAACGCCGCCTTGTCCGGCTTTCCTGCGCGCGCAGATCGTGAAAATGCTCGCGAAATTGGTGCTGGTTCATCTCGGGTAATCTGAAAAGCGTGGGGAGCCGGCAAGCATCCCAAAGTTTCCGGACGGGGGCAAGAAAAACCGCCCGGGAACTTTACCCGAAATTTACTCTTTTCGCCGATACCATGGGTATGACCCGCCAAGAACTCTATGAAACCGGCAAAAGCATCCTCTCCTTTGCGCACTGGCGCAACCGGCTGGTGTTCTGGTGCGGCGCGATCGTCGTCGGCATGATCGCCGCAGGGTTTGCCTATATTTCCGATTACGCCCAGAAACTGTTCGCCGACATGGCCTCGGCGCATCGCTTGCTGCCTTTGGCCATCAGCCCGCTTATTCTGGGGCTGACCGGCTGGCTGACGGCGCGGTTCTGCCCCAACGCCGTGGGCAGCGGCATCCCCCAGGCTATCGCCGCGCGCGTCGCTGATACGCACGAAGAACGCAGCGCGTTGCTGGGATGGCGCGTATTGATTGGCAAAATTGTGCTGACCGCTATGGGTCTTCTGGGCGGCGCGTCGATCGGGCGCGAAGGGCCGACGGTGCAAATCGGGGCGGCGCTTTTGTATTGGGGCGGATATCTTGGGAAAATGAATGCCGAAATGTCGCGCAGCGTTATCCTCGCCGGCGCCGGCGCCGGTATCGCGGCGGCGTTCAATACGCCGCTGGCGGGCATCGTCTTTGCTATCGAAGAAATGGCCCGCGCGTTTGAATATCGCTACAGCAGCGTCGTGCTGACCGCCATTGTGTTCGCGGGCGCGTCGTCGCTGTCGATATTGGGCAATTACAGCTATTTCGGCTATGCCGACGGCGGATATGATATCGGGCGCGATTTTGTCGCCATCGGCGTTATCGGCGTTCTGGGCGGCTTGCTGGGCGGGCTATTCGCCCGCGCCCTGATCGACGGCGGCAAGCATTTTTATGACTTCTGCCGCAAACGCCACTTTCACCATCCTTTTTTGTTCGCCGCCGTCTGCGGTCTTATCATCGCCGGTTTCGGCCTTGTCACGAACGGCGCGACCTACGGTTCCGGATACGAACAGGCGCGCGCCATGTTGCAAGGACAGGATACGGGCGCGTGGTTTTATACGGTCGCCAAATTTATCACGACGACAGTTTCGGGTTTTTGCGGCATTCCGGGCGGGATTTTTTCCCCCAGCCTGTCGGTCGGCGCGGGTTTCGGGTCGACCATGTCGCTGTTGTTCCCCGCGATGCCGGTGGCAGGCGCCGTCCTGCTGGGCATGACCGCCTATTTTTCAGGCGTGACCCAGGCTCCCATTACCGCTTTTATCATTGTGCTGGAAATTTCGGGGCGTGAATCCCTTCCCGTTCCCCTGATCGCCGCCGCCGTCATCGCCTCGGCCGTCAGCCGCCTGATCTGCCCGATTTCGCTGTATCACGAATTGGCAAAACAATTCATCGCGCAGGAAAAAGCCGCCCATCTGGAATAGGCCTTTATCGACGCGCACGGATTTGGGGCGCCCCGCTTTACAAACCGTCACCAGTGAAGATATTTTTGCCCACCGGATCTTTCAGGGAAAAAGCCGATGAAAATTCTTATCACAGGCAATATGGGATATCTGGGCACGGTTCTGGCCAAGCATTTGCGCGCGACGATGCGCGGGGCACGGCTTTACGGTTACGATTCCGGTTTTTTTGCCCATTGCCTGACGACAAAAGACCGCTTGCCGGAAAGCGTTTATGCCGCACAGTATTTCGGCGATGTGCGTGATTTTCCCGCCCCCCTTCTGGACGGTGTCGATGCCGTCGTGCATCTGGCCGCCATATCTAACGACCCCATCGGCAACAAATTCGAAAAAGTCACCGCCGATATCAATCACGATGCGACAATCGCCCTGGCGCGCGCCGCCATCGATCATGGCGTCAAAAGCTTTGTTTTCACGTCGAGTTGCAGCCTATACGGCGCCGCCGCAGACGGAGCCCGAAAGGAATCCGACGCCCTTAATCCGCTTACGGCCTATGCGCGATCCAAAGCCGCATGCGAACGGGATCTGCGCGCCCTGAACGGCAAAGGCATGCGCATCACGGCGCTGCGCCTTGCGACCGCCTGCGGCATGTCGGGCAGGCTCAGGCTCGATCTCGTTCTCAACGATTTTGTCGCAAGCGCGATGACGGAAGGAACCATTAAAATTCTAAGCGACGGCACGCCGTGGCGTCCGTTGATCGACACGCAAGACATCGCCCGCGCCATAGAATGGGGCCTGACGAGAGACCGCGTGGCCGGCGACGATTTTATGGCCGTCAATATCGGCGCGCAGGCCTGCAATTATCAGGTTCACGCCCTTGCCGAATCCGTGGCGCGCGCAATCCCCGGCGTCAAAATAGATATCAACACGAAGGCCGCCCCCGACAAAAGGTCGTACCAAGTCGATTTCGGCCTTTTCCGCAATCTGGCCCCGCGCCACCAGCCGCAAATTGACCTTGACCGATCGATTGCGGCGTTAAGGGACGGGATTGCGTCTTCCGGAATCCATCAAAACCGCATGGACGGGGCGATGCTGATACGTCTTAAAACCCTTGAATCGCACATCGACGCGGGAAGATTGTCGGCTGACTTGCGCTGGACATGACAAAAAGGTTGGTCAGGCTTGCCCGACCTGATAGCGTGGAAACCCTTCCTTACACATCCTTCGTCGCCATGCCAAACCCGCCTTTGCTCAGCTTTTGCATCTTCACTTACAATCGCGCCTTTCTGCTAACGCAGCTTCTCGATCAGCTTGTTCAAATCAAGAACGCCTTTCCGCCAGGCGTTATCGAGGTTGTTATCAGCGACAACGCTTCGACCGACGCGACCGCCGCCATCGTGGGCGAGCGTTACCGTGACCACGGATTCAAGCTGGTGGTGCAGGAACGCCATATCGGCATCACCCAAAACTGGCTGCGCGCCATGCAGGAATCCAGCGGCACCTATATCTGGTCGTATGCCGACGACGACTTGTTCGACATACCCGCCGTCATCGACATGATCGTCAACCATTTGCAACACCGTACGGCCGACTTCTATCACGTCAATCATGCGCAAGGCATTTATACGGACACCCCACGCCGTTCCGCCGTCATGGGGCAAATCCATCATGGCCTCGACTGCGACATCATCTTTCCCGACATGGCGTCGATGATCCCCTATTGCGGCGTGGTGCTGCGCGGCATTCTTGTTCTTGGCAATATCTTTCGCGGCGACGCCATTCGCGGACATGACTTTTCCGATTGCTTCGCCCTTGACGACATGATCGAAAACGCCGCCGTTCTGCTGAAAGCATTTAAAAACAGCAAATGCGCGCTGCTGCATAAATGCAGCATGATCCACATTCACCCTCCCGAGCCGCGTTGGTTCGGCGACGCCAAGAACGGATTGCCGGGCCGCTATATCCTGACTTTTTCCCTGATCCGTCGCATGATCGATTTGGCGAGAAACGGCACGATTGCCCCGCGCATGATCGAAGATGACGGTTTTCTGTGGGTCGAAAAACAGGGCAGCCAGTATTTGACTATACGCAAGACCCTGCCTCATGTCCTGTATCCCGACATTCTCGACGTCATCAAAAAAATAGGACACCCCATGGAAGCGAGGGATTCGGAAATTTTGAACGATTTTGCCGGCTATCTTTCAGACCCGGCCATGAAGCTTGTTTTCGCCGGACTCAGCCAATTCGCCGCGACGCAATCCCCCGAGATTTCGGCGAGGCTCGAAAGACTACGCCCGCAGATTAATAATTCCGGTCGTGTCGTCATGTGGCAGGCCGATTCCTGCCCGCCCTACGATCGCTATGTAGGGCAAACGCTCGACCTGTCGGGCCTAGGCGCGAATAGCCTCTGATTCAAGATCGGCCCATAATTTATTCGCTTTGCGATACCACGCATAAAAAGGCGTGGGATCCTCGACGGCGTCCCGCAGCATGTCGATCAGGAAAGACAAACGCCGATCCGCCTCTGGCTCAATCGTCGTTTCCCCATACGGGTCGGAAAGCGAAATAGTGCGGCCGCTGCCGTCGCACAACGTAAAAACAGGCTCCGCAGCATCGCAGGCAACGACGATGCGACACATCGGCAATGCCGGGCCGGCTATATCCGCGCGCCAGGTTTCGATCTCGCCGGACCGTGTTGAGCAAATCTCCGACAAGGCAACGCTGTCATAACCCAGTTCGGCCAGCAAGGCGACAAGATGTATCCCATAAAATCTCAATGCCCCGCCGCCCTGGGCGGACTTGCGTTTCCATGTTTGAATATCCTGCGCATAATGATGCGCGCGGAAATGCCAATCGACACTGCGCACACCTCGCCCGTTTTGCAAAAGCCCCCGCCCCCAGCGCGTATAACGGAAATTATACCCGATACGAAAAATTCGGCGCGCGCCTTCCAGCCTGTCAAGCAACGCGTCGGCCAGAAACGGCGTCGCCGCCAACGGTTTTTCAAGAAACAGGTAACGGATATTATCGTGCGCCAGGCATTCTTCGGTTAAATGCGGTTGTTCGGCGGGCGGTACGGCGATAACCGCACCGTCGCACCGCCGCAACAGCGTATCTTTGTCCGGAACCCATTCCGCTTGATCGGCGAAGGACCGGATATCGTCGCGCGACTCCAAAAATTCGCGATAGCGCATCGGCAGGACAGGCCGGTGGCCGCAGGCGACGACGGCAGGAAGATACCCGTATAACCCAAAACCGCCGCCAAAAATTGCGATTTTCATGCGGCGTCTTCGGACGCGATGATGTCGATAAAATCGCCCCGATACCCCCGCGCCCGCAAATACGGCTTGATTTCACCGGCGATGTGCCAAGCGAGGTTGAGAAGAGGGCCTTTTTCCCGCGCAAGATCCAACGCATCGTCGGAAAGAATGGGAACCCGCGTGCCGGGTATATAATGACCGACCTTGGCCGATTGAGGTTTTTCATAGGCAGCTTCGAGCAAATCAGCGTCAAGCCCCAGCAGCTTGACGGGTATGGCGGCGCGCCCGGGGAAAGCTTTGGCCTTCAATTTACAACCGCTTGCCTTGACGGCGGTTTCGATGGCGGCGCGTTTACGATCGCGCCAAGCGGGGATTTTTCGCGCCATGGCGTGCAACCCATCGCCGAAATGTTTTTCCTTTTCGCGCAAGGCATCATCCGCAAAATCGTTGGCCCCGGCTGTCAGGAAAGTACGGATATTGCCATTATAGCGCGCAGGAAACCCGACATAACCCACCTTCATGCCCAGCCTGTCGGCGATATGCATGAAAGACTCGCAGCTATAGGTGCGCGGATGTTCGTGATAGAAAGTGTCGAACTGGAACCTGTCCAGAACCGCGCCCATATAATGGTTTTCGATCACGATGCACAAAGCGTCGTGCTTGAACACATTCAGGGCGTCGATAACTTCGTCAAGATTTTCGATATGGGCGAATACGTTCGTGAAGGTGACAATATCCGGCACGCCATGTTCCGCGGCAAAGGCCCGCGCAATATCTGGACAGAAGAAATCATTGACGATTGCATGGCCGCGCCCTTTGGCGTCTTCGGCAGCATCGGTCGGCTCGATGCCGTATGTCCGCGCGCCCTTTTCGGCGAAAAACGACAAAAGGCTGCCGTCGTTGCACCCGATGTCCAGAATCTTTTTGCCTTTCACATTGCCGAACCGCGCCTCGCAATCTTCGACCAGCTCGCGCATGCCGCTAAGCACGTCGCCGGTGTGGCGGGCGCGATAATGGTAGTTATGGGGAAACAAAGTCCGTTTCGGAATTTGAAAACGTTGATGCGCCGTCGAACAACGGCCGCAGAACAGAATTTCAATCGGATATTCGCGGCAACGCCTTGCATCGCCGACGGGGACAAGATCGTCGCACATCGGATGCATGCCCAGATTGAGCGCCGAGCTCAACGATGCATTGCCGCAGACTTCGCATCTTGAAATCTCGCGCACGTCTTCACTTGCCATCATGTCCATACCTTCCAGGGCGCTTGGCCTTCCGCCCAGCGGTTTTCCAACTGTACCTTGTCGCGCAGCGTGTCCATGGCTTGCCAAAAACCGTTATGGCGATACGCCATCAACTGCCCGCCCGCCGCAAGACGCCGCATTGGTTCCTGCTCCCACACGACGTTGTCGCCGTCGATGAAATCCAAAACGGCGGGTTCAAGAACAAAAAAGCCGCCATTGATCCAGCCGCCGTCGCCCTTGGGCTTTTCCTCGACCGCGGCAACAGCGTCGCCGGCAAAACTCAACGCGCCGAAACGACCGGGCGGCTGCACAGCCGTCACGGTTGCGTATTTTTTGTGCGCGGCATGCCAGGTCACCAGTCTGGCAATGTCTATATCGGCGACGCCATCGCCATAAGTCATGCAGAAAGTTTCGTTATCAAGAAATTCCCTGACACGCCGCAAACGCCCCCCCGTCATCGTATCCAGACCGGTATCGACCAGCGTGACCTTCCATGGCTCAGCGCGCTGGTGATGGATTTGCAAATGCGCGCGCGCCATATCGATGGTTACATCGCCCATGTGCAAGACATAATTTGCGAAATATTCTTTAATGGCATAGCCCTTGTACCCGCAACAGATTACAAAGTCGTTGATGCCGTATGTGCTGAATATTTTAAGAATGTGCCACAAAATCGGCTTGCCGCCGATTTCAACCATCGGCTTCGGACGCGCAGTGGTTTCTTCGCTGATGCGCGTGCCATAACCGCCTGCAAGAACGACTGCTTTCATGACGGGCCAAAAGACAAATTGAAAAGAGGACTGTCCCCAAAGGTCATACGCAAAAACGCCTGAAGTGACAAGGTCGGTGCTGCCGAAAACAAAGGATGTCATCCGTCACGATGAAAACCGCGATGATTCGCCGCATATACGGATGTTTTTTGCCGGCTGGGCTTGGTTGAAGGCAATCTCACATATTGATCGAGGACAATGGATGTCATTTGAACGAATTGTCGTCAAGAACTAACTATTTTGTACGCAATGGTAAATTTTGTAAAAATTGTCCTTCACGCTCTCTTTCACAAGGCCCTAAACGCAAAAGCAGAACTACCAGAATCTTTTATTGGCAAAAGCTTTTCCAGAACCGGTTTTTAGATATTTCTCAAATCCATAGGCTTTGTATTTATCATGAAAGGCATGATAGGCGACCAATTCCCAAGGTTTGTATTTAGCGGTGTGTTCAGAAAACCCCCTATTATGGTCTTCAAAGCGTTTCTTCAGATCCTCGGTGACACCAACGTATTTTTGTTCTGGTTGGCTCAGGCTTTTGAGAAGATAAACGTAGTACATTGGTTGCGCATGCCTCAAATGAGGTAAAAAAACCGCAACCGGCCCTCCTACGCTCGCTGCGCGAGCTTCGAAGGGCATCCTTCGCCCTTTGGGCTCAGGTGGCTGCGCCATCCGAAGCCCAAAGGGCGAAGGATGGTCGGGGAGACAAGATTCGAACTTGCGACCCTCTGGTCCCAAACCAGATGCGCTACCAGACTGCGCTACTCCCCGACGCCCACCTGAATAGGCAAAAAAGCCCGTTCGGGCAATCTTATAATTTTACAACCGATTGGTTTCATAATAGTTATGGGCCGGTTTCATTCCGCCCTCTGTTTTTTGCGTGATTCCGTGCTGACATCCCTGATTATCGCGCTGGTGCAAATCAGCCGCCGTTTCGCCGCCCTGATCGCGCTGGCCGCCCTGCTGGCCAGCATCGGGCTTGGCGTCTATGTGGTGAAAAACATCAAAATCAACACCGATGTCGATCAATTGCTGGCGGCCGATCTCGGCTGGCGCCAACGCGAAAAAGCGCTGGCCGCCGATTTCCCCGACAAAGTCGACAATCTGGTCGTGGTGATCGACGGCCCCGACGCAGCGCGGGTCGACGCCGCCGCCGCCGCGCTGGCCGCCCGGTTACAGGCGGAACCGGATTTGTTCACTTACGTCGCCCGCCCCGACGCCCTGCCCTATTTCCGCACCAACGGATTACTGTTGATGCCGAAAAACGAGCTTGCCGATACGCTCGACCGCATCACGCAAGCGCAACCTTTGCTTGGCGTCCTGACCACCGACCCCACGCTGCGCGGATTTTTCGGGCTGATCGGGTTGATGGCGCAAGGCGTACAGGTCGGGCAAACCGATGCGGCGCAGCTGGCGCGGCCTTTGGCCGCGATCGACGCCACGGTCAACGCCGCGCTGGCGGGTAAAGATATGCCGCTGGATTGGGCGCAAATGGTTCCCCCGCCAAAAGACAGCGCGATACCGGACGGCACCCGCGCCTATATCATCACAAAACCCGTGCTCGACTTTTCCTCGCTGCAACCCGGCGAAAAAGCAACCAACGCGCTTCGTCAGGCCGTGACCGATTTGGGGCTGGCCGCGCAAGGCGTGCGTGTGCGCCTGACGGGCTCGGTAGCGTTGAACGACCAGCAATTCGCCAGCGTCACCGAAGGCGCGGGCTTTGCGACGATTTTATCCGGCGTTCTGGTTCTGTTGTTATTGTTTCTGGCGATGCGGACATGGCGGATTATCGTTCCGATTGCCCTGACCCTTGTCGCGGGGCTTATTGCATCGACCGCTTTTGCGGTTTTTGCCGTGGGTTCTCTGAACCTTATCTCGGTGGCTTTTGCGGTGATGTTCATCGGCATCGCCGTCGATTTCGGCATTCAATTCGGCGTGCGCTACCGCGACCAGCATTATCTGGAAGCCGACCATGCCAAAGCAATGACACACACGGCGCGCATCATCGCCGTACCGCTGGCCATGGCGGCGGCGTCGACGGCGCTGGGCTTTCTATCCTTCATCCCCACGCAATATCGCGGCGTGTCGGAATTGGGCCTGATTGCGGGCAGCGGCATGGTTATCGCCTTTTTCCTCAACGTTACCTTGCTGCCGGCCCTGATGACCTTGCTGCCTGCGCCGCCGGAACGCGAAACGATCGGCTTTCAGGCTCTTGCCCCTCTCAACGCTTTTTTACAAAACCGCCGCAAGATTTTGCTGCCTCTTATCGCCGTGCTGGCCTTGGCCGGACTGGCGGCAGCGTCCCGGGTGCAATTCGATTTCGACCCGCTGGATCTCGACGATCCGCATGCGGAATCGGTATCCACGATGTTTGACCTGATGAAAGAACCGAACTCGGACGCCTATGCCGCGCAATTGCTGGCCCCGACTTTGGACGCGGCGCAAACAATGGCGGCGCGGCTTGAAAAACTGCCGCAGGTCGACAGCGTCATGGATCTGGCCAGCTTCGTACCGGACGATCAGGCCGCAAAAATCAAAATGATCGCGGACACCCAATCCCTGCTGGCCCCGACTTTGGCCTTGCCCGCGCAACCCGCCCCCGACGACGCGCAAACATGCGACGCGCTGACCAAGGCCGCATCGGCGCTACGGGCCATTGGCAACAAAGTCGCCTCGGCCAACGCGCTTGCCGACAGTCTGGATAAACTGGCCAAGGCATCGCCGGATGCCCGCACCCGCGCGCAAAAAGATATCATCGTCCCGCTGCAAAAGAAATTTGGCGAAATCCGCGGCCTTCTTAACCCGCACCCGGTTTCGATGGCCGACATCCCCGACGCGTTGAAAAAGGATTGGGTAACGCCGGACGGCCAATATCTGGTCGAAGCCCTGCCCAAGCGCGGGCCCGACGGCAATCCGCGGGATCCGAAAATGCTGAAGCATTTCATCGGGGCCATACGGGCGATCTATCCCGACGTCGCAGGCACCCCGGTATCGATCATCGAATCGGGCCGTACCGTCGTTTCCGCCTTTATCCATGCCGGAATTTACGGCGTGGTATCGATCGGCCTGCTGGCCCTGATCACCCTACGCCGCGTTCGCGACGTACTGTTGATGCTGACGCCCCTGCTCATCGCCGGAGATTTGACGCTGGCCACCATCACGGTCATCGGCTTGCCGCTCAATTTCGCCAATATCATCGCCCTGCCTTTGTTACTTAGCCTGGGGGTATCATACGCCGTCTATTTCGTCTCCTATTGGCGTAATGGCGGCCGCGACTTGCTGCAATCCAGCATGGCGCGCGCTGTTTTATTCAGCGCAGGCACGGTGTTAGTAGCCTTTATGTCCCTATGCTTTTCCGCCCATCCGGGCACCCGGAGCATGGGGGAATTATTAACGATTGCTCTGCTATATTCTTTGCTCTGCACGTTTTTCATGCTTCCTGTTTTTCTTAGTTCTGATAAAAAGAGGCGTTGATATGTCTGATTCCATTCAAGGTTCCCCCATGCCGTTCCGCCGTTTGACCCTTGCCGCCGCGCTGATCCTCCTGCCCGCCACGCTTGCCGGCTGCGCCGATGTGCCGCAATCCCCCGAAGCCAAGGCGGAAGCCAACGCCGTCAACGATCCCCTGGAATCGGTGAACCGCGTCACGTTTGACGTCAATGACTTTATGGACAGGCTGCTGATCCACCCATTGACGGAATTATACCGCTTTGCCATGCCGGATTATCTGCGCGGACGCATTGCCAATATCCTGTCCAACATGGGCGAACCCGTCGTTTTTGCCAACGCCTTGATGCAAGGGCGCACCGGCGCGGCCGAAACCACAGCCGAACGTTTCCTGACCAACACCACGGTCGGCGTCGGCGGCGTGTTCGATGTCGCGACGGATTGGCATATGCCGGCGCAATCGGCGGATTTCGGCCAAACCCTGTCAAGCTGGGGCGTCGCAAGCGGGCCGTATCTCGTCCTGCCGTTGTTCGGGCCGTCGAATTTCCGCGACGCGCTGGGCTTGGGCGTCGATATGGTCATGTCGCCGTGGCAATATCTCGCCGGCATTGGCGGCAATGGCACGCAAGACCGTTATGACTATTCCGACTTTGCCGCCGACGGCCTGACCCGCAGCGACCAGAATCTGGATGGCTATGACGCGCTGCGTTCCGGTTCGCTGGACTTCTACGCCGAAATGCGCAGCGTCTATCGCCAGTATCGCGACAAACAGCTGGGCGTCAAAACCTCGGAACCGTCTTTTGACGAAATTCCGTAACAGTACTTAGCCCAGAAGCGAGAACCAGCTCTGGCAATCGTCTAAATCGCGGCGAATGGCGGCGTGGCGTTCCTGAATTTCAGCGTCCGCGCCCCATTTGCGCACCTGCCAAAGCTGCTCAAGCTCTGCGGCATTGAAAACGCTTTCCGCGTCGGCGTATCCCGTTGCCAGAGCCAGCCCCAGAACCAGCGACGAACTGACGCCCACCGCTTCGCTGACGCCGATCAGGCGATAATCGTCAAGGCTTTCGACATAGGCGCGCAACGGCGCCAGCGTTTCCGGCAATTGCTGGAACGGAACCACGCCGCTGCCCAGCAACAACCCGATATTGAAACGCGCCTCGCACCAATCAAGGAAAGGCTGCCAGACGCGATGCTGTTCCTGCATCAGATCGTCCGGCTCCATCGCGCGCTGGCAGACCAATTCGCTGTCGGCATAACGCATGATGCCGTCGATAATATTGCCGCGCTGCAACGGCGCGATGTCCAGAACCGTCAACGTCATCTGCACCATCGGCATTTTGCGTAAATCGAGCCGTTCTTCGGTTTGCGCCAGACATTCGTGCAACATGGCCTCGGCCAGTTTTCTATGCGCCACGGCCAAAGGCAAATCGCGCGGCGTTTTCATCATTTCGCCGTCGCGGTAAAGCGCGTACAGGCCGCCTTCTTCCTTCATGGCATAATCAGGCAAAGGTTTTTTAAGTGCGGACATTGTCATTTTCCTATTGTTTGTCGGAACTCGTGTCGTCTTGCGTATCGTCGCGGAAAAACAAATTGCGAATGAAGCCCGGCGTCAACAGCGACACGGGATTAACATTGATTTTTGGGGAATCCAAAGATCCCTTGATCGTATAGGACACCGCCAGCACGCCTTGGTTTTCGCCGCCGGTCAGCAGATTGCCTATCAAAGGAATATAATTCAGGAATTTGTTGACGACGCTGAAAGGCACGACAGTGCCCTGCAAATCGGCGCGGCCGGAATTCATGTCGATTTTCCCGTCAACATTAATGCCGACGGCGGAACCCGCCCCATGCGCGCGGGTCAGGGTTATGCTGTCGCCCTGCCAGACAAAATCGCCTTCAAAGCGGCTGAAATCGGTGCTGTCGGTCAGAATGCCCGTAAAACCGAAAGGCGACAACGTGTTCAGCAACAGGGCCAGCACCGGCAGGTTCTCGACCGTAAAAGACGTAATTTTAACATGGCCGTTGACGACGCGCGGCGCGTCCACCGAACTTTGCCCGGTCACGGAAAGCTTGCCGCCCTTGATCGTGTCGGTAAAGCCCAGACCTTCCATCGTCTTGCCGAAATCGTCGCTGACGATGCTGAAAATGCGATGGCCATCGGGTTGCGGATCAAGATGGATCGCCAGCGGCGTATCGCCTTGCGCCATGGCCGTCAGGTCTATGGCGCGCCACCCCTGCCGGTCGCGCACCGCAGTGCCCTTGACATTGTCCAGTTCGCCGACCGCGCCGGTATAAAGCTTGCCGACATTGACGTTATATTGTTTGGGACGCGGGTCGATTTTGTCGGGATCCTTGCCGCCGCGCAACCCCGATACATCAAGCGACGCCCCATTGGCGGTAAAAGACAGCACCCCATCCGGCCCCGGGCTTTGGGTAAAGTGCAACGCGGCATTGGTACGCCCCACAATGAGGGAAGGCATATCCAGCGACAGAATCTGCGTCATATCGGACGCAAGCGTCGCGGAACCGGACGCATGAACCTGCGCGCCGGTCAGGCTGATATTTTTAATATCGATATTTCCCTTGTCCGGCATCGACGCCTTGAATTTCAACAACGCGTTTTGGCCGGCGGGCTTCGTCCAGTTCAGCATATCGACGCGCAGCGCGGCCGCGTCCATATCGACCGAACCGGAAATGTCGGTTCGTTTTCTGGATGGCTCGTCAATAGACAGCGCAAGCCTCATCGGCCCTTTGCTGCCGTCGAAAGCGTCGATGCCGAAATTGTCCCATTCGCCGTCGCGCACCGCGCCGTTGATGTTGATATGCCGTATCGGCTGCCCCTTGCCGGGTTCGAAATTTTCCCGCCAGGCGATCTGGAACGGCACTTTGTTCAGATCGGCCTGCCCCTTCATCGCGAACCCCTTCATATCGAGCGTCTGGGTAAAATCGCCCTGACTGATATCGACGCCGGAAACGAGCTTGTCCGACGCGACGCCCGTGGCTTTGGCGGTTGCGTTGATGTCCACCTTGCTCATCGGCAGATCTTTCAGCAAGGGCATGCGAAAATCGACGGTGCCGGCGATCTGGCCGCGGATATCATCGGGCGCAACCCCCAGCTTCCTGGCGTAACCCAGCGGCGGATGATCGAGCAACGCCAGAATTTCGGGTATCGGCCCTTCGACCTTCAGGGGAATGTCGATATATTGATCCTCGGCGGACAGGCCGGTGATTTGCAAGGCGAACGGCTGAATATGAATATTGCCGATGCCGCCGCTGGCGACATTCACCGTCATTTTATCCAGATCGAACACCGCCGTGCCGTTGACGTTTTTTGCCGCCGGCATGCCGTCCAGATAGGTAACGCTGGCATTGGCGACATCTATTTTGCCGTTGGCCCGCGCAACCGTTATGCCGGACAGATCCTTCTCCGACACGGAACCCGTTACCTGCGCTTCCGCATGGGTAAAAGTGCCGTCGCGCAAATTGGAAGTCAGCCAATCCCGCGCATCCGCCAGAACCGGCTTGGGACACAGCGCGCCATAACGATCGATCGGCATGTTATCGACGGTGGCGTTCAGGGTAAAATCCATATCCTTGCCGGGTTGCGTCGACGGCACGCCATCGGCAGACAATGTCAGTTTAACTCCATCCAGATTGGCTTGCGTATCGGATATGGTGAATTGACGCGCATCGCGGTCATAGGCCGCGTTGAAATCCGCCGACGTGACGGAAACGGGCTTGTCCCAGAAAGGGACATAGACAAGCCGCCCCGCATCGCCGTGAATCTGCGCGATGGCCGCCTGCAGCGACAGATTCCCGTCAAAGACAACCTCGATTTTTCCGGACAAAGGCAGATCGGCAATGGCGGCCGCCCCCAACCCCAATGTTTCCGGATGCCCGCCCGCCAGAAAAGCCGGATTCAACGCATTGAACGAAGTCGACAGGCTGTGCTGTTTTTTCACGGCATCGTACAGGTAATGCACGTCAAGCGTCGCATCGCCGTCCTGCTGCGTAACCGCGACGGCGATATGTCCTTCCAGATTGCCGTAATCGATGTGGTCGCCTTCGCGTTTGAAACCCAGACGATCGATGCTGATTTCGGGAATGCTCACCGACCAATCTTTTTGCGTGGCATCGTCATGAATATCGACCACGGCGCGCGTAACGGCCAAATGCCGCATCAAGATCGTATGCTCGATATGGTGAAAAACGGTTTCCAGAATTTCCGCGGCGGGCTTGCCTTCATTATCGCCGCCGCCCGTCATCACCATGCCGCCAAAGGTAAAAGAACCGCGCGCCGTGCGCCGCAACTCAATCTGCGGATGATCGATATCCAGCTCTTTGGGCATGAACTGGCCGAACATCAGGCCAAAAATGCTGATACCGGCATGCAGGGACGGAATATCGGCAATCGTGTTCCCCTGCCCGTCGGCAACCGTAATGCCCGTCGCCCGCACCGACACGGTGCGGGTGGCGCTGTCCCATGTCATTTGCGTATTGGCGACGCCGACCTTGCTGTCGGGAATGATGCTTTCGATACCGGTTTCGATATAGGGGGTCAGGAAATCCGAATTGACGGGCTTGGTGCTGAGCCGCCACGCCAGCAACATGGCCAGAATGACGGTTATGCCGACAAGCGCGGCAATAACCTCGGCCAGATATCGAAGAAAGCGCAACATATAAGAACCTAACCCCGGCAGGCTGATATTGCTAAACCTGCGGCGCAGGGTGTATGAAGTTCTCCGCATTATACACGGAGGCAACATGCCAGTTACAGCGAAAAAAGCCGTTAAAAAAGCCCCGATTGCCAAGAAAAAGGCGCCAGCCGCGCCCGACGCCCTGATCGGCCGGCCTGCGCCCGCCTTCACCCTGCCCGCCACCCGCATCGGCAAAGCCAGCCTGAAAGACCTTAAAGGCAAGCCGTTCGTATTGTATTTTTATCCCAAAGACGACACGTCGGGCTGCACGACCGAAGCATGCGGTTTTCGCGACGCTCTGCCCGCTTTTGCCAAACTGGGCGTAACCGTTATCGGCGTGTCCAAGGACAGTCTGGCAAGCCACGAAAAATTTGCCAAAAAATACGACCTGACCTTTCCGCTGGCGTCGGACGCCGACGGCGACATCTGCGAAAAATTTGGCGTCTGGAAAGAAAAAAGCATGTATGGCCGCAAATATATGGGCATCGAACGCTCGACCTTTCTCATCGACGGCAAAGGCGTCGTTCGCGCGGTGTGGCGCAAGGTCAGCGTGACCGGCCATATCGATGAGGTCGCCGGAGCAATTGCCGGTTTGTAATGCCGATTATCCAGCCCCCCGACGATGCCGCGATTGAACGGGCCGCCGCGCTGCTGCGGGACGGGCGGCTGGTGGCTTTTCCGACCGAAACCGTTTACGGGCTGGGCGCCGATGCCACGAATGGCGAAGCCGTCGCCGCCATTTATGCCGCCAAGGGCCGTCCCAGTTTTAATCCGCTGATTATCCATGTCGCCGATATGGCCGCGCTGGACGATTTGGTCGCTTGGAATGACGATGCGCGATTGCTGGCCACGTCTTTCTGGCCGGGGGCTTTGACGCTTGTTTTGCCGCGCCGCCCCGCCGCGACAATTTCTCTTTTGGCCAGCGCGGGCCTCGATACGCTGGCGGTGCGCATGCCGTCGCATCCGGTCGCGCAAAAATTATTGCGCGCCGCAGGTGTAACAGTCGCCGCGCCCAGCGCCAACGCATCGGGCAAATTAAGCCCGACAACGCCGGCGCATGTCGCGGAATCGCTGGGCGACAAAGTCGATATGATTCTGGCCGGCGGCAAATGCGCAATCGGCGTTGAATCAACCGTGGTGAATATGGCAACGGGCGCGCCCGTCATCCTGCGCCCCGGCGGTGTGACGCGCGAACAAATCGAAAAAATTCTGGGACGCAAGCTTGACGTATTCGACGCCGCGGCCGGCGAAAAAGACGCCCCCGCCGCGCCCGGTATGCTGGCCAGCCATTACGCGCCGCACTTGCCGTTGCGTCTGAACGCCGACAGCGTGGCCGATGACGAAGCGTTTCTGGCTTTCGGCCCCGACATTTTCGTCAAAGGCGGCGCGGCACGGCTGAATTTAAGCCCGCAGGGCGATCTGTACGAAGCCGCCGCGAATTTGTTCGCAATGCTGCGCGAACTCGACAAACCCGCCTATGCCGGCATTGCCGTCGCCCCCATCCCTGACACAGGGCTAGGTCTGGCTATCAACGACCGGCTGCACCGCGCGGCGGCGGTCAGATAAAAACCGCGCGAAGCCGTTTGGAGTTCTCAGGCTAGAAAAATGCGCGCAAAAATTCCGGCAAAGACTTTTTTGCGTCTTTCCGCCAGCAGAGATAGGGAAAGCCCAAACGCAAACACCAAAACGGCGGCAGATAGCCCCACAATTACGGAATCGATCGCCGGTGCCAGAATGCCCGACACCAACACAAGGATGGGCAGGTGCACAAGATAGAGCGTAAAACTTCCCCCCGCACCCCATCTGATCAGATTCGCGACAGATTCAGGCAGCAGCCTTCCGTCGGCAAGCAGGCCGTGCATGGCAAGAATATTCAAAAGAACGCCCGCTCCGATCAAGGTGAAATAACAGAGATTGTCGACTTCCTGCGTCAAAGAAAAAGTCTGGTACATATTGGTTGTGAAGAAACCCATATATTTCTTGGCAAAGCACAGCAGCAGGATGGAAAAAATAAACAGCATTGATGCCAAGAATTTTGAAGAAACTTTCCCCTGACGCATGATCTTCTGCCCCAACACGCCCAACAGCCACAACGGAAGATACTGAATGATTTTTGGGCCGCAAATCAGCGCCCAGACAAGTCCACCAGCCAGTTTCTTTTTGCCGGGAAGGAATGATATCAGGCCAAAAAATATATAATACGGAACCTCGAATCCTAACGACCAATAGGGTTCATCCGTGCCGAATATGCTGTGGGTGAACCAGATTTGGTTGAAGAATCCAAGGTAACTGAGCGCGGATACGAAATTTGTTTTCTGATAAAATCCATTATGAAGGCCATCAAGCGCGGCATAATATGGCGCATAAAACAACGTTCCTATCGAGTCGGCCGCCAGAGTTATAAAAACGGCCAGCACGGCAACGGGATAAATACGCGCCATGCGGGCGACCGCATATGATTTATAGTCTTTTTCCTTGCAATCGACGACATGGCTGATGACAAAACCGGACAGCACAAAGAACACGGCGACGGCTTCTTTTCCCTCGTCCCAAAAGCCCAAATCAATTTGCGGGAAAAGAAAATTTCTGGCGTGGCTGAAAAAGACGGCGCACGCCGCCATCAAACGCAGAAAATCCAGATAAAGCGACAGATTGCCGGGAATGGGTTTCGACGGCGTTGAGCGGCTCATTTTTTCCCCGACTGCGAAAACAGGTTCGATGCTATCCTGTGGCACCGCAGGCCGCAATGAAAGAACGAGTCAAAACGATCATGGAAACCAGTCAACGTAGGCGATGACGGTTTCGAACCGCCGACCCTCTCGGTGTAAACGAGATGCTCTACCGCTGAGCTAATCGCCCCTACCCGCCTGAGTTACCAGAAAACGCGGCAAAACCAAATTATTTTTTACCGTGTTTGCCAGCCGGCGCGGCGTTGATTTCGTCCTTGAACAGCTTTCCGGCACGGAATTTGGGGCTTTTCGACGCTTTGATCTGGATATCTTCGCCGGTACGCGGGTTGCGTCCCTTGGCGGCCTCGCGTTTGGCGACATAAAAATTGCCAAAGCCGACCAAACGCACTTCGTCCCCGTGCTTCAAGGCTTGCTGCACGGTATCGAGCGCAGCGTCGATAACGGCGCCCACCGCGCTTTTCGACAACCCGAGTTCGGCAAGAATCTTGTTTTCATGCACCGCGGCAATAAATTCGTTTTTATTCATCGGCTTCAACCTTTTTCCTGATGTGAGCTAGTCTTAATTACGCGCATGGGCGATCTGGAAATCCTGAACCCCCGGCGCGCGGGTCAGGCTTTCGCCCAATTTGGCCAAAGACGCGCCCTTGCGCTTGCCCATCGACACCGCGACGAAACGCCATTCGGATTCGCCGCCGCGCTGGGTGATGGAAAACGACCCCTTGGCGACTTCATATCCTTGCGAATGAATAAGCTTGCTGAGATCCTTTTCCGATAAATCCGCGTCTTTCTTGAAATGCAAATTAACGGCCACGGCGTGGCGCGACGGCAAAAAGCTTTCGATCTTCGCGCCCCACATCATAAAGAAAGTCGACAGCACGGCCAGCAAAATGGCCGCGCTGTAAAACCCGACTCCGACCAGAACGCCGATAGCCGCAACCGTCCAGATCGACGCCGCCGTGGTCAATCCGCTGATATTCAAACCGTCGCGCATGATAACGCCCGCGCCCAGAAACCCGACGCCGGTCGTGATGCCCTGAATGATGCGCCCCGGATCGACGGCATTGATAACGGCCGGCAAATGCCCCGCATACCAATGGTTGGGCGTCGCGGTGATAACGGTCAACGCGCACGACGCCATGCAGACCAACCCATAGGTGCGCATACCCGCGGCGCGGCCGCGATATGAACGTTCGTACCCGACCATCAGGCCGAGCAGCAGCGCACCGGCGATGTTGAGAAAAATATTGACGTTGATGGCGATCTCATCCGCCGTCCAGTAGCCGAGCAGCGCATTGTTTATGGCATCGAACATGATTGTTTCTTTTCCGAATCAGATGGTCTTTCAGGATTCGCCAAACCCGACGGCGACGCAAGATTTTATTGTCTGCCAACACCCTTCATGGCATAGATTTTCGACACCTCCTCCGCTGCGTCCCGCCCCATGACCGTCTGCCTGCAATATAACCGCCCCCTGTCGGGTAGCCTTGAAGGCGAAATCTACGGTTTCGACGTCGCCGTAACCAATCTGCTGTCGGCATGGTTCCGGCACGGCGCGACGGAAAAATTCCTGTGCCGCCCCGGCGATCTGGACAGTTTCGACCATTTCAAACAATTGGCCGCGGCGGCGGGGGTCGATGCCGAAACGTGCTGCATCGGGTTAAACCCGAACTATCCCCAACAGAATCTGAACGGCATATCCTGCCTGTTCCGCCCCGACCCCCTGATCGCCGACCTGATGTGGCGACGGCAGCAATTGCCGGGGCGCGGCTTCGCCGCCTGCGGCCTTGTGCATACCATGAGCGGCATGCGCATCACCCAGGCCGTCAGCGATTTATGCCTGGCCCCCAGCGACGAAACCGACGCGCTGATCTGCCCGTCGCGCGCCATTCGCGATGCCGTACGCCGGCTGTGGGAAATCAACGCCGATTATTTAAACCACCGGTTCGGCGGGACATTTACCAGCCCCATTCAAACGCCCGTTATCCCGCTGGGCATCGACAGCGACAAATTCGCCGCGCTGACGGTACCGGAAAAACGCGCGGCGCAACGCGCGGCTTTGGGCGTCGCCGAAGATGAAATCGTCATCCTGTTTGTCGGGCGGTTGAGTTTCGCCACCAAAGCGCATCCTTTGCCCCTGTTCATCGCGGCCGAACGCGCCGCACGGCGCACCGGCAAAAAGGTGCGGCTGGTGATGTTCGGCTATTTCAAGCCGCAGGATATGGAACCGCGTTTTCGCGCCCTTGCCGCCGATATATGCAAAACCGTGCGCGTCGATTTTGTCATGAACGGCGACGCGCGTTTTCCCGACGGCCTATGGGCGGCCGGCGATATTTTTGCCTCGCTGTCCGACAATGTGCAGGAAAGTTTTGGCCTGACCCCGATCGAAGCGATGGCCTGCGGATTGCCTGCGGTCGTCACCGACTGGGACGGATATCGCGACGGCGTGCGTAACGGGGTCGATGGGTTTTTAATTCCGACCCTGACCCCGCCGCCCGCGGCAGGACAGGCGATTGCGGAGATGTATTACAATCAGGACAATTACGGCGTCGCCCTGACTGCAACATCGCAAAGCACGGTCGTCGATATCGAATGGTGCGCGCAGGCTTTGCAAGTCCTGATCGAAAACCCCGAAACGCGCCGCGCCTATGCCGCCAACGGGCGCGCGCGAGCGCGCGATGTGTTCGACTGGCGGCACATCATTCCGGCCTATGAAAATCTATGGCATGAATTATCCGAAAAACGTCTGGCGACGCTGCGCCCCACGCTGGTTCCGGAAAACTGGCCTGCCGCGCACCCGGCCTATGTCAACCCGTGGCATATGTTCGCGTCTTTTCCCACCACGCGCCTGAATGCCGACGACATCATAGGCATATTGATGGACGATAATGACATCGACATGATCCTGTCGCACGACATGAATTATTTCGTGCCGGATATGCTGTTGCCCAAAACGCAAATCAAGGAACTGGCCGGCGTCATTCGCCGCGCGCAATCGGCGCGTATCGGCGATGTTCTGGCGCCTTTCCCGCTCGATCAGCACGGCATCTTATGGCGTTGCGTCGGCTGGATGCTGAAACACGGCGTATGCGCCTATCAACGCCCCTCGCAAGGCGCATCCGCATGACGCCCGACCTGCCGCCGCCATTTGGCATCGCATGGTTTCGTTTCGCGCTGGGCTTTGCCGTCGGCGCGGTGCTGGGCAGTTTCGGCACGATGCTGGCCTATCGCGTGCCGCGGCGGTTATCGATCGTCTGGCCGGGGTCGCACTGCCCGTCATGCCGGACGCCATTGACAATCGCCGATCTTGTGCCGTTGCTGTCCTTTATCGCGCATCGCGGCAAATGCGCCCATTGCGGCGCGCGCATCGGCATGCGGTATTTTTATATCGAGCTGGCCTGCGCCGTGGCGGGCGGCATCATCGCCCTTATAGCGCGACCGTAAACGCCGCCTCGGTCTTGGACTTGATTTCATCGACCGTGACGCCGGGGGCGAGCGCGACGAGATTTAATCCATTGCCACGGAATTCGAATTCGCCCAGATCGGTGATGATCTTGTTGACCACACCCGACCCCGTCAAAGGCAGATTGCATTGCTTGACCAGCTTGGCTTCGTCCTTGGCAGTGTGTTCCATCAACACGATCACGCGCTTGACGCCCGCGACCAGATCCATCGCGCCGCCCATGCCCTTGACCATCTTGCCGGGGATCATCCAGTTGGCGATATCGCCTTTTTCCGACACCTGCATCGCGCCCAGAATGGCAAGATCGACATGGCCGCCGCGGATCATCGCGAAAGACGTCGCGCTGTCGAAATAGCTGGAATACGGCAATTCCGTCACCGTCTGCTTGCCCGCATTGATCAAATCGGGGTCGACTTCGTCCTCGGTCGGAAACGGCCCGATGCCCAGCATGCCGTTTTCGCTTTGCAAAACGATGCGCATGCCCTGCGGGATATAGTTGGCAACCAGCGTCGGGATGCCGATGCCCAGATTGATATAAAAACCTTCTTTCAATTCCGTGGCGGCGCGGGCCGCCATGTCTTCGCGTGTCCAGGGCATATTACGAAGCCTTCCTTAAGGTGCGTTGCTCGATGCGCTTTTCGAAATGATCGCCCTTGAACAGGCGTTGCACGAAAATGCCCGGCGTATGGATATTGTCGGCATTCAATGAACCGACCGGCAGCAATTCCTCAACCTCGGCCACCGTGACCTTGCCGCACATCGCGGCCAGAGGGTTGAAATTGCGCGCGGTCTTGCGGAACACCAGATTGCCTTCCTCATCCCCCTGTTGCGCCTTGACGATGGCGAGATCGCACACGATGCCGCGTTCCAGCACGTATTTTTGCCCGTCAAATTCGCGCACTTCCTTGCCGTCGGCGACAATCGTGCCGACGCCGGTTTTGGTATAAAATCCGGCAATGCCCGCGCCGCCCGCCCGCATGCGTTCGGCCAGCGTGCCTTGCGGGTTGAACTCGACTTCCAGCTTGCCTGACAAAAACAATTCGGCGAACAGCTTGTTTTCCCCGACATAGGACGAGATCATTTTCCTGATCTGTCCCTTTTCCATCAATTTGCCCAAACCGAAACCGTCGACGCCCGCGTTATTGCTGACGATCGTCAGGCCGGTAACGCCTGCGACCTTGATCGCCTCGATGCAATGTTCGGGAATGCCGCACAGGCCGAACCCGCCTGCGGCAATGGTCATGCCGTCTTTCAGCACCCCCGCCAAGGCTTCGGCGGCGTTTTTGTGGACTTTGCTCATAGCAACCCCGTGTGGAAAAATTAGCTGTGCTGCGAAGCCGGTGCCGGCGCGTTAAGCTCATCTTGCATTTCCTTCAGCAAAGCGTCGATCTTGCCGCCATTGTTCTGGATGATGGCCGCATATTCCTGACGCTGGGTGACGCTGAGGCTGACGCCTTCGACCATAACATCGATAACGCCCATCTTGCCGTCGCGGTTGCGCACGCGCCAATCGATCATGGTCGGGGCCGAACCGTCGGGATGGGTGATTTCGCTGTTCACCGTGGTGTCCATTTCCGATTCGGGGCGGGAACCGATGACCTTGAACCCTTCGCCGGTGTAAAGCGTCATGCGCGAGCCATAGGTCTTGATAACCAGCGCCTTGAACAGCTTCATGTATTGGTCCTGCTGTTCCGGCGTCGCGGCATTCCAGCTGCGGCCAATGACAAAGCGGCCGATCGTCTTCAGGTCAAACGAATCGCTCAATATCTGGCTGAATTGATCGTCGCGCTGAGCCTGCGTCAATTGCTTGTTCGAAATCACGGCAATAGCGCGGTTGCCAAGATTCTGGACAAACTGGGCGGCCGCACCGAGCGCGGCTTGTTGCTGCGTCGCATTCGCAACCTGATCGGCAAATGACGGCGCGGGCATGCCGAAGGTAAGAGCCAAAATGGCAGACAGGCCAAAAGCCAGACAGGCCTTGCGCGGCAAACGAAACATAATGAAATCTCCTGATGAAGGGCGGAATGGAATCTCAGACGGGAGACTATAACCAAACAAAGCGCGGAAACAAACGATGAAAAACAACCGCCCAAAACATCCGGTTTTTGCCTTACTTTTGCCTTCTTTTGAGGCGCAGCAAACCGCATGCGAAACAGAGTGTGGCTTTTTTGAGATATTTGCCTACAGCCGCGTAAGGCATAAGAAAAACTCATTGACGCCAATAATTTGCCATGCTTGTTTCGTATCACTTATCTCAAGGGCTCGTTCGGGCCAGATACAAACTCCATGGAAAGGACTCCTACTATGCGTAAACTTCTCGTTGCCGCCGCTTTGGCCGCCGCTTTCGTTGCTGGCCCGGCTATGGCGCAAGACGCGGCTCCCGCGGCTGCTCCTGCCGAAGCTCCTGCTGCTATGGCGCCTGCTGCTCCTGCTGCGACACCGGCCAAGACCGTCAAGCATCATGTCAAGCATGCTGCCAAGCATCACCACCACTACCACAAAAAGGCCGCTGCTCCGGCCGCGACCGCGCCTGCCGCTCAATAAGCCAGGCTACAGTCGTTAAGACAGAGAAACCGCCGCACGGGCAATCCTGCGGCGGTTTTTTTGCGCCTTTTTCCCGATTTTATTCCCGTTCCGGGCCATAAAAGTTGACAAAATATGGAAAACAACCGACAACCACGCCTCACCGATGACTTTGAAAGCGAGTTAAACCTATGCAAGTTGACGCCAATACCCTGCGCAAAGGCCATGTTGTTGATTACAACGGAAAATTATGGTCCGTCCTGAAAAGCGAAATCATGATCCCCGGCAAAGGCGCCGCGGTGGTGCAGGTCGAAATGCGCGACGTGCGCACCGGCGTCAAAACCAATGTGCGTTTCCGCACCCAGGAAACCGTGGAACGCGTGCAATTGCACGAACATGAAATGCAATTCCTGTTTTCGTCGGGCGACGACTATACTTTTATGGATCAGGAAAATTTTGAACAGCTGGTGATCCCCAAAGACATCATCGGCGACCCCGTAGTCTTTTTGGCCGAATCGATGATCTGCAAGGTCATGACCTATGAAGGCGCCGCTTTGTCGGTCGAATTGCCGCCAACCGTCGTTTTGGAACTGACCGAAGCCGATCCTGTCGTCAAAGGCCAGACGGCGTCGTCATCCTACAAACCCGCCAAACTGTCGAACGGCGTGCGCATTCTGGTGCCGCCTTTCGTCGAAGCCGGCACGCGCGTTGTCGTCAACACGACCGATGGATCGTATGTCGAACGGGCGCGTGACTAAGATGAATGTGCGTTCGGCGTTGATGAATGTGATGTTCAAGGCTGCCGACAAGGCGGCCAAGAGTCTGGTGCGCGATTTCGGCGAAGTCGAAAATCTGCAGGTATCGCGCAAAGGCCCCGGCGACTTTGTCAGCAACGCCGATATGAACGCGCAAAAAATTATCCGGGAAGAACTGTCGAAAGCGCGTCCCGAATTCGGCTTTCTGATGGAAGAACAGGATAACGAAGCCGACACGTCGGGCAAGGCGGAACGCTGGATTGTCGACCCGCTCGACGGCACAACCAATTTTCTCCACGGCGTCGGTCACTGGGCGATCTCCATCGCCGCCGAACGCAACGGCGAAGTCATCGCCGGCCTCGTCTATGACCCGATCAAGAACGAAAGCTTCTGGGCGGAAAAAGGCACAGGCGCCTATACCCAGCGCAAGCGGTTGCGCGTATCGGGCCGCCGCGATCTGGCCGAATGCCTGATCGGCACCGGCGCGCCCTTCAAGGGCGTGATGCATGAACGGCCGCATTTTGTGCGCGAACTGTCCGCCGTCATGCCGCAGGTTGCCGGCATTCGCCGCATGGGCGCGGCCGCGCTTGACCTCGCCTATGTCGCCGCGGGGCGTTTCGACGGTTTTTGGGAAACCGGCTTAAAGCCGTGGGATTGCGCCGCGGGCCTTTTGCTGGTCAAGGAAGCGGGCGGTTTCGTCGCCCCCATCACGCCCAAGCAAGACCCGATGCAAAGCGGGTCGCTGATCGTCAGCAATATCGAAATTCACGAAGAACTGACCAAGCTTATTCGCGGATAACCGGGCAGATAACCGGATAGTCGGGCCGTCAAACCCTCGGCGGCGAACGGCGGGTTGTTTTCCATTTGGAAAAATGGTGCCGTTGGAGGGAATTGAACCCCCGACCTTGGCTTTACGAAAGCCCTGCTCTACCCCTGAGCTACAACGGCATATAATGCGCACGCCCCGTTATTCCGGCGCGGCACAGTCTCTTAGAGGCTTGGCCGTCCGGCGTCAATGATTAGTTGGCCGTTTTCCCGCCGTTTTTGCCGCTGCGCTTGACGCCGTACAGTTCCAACCGGTCGCCGATGATGTCATAACCCAGTTCGGCGGCAATGCGGGCCTTGATGGTTTCCATCTCCTCGTCCTTGAACTCGATCACCTCGCCGGTATTGACGTCGATTAAATGGTGATGATGTTCGTCGCGGTTTTCTTCATATCGCGCCCGGCCGTCGCGGAAATCCAGTTTTTCAATAACGCCGGCGTCTTCCAGCAACCGCATCGTGCGATACACGGTGGCGATGCTGATTTTGGGGTCTATGGCAAAGGAACGGCGGTAAATCTCTTCCACATCGGGGTGGTCGTGAGATTCGGACAGAACCCGGCTGATAACGCGGCGTTGCTCGGTCATTTTCAGGCCGCGGTCGCTGCAAAGCTTTTCGATACGTGATGTCATGGGGCCAAAATAGCCTGTGTCGAGCCTCTTGCCAACGGCCAAATCCTTGCTTATGAAGACATAAATATTTTGGAGTTTACCGTCTATGCCCTACGTTGTTACCGAAGCCTGCATCCGTTGCAAATATATGGATTGCGTCGAAGTCTGCCCCGTCGATTGTTTCTACGAAGGCGAAAATATGCTGGTCATCAGCCCGGACGAATGCATCGATTGCGGCGTCTGCGAACCCGAATGCCCGGCCGAAGCCATTATTTCCGACACCGACAAGGAAGCCGAGAAATGGCTGGAAATCAACCGCGATTATGCCGCCAAATGGCCCAATATCACGCGCAAGAAAGACGCGCCCGCCGATGCCGACGAATGGAAAGGCAAGCCCAATAAATTCGCCGAGCAGTTCAGCGACAAAGCCGGCGGCTAGAGTCAGGACCTAGGTTAAGAACTGATTCTCAATCGCAGGGCGACACCTACATGAAACCCCCGTTTAGGGGCAATATGGTTAATTTTTACAAGAGTCGAGAATCGGCTAATCCTTTGATTTATATTGGATAGCATATTTTCTTGCGTGAAAGTTTTGTAATATTACCTAATAAATGGTATATAACTGCCAACGCAGGGCATTTCCTGACAAAACGAGTGGCAAAGGCTAGTGATAAAGACCGCGGCAATAGGTTTTGCCGTTAACCTTCTCGCCTCCGTTTCGTCACGATAAAGGAATAACCTGCCCCAAGGTTTTAGGTTGGCATCCAAAAGGGGTATGAAGCATGGGCGAGAAGCTTGAATTCAAGAAGGGCGATTTTGTCGTTTACCCGGCGCACGGCGTCGGCCGTGTCGAAGGCATCGACGCGTTCAGCGTGTCGGGTCAGGACGTGATGCTGTATTCGATCTCGTTCGAACAGGATCGCATGCGTTTGAAAGTTCCGGTCAGCAAGGCCAAGGCTTCGGGCCTGCGCCGCCTGTCGTCGCGCGACCGCATCAAGGAAGCCCTGTCCACCCTGCAAGGCCGGTCCAAAGTCCGCCGCGTGATGTGGAGCCGCCGCGCGCAGGAATATGAATCGAAAATCAATTCGGGCGACCCCGTGTCGATCGCCGAAGTGGTGCGCGACCTGCATCGCGGCAACGACCAGCCCGAACAGTCCTACAGCGAACGCCAGATCTATCAGGCGGCGCTGGAACGTCTGGCGCGCGAACTGGCCGCGGTCGAAAAAATCGATCAGGACAAAGCGACACAGAAGCTGGAACTGGTTCTGACCAAGGAACGCGGCGAGAAAAAAGCCGCGTAATTCTTCCGGAATAAGTAGAGCAAAGGCGGAACCTTCGGGTTCCGCCTTTTTCGTTTCAGAGGCTCTTCAAAAACGCCTCGATATCCTGCGGGGTCGACAGCGCGACGCCGGCGATTTCCTTGTCGATGCGTTTGAGCATGCCGGTCAAAACGCTGCCCGCGCCGCATTCGACCATCCGGGTGATGCCCTGCGCCTTCATATACAAAACGCTTTCGCGCCAGCGCACGGAACCCGTAACCTGTTCGACCAGCAAGGCGCGAATGGCTTCGGCGTCGCTGACGGCTTCGGCCGTGACATTGGCGACCACGGGCACGCAAGGCGGTTTGATATCAACGGCGCCCAGCGCATCGCGCATCACATCGGCGGCGGGCTGCATCAGGGAACAATGAAACGGCGCGCTGACCGGCAATTTGACGCTGCGTTTAAAGCCGCGTTCGGCGGCAATGGCGATGGCGCGGTCGACGGCGCCGACATGCCCGCTGATGACCACCTGCCCCGGCGCGTTATCGTTGGCGGCGGTGCAAACCTCGCCCTGCGCGGCGTCGGCCGCAATGCTTTGCGCGTCGGCCAGTTCCACGCCAATCAACGCCGCCATGGCGCCGATGCCCACCGGCACGGCCTGCTGCATGGCGACCCCGCGTTTTTTCAACAACCGGGCCGTGTCGGACAGGGTAAAAGACCCCGCGGCGCACAGCGCCGAATATTCGCCCAAGGAATGCCCCGCGACGAAACGCGCGGCTTCCGGCAGACGAAAACCGCCCTGCTTGTCCAGCACGCGCATAACCGCGACACTGACCGCCATCAAAGCCGGTTGCGCATTTTCCGTAAGTTTCAGATCGTCGGCAGACCCTTCGAACATCATTTTCGACAGATTTTGCCCCAACGCGTGGTCGACTTCCTGAAACACCTCGCGCGCCTCGACAAAGGCGTCGGACAAAGCCTTGCCCATGCCGACGGCCTGACTGCCTTGTCCGGGAAATATAAGTGCGCGGGTCATAATGTTCTCCTGACTGATGATCGAAAAAATGGGATTCCCGCCTTCGCGGGAATGACGCCCTTCTTGTTGGACGCGGCGTCTCAGAAAAACCGTCATTCCCGCGAAGGCGGGAATCCCATTGGGGTTCTTACTTGTTCACTGTGCCTATAACAGCCGGACGGTAATCACATATGAATGACCTTGTCAAACGCGGCCAGCACCGATTCATGCATGGCCTCGGACAGGGTCGGATGCGGGAACACGGTGTGCATCAATTCCTGTTCGGTGGTTTCCAGCGTGCGCCCGACGACATAGCCTTGAATCATTTCCGTGACTTCGGGGCCGACCATATGCGCGCCCAGCAATTCGCCGGTCTTGGCGTCGAACACGGTTTTGATAAAACCATCCGGTTCGCCCAGCGCAATCGCCTTGCCGTTGCCGATAAAGCTGAATTTGCCGACCTTGACCTGCTTGCCCGCGGCTTTGGCCTTGGCTTCGGTCATGCCGACGCTGGCGACCTGCGGCGAACAATAGGTGCAGCCCGGAATATTGCCGGCGTCCAGCGGATGAACGCCTTTGACGCCCGCGATTTTTTCAACGGCGATGACTCCTTCATGGCTGGCTTTGTGCGCCAGCCACGGCGGCCCCGCAACGTCGCCGATGGCGTACAATCCGGGCTCATCGCTTTCGGCCCATTTATTGACGACGACATGGCCTTTTTCGACTTTGGCCTTGGTGTTTTCCAGACCGACATTTTCGACATTGCCGGTAATGCCGACGGCCATAATCACGCGGTCGACGACCAGCGTCGACACATTGCCGCCCTGCTCGATCGTCGCGACGACGTTATCGCTGCCCTTGACGAGCTTTTTGACCGACGCGCCGGTCATCACCTTCATGCCCTGTTTTTCAAAGGCCTTGCGCGCGAAGGCGGACACTTCCTCATCTTCGACCGGCAAAATGCGGTCCATAACCTCAACCACCGTGACGTCGGCCCCCAGCGTGCGGAAGAAGCTGGCGAATTCGATGCCAATGGCGCCCGACCCGACGACCAGCAAAGATTTGGGCATTACATTGGGTTGCAAGGCTTCTTTATAAGTCCAGATCAGCTTGCCATCTGGTTCCAGCCCCGGAAACACCCGCGCCCGCGCGCCGGTCGCCAGAATGATGTTTTTGGCGGCAATTTCGGTTTTCTTGCCGCCCTGTTCGACTTCGACGCGGCCCTTGCCCAGCAATTTGGCCGTGCCTTCGATGACTTCGACCTTGTTCTTTTTCATCAGATGCTTGATGCCGCCGACCAGCTGCGCCGACACTTTGCGCGAACGGTCGACGATTTTAGGCAGGTCAAAACTGAAATCCTTGACCGTAATGCCGAACGAATCCGCATGTTTGATCAGGTTCAAAATTTCCGACGACCGCAGCAACGCCTTGGTCGGAATGCACCCCCAGTTCAGGCAGATGCCGCCCAGATGTTCGCGTTCGACGAGCGTGACCTTCATGCCGAGCTGCGCCGCGCGAATGGCCGCGACATAGCCGCCGGGGCCGCCGCCGATGATGATGATGTCGGAGCTTGTCATTGCTGTTTCCTTAGCTGTTCGAGATCGAGTTCATAATGATATTCAACGGAATTCGTTCCGTCTTTCCATGCCTTCGGGGCTTTATCTGTAAAACGAAAACCCCATTTCTGATTGGCGCGGCGCGACGGCTCGTTGCCTTCGCGATGCGATACGCACAGCGTCTTCAATTGCGGCTGGGCAACAGCCCAATTGATGCGCGCATCGTAAAGTTTTTTGGACAATCCCCTGCCCTGATATTCCGGCTTGATATAGCTGGCGATCAAAATGGCGGTCGAACCGCTGGGGTCGTCACGCGATGTCATGATGCCGGTCGTTCCTATAATTGTCCGGCCATCATACAAGGCAAAAAGGCAACCTTTTGCGTCGCCCAGCCAGTTTTGCCACTCTTCCTTGCCGTACGCGGACTCATGCGCATAGGTCGACCCAAAAAACTGCGGATATTTTTGCAAAGCTTCCAGCCGGATAGCCGCAAATTCCTGCCAATCGTCGGGGGTCAGCGCGCGGATGGTGACACTATCGGTTTGCTGCTTGAGTCCAGCCGGCATGAAGCGCCCCCTCTAATCGTCATTCCGGCGCAAGCCGGAATCCAGACTGAAAGCTTTCGTTTTTATAAAACTGAAAAAATTCAAACCGGATTCCGGCTTGCGCCGGAATGACGATAATGGCGAATTTGGGTTCATAGCCACAGGCCCTTACACCACCAAACCATACGGTTTCTCGATCAACGGCTTGAACGCCTGCAGGAATTCGGCGCCGACGGAACCGTCGACCGCGCGGTGATCGACCGACAGGGTGCAGGTCATGACCGTGGCGACCTTGATCGCGCCATCCTTGACAACGGCGCGTTGTTCGCCCGCGCCGACGGCCAGAATGCAGGATTGCGGCGGGTTGATGATGGCCGAAAAACTCTTGACCCCGAACATGCCCAGATTGGACACCGAAAAACCGCCGCCCTGAAATTCTTCGGGGCGCAATTTGCCGTCGCGCGCGCGCGCCGCGAGGTCTTTCATTTCCCTGGAAATCTGCGCCAAGGACTTCGTATCGGCCTTCTTGATAATCGGCGTGATCAACCCGTTCGGCGTGGCGACGGCCACGGAAACATCGGCGTCTTTATATTGCAAAATGGCGTTGTCGGTCCATGACGCGTTGGAAGCCGGAATCTTCTTCATCGCCAGCGCCGTGGCGCGGATGACGCAATCATTGACCGAAATTTTCGCGCCCGACGCTTCGTTCAAATGCTTGCGCAATTCCAAAAGCGCGTCGAGTTCGATGTCGACGGACAGATAAAAATGCGGCACCAGCTGTTTCGATTCCGTCAGGCGGCGCGCGATAACCTTGCGCACGCCGCTGTTGGGAATGGCGTCATAGGCCATGCCGAGCTTGTCGGCATAGTCCTGCGCATCGACGCCTTGAGCAGGCGCGGCGGCCGTCGTCGCTCTGGGCGCGGCGGCGGGGGCGGTTTTGCCCGCGCCTTCGACGTCGGCCTTCACAATGCGACCATTCGGCCCCGTACCGCTGATAGTCTTCAAATCGACGCCGGACTGTTCGGCAATACGCTTGGCCAACGGGCTGGCCACAATTCTTGCGTCATCCCGGCGCAAGCCGGGATCCATCGGCAACTGTTCGCGTGTCAAGGCCCCACTCGCCGCCGGCGTGGCGACGGCTGGATCCCGGCTTGCGCCGGGATGACGACTTTCCGAAGGCGCGTTGGCGGGCGATAATTTCGCAACATCAACCGTTTCGCCTTCTTCGGCCAATACGGCGATCGGCGTGTTGACTTTGATGCCCTGCGTCCCGGCGGGGATCAGGATTTTGACGATTTTGCCTTCATCGACGGCCTCGACTTCCATCGTCGCCTTGTCGGTTTCGATTTCGGCGATGACCTGCCCGGCCTTGACCGTGTCGCCTTCTTTTTTGATCCATTTGGCAAGATTGCCTTCGGTCATAGTGGGCGACAGCGCGGGCATCAGAATTTGCGTAGGCATGGAAATATCCTTGGGTAAGATCAGATAAGATCAGGCCGCCCGACGATAGCAGACGCCGCGCACGGCTTCGACAATATTTTCGACTTGCGGCAAAGCCAGTTTTTCAAGATTTGCGGCATAGGGCAACGGCACGTCCAAAGCGCATACCCGCGCCATCGGCGCGTCAAGATAATCGAAAGCCTGTTCCATCATCACCGCGGCGATTTCCGAACCGACGCCGGCGAAAGGCCAGCTTTCCTCGACCGACACCAGACGGTTGGTTTTGCGCACGCTGTTGACGATGGTTTCGATGTCCAGCGGGCGAATGGAACGCAGATTGATGACTTCGGCCTGAATGCCTTGCGCCGCCAGCTGTTCCGCCGCAACCATGGCATGCCCGACCACGCGCGAAAAGGCGACAATCGTGACATCGCTTCCTTCGCGCATAACGCGGGCCTTGCCGATCGGCACGGTGAAATCGGCGTCGTCGGGCACGTCGAACGACGCGCCATACATGATTTCATGTTCCAGGAACACGACGGGGTTATTGTCGCGAATGGCCGATTTCAACAATCCCTTGGCATCGGCCGCGTCATAGGGCGCAACGACCTTCAACCCCGGCACATGCGCGTACCAGCTGGCATAGCATTGCGAATGCTGGGCCGCGACGCGCGACGCCGCGCCGTTGGGGCCGCGGAACACAATCGGGCAGCCCATCTGCCCGCCCGACATGTACAATGTCTTGGCGGCGGAATTGATAATTTGATCCATCGCCTGCATGGCGAAATTGAAAGTCATGAATTCGACGATGGGGCGCAAGCCGCCAAAGGCCGCGCCGACGCCAAGACCGGCAAAACCCATTTCGGTAATCGGCGTATCGATCACGCGCTTGTCGCCGAATTCGTCCAGCAATCCCTGCGAGACTTTGTACGCGCCGTTATATTGCGCGACTTCCTCTCCCATCAAAAACACATTGGGGTCGCGGCGCATTTCTTCGGCCATGGCGTCGCGCAAAGCTTCGCGCACCGTTTGCTTGATGAATTTGTCATGCTGTTTTTCGGCGGCAACGGGCGCGACGACCGGCGCGGCGGCCGGTGTCGAAACGGGTTGCGCCGCGACCGGCGGCATCGCAACGACATTCGTGGGCTTCGCCGCAGGTTGCGCATCGGCATTCTGCAACGACGCGGCGCTTTCGCCGTCTTCGAGCAGCAACGCGATCAAGTCGTTAACCTTGACATTTTCCGTGCCCGCCGGAACGACAATCTTGCCGATCGTGCCTTCGTCGACGGCTTCGACTTCCATCGTCGCCTTGTCGGTTTCGATTTCGGCGATGACCTGTCCGGCCTTGACCTTGTCGCCTTCTTTTTTCAGCCATTTGGCCAGCTTGCCTTCGGTCATGGTCGGCGACAAAGCGGGCATCAGAATTTTGATTGTCATGATTTTATCC
>JAGWIK010000011.1 GCA_028866275.1 Alphaproteobacteria bacterium
TCCGGCCTCACGGCAGCATCGGTAACATGCCACCAGCCGCCTATCGCGTCAGTCTGCTCTCGACTCTTGCGGTCGAGCAGCCTGACGCTTGCTCTCAAGCCCAAACATGACTATTTTAACCCAAAGACTCTATCTCCCTATGGAGACACAATGGGGAGAACGTCAAGCTGCGTCAAGGAAGCGGGTCCAATAGTGCGGCGCAGACCTCATCAACAGCAACGCAAAGTCTAACCAACATCGTTACATAAGGGGGGCAATCCCCCCTGCTGTCCACTCTCATCTATCCATCTATGGGGCATGCCGGTATTGGACAGCCATTCAATGCCGGCATCCCCTTTTAGAACGGCAATAGTTGTCAAGCTCCCCGCAACCATACATTCGGGGGCCGCCACCGTTACCGACGACAGCCCTTGCACCGGCCATCCGGTCTTTGGATTAAGAATATGACCATAGCGCTTTCCATCAATTCTCAAACAACGCTCGTAATTGCCACTGGTTGCCAACCCGCCTCGGGATAAAGTCACGACAGCCGCAATTTTATCGGCGTTATTTGGATCCCGCAGCCCAATCTTCCAAGGCTGACCGTTAGCCTGGGGGCCAAGCGCGAAGAAATCGCCACCCAGATCAATAACTCCACTCTCCAGTCCATCATCCGCCAGCAAAGACGCCAATCTATCCACGGCATATTCTTTACCAATGCCACCGAAATCCAACTCCATCCCAGAAACGAGGAAAGACAAACGGGGAGCATTCCAAACCAATTTGTGCATGCCGATAAAGGGTAAAAGACGGCGTATATCGGCATCATCCGGCAAGACAGGAGACGAAAAATTCCACACACGGCGCAAAAGTCCGGACGTGACATCAAAAAGGCCATCGCTTTTTTGATAACAAACAAAAGCATAGTTCAACAGTTCGGCCGTTTCTTCGTCGAGGGTCACGGCTTTGCCAACATGGGCCTGCCGGTTAACGTGTGACACGACACTGTCCGGCAAATAACGTGAATATTTCTTTTCTATCCGCTCAACTTCGGCAATGGCTGACGCCGCATACATATCTGCCTGTTCTCTTTGCGCACAAGACAGGTGCAAGGAACAAAGAGTCCCCATCGCCTTAAACGAATAGCTGAATAAGGCAGGACGGCAGGAAGGGTATACTAAAAGCTGCGGCCGATTCATTTCCATAACAACAACATTGACACAGGATAACAACCCCATCATCCCTCCGCTGACCTGCATAAAGTTTGCCAAACCCAGCCCATAACACATTGATTTATCGTGAATCGACTCTTGGATATCTTGTGCAGTCTAAAAACTTACTATACGACCTTCATAGATATAAATAATTTGCCTTCGCCCCTTCCAATGCTCCGCCGATCCCCCACCTTTCACTTTGCGATAATGGCTTTATCGCTTCTGGTCATCGCTGTCCCGGCTTATGCCGGACCGCCGTTCGTGACCGATGATCCGGAAACCGTCGATTATCGCCACGTCGAAATTGACGCTTTCACAGAAGGCACGCAATCGAACAACGCTTTAACAGGCACCGCGGCAGGGCTGGACGCCAATTATGGCCTGTATCCGAACGTCCAGCTATCACTGATAACCCCGCTTGTCTTCAACGCTGTCGATGAAAAAACACCGGCCTACGGATATGGCGACACCCAATTCGCCGTTAAATACCGTTTTGTGAACGAAGATGAAGACAATGGAGGATGGCAAGTCGCAATCTATCCACAGGTCAATATTCCCACAGGCAATGCCAATCGGTCCTTAGGCACGGGACAGGTCGCCGAGTTCCTGCCCGTCTATGTCGAGAAAGATTTCGATCCGTGGCAAATATACGGGGGCAGCGGATATTGGAACAACCCCGGCATCGGTAACCGGAATTACTGGTTTTTCGGCGGTGTCGTGCAGCGCAAGATAACGGATTATCTAACCTTGGGCGGCGAATTTTTTCACCAGACCGCAAACACTATTGTCGGACGCGACAGCAGCGGGATGAACATAGGCGGGACCTACGACTTTAACGAAAACTATCACCTTCTCTTTTCTACGGGCAGCGGCATTCTGGATTCAGCAGATAACAACGTCTATTCCTACTATCTGGCTTTCCAGATGACTTACTAAACTTCTGTCGGCAAGTTTTCAGAAGACTCCCGGCACCAACCGCCAGCGCGTTGCGGCCTGATACTTTTTATAATCGGGCATCCTTTCGCCAAGGAAACGCTCTTCTTCAATAGTCCGCCAGACAAACAAGGGCACCGCAAGCGAACTGATCAAAAGCCCCCGGCACGAACCAAGCGCCAGCGGCGTTCCGAATAAAATACAAAGGCTCCCTATATACATGGGATGACGAATGATTGCGTAGGGGCCGGTTACAATTATTTTATGATTGTTCATGGCCTCAACGGTCGCCGACGCGAACCCGTTCACGCGAAAAACCACGAAAGTTATGCAAAACCCCGTCACGATCAGGGCGTTGCCAACCATTGCATCCCATAAAGATAGAGGCTGCGCCTGCAACCGATGATCCAGCACAGAGAAAACCAGCAGTAACTTTATAATAAAGCTTAGAAGAAGGGCGATGATCTTCTGCGACTTTTCTTTCTCCACACTAAAGCCAGCAGCCATTCGCCGCGCCATAAGTGCGGGGTTGTTTTTCCAAAGATAGGCCGTGCTAAGCCCGTTACAGGTCGTAAAAACGGCAATAAAGACCCACCCCCGCCAATAATCAAACGTTCCGGCGCACACAAAGACAACAGCAACCAGAACAACAAAACGGATGACGGACAACCGAATTAAACTCTTTTTTGTTAACCGTTGCGCCAACAGACAACCTCTTGCCTTAAACAGAAACCGATATCGGTATGATTTAGGCGGGTTAGCTGAAGCCAGCCTTAAGCCGGCGTCACCGGGCAAGAAGCTTTAGAGTCAGAAGGTCGGGGCCGGAAGTTTGCCCTCCCTCTCTCCAACCAACAAAATCAAAGCGCGCATTATCGCTTTTCTCTCGTTTTTCAGGCTCAACCTGCCCATTTCCCATAGTCTATTGCCAAATACCGTCGGGCATGAAATGCTTGCCCCTGTTTGAATGACAATCTATTTTCAATAGGAGTTTTTATGAAAATCACAAACACGACGACGCACAGCGTAACAAGCCCGAACGGCCAAATCACAACGACCGCAAATTCTACGACAATCGAATGCGAACCCAAAGACGTGCACGAATTGATGCTGGCATGGCCGCAGGCTATGACTGCGCTCTTTGGCCAAACCTTGAAGAGCCAGACGGCCTCATCCGCGCAGCGGCCCGGGGAAACGAAGCAAACGGAGTCTGGCTTCAATCCCCTCGACCCGTTTGCTCCTTGGGCGATCTGGGCAAAAATGTGGGGCTTCCCAACCGTCAAATAAAATTGCGGAACGCGGCGAGCCCTTTATAATCGCCGGATGACCGTCACTTTTACCGTCGACCTCGAAGACGCCAGCGACCGTTACGCCCCCGATGGGCGTTACGTCGCCATGACGCGCCGCATTCTGGACATGTGCGACGAAACCGGATGCAAGGCGACGTTCTTTACCGTGGGTCGCGTTGGGGAGGCTGCACCCGGCCTTATCCGCGACATCGCGGCGCGCGGACATGAAATCGCGTACCATTCCCATGCCCATGTTTCGTTGACGCGCGAGGAACCGGCGCGTTTCCGCCGCGAAACCGCGGATGACAAAAAACGGTTTGAAGATTTAACCGGCCAGCCTGTCGCCGGTTTCCGCGCGCCGCGTTTTTCATTGACGCCGCAAAGCCTGTGGGCGCTGGATATTCTCGCCGAAGCGGGTTTCCGTTATTCGTCCAGCATCATGCCGACCAGCCTGTCATTGTTCGGCTTTCCCGACATGCCGCGCACGCCTTTTGCGTGGCCCAACGGCATCGTCGAATTCCCCCTGCCCGTGCGGCCGATGGGCAAATACCCCCTGCCCTATCTGGGCGGCATTTATCTTTATACGATGCCTTTGCCGCTGGCGCGGTATTTCATGCACAAGGCCGGGCGGGACGAGGTTTTGTGGACCTATACTCATCCTTACGACTTTGACAGCGACGAACAATTTTCCCGCCTGTCCGGCGCGCCGCTGTGGGTCAGCATTATTTTATGGCTGGCGCGGCGCAGGGCAGCGGCAAAAATTCGCGCCATATTGGCCACAGGCGCGGCCCCGCCCTTGCGCGACCGCATCCCGGCGTCGCTTATGCCGCTGAAAATACAGTAAAACCGCAACGCGGCCGACCGCACGAAAACGCGCGCAAATTCATCCTAATTTGCCGTTAATTCGTTCATTTCCTTATCACTTTTTTATAGACATTGCCGCAAATTAACCTTACTGATTAGCCATATTTTAAAAGGTTTGGGTTTATGCTCGGCCTTGCATTTTAAAACACGCTATTTGATGGAGACTTTTATGAGCCAGAATACCGCGAAAAACGGTGCCGCGTTTTCAGTCGACGGCGAACAGGTCAAAATCGTCCGCATTTCGCGTGACAAGGAACTCGGCAAACTTCCGCCCCCCGATACGGAACGCTGGGTCACGCGGCGCAAGGCGCAAGTTGTCGCGGCGGTGCGCAGCGGCTTGCTGACCTTCGAAGAAGCCTGCGAACGTTATCGCCTGTCGGACGAAGAATTCCATTCATGGATGAACTTGCTCGACCGCCACGGCGTGCGCGGCTTGCGCGCCACGCGTATGCAGGAATACCGCCCCGCCGACGAACGGCATCACGGCGCTGCGGCAGAATAAGCCGGCGCTATTCGGTTGTTATTCTGTGCCACCGGGCGTCCGCTGACGGCGCGTCCGCTTGATAACATGGCCGATACCGCGTCGGGCGGCCATGACTGTTCCATACAAAACAACGCCGGAAAGCCCTGCCGTCACGGCATTTGCCATAATGGGCATGACATTTTCGGATGCCGCAGCGGCAAAATCAGCCAAAATCTTTCTGACTTTTTTGCTCCGAGTGCCCAAGAATCCCCCGATATTTAGCCCGAATATTTCCCGCCCCAGCGTAGAAACGCCGGACCGCGATGTCAAATGCGCACCACATGCACATCCGTCACCGGCTTCTTGCCGTGAACCGCGTTGATATGGCGTCGCACGGCCTGTGCCACGGCGTGACGCACCGCCGCATCGTCAATACGGGTCGATTTCGGCATCTGGTCGACGGCGTCATGCGCGATAGCCGATAAATTTCCCTGCAACGTCGCGTCGCCTTCACCGTCGATCAGCCCCATCAGCGCCACTTGCGGATCGCGGACGACCTTGCCCTTGGCATCCATCACCAACGTCACCACCACCGCGCCCGCCACCGCCATTTTGCGGCGGTCTTTCGCTACGCTGTGGTCGATACGGCGCAGCATCTTGCCGTCCAGTCCCCATCGCCCGTTCGTGACTAGCGTCACCACTTCATGCAGGCCGGGGCCGATGCGGATAATCTGTCCGTTTTCCGGTATCAGCGTGTGCGGAACCTGACATTCCTTGGCAATGCGGGCATGTTCCTGCTGATGCCGCGCTTCGCCATGCACGGGCATGACCAGATGCGGACGCGTCCATTGGTATAGCTGTGTCAATTCGTCCTGCGCCGGATGGCCCGACACATGCACCGGCGCGTCGTTGCTGGTGATAATTTTAACGCCTTTGGCGATCAGGTTATTCTGCAATTTCGCAATGGCGCGTTCATTGCCGGGAATGTCGCGCGATGAAAAAATCACCGTGTCTCCCGCGTCCAGCGAAACTTCGGGATGATCTTCGACCGCGATGCGGCACAAAGCCGACCGCGGTTCGCCCTGACATCCCGTCGCGATAATCACGATATTATCGCGCGGAGAAATCATCGCTTCGTTTTCGCTAAGAAAATCGTCAAATTCGGGCAGATAGCCGCATTCTTCGGCAACTTCGGCATTGCGCCACAAAGATCGCCCGACCAGCGTGACATAACGCCCGCATTTTTTTGCCGCCGCGGCGATGGATTTAACGCGCGCGATGTTGCTGGAAAAACAGGTGACGACGATGCGGTTTTTAATCGTGGGAAACAAACGTACCAGCTCGTCCTGCACGTCGCGTTCCGATCCCGAACGGCCGGGAACCAGCGCATTGGTGGAATCGCCGACCACGGCCATCAGATTTTCACCGCCCAGTTTTTTCAGGCTGGCTTCGTCGCTGACATCGCCTACCACCGGATCGGGGTCCAGCTTCCAATCGCCGGTATGCAGCACCTTGCCGTGTTTGGTCGTCAAAACCATCATATTCGATTCAGGGATCGAATGGGTGATGGACACGAATTCGCCTTTGAACGGGCCGATGTCAAAAGACGCGCCGCGGGCAGGCAATTCGATAATGCGCGCGCTGTGCCGGAAATCGGTATAGCCCAGTTTGTTGCGGATCAGTTCCGCCGTGAATTTGGTCGCATAAATCGGGCACTGCAACTGCGTCCATAAATATTGGATGGCGCCGATATGGTCTTCGTGCCCATGGGTGACGACCAACCCGACCAGATCTTCGCGGTTATCGGCGATAAAGGAAATAT
Source organism: Alphaproteobacteria bacterium (assembly GCA_028866275.1). Taxonomy (GTDB): domain Bacteria; phylum Pseudomonadota; class Alphaproteobacteria; order UBA9219; family UBA9219; genus CAIXLI01. The sequence goes on from JAGWIK010000011.1 coordinate 6,562, forward strand.
CGGGCATGATAACCTCGATGCCCGGCGTGGTTTCGTCGGGAAAGGTGATGCCGCAATCGACCATCAGCCATTTGCCCGCCGTGCCATACAGCGACAGATTCATGCCGATTTCACCGGCCCCGCCCAGCGACAGATACCACAGCGCATCATCGGGCGGACGTTGGGAACTGTATTTATGCGAACCGGCCATATCCAGCGTATCCTTCCAAAGAAAGCGCTTTCATAGGCGGTTTTACGGTTATAGGCAAACAATCAACAAAAGGGGGCCGTAAAGCGGAACCGCAAAAGATCAGACCGTTGCGTATAATGCCGACATCGCGTCTTTCTTGCGCGTATCGCTGCCGTGGCTCAGGGCGTCGATCGGCGACGCTGAATTCAATCCGCTCATCTGGCCTAAAATCATTGTGGCGAACAGGGTCGAAGATCCCGTCAGGCTGATGGCCCCCGCGCCACCGGCATTGCGCAAATCCGGTGTCGCAGACGTACCGTCCGTCGTCGAGCTATAAAGCGATGCCTGTTTCGGCGCGGGCGACAGGCTGGCCAATAAAACCTTACCGGTCACAGCATTGGAGGCAGTAGTTGACGTTGTTGCTGAAGATGAAGACGCCACGGAACCCGACGCCGCGGACGCCGCGCTCGCCACCTGAACGGTACCCGTGCCGTTAAAATTCCGGGCGAAATGCTGATAGATCTGCTGCAACGTGCGCGGCGTGCCGTTTTTGTTATAAAAAACGGCAGGATTGGCGGCGGCAGCCTGTGGCAAAACGGATGCGGCGGACGCATTCGGCGTCGCCCGCATCGTATTCAGGAAATCGCTGGCCCCGCCCGCGCCCAGGAAATGCGCCAGATACAGATCCGTGCCGTTGATCTGACCTCCAACCGAGGCTTGTAACGACGCGGCATTCTGTTTATCCAACTCGCCCGCCATTTCCGCCGAGATTTGCGGATCGTTGCGCAATGCCAGAATGGCCTGTCTGGCCGCAGGATCGGCTACCGATAAATGACCGTTGGAATCCGTGATCTGCGCCGCCGAACTCGCCAGCCCATATTGCGCGCCATAGGTTTTAACCATTTGCAGCCATGTCTGGCTGGTAAATTGATACAAACCCGTCGCGCTGCTGGTCGAAGCCTTGGCGGTGGGGTCGAAGCCGCTTTCCTGCGCGGCTTTTTTGACCAGATAGGAAAAATCGACCCCCGTCCTGGCCGCGGCGTTTTTAATCGCCTGCAAAATGCGCGCCGACATACCCGATATATCCGATTGATTTTCAACCGAATTTATGGCTTCAGCAATGGCGGTTTGCGCAGTCACAGAGGGTGGTTCCTTTCTTCCTGCCCCCTACATTGCAACCCGCGTGCCAATTATGGCTGGTGTTGGCCACCGGAGATTGGAGCCGGAGGCTTCACCGGCCGGCTGGGGTCTATAGTGGCCCGCCCAGACCCCACACCCCCTTCCAATCGGGCGCGCAACCTGTCTGTAAACGCATCCTCGATTTTGATGCCCATGAACCGCAGGCCTTCCGCGGCGGCCAGCGTGTCTTTGATTTCCGTGGCGCCCAACGCCGAAAACAGCTCATCGGAACCACTCTCGCCAAGAGACAATTTTTTCAGCAGGAGAACATCCGGCTTGATGCCGGTGCCCTGTTTAACAAAAATCCATTGCGCCCGAACGATATCCGCCATCGCAACCCCATCGAACGCGCCGGACAATGCGTGCGCCCGGTCGTTCAGGCGGTAAATTATTGTTTTAAACCTGTCCATATCCCTTGGCGATGGCAATCGGTGATAGGTCAACGAAGCCATAGCCAAAAAATTCGAACTGACGGATTTGGCTGAAATCCTCTCGACCAACGGCAACACCTGTTGCAACCAAGGGGAAAGCCCCGTCGACGTAGCCAGAAACAGGGCAATCTCGTCGTGGTCGCGAAAACTTTTTGCCGGGCCGCGCCCGCGATGCACATGACTGGAACGCAACGCGTTCAACAGCACCGACGTTTTCCACAAAACGAAACGAAGCCCCCCTTCCCCCGGGCGAGCTTCCATCGCGCCCATCCAATTCATTCGAAAAGAATCCGCTATCGGCGCCATGTGGTCTGCGACGTTTTGCGTGCTGATTTCTCTAAACCAGCTCAACGGTGCGGCCTGCCCGCCCCCCGTGGGCAACGGCTTGGCGGTGTCATTCAATCGGCGTGCGTCCATAATATCGTTCCTCAAAAATAGCCTTTCTCATTAACTACCATGAAAGTAATTCGCCATACAATTGCATCGTTATTAACAATTTCGTTGACCCGATGCCCACTGCCTATACCCCGCCACTAGCCGATATCCGCTTTATTCTGCACCGATTAATCGGCTGGGATAAAATCGCCGCCATGCCCGCCCATGCGGCCGTCGACGCCGGCACGGCCGATGCGGTTCTGGACGAAGCCGGGAAAATAGCCGCCGAACAATTCGCGCCGCTGAATGATGTCGGCGACAAGCATGGCGTTAAATTCGACAACGGCAATATCACGATGCCGCCCGGATTTCGTGACGCCTATCGCGCCTTTGTCGAAGGCGGGTGGAACACGTTGCCCGTCGAACCTGAATATGGCGGGCAAGGCCTGCCGTGGCTGCTGGCGATGCCGGTGCAAGAAATGCTGCAAGGGGCCAATATCGGTCTCGCCCTCGCCACGTTATTGAATCAGGGCGCGATCGAATTGCTGTGCGCGCATGGCGACGACCGCATCAAAAAAATCTTTCTGCCTAACCTTGTCAGCGGCGCTTGGGCGGGCACGATGAACCTGACCGAGCCGCAAGCCGGCTCCGACGTCGGCGCGGTGCGCGCCCGCGCGGTCAAGGACGGCGATTGTTACAGCATCACGGGCCAGAAGATTTTTATCAGCTATGGCGATCACGATCTGACCGACAACATACTGCATCTGGTGCTGGCGCGCCTGCCCGACGCGCCGGAAGGCACGCGCGGTCTATCGTTATTTCTTGTCCCCAAAATTTTGGTCAACGAAGATGGCACGCTGGGTGCCCCCAACGATGTGCGCGCAGTGTCGGTTGAACATAAAATGGGCCAGCATGCCAGCCCGACCTGCATCATGGCCTATGGCGACGGGGGCAAAGGCGCGGCCGGATATCTGGTCGGACAGGAAAATGGCGGCATCGCCGCGATGTTCACGATGATGAACAACGCGCGCATCGGCGTCGGCATTCAGGGGCTTGGCCTGATGGAACGCGCATATCAACAAGCGCGCGATTACGCCCGCACGCGCGTGCAAAGCCGCGCGATTGACGCGCCGAAAGAACCGCCCGTCGCCATTATCAACCACCCCGATGTGCGGCGCATGTTGATGACGATGCGCGCCCTGACCGAGGCCGGGCGCGCGCTGGCCTATAGCTGCGCATTGGCGGTCGACACCGCCAAATATGGAAGCGATGGCAGCAAATCGCAGGCGGCCCTGCGCGTCGATATACTGACCCCCATCGTCAAAGGCTGGCTGACCGACATGGCCAATGACGTGACATCGACCGGCGTTCAGGTCTTCGGCGGCATGGGCTATATCGAAGAAACCGGCGCGGCGCAGGTCATGCGCGATGCCCGCATTCTGGCAATTTACGAAGGCACCAACGGCATTCAGGCCAACGATCTTGTCTTTCGTAAAATCGCGCGCGACAACGGCGCGGCCATCAACAGCCTGTTTGCCGAAATAGACGCTTTCCTGCACGAAACGTCCGGCATGGCCGCGCTGTCCACGATGCGCGGGCAGCTCGCGTCGTCTTTGCGCGACGCCAAAACCGCAACCGGATGGATCGCGCAAAACGCCAGAACAAACCCCGCAGCAGCCGCGGCTGTCGCCGCGTATTTCCTGCGTCTGTGCGGAAACGTGCTCGGTGGATTTTACCTGACCAAATCGGCGCATCTGGCGCATGAAGACCTCGCGGCATCCGGCGGCGATGCCGATTTCCTGAACGCCAAAATCGCCACCGCCGGTTTTTATGCCGCGCATATTCTGCCGCACAGCGCCGCGCTGGCCGCAATCATCCAAACCGGCGCGGCATCGGTTCTCGTGCCGCCAGGAACCGCGTAAACACTTATAAATCAATGCGTTAAAAACAATCCTGCGTCTTCATGGGCTTTTAAGCAAGGCCATGTTATGCTGCGTCATATAAAGAAAAACCGATTTTTACCTGCGCGGCGCGCCGCGCGTCTTTATTGACGGAGAACGCCAGTGACCAGCCTCACCCTGATTTCAGCCGCCGCCTACACGCCGCCGGCCAGCGCGACCTCCGCCACAACGCCGTCGCCAGGAACGACACAAGCTTCGTCGCCGGCGGTGCAGCAGAGCTCCGCTTCGTCCGATAACGACAATGACAACGATGTCACCGAAGCGCAGCAACAAGGCCCGACCAATGCCGACACCAACAGCAACACGGTCTATAACGCGCTGGCTTCGGCCTCGACCTCGAACATCCGCGGCACCAGCGTCAACGTCACTGTCTGAAAATTTCTATTTCCGGTGAGGGCCGGAACCTAAATCGCGCTGCTGGTGATCGACTGATAGGCCGATATTACCTTGTCGCGAATGGCAATCACTTCATCGAGCACGACTTCGGCATTGTCGAGCGCGACGGCAACCGTGCTCATATCCGCTTTGCCGGTCACCGCCGACATCGACGCTTTTTCCCCCGCATGCAAAGTCGATGTCACATCGCCCAGCGCATGCCCCAGCATGTCGGAAAAGCTGCCGCCACCCGTCGCCGCGCCATCCGTGGCGCCGGACGATCCGCCGCCAAGCAGTCCGCCGCTTTTGCTGTAGGCCGATACCGCATCCATAGGATTGATCGCCATAGCCGTAACTCCTTCTATTGCAGCAAGCCGATTGTCTTGGCCATCATCGTGCGCGATGCCGCGATGACATCCAGATTGGCCTGATAAGACCGGTTCGCCTCGCCCATATCCATGGTTTCCAGCATCGTGTTGACATTCGGCGTCAACACATAGCCTTTGGCATCCGCCGCCGGATTCGACGGATCGTATTTCTTGCCAAACGCGCTGGGGTCGACGGAAACGCTGGTAGCCTTGACCTGATACGCGCCGATGGCCTTGTCGAATTCGTTTTTGAACGTAATGGTATGGCGCTGGTACGGTTTCTGCCCCGGCGCGGACGCGGTGGTATCGGCATTGGCGATATTTTCGGCAATCACCTTCAACCGCTGGTCCTGCGCGCGCAGCGCCGACGCGGAAATAGCCATCACATCTGTAAGTTCGTCAGACATTATGTGCTGCTACCCTTAATCGCGATTTTGAACAAACCGGCCATTTTGTGATAGATCGCGGTCATCGCCTGATAATCCATCGAGGTTTTCGACACCTCCATCATCTGGCCTTCGATATCGACCGAATTGCCGTTCGGCATCACTTCAGTGTTCTTGACCTGATAGGTCTGGGCGTTAACGCCCGACATCGACGCCGGAACGATGTCCCGCGGGTTGGTGACCGCCATTGTGATCGACGCCTGTTTCAGCGTATCGCCAAAACTGGGTTGCTTGACCGCCAGTTCTTTATATCCGGGGGTATCGGCATTGGCGACGTTTTCGGCCAGCACCGCCTGTTTTTGCGACAGGAAGGACATTTTATGCGTCAGGGCGTCAAAAATCCCTGCAAGGCTTGAGCTCATGAAACCACCCTCCACCGTTACCGATAACGGGAAATCCGGCCACAGGACGCAGCCGTTACGCACACGCAACATTGTCTCGCCTTGCCATTAACAACAGGTTAATGGCAACAGGTTAATTGCCGACCCCGCATGGATAAGATACAGTCCCACCCATGGACGAAAATCAGGAAAACACCGCGAATATCAGCCCCGTCAAACGGGATGGGGAACGCCCTATCGCTGTCGCCATCAAGGGTGGTACGGATAAATCGCCTGATTCTACGCCACAGGTTATCGCATCCGGTTATGGAAAACTAGCGGAACAAATCATGCAAATGGCATTCGACAAGGGCATCAAAGTCCGCGCCGACGCCGACCTTGCGCAGTTGCTTGCCGCGCTCGATCTTGATACCCCTATCCCCAGCGAAGCCGTCATCGCCGTGGCCGAAATTCTGGCCAAAGTTTATGAAGCCAATACCCGCCTTTCCGTACAGGGAACTCCATGACTAAAACGCCCGACGATCTGCGCCGCGAACTGGACGGCATCGGCAACTATCTCGACGCGGCACAGGAAGTCATCGCGCAAGGCCATATGCCCGATATGGCAGGGCTGGATCAGCGCGTCGCCGCGTTATGCGCCGCGCTGGAACAGGCCGAACCGGACATACAACAGGAATGCCTGCCGCGACTCGGCGGCCTGCTCGACAAACTCGATGCCTGCGAAACCGCCATCCGCGCCTTTCAGGCCAGACACGAAAAGGAAACGCGGCAATGACCGACACGCCCGATGTTTCATGGATTCAGGTCGCCGTCGCCTTTGCTACCGTGCTGGGGCTTATGGCGGGACTGGGCTTCATCCTGAAATTTCTCAGCCTGCGCGGATGGAACATGGCGGGCGGCCGCCGGGCGCGACGGCTGGAAATCGTCGAAAGCCTGCCCATTGATCCGCGCCGTCGCCTGGTCATCGCGCGTTGCGACGGGCGCGAACATTTGCTTCTCTTGGGCGCGGAGCGCGATATAGTGGTGGATACGAATCTCCCCGCCCCGCCTGATGATTCCGGCGACCTGTCCGACGAGCTGTGATGCGTTTTCCCAACTTTATCTTCAAAACATTGCCGCTGGCCCTGCTGGCCGCCGCCGCGTTTATGCCCGCACAGGCTGTCGCGCAATCGGTCAATTTCGACATGGGGCAAAGCCCCTCCGCCACCGCGCATATTGTCCAGATCATCCTGCTTATCACCGTTCTGTCGCTGGCGCCGTCGATTCTGGTCATGGTCACCAGCTTCACGCGCATCATCGTCGTGCTGTCCTTCCTGCGCACCGCGCTCGGCACGCAAACGACGCCGCCCAACATCGTTCTGATCAGCCTTGCCCTGTTCCTGACGATGTTCATCATGCAGCCGACCTTTGACCAGGCGTGGCAGGACGGCATGCAGCCCTTGATGAACAACCAGCTTGACGAAGAAACGGCGTTGACGCGCACGCTGGAACCGTTCCGCGTGTTTATGCTGAAGCACACGCGCCCCAAGGATCTGGAACTGTTCACCGAGGTCAGCAAAGCGGCCAGCGCGGAAGCCAAGCCGGAAAATACAGGCGACAAAAACCAACCCGCCGCCATCGGCATGGCGGCTAAAATGCCGGATCAGTCCGCCGTTACGACTCCGGTCACGGGGCCGGCAAAAAACAATACGGCCGCATCGGAAAACGAAGTGCCGACGCGCGCCCTGATCCCGGCTTTTATGATATCCGAATTACGCCGCGCCTTTGAAATCGGCTTTTTGCTGTTTTTGCCTTTTTTGATTATCGACATGGTGGTGGCGTCTCTTTTGATGTCGATGGGGATGATGATGCTGCCGCCGTCGATTATCTCGCTGCCGTTCAAAATCATCTTTTTCGTGCTGGTCGACGGATGGTATCTGATCTGTGGCAGCCTGATTCAAAGCTATGGCGGCGGGTAATAACCCATTGAAAACATACAGCTGCCTGAAAATCCTTGTTTCGGGCGAGGGTTGTTTTTTAAAAAAGAAAGTAATTCTTTTAGGTTATAGTGGCAGCGTAAATTTTTTAAATTTTATTGTCAGGATAATTCATCATGGGTCGCGGGCGCGCTTTATTCATTCAGGCATGGCATTTCTTGGCAACGTTGAAAAAACGTTGCGCGGCCTTTGCGCATTTTCAGGAAACCCAGGCGGAATTAACAAGCCTGAGGCAGGAAGTGCAAGCCCTTAAAGAAGAAAGCCGCATTGATAACCTGACGAAATTGCCCAATGAACGGGCATTTTATGAACTGGCGCAAAGATCATTCGCAGAAGCCACCCGTGAGAATTTCGAAATCGTTTCAGCCATGAGCGGCCATCCGCTCAAGGCAATAGCGATTTTTGCGATCGACATCGACAATTTCAAGAAAGTCAACGATGAATTTGGCGGCCATGAAGCCGGGAACAAGGTTCTGGTCAATATTGCCGACGCGATGCGCGAAACGTTTCACAGGACTGTTGATGTCCGCGCCAGGCTTCATGGCGACGAACTCGCCGCCCTAATCTGCGAAGATGGCGATAAAATATTCGAGGTGGCGGAAAAAATGGCCGAAAACCTGCGTGCGGCGATAGAACGCCGCGCGCCGAACGCCCATGAAAAAATCGGCACGGCCAGCATCGGCGTCGCCATCATCATTCCCATCGCCAGTGACGTGGAATATATCGCCGACGCTTTAAAGCGCGCCGATGACGCCGCCTATACATCGAAGGGCGAAGGACGCAACCGCGTACATATTATGGACAGCAATGGCATCATCTATCCGTCCAGATTAAACCCGGACTATGCCGTTATTTCTGGAACCCGGCCAACACACGGTAATCCGGCCCCCCAAGCTGCGCCGTTTTCGCCAGCGGGATAAAAACATGCAACGGTTCATCATCCGTCGCGGTATCGCTGCCGTCTGAAAAAGTGAAAGACGCGGTCAATATCTGGCGGCTGATAATGCGGTCGGCGGGGTCGACGATAGCTACAAAATACGGAAATTCATCATGCCCGCCGCCCAGACGCGGGCCGCGCCGTGCCGTCATGTGCAGGGTATATTTAATATCGATGCCGTTATCCTGATAGGAACAGTCGCCGTCGACATTCTGCATTTGCGCCGTGGCGACCAGCTGCGACGGGTCGGGCTGTTCGCGGCCATAATCGGCTTTGCGCTGTGCTTCGATCAAAATCGCGACTTGCGGACAGATCGGCGGCGCGATTTCAGCTTGGGCCTTTTTATCGTCTTTGTCGTGCGCGGCGCCGCCCTGATCCGCCGACCCGCTGTCATCCGCGCACGCGGCCAGCACCAAGGCCACCGCCAGCAAAAGATATTTTCTCATAGCCGCGCCTCCAATGCACTCGCCGCACGGTCGATCAAAACCACGGCGTCGTCAATCTGGGAATCCGTGATAATCAGGGGCGGCAACAAACGCACGACATTTTCCGCCGCTTCGACGGTCAGCATTTTCTCCGCCCGCAACGCCGTAACCACGTCACCGGCAGGGCATACGCAAGCAAGCCCCAGCATCAGCCCCCGCCCGCGCACGCCGGCCAGAACCTTGGGATGCGCAGCGATCACGCGCTCCAATTTGCCGCGCAGAATGTCGCCCTTGCGCGTGACGTCGGCCAGAAAATCAGATTCGGCGATGACGTCCAGCACCGCATTGCCTGCCGCCGTCGCCAGCGGATTGCCGCCATAAGTCGACCCGTGCGTGCCCAGCGTCATGCCTTGGGCCGCGCGTTCCGTCGCCAGGCATGCGCCGATGGGAAAGCCGTTGCCCAGTGCCTTGGCGATGCACATGACGTCGGGCACAACACCCGCCCATTCATGCGCGAACAGTTTGCCGGTGCGGCCCATGCCACATTGAATTTCGTCGAAATACAGCAACATGCCGCGTTCGTCGCACAACCCGCGCAAGGCCCGCAAAAAAGCAGGGTCGGCGACTTTAATGCCGCCCTCGCCCAATACGGGTTCGACGACAATCGCCGCGGTTTCATCGGTTATGGCGGCGCGCACGGCATCAATATCGCCCCACGGCACGACATCGAATCCGTCGATCAACGGCCCGAAACCCTTGACCATTTTCTCGGCCTTCGACGCGGCGATTGCCGTCATCGTCCGGCCGTGGAAACAGCCCTGAAAGCTGATGATGCGGAACCGGTGCGGCTGGTTGGTCGCGTCGAAATATTTACGGATAACCTTGACGCCGCATTCCCACGCTTCCGCGCCGGAATTCTGGAAAAACACGGTGTCGGCGAAGGTCATGTCGACCAGACGCTGCGCCAGCCTGTCGCCGCCGTGGGTTTTGAACAAATTCGACGTCGCCCACAAAGTTTCAGCCTGCGCCGCCAATGCCTTGACCAGATGGGGATGGCAATGCCCCAGCGACGCCACGGCGATGCCCGCGACGAAATCCAGATAACGATCGCCATTGTCGGCGTAAAGATAAACGCCTTCGCCGCGGTCGAAATACAAATCGACGCGCTTGTAAACCGGCATCAACGGGGAAATAGTCATTGCTTCAGGCCTTGAGTTTATAACCGGACGCAATCAGGCGATAGGCGGCAACCGTCAACAGGATGTTGACGAAAGCCATATATAAAAGGCCGATATGCAGCATACCGTCCGATGCGCCGACAAAGCCATAACGAAACCCGCTGATCATATAGAAAAACGGATCGACATGGCACAACGTCTGCCACACGCCTGGCAAGCGGTCGGCAGTATAAAAAGTACCCGACAGGAAAGTTGCAGGCATGACGATGAAATTCTGCACCGCCGCCAATTGGTCGAACTTTTCCGCCCATACGCCGCCGATAATGCCCATCAAAGCCAGCATCGCCGTGCCCATCAACGCATAATAGACAACGTAAAAAGGATTGGTCACCGTGATGGAGGTAAAACACAGCAAACAGGCAACCGAAACCGCGCCGACCGCCAGACCGCGCGCGATGCCGCCGATAACATACCCTGCCGTCAACTCCGCCGCGGACAATGGCGGCATCAGGACGTCGACGATATTGCCCTGTATCTTGGAAATGACGATCGAGCTTGACGTATTGGCAAAGGCATTCTGCGCCATCGACATCATGACAAGCCCCGGCGCGAGAAAGGCCAGATACGGCACATCGCCCATCATGCGTTTGTCGCCGCCCAGCGCAAAGGCAAAAACGACGTAAAACAAAACGGTGGTAATCACGGGAGCCAGAATAGTCTGGCCGTACACTTTGATAAAACGGCCCGTCTCCTTGCCGGTCAGGACATAAAGCCCCACCCAGTTGACCCGCCCCATCACAGGCGGGTGCGGCATAACGGAAACAGGCATTTCATCGGGCGAATGTGTCATCCCTTCTGTTTGGCCGATTTCAGGGTGCAAATCAAGATATGTGTTTTCAGGTTTCCCTTTATGCAAGCCGCGTTATACTGCGCCATGCCCAAAATCATCCCCTATCGCGGCGTCACGCCGAAAATCCACCCCACCGCCTTTATCGCGCCCGGCGCCGTCATTATCGGCGATGTCGAAATCGGCCCCGAAAGCTCGGTCTGGTTCGGCTGCGTCATTCGCGGCGACGTCAACCGCGTGCGCATCGGCGCGCGCACCAATATTCAGGACGGCACGGTCATCCACGTCGCCAGCGGCGAACAGCCAGCCCGGTTGGGTCGTGGGAGGATAGACGCCAATGCATCCTCTTCCGACCACGTGAATCCAACCGGCAACGCGCAGGTTGCACACAGCAAAATCCCCAAGGACGGATACCCCACCTTGATCGGCGACGACGTCACCGTCGGCCATATGGCGCTTTTGCACGCCTGCATTGTGGAAAGCCGCGGCTTTGTCGGCATGAAATCCATCGTCATGGACGGCGCCAAAATCGAAAGCAACGGCATGCTGGCCACCGGCGCGCTGTTAACCCCCGGCAAAGTGGTGGGCAGCGGCGAATTATGGGCCGGCAGCCCGGCCAAATTCTGGCGACGATTGACGGACGACGATATCGCGCAATTCGACCTGCGCAGCGGGCAATATGTCCGGCTGGGGCAAGATTATTTGAAAGAAAGATCATGACAAAACAGCAAGATTTTCTCGACATCGACAAAACCGACACCCAAGACATCCACGCCATTCTCGCGCTGGCGCACAAATTGAAAAAAGCCCCCCTCGCCCACCGCCCGATGGAAGGCAAAACGCTGGCGTTGATATTCGAAAAACCGTCGACCCGCACCCGCGTGTCGTTCGAAGTCGGCATGCGCCAGCTCGGCGGCCATGTCACGACATTATCCGGCGCGGAAATCCAGTTGGGGCGCGGCGAAACCGTGGCCGATACGGGCCGCGTGCTGTCGCGCTTCGTCGATATCCTGATGATCCGCACTTTTGCCGAACATAAACTCTTCGAACTGGCGGAAGGCGCATCCGTGCCCGTCATCAACGGCCTGACCGACCAGTCGCACCCGTGTCAGGTCATGGCCGACATCATGACGGCGCAGGAAAAACTCGGCGACCTGAAAGGCAAAAAAGTCGTCTGGCTCGGCGACGGCGATAATAATGTGCTGGCCAGCTGGATGCACGCCGCGCCGATTTTCGATTTCACCCTGCATGTCATCTGCCCGCCCGAATTCGTGCCGCCGGTCAAATTGCTGGTGCTGATGCAAAAACGCGGCGCGAAAATCACGGTATCCGCCGACATCGCCCATGCCGAAGACGCCGACATCGTCATCACCGACTGCTGGGTATCGATGCATAACAGCGACGCCGCCGTGCGGCACCAACTGCTGGCCCCCTATCAGGTCGATGCCGCGCTGATGAAACGCGCCGCGCCGCACGCCCTTTTTATGCATTGCCTGCCCGCGCATCGCGGCGAGGAAGTGACCGACGACGTGATCGACGGCAGCCAATCGGTGGTATGGGACGAAGCCGAAAACCGCCTGCACGCGCAGAAAGCCATTTTGTGCTGGTGCATGGGGATGACGGATTTAATCTAAAACGGATTTAGTCCAAATCCGCGTCAGTGCAACACATATTCCTGCCCATAGGTCAGCTCCGCCGGCTTGATGAGCGCGGCATGGGCAATGGTAACTTTGTAAAGCCGGCCTTCAAGTTTGGCTTCCCAAAAACGCAGGAATTTATGCAAAACGGGGAAGCGCGGCGCGATGTCGAGTTCTTGCCATATAAAGCTTTGCAGCAATTTGGGATGATCCGGCATTCCGTACAGAATTTCCGCCGTGGTCAGACGGTAATTTTCAAGCTGTCGGGCAAAGCTGCGGTGCGTATCGGCCAACATCCTGATAGCATGACAAAAAACAGTAAAAAATAACTTAACAACAACACCTCGACGCCGGTTGAAAACGCCGCATCTTTTACTATATCCTTAACCGTAACCGCGTTATGATTGCGCGGACAAAAAACAGCCGCGCTTTCGCGCGTCGCAGCCCGGGAACATCCTGTGAACAATAATATCGGCAAAAATATCGCGCTTTTGATCGTCATCGGTTGCATGCTGGCAATGCTGTTCGGGCTGTTCCAGACCGGCGGCGGCATGCAGGCGCAAAACACAATGCCGTTCAGCGATTTCATGCAGCGCGTCAGTGAAGGCAAAGTGGCCGACGTCACCATTCGCGGCAACAATGTCGACGGCCATTTGACCGAAAATGGCGCGGCCTTTTCCACCTACCTGCCCGACGACAGCCCCATTACCGACAAATTGCTGGCGAACCACGTCAAAATCAACGCCCAGCCCGAAGACCATGACAGCCTGACTTTCTGGAGCTTCATGCTGTCCTACGGTCCCGTCTTGCTGTTGATCGGCGCGTGGTTTTTCTTTATGCGCCATATGCAGTCGGGCAATGGCCGCGCCATGGGCTTTGGCCGCAGCCGCGCGCGCATGCTCAATGAAAAATCGGGCAAGGTGACGTTCGACGATGTCGCGGGCATCGACGAAGCGAAACAGGAATTGCAGGAAATCGTCGACTTCCTGAAGGACCCGCAGAAATTCCAGAAACTGGGCGGCAAAATCCCCAAAGGCGTTTTGCTGGTCGGCCCGCCGGGCACGGGTAAAACATTGACCGCGCGCGCCGTTGCGGGCGAAGCCAATGTGCCGTTTTTTACCATTTCCGGCTCCGACTTCGTTGAAATGTTCGTCGGCGTGGGGGCCAGTCGCGTGCGCGACATGTTCGAACAGGCGAAAAAGAACGCGCCCTGCATCATCTTTATCGACGAAATCGACGCCGTCGGCCGTCACCGCGGCGCCGGGCTTGGCGGCGGCAACGACGAACGCGAACAGACATTGAACCAGCTGCTGGTCGAAATGGACGGTTTCGAAGCGACCGAGGGCGTCATCCTGATCGCGGCGACCAACCGGCCCGACGTGCTCGACCCCGCGCTGCTGCGCCCCGGCCGCTTCGACCGTCAGGTCGTCGTGCCCAACCCCGATATTCTGGGCCGCGAAAAAATCCTGAAAGTCCATATGCGCAAAGTACCCCTGGCCGCCGATGTCGATCCCAAGGTTATCGCGCGCGGCACGCCCGGTTTTTCCGGCGCGGATCTCGGCAATCTGGTCAACGAAGCGGCCTTGATGGCTGCCCGCGCGGGCAAATCCGCCGTTGGCATGGCCGAATTCGAATCCGCCAAAGACAAAGTCATGATGGGCGCGGAACGCCGGTCGATGGCCATGACCGACGACGAAAAGAAATTGACCGCCTATCACGAGGCCGGCCATGCGCTGGTCGGGCTGAGCGTGCCGCAAAGCGATCCGCTGCACAAAGTCACCATTATCCCGCGCGGCCGCGCGTTGGGCGTGACGATGAATCTGCCCGAACGCGACAAATATGGGTCAACGCTAACCGAACTGACTTCGCGTATCGCGATGATGTTCGGCGGCCGCGTCGCCGAGGAATTGATTTTCGGCAAGGAAAATGTCACCACCGGCGCATCGAGCGATATTTCACAGGCCACGGGTCTGGCCCGCCGTATGGTCACCGAATTCGGCATGTCGGACAGGCTGGGCCGCGTGCGCTACAGCGCCAACGAACAGGAAGTGTTTCTTGGCATGTCGGTGGCGCAACAGAAAAACGTGTCCGAAGCGACGTCGGAATTGATCGACGAGGAAGTGCGCCGCCTGACCGACGAAGGCGAAGCGACCGCGCGCCGCATCCTGACCGATAAAGTCGAGGATCTGCATAAAATTGCCAAGGCGTTGTTGGAATTCGAAACGCTGTCGGGCGACGAGGTTCGCGCCTTGCTGCGCGGCGAAACCATCGTCCGTGCCACCGACACGTCCGGCCAGATACCGCCGCCCGCGGCCAGCGCGGGCAAACGCGGATCGGTGCCATCCTTGTCGGGCGACACGCCGCCCGGCGGCTTCACCCCCGCGCCGATTTCGGCGCGCGTGACAGAGGATTGACGACCTATGGCCGAAACGAAAAAAGGCGGCGAGAAAAAGGGCGACGCCAAAGCGGACAGCAAAAAAACCAAAAAATCGGGCAAAGCCACCGCTTTTCTTGTCACGGCAGTCCTTGTTTTCGCGGCGCCTTTCATGATGCCGACCCTCGTCCTGCTTCTGGCCGGCCTCGTCCCCACTTATGTCGCGCTGATAACGGACAACGACCCGCAAAAATCGGGCGCGCTGTCTGTCGGCGCGCTGAATTTCGCGGGCATTGTCCCCTTTATCATCGGGCTGTGGGAAAAGGGCCAGACGATGCCAAACGCCTTTGCCATTCTCAGCGACGCCAACGACTGGGCGGTTATTCTGGGTGCGGCGGCGATGGGGCAACTGGTCGTCTATGCCGTACCGCAAGCGATCGCAACCATGACATTGACCCACGCCGAAATACGCACCAAGGCGTTGCGCAAGAATCTCGACATGTTGCGGGAATCATGGGGCCCCGAAGTCGGAACCACGAAACCGGTCGATAAACTGGTTCAGGAATAGACGTTATTTTTTGACGGCAGCCTTTTCCGGCACCGGCACCTTGGCCGAAAATTCCTCGCCTTTGATGCTTTGGCCGATATCCCACAACCGTTCTGCCGTTTCGCGCGCCAGTTTTTTCCACCGTTCGGCCTCGCCCACGGCCTGAGCCTGAATTTGTTCCAGATCGGCGGCGCGACGCCGCCAGAAATCAAGCTGCAAATCCTGGGTCTGCAACTGCCCGCGCAAATCGTCGATCTGGGCGCGCAAATGCGCCATTTGCGATTCCAGATGTTCGCGCTGCCCCGGCAGGAACGAAAAACCGGCGGGCATCTTGGCTCTAATCTGGCGCGACGACGCCGCACGGGCCAGATCGCTGAAATTCAAGCCGCCGCGCGACAAGACCTGCCGTGCCTTGCGCACGGCAACCAGCGCCTCGCCGTCATGCGACGAGTCGGCCAGCGCAAGAATCTTATCAAGTTGTTCGTTAATGGCTTCGGTCATTACCCTTTATTCATAACCGAACGCAGCCGATTCGGCCAGAAAAAGCCCCCGGGACACCCCCGATTTCCTTTGCATAGACGCCGGTTGAGATTATAGTCCCCTTCCATCTCCATAAATCAGGGAATATGTCTCGTGAAGGCTCTTAAAAGTCTGGTTATGTCCGGTCGTGAAGTCCTGCCCGTCGTCGAAGGCGGCAAAGGAATATCCGTGTCCAACGGCGAAAGCTCGGGCGCATGGGCGGCGGCCGGCGGCATCGGCACTTTTTCCGGCGTCAACGCCGACAGTTATGACGCGCAAGGCCGCATCATCCCGCAAATCTATCACGGCAAAACCCGCAAGGACCGCCATCTGGAATTGATGAGTTACGCCATTCAGGGCGGCATCACGCAGGCGCAGCGCGCCCACGATATATCGGGCGGCAAAGGCCGCATCCATATGAACGTCCTATGGGAAATGGGCGGGGCTGAACATATCCTGCAAGGCATTCTGGACGGCGCCAGGGGGCTTATCCACGGCGTGACCTGCGGCGCGGGCATGCCCTATCGCGTTGCCGAAATCGCCGCCAAATTCGGCGTTTCCTATTACCCCATCGTGTCCTCGGCCCGCGCGTTCCGCGCTTTATGGCTGCGCGCCTATAATAAATACCGCGAAGGGCTGGGCGGCGTCGTGTACGAAGACCCGTGGCTGGCGGGCGGGCATAACGGCCTGTCGAACAGCGAAGACCCGAAAAAGCCCGAAGACCCCATGCCGCGCGTCATCGCACTGCGCGCCCAGATGAACGAATACGGCCTGCAAAACACCCCCATCGTCATGGCGGGCGGCGTGTGGTGGATTTCCGATTGGGAACACTGGCTCGACAACCCCGAAATAGGCCCCATCGCGTTCCAGTTCGGCACGCGCCCCCTGTTGACGCAGGAAAGCCCCATCCCCGAGGCATGGAAGAAGAAACTGCTGACGTTAAAAAATGGCGACGTGTTTTTAAACAAATTCTCGCCGACGGGTTTTTATTCCTCCGCCGTCAATAATAAATTCCTGCAGGATCTGAAAGACCGTTCCGAACGGCAAGTCGCCTACGCCCATGAAAAAGTCGGCGCGCATACCGAAAGCTTTCAGGTCGGCGTCATCGGAAACCCCGTCTATCTGACGCCCGCCGACATCGCCCGCGCCAACGCGTGGAAAGCGCAAGGCTACACACAGGCCCTGCGCACGCCCGACAGCACGCTGGTTTTCGTAACGCCCGACGACGCGCATCAGATTAAAACCGATCAGGCCAATTGCATGGGCTGCCTGTCGGCCTGCGCTTTTTCCAACTGGTCGCAGAACGAAAAAGGCACGACCGGCCACATGCCCGACCCGCGGTCATTCTGCATCCAGAAAACGCTGCAGAATATCAGCCACGGCGGCGACGTCGACAATTCGCTGATGTTCTCCGGCCACAATGCCTATCGCTTTGCCCAAGATCCTTTTTATGCCGACGGCTTTATCCCCACGGTCAAGCAGTTGGTCGAACGGATCGCGACGGGGTATTAACCATCCATGACGACGCCTGTCTTTTTCCTCATCGCGGGCGAGGCGTCGGGCGACATACTGGGCGCGCATCTGATGCGCGCGTTGAAGCAAAAACTAAACAACAACGTGCGCTTTGTCGGCGTCGGCGGGCCGCAGATGCAGGCCGAAGGCATCGATTTGCTGTTCCCGCATACGGAGCTGATGCATTTCGGCGTCGTCGAAGTGCTGCGCCACATCCCGCGCCTGCTGGGCCTTATCGATAAGACCGCGCGCGAAGTGCGCCTCGCGCAACCTGATGCGCTCATCACCATCGACTCGCCCGATTTCTGTTTCCGCGTCGCGCAACGCGTCAGAAAATCGCCGGGGCCGAAAATCCCCCTCATCCATTATGTCGCCCCCACGGTATGGGCGTGGCGCCCGGGCCGCGCGAAAAAAATCGCGGGTTTTCTCGACCATCTGCTCGCGCTGTTGCCGTTCGAACCGCCTTATTTCACCCGCGAAGGGCTGCCTTGCACCTTTGTCGGCCATCCGCTGATCGAAAGCGGCGCGGGCAAGGGCAGCAACGCCATTTTCCGCAGCACGCGCGGCATCGAACCCGATACGCCCATCCTGACGGTTCTGTTCGGCAGCCGCAGCGGTGAATTCGCGCGTCTCGCCCCCGTTTTCCGGGATGCCGTTTCCATCCTGCACGAACGCCATCCGGATTTGCGCCTGGCCATCCCCGTTGTCCCGCATTTAAAACAACGCATCGCCGACGAGGTCACGACATGGGGCGTACCCTTTCATATTGTCGAAGGCGAACGCGCCAAATACGACGCTTTCGCCGCCTCGACCGCTGCCCTTGCCTGTTCGGGCACCGTGGCGCTGGAACTCGCGCTGTCGCGCCTGCCCGCCGTCATCGCCTATAAAGTCAGCGATCTTACCGCCCTGCTCTATCGCCGCTTTATCCGCGCGAAATTCGCCAATCTTGTGAATATCATGCACGACAAAATGGTTGTGCCGGAATTCATTCAGGAAAATTGCACGCCGGCCAAACTTGCCGCCGCCGTCGATGTCTTGCTGTGCGATGCCGAAGCGCGGCAGCGGCAGATCGCGCAAATCGCCGACGCCGCCGCGTGGCTGGGCCAAGACCAGTTCACGCCGTCCGAACGCGCGGCGGAAACCGTGCTGTCGGTCGTCGGAAACGAAGCCCGCAAACCCGCCGTGTTGCAGGTTCTGCCCGCGCTGCATAATGGCGGCGTCGAACGCGGCACGGTCGAAACCGCCGCCGCGCTGACCGCCGCCGGATTCCGCGCCGTAGTGGCCTCGGCAGGCGGGCCGATGGCGCACGAAATCGAACAGGCTGGCGGCACGCATATCACCCTGCCGTTGGCGTCGAAAAATCCTCTGACCATAATCGCCAACATCAAACGGCTGCGCCGCGTCATCACCCGGCACAAAATCGACATCGTGCATGCCCGCAGCCGCGCCCCGGCATGGAGCGCCTTTTTCGCCGCACGTCAAACCGGCGTGCCGTTCGTCACGACATTCCACAGCGCCTATGGCGCAGGATCGGCGATTAAAAGATTATATAACTCCGCCATGGCCCGCGGCCTGCGCGTCATCGCCATTTCCAATTTTGTCGCCGACTATGCCGAACGCACCTATGGCATCGCGCGGACGATCATGCATGTTATCCCGCGCGGCGTCGACATATCTGTTTTCGATCGCGAAAAGGTCGCACCGCAACGCACCGAAGCCCTGCGCCGTGCATGGAATATCGCCGGCGATATGCCCGTCATTCTGTGCCCCGGCAGGCTGACACGATGGAAAGGCCAATCGGTTCTGATCGACGCGCTGGCCGAACTTCATCGCCGCGATTTTATCTGTGTTATCGTCGGCAACGGTAAAGACACGCCCTATGGCCGCGAATTGGCGTCAAGCATCCGCCGCCACGGTCTTGAACGGAACGTCATGATTGTCGACACCTGCCGCGATATGCCTGCGGCCTATAAACTCGCCTCGCTCGTGGTCGTGCCGTCGACACGCCCCGAAGGATTCGGCCGCACCGTCATCGAAGCCCAGGCCATGGGCGCGCCCGTTATCGCCACCGACCACGGCGGCGCGCGCGAAACCGTCATCCCCGACAAAACCGGCTGGCTTGCCATACCCGGCGACGCCGACAGCCTCGCCCGCCTGATCGACCTCGCGCTTAACCAAACGGAAACGCAAAAACAGGAAATGGCCGCGCGCGCCATCGCCCATATCCGCGCCAACTTTACGACCGCGACCATGACCGCGCAAACGCTTGCCGTCTACCGCGGCCTTCTGCCCATATCACCCGCCGACAAAGGAACATCCTCATGACCGACCCCGTTTCGCTTGAACATATCGCCGAAATCATGGCCGAATTGCGCGCCTATCAGGGCCGCACCGTCGTCGTCAAAATCGGCGGCAATTCCATCGCCGAAGACGAATTGTTCCTGTCGAAAATCGCGCGGCAACTCGTATTCCTCAACACCAACGGCGTGCGCTGCGTATTGGTTCACGGCGGCGGGCCACAGATCGACGACGCGCTGCGCGACAAGAAAATAGAAACATCCAAAGGCAAAGACGGCCGCCGCATCACCTCGCCGCGCGCCATGACAGTCGTGGCGCAGGTCATGAAGAAAATGAATCTGGCCGTAGCGCAGGCCCTGATCGACGAAGGATGCCCCAAGGACAAAATCATGATCGCTGCCAAACAGCCGCGTCCGCTGGTCGAAGGCGAAAGCTTCGATCCCGAAGACCCCACGGGCAACCGCAGCGCTTTCCCCGGCAAAGTCGCCACCGCGCCGATCGACCGCGCCCTTGAATCCGGCAAAATCGTCGTCATGCATTCGCTGGGCGTCGGCGCGGATGGCAAGACCCTGTACAACATCAACGGCGACGACTACGCCATGGCGGTGGCCGCCGCCATCAAGGCCAAGCGTCTGGTGATGATCACCAACGTCGCGGGCGTATTGGACGAACGGCGCGAACGCATCGCCATGATCGATGAATCCACCGCCAAGGAATTGATATCCTCCGGCGTGATTTCGGGCGGTATGGTTCCCAAGGTGGAAAGCGCGCTGGCCGTCGTCAAACAGGGTGTCAGCGGCGTCGCCATCATCGACGGTTTCCGCCCCTGGGCATTGCTGGCAGAATTGCTGACGCATCAAGGGCTTGGGACACTCTTCAAATCCCACATCGGTTAATTTACCGTTAATCCACACCGTGGTAGAATGGCTCTGCAGATTCGATTGGAAGAGGTTCTGCGATGACTTATTCCCTTGTCAATGCTTCGGTTGCCGCCACCGGTACGGTCGCGACATTCACCGTCGCGACCTCGGCTGTGAAAAATGAAACCTCGTCGCAGGCTGTCAATATCGGCAACCTGTCCGAACAAACCGACAGCATCAGCGTCAGCGACGCGGGTTCTGCCGCCAATACGGCGGTCTCGACTACCTTTTCCGCGCAGGCCGGCGACCTCATCACCCTGTCGCAGAATTTCAGCAACATCGTCGATCAGGTCAGCACGCATTATCAGCTGTACGACAGCAGCGGCACGCTGATCGCCGACAATCAGGGCACGCAAGCGCAGCAGGACGCCTATACCCAATGGGTCGCGGGCACGCTGACCGCCGCATCGGACGGAACCTATACGGCGATCGCCACCCCGCAGAACGGCTCCGCCGCCACGATCACATCATCGCAAACGCAAGGCACCAGCCTCGGCGTCACCAGCACCCTGACCGGATCGGATTCGTCGGAATATTATAATTTCGACCTTACGGCCGGAAACAATATCAAGCTTAATTTCGACGCGGGATCTCAAACAGCCTCGACCCGCGTTCAGCTCTACAACAGCAGCGGCCAGCTGATCGCCGACAGCGCAGGTAACGCCTTCCAACGCGCCAATTACATCGCGATGACATCGGGCGCGGGGCTGACCGCCTCGACCGGCGCCTATAGCGTCAAAGTATCCTATGCCAACGGCGTCGATCCCAATAGCGGCGACATCAAGTATAATTTCCAGCTTTATTCCGGTTCGAAATATTCCGTTGTTTACAACAACAACGTGACGGCGCAACCGACCGATACATCGGCGTCGGGATCCGTCACGGCCGCCTCCAGCAAAACGCCCGTTTATTCGCGGCAGGCCTATAATAAAATCAACGCGACCGCGCTTCTCAACAACATCAATATCGGCTGGTTGCAAGGAAACAAAAGCGCGCTTCAGGTCTATAGCCAGCTGACCAGCGCCGACAACGCCGACTGGTTCACCTTTACGCTGCAAAGCGGCACGGATTTGAAATTCGGCTTTGACTCATCCGTGACCAAAAACGCCTCCGACCTGCGCGTGCAGCTTTATGACGGAACCGGCTCGAAACTTATCGCGGACAGTCAGGGAACCCCGGCGCAACAGGCCGCTTACAAGGAATTGACGACCACCAACGGTCTTGCCGCAAAGACAGGCTCATATGCCGTAAAAATTTCCTACGCGCCGAACGCGGCGCGAACCACGAACACGTATCAATTTAACCTCTATTCGGGGACGTCCTACAACGCCGTATACCGCACCCTTGCTTCGGCGCAAACCTACGCCAACGCGTTGCTGGCGGGCAATGTGGCGGGGGGATATTCCAAAAACACGGCGATTGCAGCCTATCTGTCGGCGTCGAGCACTTTTCCCTAAACGCCCGCCTTCTTTTCAGCCAGATCGTCGATCAACCATCCCTGAAACGCGGTTACGCCCATATCGCGTCCGGCAGCCAGCGCGCGTTCGTTATCGCAACGGAAGAAAATCAACCGTTCAGGCGGCAAGGCCGCCAGTCCGGCCCGCACTTTCGCATCGGCAAGCTGTAAAACGCGATCTTTCGACACGTTGATTTTAATGGCATCGACGGGAAAAGCGGCCAGATCGACATAGCGCGCCATATCCGGCGTAATGCTGTCCAACGCGACGCGAAAGCCTTCTTTTTTCAGCAAATCAATGGCGTCGAGCGTGCGCGACAGATCCTGAAACAAATCGCCGCGATGCAGTTCGAACCCGATCGACGACCGGCGTGCCGCAGGAATACTGTGAACGAATTTCGCAAACACCCTGCCCACGACCGAACTGACCGACAAATTCAAATTGATGGCGCGGTTGGCGATAATGTCCGGCTGACGCGTCAGCATTTGCAACAGCCGCTGATCGACCATGCCACACAGGGCAAAGAAAAAATGTTCGGACGCCACGATCTCAAGCTTCGGGAACCGTTCGCGGCGCAAATCCTCGAAACTGACGAAATACTCCTCGCCATTGACATGCCATGTATCGCCGGATACGCGATACATTTTTTGCATGCGGCCATAGGGACGCAAATCGATCTCGTTCAACATCGTCTCGATCTGATCGAGGCTTTTCGCCGTCAATTGACCCTGCGCCGCGCCGACATTGCCGCCTTCATGCACGCCGGCGGCGGCGGCGGCGCGCACCACCTCGACGTAATAATTGGCGCGTTCGCGCAATGCCGCGTAATCGGCGGGCAGATGATAGACATTCAAAAACTTGGCCTTGCTGTCGACATGGCTTGGAAAAATAGCTTCGACAATCTGGGTCGCTATTTTCTCGGCATTACTGGTTTCCGGCCATTCGATAAAAACGTCGCCGTTCGACATTTCCGAATAAACGCCCTTGGCCATCTGGGCGAATTCCTGAAGTTTTTGAACGACGGCATCGAACGCGACGCGGTTTTTAGCCAGCTGGTCGAGCGCATTGATCGCGAAATTCAGCACAAGCGTCGGCGCGCCGGTGCGCTGCATGCGGCGCACGCGTAAAATGAAGTCCTGTTCGCGCACAAGGTCGAACGGAACGGCCCGATTGTCTTCGAATTCCCAAACGCGCATGCAGAAAACCCGCAAGAATACCAGTCTATTCTCGCCAGACAGGGTTAAAAAGTAGTTTCAATCCGTCCGGCAACCCCAAGAAAATCCTTTATTTTATCTATATTTTTGTGGCCCGGCGCGTCTTCGACCCCCGACGACACGTCGACCGCCCGCGCGTCCGACGCCGCGACAGCCGCCGCGACATTCCCCGATGTCAATCCGCCCGCCAGCAGCCACGGGCGCGCAAACCCCTGTCCTTTCAACAATCCCCAGTCAAAAGCGCGGGCATTACCGCCGGGCAGCATATCTTCGGACGCGGGCTTGGCGTCCAGCAACAAATAATCGGCGACGGCTTCATAGGTTTTCGCCCGTATGACATCCGGCGCCATGCCGATGCCAACGGCTTTCATCACCGGCAAGCCGGTTTTTTGTTTGACCTCGGCCACGCGCGCCACGCTTTCATTGCCGTGCAATTGCAAAATACCGACGGGGGCAACGCGCAACACATCGGCAATATCGTCATCCGACGCATCGACCAACAACCCGACAGGCAGCGTTTCCGGCGGCAACCGCGCCATCAATCCCGCGGCCTGCGCCGCCGTTACCACGCGCGGCGACTTTGAATAAAACACAAAACCGGCATAACGCGCGCCGCATCGCCCTACGGCA
Source organism: Alphaproteobacteria bacterium (assembly GCA_028866275.1). GTDB lineage: Bacteria > Pseudomonadota > Alphaproteobacteria > UBA9219 > UBA9219 > CAIXLI01. The sequence goes on from JAGWIK010000011.1 coordinate 30,678, forward strand.
TCGACTGACGCCGCGTCATTCAACCCACAGATTTTAACGTCAACGCTCACGCCAATTCGCCGGCGATGCGCCGCGCCGCGGCGGCGGGATTTTCGGCTTTGGTGATCGGCCTGCCGATGACCAGAAAATTGGCCCCCGCATCGCAAGCTTCGCGCGGCGTCATCACGCGTTTCTGGTCATTGGCCGCCGCCCATGCCGGACGAATGCCCGGAACCATTAAAATAAAATCCGGCGGCATCGCCGCGCGCAGCACAACCACTTCTTCCGGCGAACAAATCACGCCGTCCATGCCGTTGTCCCGCGCCAATTGCGCCAACCGCACCACTTGCCGCGCGGTATCGGCTTCCTGCCCGACGGCGGCCAGATCGTGCGCGTCGAGGCTTGTCAGCACCGTGACGGCCAGCAATTTGGGCCGCGCATCGCCCGCCGTGGCGGCGGCCTCGGCGGTGTTTAGTTTTGCCGCATCCGCGGCGGCACGCATCATCGCCGCCCCGCCCGACGCATGAATGGTCATAAAAGCAGGCCTTAAGGGCAGCAACGACGCCACCGCACCCGCCACCGTGTTGGGAATATCGTGCAGTTTCAAATCAAGGAATATCGGCAAGCCGCGCGCGGCGATATCGCGATATCCCGCCGCCCCATGCGCCATAAAAAATTCCAGCCCCAATTTGATGCCGCCGACGGCGTCGCGCACCGCTTCCGTCAATTGTCCGGCGGCGATAAGGTCGGGCGTGTCGATAGCACAGAAAACCGGATTCATCTATTTTTCCCAAAAACGTTTATTGGCGACGGGCGCAAAGGACGCTTCATGCGCAGCCTTTTGCAACGCCGTCACTTTTTCATGCAGTTCGTCCAATTCGCGTTTCAACCGCCGCGCCTTGATCCGGTGCGGCAGCGTGCCGGCCCACCCCAACACCCCGCCGACGACAAGCCCTGCTGCCAGCGGAACCAGCCCGACGACATAAAGCGGCATCTGCATCACGCCGGACAAAGGCCACAAACCGACCGCCACATCTTGCCGGTTCGACAAGGCAAAACACAGCACCAGCGCCAAAACGATAAATGTCAGAAAACCGGAAAATATCTTCATGCCGCCGAATTTACCGCATCACCCGCGTTTTCCAAAGGCAAAAGCGAAATATCCGCCACGGCGACACGGCCACGGATATCACGGCCCAAAAAACGCGCGCCCAGCCGTTCGAACCGTTCCGGCGAATCCGTCACCCAAAACGTATCCCGCCCCGCGCCCGAAGACGCCATCAACCCGCGCGCCTTCAGCGTATCGGCAACAACGCGCGCCGTTACCGTCGCGCTATCGACAATATGGATATCGGGCGGGCACAAATCGCGCAATACGGGCAGCAGCAACGGAAAATGCGTACACCCCAGCACGAGCGTGTCATAGCCCGGCACCAGCATCGCCAGATAACGCCCGACAATGGCGGTGGCTTCCGCACCGTCGCACCAGCCTTCCTCGGCCAGCGCGACCAATAAATTGGCGGGTAACATCCGCACATCGGCATCGGGCCGCAAGGCCAGAATGGCGGCTTCATACGCGCCCGACCGCACCGTGCCTTCGGTCGCCAGCACGGCAATGCGGCCGTTGCGCGTGGCCCGCACGGCGGCTTCGGCCCCGGCCGCGATCACGCCGCAATGCGGCAAATCGGGCATCGCGGCATCCAGCGCGCCCAGCGCCTGCGCCGACGCGGTGTTACAGGCGACAACCATATATTTGACGCCCTGCCCGCGCAGCAGCCGCGCGGCGGCCAGCGTGTAATGTTCCACCGCCTGTTTGCTTTTCGTGCCGTAAGGCAACCGCGCGGTATCGCCCAGATAGACAAAATCTTCATTGGGCAACAAACCGCGCAACGCGCGATAAACGGTCAAACCGCCAACGCCGGAATCGAAAACACCAATCGGCGCGTTCACAATCATGCCGCCTTCACCAACCCGTCGCGGCGGAACATCTCCTTGATGCCGCGCACGGCTTGCCGCGACCGTTCTTCATTTTCAATCAACGAAAACCGCACATGGGTATCGCCGAATTCGCCGAAACCGATGCCGGGCGACACCGAAACCTTGGCATCCATAATCAGCTTTTTGGTGAATTCCAACGACCCCATATGGGCATAGGGTTCTGGAATCTGCGCCCAGATATACATCGCGGCCTTCGGTTTCTCGACCATCCACCCGGCTTCGTGCAACCCCTTCACCAGAACGTCGCGGCGGCGCTGATAGGTGGCGCAGACTTCCCGCACGCAATCCTGCGGCCCTTCCAGCGCGGCAATCGACGCCACCTGAATAGGCGTAAATGTGCCGTAATCGTTATAGCCTTTGATACGCCCCAGCGCGTTGACCAGCGTTTTATTGCCGACCATAAACCCGACGCGCCAGCCCGCCATGTTGTAGCTTTTGCTCATCGTGAAAAATTCCACGGCGACGTCTTTTGCGCCCGGAACCTGCATGATGCTGGGGCATTTCCAGCCGTCGAAACAGATATCGGCATAGGCCAGATCATGCACGACATAGATGCCGTATTCTTTCGCCAACGCCACGATGCGTTCGAAGAAATCCAGTTCCACACACTGTCCGGTCGGGTTGGCGGGAAAATTCAGAATCAGCATTTTGGGTTTGGGAATGCGCGACCGGATGGCTTTTTCCAGCTCGGCGAAAAAATCGACCCCGGGCATCAACGGCACCTGCTGAATATCCGCGCCCGCAATCACGGGGCCGTAGATATGGATGGGGTAACTGGGGCACGGCACCAACACGCTGTCGCCTTTATCCAGCGTCGCCAGCATCAAATGCGCGATACCTTCCTTGGACCCTATCGTGACAATCGCTTCGCTTTCGGGGTCGATATCGACCGCGTAACGCGTTTTATACCAGTTGGAAATAGCGCGGCGCAGGCGCGGAATGCCTTTGGACACGGAATAGCCGTGGGTGTCGGGACGCTGCACCGTTTCGATAAGCTTGGCGACGATATGCGGCGGCGTCGCGCCGTCGGGATTTCCCATGCCGAAATCGATAATGTCTTCGCCGCGCCGGCGCGCCGCCATTTTCAATTCGGCCGTGATGCTGAAAATATAGGGGGGAAGCCGCGTGACGCGCGAAAATTCAGTCGGAAGACCGCTCATAAAATTACCCTCACGTAAGCGCCTGGATACGTCCAAGCGACGCGCCCCGCTTGGTTGCGGGACGGAACAACCCTATCGCGGCCCGCACCCGAAAGGCAAGCCCGCGCAATGCGCCCGAAAAAACAAACAAAAAACAAACAAAAATAACCCGTTGGTTAATCCCGGCCTGCATCTTCGCAGTTGCGGAATCGATTTTCTCCTAACATATTGCCAATACTAATCCTTTTTTTATCCTTCCCATGGATACTAGGATTAAGAAAACAAGGATTCGGAACATACGCGCCCATGCACGCAACCGTAAAAACACCCCAACCTATGCAAATCCGCCGCGCCGTGGTTGCGATCGCCGCGCTGGCGCTGCTTGGCGGGTGGTGTTTGGGGGGCGGCAAGATCATCGCCGAAATAAATCCCGGGTTAAAACGCGAACTGGCCGTTACGCTGCGACCGCCGCTCGATGTCTGGATTACGCCGCCCGGCTACGCCGATGCCGGCCCGATCATCATCTCGACCCCCGCCGGCGTACGTTACGACCACAAAACTCTGACCGTACCCGCTGGCAGCACCATCAGCGCCCATCTGGCGGAACAGGGTGGCGACACGCCCGACCTTGTCATCGACGGCAGCAACACGGCTTTTACCACCGACTCGCATGGCGACTTCGCGGCAACGGCGCAATTGACCGAAGGCGACCGCCTTTCAATCCGTCGCGGCTGGCTGACGCTGGCGTCATGGAAAATTCATGTCGTGCCCAATGCGCCGCCACAGGTCGCGATGACGGCGCCGCCCGCCTTGGAAAATGACGGGTCGCTGCGTATCGCCTACAGCGCATCCGACGCGCTCGGCCTTGGCAAAGTCGCGCTGCGCGTGACGCCGTCCCCGGCTTTGCCCGGCGAAAATACCGGCTCCATCGACATCGCCCTGCCCTCGCCGCAGGCGGCCACGCAAATATCCCACACCGATTTCCTGGCTCTCGCCGACCAGCCATGGACGGGACACCCCGTATCCCTGCAAATCGTCGCCACCAGCGCCAGCGGCCAAAGCGCGGCCAGCGCGCCCGTCGCCTTCACCCTGCCCGCGCCCGTATTCGCGCATCCCGTTGCGCGCATCCTGATCGAAGAACGCAACAAATTGATGAAAGATCCGGAAGACGAAAAATTGCGGCTCGAAGTCGCCAACATTATGGCCGGCGTCTCGCAGGAAGCCGCAGCCTATCACGCCGACCCCGTTTTGATGATGGCCCTGCGGTCTGGCGCCGTCAGGCTTATCCTGAATGACGACCGCACAAGCGCGGTTTCGGTCAACAATATTCTGTGGGAAAGCGCCCTGCGCATCGAAAACGGCGGCAGCGGCAAAAATCAGGCGCAACGGCAAACCCAGTTGCATAACGCGCGTCAGGATCTCGCCGACGCCATCGACCACAATGCCGACGCCGCCCAAATCCGCCAGCTCACCGACAGGCTGCAACAGGCGATTACAGGCTATGTCACGCGTATGAACACCCGCCCGACACGCTGAAACGCGCCATTTCAAATTTTAAGATTTTAAGCACCTGTCTTACGCGGCCTGAATATCGGCCAGCAAATCGGCCAAAACCCATTCGAGATTGGCGCGGCCTTCGATTTCGGCCTTGCGTTCGGCCTGAACGGCAAATTCCTGAGACTGCACAGCTTCGCGATACGCGGCCATATCAACAACATTCATGATGAAGCCTCCTTGCTGTTCTTAGGGAAGAATATACCCTAAAAATCGTGGTTAATAAAGCATAAAAGCGCAGGCAATCATTAACCCTATGTTCCACATATATAAATAACTTATGAAATCAACCCGCATCCGGCCGCAAACAATACCCCTCGCCGCGCACGGTTACCAGATAACGCGGATTTTTGGCATCGGCTTCTATCTTGCGGCGCAACCGCGTGACCTGCACATCCACCGTACGGTCATTGATATCCTGTCCCGCCGCGCTGCGTTCGATTAATTCTTCCCGGCTCAACGCCTGCCCCGGCGTGGCGGCCAGCGCGCGCATCAATCCGGCTTCCATTCCCGTCAAGGCAACAACTTCGACATCCGACCTCAACTCGTCACGTTCGGGATCGTAAAGCCACGCGCCGAATTTCAATGTCGCTTTTTGTTTCGCCGCCGTCTTCGGCGCGCGACGCAAAATCGCGTTGATGCGCAGCAACAATTCGCGCGGCTCGAACGGCTTCATCAGATAATCGTCGGCGCCGGCCTCCAGCCCTTCGATGCGATCATCGGTTTCACCTTTGGCCGTCAGCAGCAAAATAGGCAAAGGCCGCGCTGTCACATCGTCGCGCCGCAGGGCGCGGGTCAAATCGAACCCCGTTTCACCGGGCATCATGACGTCCAGAACCATCAGGTCATAAGACAGGCTTTTCATTTTCGCCCGCGCGTCGCCCGCGTCCTTGGCCGTGGAAACCACAAAGCCCTGCTCGCCCAGATACCGCGCCAGAAGCGCGCGCAACCGCGTGTCGTCGTCGACGACAAGGATATGCGGCGCGAGCGCGAGCGAATCCATCAGCTCTTGCGGTCGACGACAAAGCGCGCGACATCTTCCAGATGCTGGGCGCGGCCGCCGAACACCGACAAATGCTGGATCGCCTGTTCGGACAGCAGCTTGGCCTGATTGCGCGCGCGTTCAGCGCCAAGAATGGTCACGAACGTCGCCTTGCCCGCATCGGCGTCGCGCTGCACCGGCTTGCCGGTTTCTTCTTCCGTGCCTTCGGCGTCGAGCAGATCATCGATAATCTGGAACGCCAGCCCCAGATCATGGGCATAGGCGCGCAGGGCATTGTGATGCTGTTGCGACGCCTTGCCGAGAATAGCGCCGGCTTCGGTCGACACGGCGATCAATTCGCCCGTCTTCAAACGCTGCAAGCGCGTGATCGCGCCGATATCCAGCGTCGTCGTTTCGGCGATCAGGTCGAGCATCTGCCCGCCGACCATGCCATGCACGCCCGACGCCTTGGCCAAAGCCGTCACCAGCTTGCACCGCACCGCAGGGTCTTCATGCGTGCGCGGATCGGCCAGAATTTCAAACGCGATGGTCAACAGCGCGTCGCCCGCCAGAATGGCCGTGGCTTCGTCATATTTTTTATGCACGGTCGGCGAACCGCGGCGCAGGTCGCTGTCATCCATCGCCGGCAAATCATCGTGAATCAACGAATAGCAATGCACGCATTCAATGGCCACCGCCGCGCGCAGGGCGCATTCGTCGCTGACACCGAAAATGCGCGCCGCGCTCATCGCCAGAAACGGGCGCAACCGCTTGCCGCCGTTCAGCGCGCCATAACGCATGGCGTCGAACAGCTTCTTTTCGGGAAAATCGGATTTGGGCAACAAACGTTCCAGCGCATCCGCCGTGGCGGCGGCGGCTTCGGACATGGCGGCGGCGAGAGAAGGACTTACGGAGGGCATGAATAAACGGGGGTTGGAAGTTGGAAGGAAAGAGTCTCAGGAAGCAAAGGATTTGGTCGTGACGGAACCGTCGGAACCGACGGTAATTTGCTCGATTTTAACCTGCGCGTCGCGCAGTTTGGCTTCGCAATGGCGTTTCAGCAACGCCCCGCGTTCATAGGCGCCAATCGCGTCGTCGAGCTTGGCTTTACCGTCTTCAAGCTGTTTGACGAGCTTTTCCAGCTCGGCCAAAGCGTCCTCAAAGCTCAAAGCGGCAATATCGGCAGGAAGGTGGGCAGTGGTTTTTGTCATGGAGCAAAGTATTATGGTGAATGACGCAAGGCTGCAAGCTTTTCAAACAATTTCAGGCCTTAAAATAATCTAGACTTATTCAGTCCTGATTATTATAATCGCCCCATGATCAGATTAAGCCGCCTCACCGATTACGCCGTCGCCCTTCTATCACATATGGGAACAGAAGGAAAAGACGGTTTATGGACTGCCGCCGACCTGTCGGCGACATCGGGCCTGCCCATGCCGACGGTTGCCAAAGTTCTCAAACTTCTGGCCAAAAGCGGCATGATCGCGGCCCAGCGCGGCGCGGCGGGCGGGTACAAACTGCTGCGCGCCCAGTCCGCCATTTCCGTGGCCGACATTATCGAAGCGATGGACGGCCCCATCGCCATCACCGACTGCGCCGAAGGCAGCGAACATCCGGGCTGCAACATCGAAAGCATCTGCCCGATGAGCGACGGCTGGAACAAGGTCAACCGCGCCGTGCGCCGCGCGCTCGAACAGGTATCGCTGGCGGAAATGAGCGTCACGCCGGCATCGCGCGCCGCGCCACGCGCATCGGGAGCATGACATGTCCACAACAACCGATGCCCTCGCCCGCGACCTGGCGTCGCAGGCCTACAAATACGGCTTCGTCACCGACATCGACAGCGACGTCGCGCCGCCCGGCCTGACCGAAAGCACGATTCATTTTATCTCGACCAAAAAAGGCGAACCCGCGTGGCTGCTCGACTGGCGGCTGAAAGCGTTCAGCCATTGGCGCACAATGGCCGAACCCGATTGGGCCAAATTGCATTACCCGCCCATCGATTATCAGGCCGCGTCCTATTACGCCGCGCCGAAACAGGCCAACAAACCCAAAACGCTGGACGAGGTCGACCCCGAATTGCTGGCGACCTATGCCAAACTCGGCATCCCGTTACAGGAACAGGAAATACTGGCCGGCGTCACCGAACGCCGCGTCGCGGTCGATGCCGTATTCGATAGCGTGTCGGTCGCCACGACCTACAAAAAAGAACTGGAATCCCACGGCATTATTTTCTGCCCGATTTCCGAGGCGGTGCATAATCACCCCGATCTGGTGCGCAAATATCTCGGCTCGGTCGTGCCCGTGACCGACAATTTCTTTGCCACGCTTAATTCCGCGGTTTTCACCGACGGGTCGTTCGTCTACATCCCCAAGGGCGTGCGCTGCCCGATGGAATTGTCGACCTATTTCCGCATCAATGCCGAAAATACCGGCCAGTTCGAACGCACCCTGATTATCGCCGACGAAGGCGCCTCCGTGTCGTATCTTGAAGGCTGCACGGCCCCCAAACGCGATGAAAATCAATTACATGCGGCCGTTGTTGAACTTGTCGCCTTAGATGACGCCAATATCAAATATTCCACCGTCCAGAACTGGTACCCCGGCGACAAGGACGGCAAAGGCGGCATCTATAACTTCGTTACCAAACGCGGCGCATGCCGCGGCAAAAGGTCGAAAATTTCATGGACGCAGGTTGAAACCGGCTCGGCCATCACCTGGAAATACCCCAGCTGCGTTCTGCAAGGCGACGACTCGGTCGGCGAATTTTATTCGGTCGCGATCACGAATAATTTTCAACAGGCCGACACTGGCACGAAAATGATTCATATCGGCAAAAACACCAAATCGACCATCATCGCCAAGGGCATCAGCGCGGGGCGCGCGCAAAGCACCTATCGCGGCCTCGTCAAAATCCTGCGCACGGCCAAGGGCGCGCGCAATAAAACGCAATGCGACTCTCTGCTGATCGGCGATAAATGCGGCGCGCACACCGTGCCCTATATCGAATCCCGCCAACCGGCGGCGCGCGTCGAACATGAAGCGACGACGTCGAAAGTCAGCGAAGACCAGCTGTTTTATTGCCAGCAGCGCGGATTGAACGCCGAAGAAGCCATGGCCCTGATCGTCAACGGCTTCTGCCGCGAAGTGTTGCAGGAATTGCCGATGGAATTCGCCGTCGAAGCGCAAAAACTCGTCGGCATCTCACTCGAAGGAAGCGTGGGATGAACACAGCGCAAGAAAACAATAAAGTTTCCCTCCCCCCTGCGGGGAGGGTCAGGGAGGGGGGTGGCGAAGCCACGACCACAAAAATGCAAAAGCGCATTAACAAACACGAAAACACCCCGGACGATCATAAGTTCGCCCGCAATCTTCGCAATGCCGCATCGCCGTTTGAACAAAAATTATGGGTGGCCTTGCGCGAACAGGCAAAACAGAAGAATTTGAAATTCAGACGGCAACAGCCGCTACATCCGTTTATCGCAGATTTTGCCTGCATGCAGGCGCGTTTGGTTGTCGAACTGGACGGGGATTCCCACGACACGCGATTGGCATACGACAAAATGCGTGAAGAAAAATTGAAACAGATGGGCTTCACCATTCTACGCTTCCAAAACAAAGATGTGGTGGAAAGTTTAGATTATGTTGTCGAGAAAATTATGCGCTGCACCGTTAAGCTGATTGCGCAAAAAAATGAACAAGTGGTGGCTTCGCCACCCCCCTCCCTGACCCTCCCCGCAAGGGGGAAGGGAATCCTCTCTACCGGAACCGAGGCTTCATAACGATGTTAGAAATCCGTAATCTCCACGCCGCGATCGGCGGCAAGGAAATCCTCAAAGGCATCGACCTGACCGTGCCGTCGGGACAGGTGCATGCGATTATGGGGCCGAATGGCAGCGGCAAAAGCACCCTGTCCTACGTCCTGTCGGGCCGCGAAGGCTACGAAGTGACGCAAGGAACCGTGACGCTGAACGGACAGGATCTGCTGGCCCTGAATACCGAACAACGCGCCGCCGCAGGCGTGTTTCTGGCCATGCAATATCCGGTCGAAATTCCCGGCGTCACCAATATGAATTTTTTGAAAACTGCGCTGAACGCCGTCCGCAAATCGCGCGGGCAAAGCGAACTGGACGCGATGCAGATGCTGAAACTGCTGCGCGGCAAGGCGTCGGCCATCGGCCTGTCCGACGACATGCTGAAACGCGCGGTCAATGTCGGTTTTTCGGGCGGCGAGAAAAAACGTAACGAAATTTTGCAAATGGCGGTGCTGGAACCGGCCTTGTGCCTGCTTGACGAAACCGACAGCGGGCTTGACATCGACGCGCTGAAAATAGTGTCCGACGGCGTCAACGCCCTGCGCGCGCCCGACCGCAGCATGGTTGTCATCACCCACTACCAACGGCTGCTCGACTATATCAAACCCGACGCGGTGCATGTTCTGGCTTTCGGCAAAATCCGCAAAAGCGGCGGCCCCGAACTGGCCCACGAACTCGAAGCGCGCGGTTATGCCGATTTCGCGGGCGAGGCTGCGTGATGAAAAACCGGAAACTCATTGTCTGGGACTGGAATGGAACGGTCATCGCAGATGAGGAAGCTGCCTTGGGGGCTTTAAATCAAGCGATAGCCTTACGTAACAGAGCCCCCATCGACATGGAAAGATGGCGAGAAGCGTTTGACATGCCCATTACAAAGATTTACGCCAACATAGGATTCTCGGCGAAAGAACTCGACGAACATCTAGAATCTATGTCGACCGTTTTTCATGAACACTTCGAACGACTTGCAGAAACCACATCCTTGCGCGAAGGATGGACAGACATAGTATCCGATGGGGTCGACTTCGATAACATCATTCTAAGCAATCACCTTATCCCATCAATCAAATATCATACGGCACGTCACGGCATCTCCGGTCTGTTCGCTGACATACTCGCTCACGCCGACCAAAACGAGCAACTGAGAAAGATCCCCAAAGCCAACCGCCTGCGCAACTACATGCAAGAACGCGGCCTGCCTTCTAACCAAGCCATCATCATTGGCGACACTCCAGAAGAGGCCCTTATAGGCCGTGAACTTGGCATAGTTAGCATTCTTATAAGCGGTGGCTATGCAACGCAGCAAAGGCTGGAAGCTGCGCGCCCTGATCATCTTGTTCACTCGCTGCGCGAACTCCCCTTCATCCTGCAGCAATATGGATTCCTGCCATGACCCTCGCCGCCGCCATCGAACGCAGCAAACGCAACAGGGAAGATTGGAAATATACCGACCTGCCCGCGCTGCTGGCGCGGCGCGCGCAGAATGCCCCGATGCCGATAACGGCCCTGCCGGCGACGGCCAATGACGATGCGCGGCTGGTTTTCGTCAATGGCATTTTCCATCCCGCGCAGTCGCGGTTCGGCTCCATTCCGTCCTGCATCCTGATGGGCGACGAACGCAGCGGTTACAAATTGACGCTCGGCGAACATACCTGCCTCGTCGCACAACCGGTCGAACTTGTTTTCACAACCGACGAAAGCGCGACGGACGAAATCGACATCAACTTGTCGATCGATATCGGCGCCAATGGACGCCTCACGCTTCTGGAACGCCATTTGCCGTCGCGCGCCTTTTCAACAATCGACATCAACGTCACGCTGCATGAAAGCGCGAAATTCGTGCATGGCAAAATGACGTCGGGCGGCGCGCATATCGCCCGCACCAACGTCAACGTGGCCCGCGGCGGCTATTACAGCCATTTCGGCCTGACGCGCGGCGGCTTGCCGATGCGCCACGATATCGACGTGCATTTGATGGACGAACAGGCCCAGGCCGCCCTGCACGGCGTCATGCTGTTGCGCGGCGGCGACCACGCCGACATCACCACGCGCATCGCCCACAACGCCCCGCACGGCGTCAGCCGCCAGATGTTCAAAACCGTGCTGGGCGACAAATCGCGCGGCGTGTTTCAGGGCAAAATTTATGTCGCCCCCCACGCGCAAAAAACCGACGGGCATCAGATCAGCCGGGCTTTGTTGCTGTCCGACAGCGCCGAAATGGACGCCAAGCCCGAACTGGAAATCTACGCCGACGACGTCAAATGCAGCCACGGCAGCACGATCGGCGATCTGGACGCCGACGCGCTGTTTTACCTGCGCGCGCGCGGCCTTTCCGAAACGCAGGCGCGCGCCCTGCTCATCGACGCCTTCACCGGCGAGGTCATCGACGATATTCCCGTGCCCGCATGGCGCGACCTGTTCCGCGCCGACATGGAAGGATGGCAATCATGACCAACGCAGCCGAAGCCTGCGCCACGGCGAACGGCGAAGAATTATTTGCCTGCGCCGCGCCGCAACATTTTGCGGTCGACCAATACCGCGCCGATTTTCCCGCGCTGGCGCAACAGATCCATGGCCGCCCGCTTGTCTATCTCGACACCGGCGCGTCGGCGTTGAAACCGCGCATGGTGATCGAATCCATGTCGCGTTTCATGGAAACCGACTATGCCAACATCCATCGCGGCGTGCATACGCTCAGCCAGCGCGCGACCGATAAATACGAAGCGGTACGCGCGACGGTGCGCCGGTTTATCAACGCCGAATATGACGATGAAATTATCTTCACCCGCGGCGCGACCGAATCCATCAACCTTGTCGCCCAGACATGGGGCCGCACATGCCTCAAAACCGGCGATGAAATCGTCATCACCGCGCTGGAACACCACGCCAACATCGTGCCGTGGCAAATGCTGCGCGACCAGACCGGCATTAGCCTGCGCATCGTCCCCGTGACGCCCGAAGGCGACGTCCGCCTTGAAGACGTCAAAGCCGCATTGTCGCCGCGCACCAAACTGGTCGCCGTCGCGCATATATCGAACGTGCTCGGCACCGTTTTGCCGGTCAGGGAAATCGCCGCGCTGGCCCATGCGGCGGGCGCGAAAATCTTGATCGACGGCTGTCAGGCCGTCAGCCATATGCCGGTCGATGTCCGCGATATCGACGCCGATTTTTATGTCTTTTCGGGCCACAAACTCTATGGCCCCAACGCCATCGGCATATTGTACGGCAAGCGCGACATTCTGGCGCAGATGCCGCCCTATCAGGGCGGCGGCGATATGATCGAAAGCGTCACCTTCGAAAAAACAACCTACAAGGAACCGCCGCACCGTTTCGAAGCAGGAACGCCACCGATCACCGAAGTCATCGGCCTCGGCGCGGCGATTGAATATATATCGACCATCGGCATGGCGCGCATCGCGCGGCACGAAACCGACATCCTCGCCTATGCCACCGAAAAATTGTCGCGCATCAACAGCTTGAAAATCATCGGCACATCCCCACATAAGGCTGGGATCGTGTCGTTTACGATGGAACATGCGCATCCGCATGATATCGGCACGATTCTCGACCGTCAGGGGGTCGCGGTGCGCGCCGGCCATCATTGCGCCCAGCCCTTGATGGAATTTATGGGTATCGGCGCGACGGCGCGCGCGTCGTTCGGGCTTTACACCTCGCGCGCGGATATCGACGCGCTGGCCGCCGCCGTCGCCAAGGTGCAGGAGATTTTCGCATGAACGCAATGGAAGCCAACGACCTTCGCGACCTGTATCAGGATCTGATCCTCGACCACGGCAAACGTCCGCGCAATTTCCGCGCCGTGCCCACCGCCAATCACGAAGCGTTGGGACATAACCCGCTGTGCGGCGACCGGCTGAATTTATACGTCACCGTCGACAATAACGGCGTCATTCAGGACGCCGCCTTTCAGGGCAGCGGCTGCGCCATTTCGGTGGCGTCGGCATCGATGATGACGGAAATGCTGAAAGGCAAAACCGCGGCGCAGGCCGCGCATCTGTTCGATTATCTGCATAACGCCTGCACGGGAAAACCCGCCGACGCCAACGGCATCGACAGCGACGACATCGACCGCATTCAGGCTTTGTCCGGCGTGCGCGATTACCCCATCCGCGTCAAATGCGCGACCCTGGCGTGGCATACGCTGCAGGCGGCGTTAAAAGACGAAAAGAAAGTTTCGACGGAATGACCGAAACCGACACCAGAACCCCGGAACAAATCGCGGAAAGCATTTCCGCCATGGGCGACCGCGTCATCGAAAAACTGAAAACCGTCTATGACCCGGAAATTCCGGTCAATATTTTCGACCTCGGTCTGATTTATAAAGTCGATGTCGAACCGCGCGCGGATGAATCCGGCGACAAATTCGACATCAAAATCGACATGACCCTGACGACGCCCAACTGCCCCGTCGCGGGCAATATGCCGATGATGGTGCGCAACGCCGTCGAACGCGCCGAAGGCGCAGGTGATATCCACGTCGCATTGGTGTGGGAACCGCCATGGGACAAGGAACGCATGACCGACGAAGCGCGCATGGCGTTGAACATGTTTTGAAAGCGAGGAACGCATGGATATTTTGACCCTGACCGAATCCGCCGCCCAACGCCTGCACGGCATCATCGCCGGGCAAACGCCGCCGCCCGAAGCCGTGATGGTGTCGGTCACGACCAAAGGCTGTTCGGGCATGAAATATGATCTGCAATTCCTGCCCCGCCTTGCCGACGCGCCGCCTTATGCCGACCGCGTGACACAGCACGGCGTCACCGTCGTGGTCGACCCCAAGGCTGCGCTTTACATCGTCGGTTCGACGATGGATTACAAACAGGACGCGCTGCATGCCGGGTTTGACTTTATCAATCCCAACGAAACGGCGCGGTGCGGCTGCGGCGAAAGCTTCTCCGTCGCGCCCGGCGATGCTTCGTAACAGGCATTCACCATTCAGTAATAACTATGCCGGTAAAAAAGAATCGTCATCCCGGCGCAAGCCGGGATCCAGTTTTGGTTTTTTTATTCAGGCTTATAAAAAGACTCAAATCCGTGTCGCGGCTTGCGCCGGGATGACGCCTCCAATTCCAGCCCCTCACCCGCCGAGAATTCCATGCCCAAAGAAATCCGCCTCGCCGATTACCAAGCCCCCGCTTTCCTGGTCAAAACCGTCGATCTCGACGTCGATATCCGCGACGACCACGCGCGCGTAACGTCGCGCCTGAAAATCGCGCGCAACCCGAAATCGAAAAACAAATCCGCGCCTTTGTTCCTGAACGGCGAAGCGCAAAGCCTGGTCGGCGTCAAAATCGACGGCAAGCCGATCGGCCCCAAGGCCTACAAACTCACCCCGCACGGCCTGACCATCCCCGGCCTGCGCGACAAAGCCGTGGTCGAAATCGCCAGCATCCATAACCCCTACGCCAACACCACGTTGTCTGGCCTTTACGCATCGGGGTCGATGCTGTCGACGCAATGCGAAGCCGAAGGTTTCCGCCGCATCACCTATTATCCCGACCGTCCCGACGTGATGGCGAAATTCCGCGTCACCATTCATGCCGACAAGAAAAAATATCCGGTGCTGCTGGCCAACGGCAATCTGGTCGCGGTCGGCGATGAAGGCAAAGCCCGCCATTTCGCCATCTGGGAAGATCCGTTTCCCAAACCCTGCTACCTGTTCGCCATGGTCGCGGGCAAACTGGACAAGGTCACCGACCATTTCAAAACCAGATCGGGCCGAAAGGTTCTGATCGAAATCTATGTCGAACCGGGCAAGGCCAAGGAAACCGCCTTCGCCCTTACGGCGTTAAAGAAATCCATGAAATGGGACGAACAACGCTTTGGCCTGGAATATGATTTGGATCGCTTCATGATGGTGGCGACGCCCTATTTCAATATGGGCGCGATGGAAAATAAAGGCCTGAACATCTTCAACGACGCCTGCGTGCTGGGCCGCACCGAAACGGCCACCGACGCCACCATTTCGTTCATCGAACGCGTCGTCGCCCACGAATATTTCCACAACTGGACGGGCGACCGCATCACCTGCCGCGACTGGTTCCAGCTCAGCCTCAAGGAAGGGCTGACCGTCTTCCGCGAACAGGAATATATGGGCGACGCCCATTCCGTCGCCGTCGAACGGCTGGACAATGTGCGCGACCTGCGCCGCCGCCAATTTGCCGAAGACGCGGGCGCCATGGCCCACGCCGTGCGCCCCGATCATTATCAGGCCATCGACAATTTCTATACCGCGACCGTGTATGACAAAGGCGCCGAAGTCGTGCGCATGATCCAAACGCTGGTCGGCCGCGCCGGCTTTGACAAGGGCATGGCCCTGTATATCAAACGCCATGACGGACAAGCCGTCACATGCGACGATTTCGTCAAGGCAATTTCTGATGCGAATAAAACAGACCTGACCCAATTCATGCTGTGGTACCGTCAGGCGGGCACCCCCATCCTCGACATCTCCAGCCGTTACGATGCCAAGGCCAAACGCCTGACATTGACAGTCAGGCAATCGTGCAAACCCACCCCGGGCCAGCCGGTCAAAAAACCGCTGCATATCCCGCTGGCCGTCGGCATGCTGGACAAGCGCGGCAAGGACATCATCGGCACGCAAATCCTGTCGGTGAAAAAAGCGCGCGAAACCTTCACCTTCGACAATATCGCGGAAAAACCCGTGCTGTCGCTGCTGCGTGATTTTTCGGCCCCCGTCACCGTCAATTACGATTATACCGACGAAGAACTGCTGTTCCTGCTGGCGCATGACAGCGACCCCTTCTGCCGGTGGGAAGCCGGCTTCACGCTCGCCACCAAATATCTGCTGAACAAACCAACGGCGGCGCAGGAATCCGCCTTCATCGCCGCGCTGGGCGCGACGCTGCGCGACAAAAAACTCGACCCCGATTTCAAGGCGATGGTTCTGTCCCTGCCCGGCGAAGGCGAACTGGGCCTAGCCTTGCGCGCGCGCGGCGCGTTGATCGACCCCGACATGCTGTATGCCGCGCGCAAAAACATGGTGCGTCGCATCGGGGCGGCCCTGCACGACGATTTTGCCGCGATGCATGGCGTGCTGGCGAAATCAGTCAAGGACACGGCCGCCGACGGCGCGACCATGGGCCGCCGCGCATTGAAAAACCTGTGCCTGTCCTATCTGGCGGCAAATGGCGACGCCAAAATCCTGCAACGCGCGTTCAAACAAACCGCGTCGAAGAATATGACCGACCGCATCGCCGCGCTGGCGATTTTGTCCGAACATGATACAGCGCTGCGCGCCAAGGCTTTCGCCGCATTTGAAAAGAAATGGCGCAAATCGCCGACCATTATGGATAAATGGTTCGCGGTGCAGGCGGGCGCCAAACGCGCGGATG
Source organism: Alphaproteobacteria bacterium (assembly GCA_028866275.1). GTDB lineage: Bacteria > Pseudomonadota > Alphaproteobacteria > UBA9219 > UBA9219 > CAIXLI01. The sequence goes on from JAGWIK010000011.1 coordinate 47,521, forward strand.
TGCTGAAAACCGTGCAAGGGCTGATGAAACACCCGTCTTTCACCCTGAAAAACCCCAACCGCATCTCGGCGTTGATCGGCGGTTTCGGCGGCAACCTGACGGGCTTCCACGCCAAAGACGGCTCCGGCTATCGCTTCATCGCCGACATGATTATGGAAATCGACCCCATCAATCCGCACAGCGCGGCGGCTCTGGCCAAGAATTTCGCGCGCTGGCGCGACTATGACACGGGCCGCCAGAAATTGATGCAGGCGCAGCTGAAACGGCTGGCGACGCATAAAGGTTTTTCGCCCAACACGGCAGAGGTTGTCGCCAAAAGCCTGAAGGCCTAAGCTCACTTATTCGCAATCGATTCTGGTTGGCCCGTGAAACGACTTCTGCCCGCCCTCGCCCTCGCCTGCGCCCTGTCATGCTCCGCGGCATATGCGGCGACGCCCGATTACCTGACCATCGGCGGCGGCGAGTATGACTTTGATAAAGACAGCGCCGCGCGCCGCGCCGCCGACTACCGCCTCGAATATGAATGGGGTGCGTCGCTGCTGCCGAGGCTCGACCACAGCTTCAACAGCGTCGAACCTTTTATGCAACTGCACCCGACCGTCGGCTTCGAAGGCAACGGCAACGGCGCAACCTACAGCAGCGCCGGACTCGACCTCGACATCCCGCTTTTCCGGCATCAGATCGTCTTCACATGGGGCGAATCCGCAGGGCTTTACACGCGCGGCAACGATCCGCGCTGGCTTGGCTCCCCGCTTGAATTCCGGTCGCAACTTGAACTGGGTTGGCAATTCGACAACGGGTACCGCCTGTCCGGCTATATCAGCCATTTGTCGAATGCGGGCATCGCCAAGGCCAATCCCGGCGCCGAAATCCTTGGCGCTTATGTGCATATCCCCATCGCATGGGGCGACGCGCCGTGACAAACCCGCCTCCCAAACTCGGCATCATCGCGGGCGGCGGCGCGGCCCCGCGCCGTGTTATCGAAGCCTGCCGCGCGCAAGGCCGCGCGTTTTTCGTCGTCTGCCTCGAAGGACAGGCGGAAAAAACGCTGGCGCACGACGCGCCTCATATCTGGCTGCCGCTGGGCGCGTTCGGCCGGCTCAAGGAAACCGTGGCCGCCGAATCCATCGCCGAAATCGTCATGATCGGCCATGTCCGCCGCCCGTCTTTGCTGGAACTCAAACCCGACTGGCTGGCGGTCAGGCTTCTGGCCAAAATCGGCTTTAACAGCCTTGGCGACGACGCCCTGCTGCGCTCCATCGGCAAAGTCATCGAACAGGAAACCGGCGCGCGCCTGATCGGCGCGCACGACATCCTGGGCGGCACGGTCATGAAACCCGGACTTTTGGGCCATATCGCCCCCGACGCGCAGGCCGAACAGGATATCGCGCGCGGCATCTCCGTCGCCCGCGCGCTGGGCATGGCCGATGTCGGGCAATCCGTGGTGGTTCAGCAAGGGCTTGTGCTGGGCGTCGAAGCCATCGAAGGTACGGACGCGCTTTTAACCCGCTGCCACGCGCTCAAACGCGACGGCCCCGGCGGCATTCTGGTGAAATGCGCCAAGCCGCAACAGGATGACCGTTTCGACATGCCCACTATCGGCCCCGACACCGTGCGCGCGGCGGCGGCGGCGGGATTACGCGGTATTGCGGTCGAATCCGGCCGCACCCTGCTGATCGACCGCGACACGACCCGCCAATTGGCCGATGAAGCGGGACTTTTCATCATCGGCATTGGTTAACGCCCTGCCGCGAAAGTGAAAAACCGCGTGTATTAACTAAAAAATAACGCTAAATACCGTTATAGTAGCACTCGACAATACGAATTACGACCGCGCGTCAATCAGGGGCGAACGACGATGCCTATTATTCTCAAAAAACATATGGTCGCGCAACGCGACTTCCTGCGCGACGTGCGCCCGGCTTCTGTGCGCATCGCCGCCTTTATGGCAAAACAGGAATCCGTCTACAGCGTGGCGTCTCTCGCCCTCGTCGCCCTGTTCTTTGGCCCGCCGGGTATGGAAGCCTTCATGGATGTCGCCATGATCCCGCTTTATTTTTATTTCCGCTGGGTACTTAAAAAACCTTTTTCCATCGCGTTCAAACTGCCGCGCTACGCCAATATGCCCGACCCCAACAATCCGCCGCCGGGCAAAACCAGCGGTGGCAAATCGGAAGGCATCCTGTTTCTGGGCAATGTGTCGGATAAAGACGATGATTGTTATCAACAGGAATTATGGCTGACCAATACCGACGCGCGCACGCACATTCTGTATCTCGGCACGACCGGTTCGGGCAAAACCGAAGGCCTGAAATCCATGGTCACCAACGCGCTGGCCTGGGGGTCGGGCTTCGCCTACACCGACGGTAAAGCCGACACCGATTTGTGGGCATCCCTGTTTTCCCTGTCCCGTCGTTTCGGCCGTGACGACGATATCCTCGTCCTTAACTACATGACCGGCAATTCCGACGACGGGTCGGTGTCGAATTCGATGAATCCGTTTTCCAACGGCTCGGCCTCCTATCTCGCCAACCTTGTCGTCAATCTGATGCCCGACGCCGGCGGCGACAACGCCATGTGGAAAGAACGCGCCGTCGCGCTGATGTTCGCGCTGATGCCCGCGCTGACCTATAAACGCGACAAACAGGGCGTACTGCTCGATGTCGGTGTGGTGCGCGACCATCTGGAACTGCAACCCATCATCCGGCTGTCGCGCGACCAGACGCTGCCCGAACGCATCGTCCTCGGCCTTAAAGGCTATCTCAACACCCTGCCGGGTTATGTCGATGCCGCCTTCGACGACGAAGGCAACGAACGCCCGCCCTCGCCCGACCAGCCGATGTACGATCTGCAAGTCGCGCGGCAACAGCACGGCTATCTGTCGATGCAGTTCACCCGCTCGATGCAGTCGCTGTCCGACGAATATGGCTATATCTTCAAGGCGCAGCTTGCCGACATCGACGTCATGGATGTGGTGCTGAATCGCCGCATCCTCGTCGTGCTGATTCCGGCGTTGGAAAAATCGGGCGACGAAGCCGCCAATCTGGGCAAGATCGTGGCCTCCTGCCTCAAGGGCATGATGGGCGCGACGCTGGGCAACACCGTCGAAGGCGCGTGGGAAAGCGCCATCGGCAGCAAGCAAACCTATTCCAATTCCTCCTTCATGACCGTTTTCGACGAAGTCGGCTATTACACCGCCGCGGGCATGGCCGTCATGGCGGCACAGGCCAGATCCTTGGGTTTCGCGCTGGTGTTCGCGTCGCAGGATCTGCCGTCGATGGAAAAACGCGTCAAGCAGGAAGCCAAATCCATCGTCGGCAACTGTAACTTGAAAATTCTGGGCCGCATCGAAGACCCGACCGATACCAAGGAATTTGTCACCAAGCATGGCGGTTCCGCGTGGGTCATGGAATCAAAGGGCCTGTCGGCGCCGACCAATACGGTGGGCAGCCTGTTTATGAATATGCCGTTCCACGACGATCGCGGCGCAGCCTGGAACGTACGCCAACGCGTCGATTACGACCATTTGCGCGGCCAGCGCGAAGGCGAAGCGCATCTGCTGTTCGGCGACTGGGCCTATAAAGCGCAAATGTTCCACGCCGTGCCCGAGCGCGCCAAGGCGCTGCGCGTGCATCGCTTCCTGCCGGTTCCCGGCGTCACTAAATCGACTGAAAAGCGCGACCGCGACATCCTCGAACTGACTTCGCGCCTGCAAGACAAAACATGGACGGCGGCGACGGCGGCGGGCGACGCCAAACCTACGCCGGAAATCGCCGCGTTGGCCAAAACCATGACGCAAGCCCCCCAAGCCGGGCTGTCGCCGGTCGAAGCCGCCGCGGCTTCCGTGGCTGCGCTGGCCGGTATGCCGGCGTCGAAACCGGTTCTGGCCGCACAAGCCGCGATGCCGTCGGGCACCCGCGCGACCACGTCGTCCACCGGCTTCGACGATACCGATGACGACATGGACGCATCGCCTGTCGTCAACCGTCAGACCGTTGCGCCCTTGCCCGCCGACCAACGCGCCGCGATGCGCGCCGCCATGCCGCCGATGCAGGAAGGCGACCAATTCGCGGTACAGGAAATCGACCCTGTCAATGCAAGCAAACCTGTTCCCGGCGCTTACGCGGCACAAGCGTCAGCCGGTTTTGCCGGCACCGACGCCGACCTGTCGACAATCGTTCCCGCCGCCTTGCAAGGCGAAGATGCCGACATTTCATCCGTTGTCCTGCCGGACAGCCTCACCGCGATTCTGGCGCAATCAGCACAGAAACTCAGTGAAGGCTTGCGCGGCAGAAGCAGCACCGGTAAATCATAACAGATATCCGTTTATCCGTTCCGCTCTTTCCGTCGGCTTCCCCCAACCCAGAGGTGTCCCCATGACGCGTCGTTCGTTGCCCTTGCTTGCCGCCCTTCTCATGCTTGCCACCCCTGCCGCGGCACAGGCCGACGGCATGTGCCCCCCGCCCGACGACACCGTTTCCATGACGCTCAATGCCGAAGACTGGGTCACAAGCAAAACGGCCCATGTCACCCTGAACGTCGAAGCCGCCGTCAACGCCGCCACGGCGGGGGCGATGCGCGCCGATATGACCAACGCCGTGAACACGATCGCCAAGGGCGATTGGCGCCTGATCGGTTTCAGCCGCAGCGAAGACCAGACCGGCATGGACCGCTGGAGCGCGCGTTTCGACGCGCGCCTGCCCGAATCCGCGCTCGGCAATCTCAGCGACGCCGCCAAGAAAGCCAGCAAGGCAGGCATGCAAATCACGGTCGGCGACATCGATTTCGCCCCTACGCTCGACGAAACCGAAACGGCCCGCGCCGCCCTGCGCGCCCAACTGTATAAAAACGTCCTCGATCAACTGGCGGCCCTGAATGCCGCCCTTCCGGGCCGCGCCTATCACATCGCACGCATTATCTTTGCCGGGGCCGACGCCCCCGCGCCCCGGATGATGCGCCGCCCGATGATGATGGCCATGGCCGCGGTGGCCCCCGCAGCCGGAACGCCCGACCAGGCCGATTTACAGCCGTCGGAAAAACTGGCCATGACGGCCGACGTCACCTATGCCGCCGCGCCCCCGGAACCGAAAGCGGCCATGCATTAACCTGTTGCAGCCCTTGAACATTCGATGCTATGCCGAAGACGTTTTTCACGGATCAACGGCTGTTTACCATGTTTTTGCGCCCGCTGCACATCATCCCGCCCGACACTAAAATCGACTTCGTCGCCAAACGCTGGTGGGCGTTCACTACGACCATCATTCTGGTCATTGCCACCGTCGTGGCGCTGGGCGTCAAAGGGCTTAACCTCGGCATCGATTTCAAAGGCGGCATCCTGATCGAAGCCAAGGCGGCGCAAAATATCGATATGGGCGCGCTGCGCGACACTCTGTCGTCGCTCAATCTCGGCGAAATCGACCTTCAGCAATTCGGCGCGCCCGATGACGTCATGATCCGCATCCAGAAACAGGCCGGCGGCGATCAGGCTCAAATGACGGCCATCCAGAAAGTCCGCGATAAACTCGGCACGGCCTATGACTACCGCCGCATCGACGTGGTCGGCCCGACGGTCGGCAACGAATTGCTGCATGCGGGCATCATCGCCACCGTTTTGGCGATGCTGGCGATCTCGCTTTATGTCGGCATCCGTTTTGAATGGCAGTTCGGCCTCGCCGCCCTGATCGCCACATTCCACGACGTGCTGACCACCGTCGGGCTATTCGCGGTCACGCAGCTCGACTTCAACCTGACATCGGTCGCGGCGCTGCTGACCCTGGCGGGCTATTCCATCAACGACACCGTCGTGGTGTTCGACCGTATCCGCGAAACGCTGCGCCGCCAGAAAGCCACCGACCTGCGCGTCATCATCAACGACGCCGTCAACCAGACCCTGTCGCGCACGATCATGACGGCGGGCACAACGCTGCTGGCCCTGCTGCCGCTGGTCTTTATGGGCGGGCCAACGCTTATTAACTTTTCGGCAGCACTGACCTGGGGCATCCTCGTCGGCACCTATTCGTCGATCTATGTCGCCGCGGCGCTCTTACTCTACATGCCGACGCTTAAACGCATGGATAGACTGACAAAAAGTAGTTAACGCCGACATTGGCGCGCGAAAGTAATTTGGCCAGATGACATCGGGGCCAAGCCGGTTATAGTTCGCGCTTCCAGAGTAATTTCTTCGTTTAAGGAGACGCGTAATGACTTTTGATCTTATATGGGTTGCCGTTGGCCCCAATGGCAAACCACAGACAGGCAAAGATGGACTCATCCAAACCATTCCTGATAGCCAACTTTACAGTCATCAACAAAGTGGCGGCAGAGTAATTGGAATGACTTATGGTCAACTTCTTGACATGGAGGGGACTGATCTCAATGGGCCCTCAGCCGGGGCCCATCAGGATGGCGCTTCGGCCCCCAGCCGTAGTGAAGCTAAGATATCCCCATGGGGCGGCGTACCTTCAACGCCACGCCTAACGCCACGCCTTTAGATGGGCGTTAAATAAAAATTCGTTGTTTTGACCACCCCGCCTTTCAGAAATGAAAGGCGGGTTTTTTTACAGACGCGTACGCCATTTTTGCTGCGGCGCACATAAAAATCCCTATATTTATCAGCCGAATCGGCGTTTTATTTTTGACCTGTCCGGCCAAAGCGACTAGCCATACCGGGCTGTAAGAAACTATCCAAAGGTGGTCTTATGTTCCTGGGCATCGATGTCGGCACATCCGGCGTGAAGGCGATTTTAACCGACGCACAATCGCGCATCGTCGATCAGCAGACCGTCGCACTGTCGATCTCGCGCCCGCACCCGTTATGGTCGGAACAGAACCCGCAGGAATGGTGGGAAGCGACTCTGGCCGCCATTGACCAAATCAAATCGCGCAAACCCGCCGAAATCGCGGCGGTGCGCGGTATCGGGTTAGCGGGCCAGATGCACGGCGCGGTCACGCTCGATAAAAACAACAACGTCATCCGTCCCGCCATCCTGTGGAACGACGGGCGTTGCGAGGAAGAATGCCGCATCCTCGAAGAAAAAATTCCCGCCCTGCGCAAAATCACCGGCAACATCGCCATGCCCGGCTTTACCGCGCCCAAGATTTTATGGCTGGCGCGGCATGAACCGGAAAATTTTGCCAAAATCGATAAAGTCCTGCTGCCAAAGGACTATGTTCGCTTCCGTTTCACCGGCGCGTTTTTCAGCGACATGTCCGACGCGGCGGGAACGCTGTGGCTCGACGTCGCCAACCGTCGCTGGTCCGACGACATGCTGGCCGCGTGCGGCCTGCGGCAGGAACAAATGCCGGTTTTACGCGAAGGGTCCGATGTCGCGGGAATATTGAAAGCCGAACTGGCCCAACGCTGGGGGATGGGCGCGGATGTCGTCTTTGCGGGCGGCGCGGGCGACAATGCCGCAGGCGCGGTCGGCATCGGCGCGCTGGGCGAAGGACAGGCCTTCATTTCTCTGGGCACGTCGGGCGTTTACTTCGCGGGCACGAACCAGTTCCGCGCCTGCCCGGAAAAAACCGTGCATGCTTTTTGCCACGCGGTTCCCGCCACGTGGCATCAGATGGGCGTTATCCTCAGCGCGGCGAGCTGTATTAAATCCGCCGCCAATTTCCTCGGCGCTTCCAGCGATCAGGAACTGGCCGGTCTGGTTCACGATGACAACCTGAACCTGCATAACAATGTCGTGTTTCTGCCCTACCTGTCGGGCGAACGCACGCCGCACAATAATCCGGCGGCAACGGGTTCTTTCTTCGGCCTGACGCATGAAACCACGCGCGCCGATCTTGTTCAGGCTATTCTGGAAGGCGTCGCCTTTGCTTTTGCCGATTGTCAGGACGCGCTGGCCGCAGCGGGAACCGATGCCGACGATATCATGTTGATCGGCGGCGGCGCGCGGAACCGGACATGGGGCAGCCTTATCTCCGCCGCGTTGAACAAACGCATTCTTTACGTCGCCGACGGCGATCAGGGCCCCGCTTTCGGCGGCGCCAAACTCGCCCGCATCGCGGCGACAGGCGAAAAAATTAACGATGTTGCCCATCGCCCCGAAGTCACCAAGACCGTGATTCCAAACGAGAAATTAAAAAACTACTTGTCCCCCAAGCTCGAAAAATATAGAAGCCTTTACGGTCAGTTAAAGCCTCTATACGCCTACGGCAACCATAGTCAGGAAAAGGTATAATCATGTCGGTATTTGAAAGCCCTAAGCTTGTCGGCGTTCTCCCTAAACAGATAATTGTCATTGCTGACTATGATTTAACGCTGGCGATGAAAAATGACCCGAACGATACGGATAAAGCCCCGCTCCTTCCGTCGCATTATTTAGGTCTTTCTGAACTTGCCAGCCGCATTTGCCGTTTTGTTACTGTTACCGCTCGCGGCCAGGAAAGCGTCCTTAACTATCTCGGAGAGCATGAAGACATGTATGGCCGTGTGCCAAACGTAACACTGGCATCGAACTCAGGCCATCTGGTTCATGAACTGGATAGGCCCAGAACCGAACAATACATCATCGACGTTCCTCATTGTTCACGCCATACCCTGTATCGCTGCAGGGACACCATCCATACCATTGTCGACGGATTAAAAACGGAATACCCGGACCTTACCGCCGATCGCCGCGAGCTTTGCGGCGCTGTTGTCTACCAATTCGACACCGCAGACCAGGCACGTATCAAAGGTTTTCAAAATCGCGTAGACGCAATTGAGGCTGCCACAAAAGCCGAAATCCATTTTGCTCAAAAAGAGTGGCCGTGTGATGGGCGCCTGATGGGTTATGTCGACATGACCCCCAAAGGCATGTGCAAAGGTTATACCACCCCCATCGTGTTCAACCGTTATAAAGACAAGGCTGGCCCTGACCCGTTCGTCATCGTTATGGGCGATTCATCTGCCGATTACAAAATGATGGAAGCGCTGGCCCCCCTCATCCCCGCGCATCGTCGTCTGTTCCTCAGTGTCGGCAAGGGGCTTGTCGCATGCGACGACGCGCACGAAAACCATACGGGTCAACGGCTGCTCGATCATGTTTTTACAGGCAACGGTAAACATCCCGTCGAGCAGGCCCATGATTTTCTTACAACTGTCGGCGTTGATGATGACCGTCGCACGATGCTCGACGCTAGACATCGGGATCGGAAGGGCCCGCACGAAATTCTCGCCAACGGCTGATTTTTACCCGATCGGAAAATACCCGCAGGTAAAAACAAAGGGCCGCGGCGTCGCGGCCGGCGTCAGGCGCAGATGCCAGCCCTGCCCTGCCAGCGCGTCGCCGACGGGCAACAGGGCGTCGATCTCGCAAATATTATCCTTATGCGGCAAATCCCAACCGGCGATCTGCGCCTTGGCCTTCGCTTTGGCTGCGGCTTCGCCCGCCGCCACGACGAAAACATTGCGGTGCAATTCGGTGAATTGCGCCGCGTCATACCCGCCCAGATTGACGAAATACAGTTTGGCGTCGCCCGACGCCGGATCGCGGCTTAACGCCACATCGTACCCGTCGGCATAATCCAGAACGCCGTAGCAATCGATATGCAGGCCCTTCGCCTCGCCCCACCATTGTGTGCGTAGAAAGTCGTGGCAAGCCTCGACGCTTTCCCCGACGGCGAAGCGAACGTCATGGACTTCAATCAACGACGTCGCCGTTTTTCCGCCCAGATAGAAAACGAATAAATTCACGCAGGCTCTTCTTATTTCTTCTTTTTGGTAAAAGCCGCGGCCAGTTTACGCATCGTCGATGCCTGCCGTTCAGTGGATTTGGGCGGCGGAATGTTGGGCATTTTCCGCTTGTCGCGCGGCAACCGCATCGCGGCGGACGAGATGATATCGTCGATGGCGCTGCGCGACAGGCCGTCGCCTTCGCCATCGTCGCTTGCCTGTTCGGCATTGTGGCGCAGATAATGATCGACCACGCCCGTGGCAATCGCCTTCAAATGCGGCTTGGTTAAGGCCAACAACAACCCCGGATCGCGCACCGCCCATGTAATCAGCAATTTGTGCGCGTCGTGGCGGTTGTTGCCGGTCGCCGCCAACGCTTCCTTAATTTTGCCGTTAAGGCCGCTGTCCGTCATGCCGATTCCTCCGCTTGGTTTCGCATCAGGCTAAGCGAAAAGGCACGCCCATGCAAGCAACGGCCCCGCCCCGTCCTTCATCCCCCGCCGCGCAACCGGAACGCCCGCGTAACGTCATATTGCATTGCACGACTATGGTGCGCTGCAACGACTTATTTAATAGTTTCGGCATCATTTTATCCATACCTTGCGCACCACGCTTTACCAGAATTACGGACAGAGAATCAGGTCGGTCGAATGTTGTGCGCTTCCAGTTTTTATGAATCCATTCGCAAAAATAATATATTTGGATGGCATGCCCCGCTTGACGGATGTCCCGACAGAACCCAGACAATCGGCGATATGCTGAACAAAGCCTCAGTAGCCATTTTTGGCCGCTCATGGGCGCTGCCCAAAGGCGCAAGGGAAAACATCACAATTCCGATGGGTATGAAATCGCAATCGGATGCAATAACCGATCTGCAGGAAATACCTAAATGGAAGTTTCATGTCGCCGCTTATGCGGAAGATATCAACGGCAACAAAATCGTCCTCGACCCCGCGGTATTCGACGGGCCAGTCGATTTCGATGAATGGAAAAAACGCTTCAATCCGGAAGACACCCATTGCAAAACGACAAACTGGTGGGAAGCGCCTCTGTATGACTGGGGCGGTTCCTGTTATGCGCCGGATCATATGCATGAAAGCAGCCTTCGGGACGGCGATCCCTCGCGCTATGCGGTGGCGCAACTGGCAGCCCTGCAAAAAGAGCCCGCGCATCCTTTCAAAATCGATAGGTTCCAAGCTCCGGAAAAACGATTTTTTCTTAAAGTAAAACCCTCGGCGACAGCGATCACCCCCGCACCTCGATAACCTTGAACAGTTCGCCCATCTTGTCGGGCGACACCAACCGTTCAAGGTCGCAGTCGATCGCGGCCGTCTGCGGCAAAGTCGCGCGTTTCTTCAACATATCGGCGCGGATATCGATGCCCAGATTCTTTAAAAACATCCCCTGCCCGACAATATCCGACGCCGCCGCCCCCGCCGCGCGCGCCGCGCCGGCCAAAGCCGTAAAGTCGACATGCGCGGTCAAATCGACCTCGCCGGGACGGTCGAAGATATCAGCGCGTTCGTGGCGCGATACCGCCTGTACCGTGGCATAGCCCGGCGGCGCGGCATAACCGTAATCGACCACCAGCATCGCCCCCTTGTCGCGCACCAGCCGCGCCGCGACATCACGCATCACGCCCTGCGCCGCAGGGGAAATTTCAAAAACCGCGCCGGGCCGGGCGTCGCGCCATGCGGGCGGAATCAAAACCGCCTCTTCGCCGCTGACCGGACGCAACGCCATCCCCAGACCGGCTTCGCCCACCACCACCACGCGTTCGGCCCACCCCTGAAACGTCATTTCGAATTGCCGCACCGGCAAAGCGTCGAAAAATTCGTTGGCAACGATCATCGCGGGCATCGACGGCAATTGGCCGATGGTTTCGATATATCGCGGCGGCCTGTCGGCCAACGCCTCGCGTTGACGATCGCGTAACGCCGCATCGCTGTCGATCAGAAACAACTGCATCGCGTCATGAAATCCGCCGACATGGGCGGTGGCGCGCAGAATGTCGCGCATCATCGTGCCGCATCCCGGCCCCAATTCGACCAGCGCGAACGGCGACGGACAGCCCAGCATTTTCCAGCTTTGCGCGCACCACATGCCGATCATCTCGCCGAACATCTGGCTGACTTCGGGCGCGGTGACGAAATCGCCCGCGCGCCCCACCGGTTCGCGCACGCGGTAATAGCCATATTGCGGATGCTGCAACGCCATTTCCATATAGGCGGCGATTGTCATCGCGCCGCGCGCGTCAATCGCATCCCGAATAATGGCCTCAAGCGCGTTCATGCCGTCGCGCCGCATAAACGATAATGGCAATGCCGGCGACGAACATCGGCAGGCACAACAACTGCCCCATCGTCGCCCCGTCATAAAGGAACCCCAGCTGCGCATCGGGTTCGCGGAAAAATTCAATACAGAACCGGAACAACGCATACAAAGTCAGAAATACGCCCGACATCAATCCGGTACGCGCCCGCACTTTGTCGCTGCGCGACAGGAAAAACATGATGATCAGCAGCAACAGCCCTTCCGCCGCGGCCTCATATAACTGGCTGGGGTGACGCGGCACATCGCCGCCACGCGGAAAAATCATCGCCCACGGCACATCGGTCGGGCGGCCGAACAATTCGCCATTGACGAAATTGGCAATGCGCCCCAACCCCAACCCGATCGGCGTGACGCAGGCCAGCAAATCGGTAAAGGCGAAAAACGGAATTTTCATGCGCCGCGTGAACAGCCATGCCGCAACGATAACGCCGGTCATGCCGCCATGGAACGACATGCCCCCGTGCCAGACTTCCAGCATCTGCAACGGATGCGCCAGATAGTCGGGCAGATTGTAAAACAGAATATAAAACGACCGCCCGCCCAGAATGACGCCAATGACGGCCCATGTCAGGAATTCGTCATAATGCTCCGGCTTCACCAGACTGCCCGGCCGCGACGCCATTTTCATGCACCACCGCCAGCCAAGAACGAAACCGGCCAGATAAGCCAGCGCGTACCAGCGAATGGTCAAAGGCCCGATTTCAAGGGCGACAGGGTTGAATTGGGGATAGGGAATCATGGGACAAAACACCGTAAAACGTCAAAGACAGCCCAAGATAAGCCCCTAAATTCGATTTTGTCTAACGCCAATTTATGCTATCGCTTTTCGCGTTATCCATCACATAAAAACCCATATCCCATCATGCCCAACAAAAGCTTCGCCGAAGACATGACCGCGCTGGCCGCCGGCCTTCTCAACAACCTGATGGAATCGCGCCACGAAATCAAAGCGCAGGCGCGGCAACGCGCGGGATCCGTCGCGCGCGGGCTCGACCTTGTCACGCGCGACGAATTCGACGCCGCCTTTGCCATGCTGGCCAAAGCGCGCGACGCGCAGGAAGACATCCGCGACCGCCTGCAAAAAATTGAATCGCATCTGGGCCTGTCGCGCGACAAAGCCGCCGCCAGAAAGCCGGTAAAAACCGCGCGCAAAAATTTACCTTCTGTTAAAACAAATAAGGCAGGACGTTCGCGCGGCAAGACGGCCAAACCGCGCTAAGTGATTCAAAAACCGAGTCATTTGAATCCTTTAGCGCGCGCCGCCGGCATAGCGCACAGAATCATTTCGCCTCCGTGCCCTGTGACTCAAAAAACACTATAGATTCCCGCCTGTTACAAGAATCGCTCAAGCCCCTTGCGGTACGAGTCGATGATTTGTTACTGAGAACGAGTCACCGCAGCACAGGTTCCCCGCATGTCGTTCCAGACCGCCTTCGACCACGCCGCCCCGGTTAATCCGCTCGACATCGTCGAAGAAATCGTCGCCGCCAACGAATGGATTTTCGATCGCGCCAATGACGACGAATTGATCGTCGAACTGTCGGGCCGCTGGTGCAACTACCGCATGTTCTTTGTGTGGCAACGCGAAATCGGCGCGCTGCAGTTTTCCTGCCAGTTCGATATGAAAATCCCCGACGCCAAACGCAACGACGTCCACGACCTGCTGGCGATGCTCAACGACCGCATGTGGCTGGGCCACTTCAATCTTGACACCCAGCAAAACATGCCGCTGTTCCGCTACACCATATTGACGCGCGGCGGGCGCGGGCCGGGCATCGAATCGCTCGAAGACCTCGTCGAAATCGCGCTGACCGAATGCGAACGCTTCTATCCGGCGTTTCAATTCGTAATCTGGGGCGGCAAACGTCCCGGCGAAGCCATGGCCGCCTCGATGATCGACGTCGCGGGCCGGGCCTGAATCCCACAACGCCACCATCGTGATGACGTTTCCATCGGGGCCGTGTAACCTTGCGAACCGTCACAGATTCGCACACGCCCCAGCATGACCGCCGAAACCGCCCCGCACCACGCCGACTTCATCCCCGCGCCGCTGCGCCGCATATTGCCCTATGCCGCGCTGGCGCTGGCGGTCTTCGCCGTCTACGGCAATATCTGGGATAACGGCTATCTGTTCGACGACGACCTGCTGATTACCATCAATAGCTTCATCCGCAGCTGGTCGCATTTCGGCGACATCTGGGCCGGCTCGACAACGGGCGGCGCCCATATCGCGGGCGGATTTTATCGCCCGATGCAAATCACCCTGTATCTGTTGATGTATCAACTGGGCGGGGGCAGCACCGTGCCATTCCACGCCCTCAACCTGTCGCTGCATATCGCCAACGCCTGCCTCGTCTACCGGCTCGGCACAAAAATCGGCTTCAAGCCGTGGGGCGTGTTTCTGGCCGCGCTGGTCTGGGCCGTGCACCCCCTGCACACCGAAGCCGTCACTTATATGAGCGCGACGGCCGATCCCTTATTCACCCTTTTCTGCCTGCTGGGCATCATCTTCCTGCTGCCCGATTTTACATGGCGGAAAATCCTCGCCGTCACGCCGATTTTTATCCTCGGCCTGCTCAGCAAGGAAACGACGGCGATGTTTCCCCTTCTGGTCGCGGTGTGCATGTTTTCCCTCAGCCCGGACAGAACGCGCTGGCGGCTATATGCGCGAACGATACCGTTATGGGCGATCACGCTGGCTTATTCATTCTGGCGCATCCATGCCCACGGCTTCGACGGGCCGCAAACCTATGCCCGTCTTTACGCCCTGCCGCAATTCGCCACCTTGAAAATGTATGCCGACCACCCCGTCGACCGCATCTATACTTTTTTCGCGACTCTGCCCGCCTATCTGGAATTACTGATATGGCCGCACGGGCTGCATATGGAACGCGCCTTCGCCATTTTTACCGCGTGGTGGCAAGGCCCCGTTCTGATCGGCATGACCCTGTTCGCTGCCGCGCTGGCAATCATTATCTACAGCAACGCCGCGCCCGACCGCAACAAGGCCCTAAGCTGGGGCCTGCTGTGGTTCGGCGCGGCGCACGCGCCCGACACCGGCCTTCTGGTACAAATGAACTCGCTGTTTCTCGAACACTGGATGTATCTGCCAAGCGCCGGATTGTTTCTGGGCATCGGCGAAACGGCGGCGCGCGCCCTGGAAAACAAGCCGCGCCGTTACGGGATCGCCGCATCGGCATCTGCCCTTGCCTTCGCCCTTATCCTGTCGGCCAAAACCTACGCGCAGAACCGCATATGGCATGATCCCGTCAGTTTTTATACCAACATCTTCGACCACGGCGAAAAGTCGGCGCGCAGCCATAACAATCTCGCGCTTTATTACGGCAATCTCGGCGACTATGCCGACTCGCTGGCCCAGTTCGAACAAGCCGTGGCGATTTCGGACACCTATGCCGAAACGCGCTATAATATGGCACTGATCTATCTGAATATGCCGGGCGACGCCGACGCCGACCGGCAACAAGCCATCGACAACCTCAATCGCGCCGTGCACATAGACCCTTCATTTTTCCGCGCCTGGGAAGTCCTGTCGCGTATTTACGCGGTTCAGGGCGACAAGGAAAAAGCGGCGTTCTGCGCGCAAAAAGCCGCGGCCATCACCGCGCAGCAACCGCCGCTATAGATCGCGCTCCTGCCTTTGCGCCCGATTGCGTCTTGCGCGCGTATAACCGCACATCGGCGGTATGCAAAACACCGTCCGCCGACCCCAACCCGTTATAGGCGGCAAAACCGAAACTGGCGCGCAACGGCAAGGCGCGGCCTTCCCACATGGCCGACTGGGCGGAAAAGAATTTTTCCAGCCGCGCCACGCGTCTGGCGCCCGCGGCCTCATCCATGCGCGTCAAAAGAATGGCGAATTCGTCGCCACCGAGCCGCGCCACGATGTCGCTCCTGCGCACGCCTTCCTGCAAAGTCTCGGCGACGGCGCATAAATAAGCGTCGCCCGCGGCATGCCCATAGCAGTCATTAATGCCCTTGAACCCGTCGAGATCGATCATCACCAGAACCCCGCCGCCATCGGTATCGCGCCGCGCCAGAGACAATTCGCGATCAAGCGCGACCGCAAAGCCGCGCCGGTTGGCAAGTCCCGTCAATTCATCGGTCATCACCATCATTTCCAGAATGCGAATACGCTCTTCCTGCGCGCGCAGCGCCTGTTCGGCCTGCAACAATGCGACCTGCGTTTCCGCCAGATCGCGCAACGCCTCGCCGTCGGGAAGGACGGGCAGAAATTCCGGCCATTCGATGCCGGTTGACGGGGGAAGGGTTTGTTGTTTAAAGCTCGTATGCATCGCGTGGCTCCTCCTGCGCTGAACTCTTCTGCCTCCAAGCGCAAGGCGCGTGCCAATCCGCGACATCTTTTGATAAACAACGGGTTATCGCGGCACCCGGCCCTGCCCCGCAAATCGCCTCGGCAAAATTTACCTGTAAAATCACAGGGTTCGCGACTAAATTCTCCATAAAAGTTGACAGAATGTTAACGATGTGGGGCTATCTATGGACACTTGCTTGAAAGGGAGCCATCTCCGTGCGTCCTCTTGTCTTTTTTCTCGGCCTCGTCTTTCTTTGCGCGCCATTTTGCGCGCGCGCGGGCGTGCAGCCTGTCACCATCACCCCTCACGTCGCGATCTATGACATGGCGCTGGCATCGGTTAAAAATGGCAGCGATATCACCGACGCGTCGGGCCGGATGATGTTTTCATGGCGCGACGTCTGCGACGGCTGGGCGGTGGAACAGCATATGAAACTGCATTTTTCCTACAGCGACGACAATGATCAGGACATCACCAGCTCGGAACTGTCGTGGGAAGCCAAAAACGGCAAGGCCTACACTTTCAACGTCCGCCGCGTCACCAACGGCGCGGAAACCGAACGCTATCGCGGCAAGGCCGTGCAAAATCCGGATGGCAGCGTAACGGTGACCTACAGTTTGCCCAAAGAAAAAACCGAACATCTGCCGCCCGGCACGTTGTTTCCGTCGGCGCACACGATGCTGATCCTCGCCAAGGCGGCGCAAGGCGAAAAATTTTTCACGCGCCGCGTTTTCGACGGCAGCGACGCCGTGGGGCAAAGCGACATCAGCGCCTTCATCCTGCCGCCGCAACCGGTTTCCGCGTCCGGCCTGCCGGAAAAAATGCGCAAAAACCCCCTGCTCGCAGCCCCGGCATGGCCCGTGCATATGGCGTTCTTCGACCCGACACAGCAAACCGAAGAGCCAGACTATGAAATGGATTTGGACCTTGTCCCCAACGGCGTCGCCCGCCATATGAAAATCGATTACGGCGACTTCGCCGTCACCGGCACGCTGCAGGCCCTGAAACCCTTGCCGCCCGTGAAATGCCCATGACGCAAGATATATCCCGAAAAAAACTGGTGATGATCGTCGAAGACAACGATCTTAACCTCAAGCTGTTCCGCGATCTGCTCGAAGCGCACGGCTACGCCACGCTGCACACCAACGACGGATTTCAGGTGCTGGATCTCGCGCGCCGCAACAAACCAGACCTCATCCTGATGGATATCCAGCTGCCCGAAGTATCGGGCATCGAAATCACGGGCTGGCTGAAAGCCGACCCCGACCTGAAAAACATCCCCGTCATCGCCGTGACCGCCTTTGCCATGCGCGGCGACGAAGAAAAAATCCGCGCGGGCGGATGCGACGACTATCTGTCAAAACCCATCGCCGTGCACCAATTCGTCGCGACCGTCAAAAAATATTTGTGAGGCCAACATGTCCGCGCGCATCCTGATCGTCGACGACAATCCGGTTAACGTCAAGCTTCTGTCCGCCAAGCTTTCGCTCGATTACTATATCATCTCGACCGCGACCAACGGCGTCGAAGCGGTCGACAAAGCCGCGCGCGAGCAACCGGATCTTATCCTGCTCGACGTCATGATGCCGGAAATGGACGGATTCGAAGCATGCCAGCGCCTTAAAGCCGACCCCGCCACATCGCACATCCCCATCGTCATGTTGACCGCGCTGTCCGACGTCGCCGACCGCGTGCGCGGCCTGGCCGCCGGCGCGGACGACTTTCTGGGCAAACCGATCAACGATGTCGCGCTGATGGCGCGCATCCGCTCGCTGCTGCGGCTTAAAGTTCTCATGGACGAATGGCGGTTGCGCGAACAAACGGCGCAGCAGCTGTCGCCGTCCGACGCCCTGCCGCCGGCCGCGCCCGTCGACCTGCAGGGCAGCCGCGTCCTGATCGTCGACGATCAACAGGCCGACGGCGATTTCATCGACGACGCGCTGCGCCCTTTATCCGTCACCATCGCCCGCGTCGGCACAATCGCCGATGCCGAACGCGAACTGGCGGCGCGCGACATCGACCTTATTTTCTCCAGCCTCGACCTGCAGAACGAAGACGGTCTGATGATCTGTCCGCGCCTGCGCGCCAATGCGGCGTCGCGGCATATCCCCATTTTGCTTCTGGGGAATCCCGAAGACCTGCCGCGCGTCGCCAAAGGCCTCGACCTTGGCGCCAACGACTACCTGATGCGCCCCTTCGACACGCAGGAACTTTTCGCCCGCGCCCGCACCCAGCTGCGCCACAAACGCAATTACGACACGCTGCGCCACGGCTTCGAACAGAACATGAAAATGGCGCTGGTCGACCCGTTGACCGGCGCCTTCAACCGGCGCTATCTCGACGCCCATATGCCGCGTTTTCTCCGTCACGCCGCGGAAACGCGGAACTCGCTGTCGGTACAGATGGTCGATATCGATCATTTCAAGAAAATCAACGACACCTATGGCCACGCCGCGGGCGATGCCGTGCTGCGCGAAGTGGCGCTGCGCATCACCAACGGCATCCGCCCCTCTGATTTCATGGTTCGCATGGGCGGCGAGGAGTTCGCCATCGTCATGCCCGGCACGTTTCTGCCCCATGCTGCCAAAATCGCCGAACGCCTGCGTCAGACGATCGCCGGCACGTTAATCCCCCTGCCCGACGGCAAGAATAGCGTCCATGTCACGGTCAGCATCGGCATTTCCGACGCGCGCGCCGACCTTGAAGACGAAGCCAATAAGATTTTCGAACGCGCCGACGCCGCCCTGTACCGCGCCAAGCAATCGGGCCGCAATCAGGTCGTGACCGACGTGGTTTGTTGATTATTTCTTCGGCGCCGACCGCTTTAAAAACAGCAAAGCCAGCCGCGCCATGCGCGGAGCGAAAACGGGCCGCACCAGCCGCGCGTCATAGCCCGCAAAACGGCGGTCGTTTTCCGCCAAACACAGCGCCAGCAAATCGCCGGGCGTCGCATCGATGCCCATGGATTTATGCCCCGTCGCGGTGAAATTCTCGCCGCCGCTGACATCCTTGGCGGTCAACAGCCTTTCCTTGAAAATGGTCAGGAAAACGCCCAGCGTCTTCAAGGCAAAACCCGGCTTGCGCCACCACGGCAAGTTGCGGCGATGCCAGTCGAACCAGTTGGCGAAGAATAAAATATGGCGGCATTCTTCCTGCATCACCGGCTCGAACGTCTCGACCAGCGCGGGCGGAAAGAACCCCGATTGCTTGGCCAGCGCGAACAATCCGAACGCAAAGAAACTGTCGATGCATTCGCTGAATCCCGTGGTCATAAATCCCCATTCGGGGTCTTTGGGCGCGGGATAAGGCGGCTCTGGCGCAAGCTTGACGCCATAGGCGTTGACCATATTGTGCAGAACGACTTTGTGGCGTTGTTCCTCGCCGCCGTCCATCACCAACGCCTCGCGCAACAGCGGATCGGCCACGGCATGGGCATAGGCCATCACGCGAACGCCGGCATTGCCTTCGGTCTGAACGGCAATATCCCAAATCGGCAAGCCGGTGATGCGCGCCAATTCGTCGTCATTCAATGCCGGCCATTCGATAACGGCCGGCTTATAGGGATTATGGGTGTCGAGCAGCACACGGCAGAACATCCGTTTGTGGGCCTCGCTGCCGATCCTGACAGGGCCGGATTCCGGCCATTGCCACGACCGCATCTTGCGGTCGGCCTCTTCGATGGCGGCGGCATCAACACCTATTTTTTCGACGGCAACGGTATCCAGCATCGTCCCCTCTCGCGGACTTGTAATTAAACTTTTTCCACCTGACCGTATTCCAGCTCGACCGGCGTCGCGCGCCCGAAGATCGACACCGCGACTTTAAGCCGCGCCTTGCCTTCGTCGACTTCCTCGACCGTGCCGGTAAAGGACGCAAACGGGCCGTCTGCGACGCGCACCTGTTCGCCGACTTCGAACATGACCGAAGGCTTGGGATGCTCGACGCCTTCGATAACCTGATTCAAAATACGTTGCGCTTCGCCTTCGGAAATCGGCGCCGGACGCCCGCCGCCGCCAAGGAATCCCGTGACTTTCGGCGTGTTCTTGACCAAATGCCAGCTTTCATCCGTCAGATCCATCTTGATCAGGACATAGCCGGGGAAAAATTTGCGCTCGGCATTGACCTTGGCGCCGCGGCGCATCTCGACCACTTCTTCGGTCGGCACAAGGATTTCAGAGAAAAATTCCTCCAACCCTTTTTTAAGCGCGGTTTCGCGCACGGTTTGCGCGACCTTTTTTTCAAAACCCGAATGAACGTGAATAACGTACCAGCGATGCGCCATAACTGCCTCTTGTTTTTGAATTACGAATTCGTCATGCCCAGCAGATGCGACACCGCATAACCAAGCCCCGTATCGACAACCAGAAAAAACACCCCGGTGACCAGCGCGAAAAGAATGATGGCAATCGTCGTCATCATGGTTTCGCGGCGCGTCGGCCACGTGACCTTGGCAATCTCGCGGCGCGTTTCGCGCACGAAATCGGCCATCCCTGTCTTGGGTTTCTGCGTGTCGATTGCCGTCTGATCATTCGCCATGTCTAAACTCTCTTTAAATCTGGCAGGAGTGGAGGGGCTCGAACCCCCAGCCCCCGGTTTTGGAGACCGGTGCTCTACCAATTGAGCTACACTCCTAACGCGCCTTTTACCCATAGTCCCCCGTCCGGCGTTTTCACACCGGACTGAGCGATCATTCTTATTGGGGGACAACGGCTTTTACCCGAACCAATCACACAGGGCAACCAAAAAATCTGCGATTAAGTCGCAATTAACATTTTGCGTTTATTCTAACAACAATTCCCCCGCGACCCCTAGCAGAGACAAAGCCCAGTTACATTAATAAAATATGGAGATTTCTTAATGAACCACATCAGCCCCCTGCGCACCGCTGCCGTCATCCGCGCCCCCCGCGAAGAAACCCGGCATTTTGATCTGTCGGATCACCGCTATTCGGAACCCAAAGCCTTGGCCCGCCATTTCCCCGATGCGCAGCCGGGCGATGTTTTCATGGTTTACGGGAAAAAAGACACCTCGCAACGTACGGTTGTTTCCATGCCGTTCGCCGCAATCCGCAACAATGCCTGCGACGCCGTGCTCTCGAAACTCGCCGCCGTCTGCAAGACTTTATTGACCGAAATCCAGCTCAACGTCTTCGTCGTCCCGCAGAACGGGCTGGAAGAAGCCCCCTTCGCCAAAGGAACTTTCTTCAACCTCTCCGCGGCGGGGGATTTCCTGATCAGCTATCACGAAACCGGCCGCGCGCCTCAGGGCCAGATGTTTCTGCGCTGGCATGCCGCGCGGGATCTTCTGAATGTCCTGCGCGACCTGAACGCGAGCCACACCCCCCAACATCGCGCCACGAAACATTAGCCAAGCCTCAAGAACGAACTCCGCCAAACGCGTGCCTGCCAAGGCACGCGTTCCGCGCTTTTTTGGCTTTCCGCGCCTTGTTTTTGCCTTATTAAAGAGATTGACCAGCCCTGAAGCCGTACTACGATGCGCGCCCGGTGCCATTCCGGCCCATAATTTTTTTTCGCATCGCGGCCCATGACAAGCACCGTGCCCTTTTTTATCACCGACCTGGGCGACAGCGCCGTCACGGGAACCATAGCCATCCTGTTCGCAGCCTATCTTTTCATCGTCGGCGAAAAACGCATGGCTGCAGCCATGCTGCTGGCCTTCGCCGGAACGGGAACCCTGATCGCGCTTGGCAAAATCATCCTCTATAACCGCTGCACGGCCACGCCGTTGATCCTCGACCTGCGGTCGCCCAGCGGGCACAGCGCCGTATCGCTTGCCGTCTATGGCACGATCGCCGCGATTGTCTCATCGGCAGTACCGCCCCGATGGCGCGCGGCCCCCTATATCATCGCCGTGCCGTTTGTCACGATGATCGCCGTCTCGCGCGTTCTTATCCATGTGCACACCAGGGCCGACATTGCCGTCGGCGCCATCATCGGCCTGACGGTCAGCTATGGCGTATGGCATTTCCTTATCCGGGGCCGTCATGCCGACATCAAATGGAAAACATCGGCCCTTCTTCTACCCGCCGCGCTTGTGGCGCTGCACGGGCTTCGCTTTCCCGCCGAAAAATATATCAGCCACATTGCAACCTATTTGCAAAATCTGCTTTCCCTGTGCTGACGCCGATCAAAAATTCGCGCTGCCGTTCAATGCCGCTTCTGCCGCCGCGGAAAAAACCGCCACCTGCCTGTCCGGACGGCTGGCTTCCCACCCGGCTCTGGCGATAGAAGCCAGATAATCGGGGTCGTCGTAAAAACGCCGCATCGCGCGCGCCGCCGCACCTATGTCGGGGTCGGCCCACGTCACCGCGCCATACACGCCGCCTTCGTCGACCATATGCGCCAGCTTGAACGGAATCAGCGCGCTATCGTTCTCGCCCATAAAATCCATATTGCCCGACCACGCCGTCGCAATGGTCGCCAACCCCGCCACCCGCGCCTCCAAAAGCGGCAGGCCAAACCCTTCGGCGCGATGCAGCGAAACATACACATGCGCGCGCGCCATCAGATCGTCGACTTCGGCGCGGGACATGTTTTCGGTTATCACGCGAATGCGCGCATCGCCGGCCGCGGCCGCCAGAATCCTTTCGACTTCCGGCGTCATGCCCCGCATCTGCAGCTTCACAACCATGGCGACATCCCGTTCATCGGGAAACGCCTCGCGGAACGCATCGATCGCCCCCGCGGGATTTTTGCGCATCAGGCTCGACCGCGCATCGGCCATCGTCAGGAAAACCAGCGGTTCATCGCCTTTGCGCCATACGCGCGGCGCGCCTTCCCGCCCGATCAGGACATGCGGCACGACATGGACGGGACAGCGATATTTTCTGGCGAGGCTTCGCGCGGAAAAAACGCTGGTCGTCCATATCTCGTCCCACATATCCGGATAATCCGGCCAATCCGCCGGCGGTTCGTCCAGTTCCCACGCGAAATAGCCGATCAAGCGGCGTCCCCTGACGGCGTCGCGCAGCGGCCACGCGAATTGCAAAAACTGCGGCGCGGCGCAATGAAAGACCAAAGGCCCGTCTGCACTGCATGAAATCTTGCGAAACGGGTTCTTGATGGCCGGGGTAATATCGACTTTGCGGGCGGCATATCCCAATTTTTCAAAAGCCAGACATTGATAAAGTGCGCCATTGGCAAGCCCGTTCTGCACGCCAAAACGGCAAACGATATTGACGGCGCCGGATTGGGGCGTTCCCGCATGGCCACGCCCGCGCAACCGCAGATAGGCTATCTGCCGGAAAAAGAAGTAATAAACCGATTTCGCAATCCCCATAACACGGCGCATTTTTGCCCCTTAACGAACCCTGCCCTATTCTGTAGAACAAAAGACGCCATCCCGCAACCGCACCCCGTCAGCCGCATCATGAAAAGAACCGCCGCCCTCCTCGCCTGTGCCTGCTGCACTTTCCTCGCCGCCGCCGCGCAAGCCCACACCGATCCGGGCGTCAGGGCCGCCAGCGCCGATGCGTTCCTCAATTCTCTCGGCGTCAACACCCATGTGGCGCAAGGCTATAACCCCGCGCATTACGCCGAACCGCTATCCTATCTCGGCATCCGCAATATCCGCGACGGCGCGCGCAATCTGTCCGGCTATTTCATGCTGCACAACAAAGACGGCATACGCGTCGATCTGGTCGGCGCCAAAATCGATGACCTGCTCGACGCGGCGCGGCCATTGGCCGAAAACGATGTCCTGATGGCAATCGAAGGCCCCAACGAACCCAACAACTGGCCGATCACCTATATGGGTGTCCGCGGCGGCGGCAAGGAAAGCTGGGGCCCTGTCGCCGACATGCAGGCTGACTTATACAAACAGGTCAAA
>JAGWIK010000030.1 GCA_028866275.1 Alphaproteobacteria bacterium
TGCGCTGCGCCAATCATGGCGCCTACCGCGACGGAGAACGAATGGCTATCGTTCCTGACAGCTGTGCAAAACAACACCTATGCGCATAACAGCCAGGGGCAGTCCTGTGCTTCAGTCGCGCCGTGCGCCACGGCGCAATGCGGTTCGGCAACTATCGATGCGTCTGGAAATGTTGCCGGCACATTGTGTACTACCGGCACGGCTTCCGCCGTGGCGTCGAACGGAACTTATACCTGTACCGACGGCGCCAGCGTGCAGAACTGCACTGCGACGCCTGCGCCGGAATGCTATGTCGAAAGAGTATATAAGTATACAGACTACGAAAATTTTGGCGACTGCCCGACAAAAGATTATCTTATTCAATATCAGACAAGCGGTGGCGCGATGACGAGCGCGACCATCGTTGCCTCGAACGGCGGCCCACCCGATCGCTATGGGCATTATAACGTCCCGCCATGCTCAAGCGTATCGGCGTGCACGTTAACGGGGCTGAACACGGATTATTGCCTTTGGGTCATGGGGAAACTCAGCTGGCCCTGTCATATGGGCGCGGCGGGGATGCCCTGAAACGGGATGGCATGACGGATAGCCCTATAGGCTCCGCGCGATTTCTTCCATTTCGAAACATTCGATGACGTCGTTTTCCTTGATGTCGTCGTAATTTTCGAACGCCATACCGCATTCGAACCCTTCGCGCACTTCCTTGACTTCGTCCTTGACGCGTTTCAGGGTTTTCAGCGTGCCTTCGTGAATGACGACATTGTCGCGCAGCAAACGGACTTTCGCGCCGCGCTTGACGACGCCTTCGACCACCTTGCAACCCGCGACCTTCCCGACCTTGGTGATGTTGAAGACCTGCAAAATCTGCGCGTTGCCCAGGAATTTTTCGCGCAATGTCGGTGCCAGCATGCCGGACAAAGCCTGTTTGACGTCGTCGATGATGTTGTAAATGATCGAATAATACCGCAATTCGACGGCGTCGCGCTTGGCCATTTCGCGGGCCTGCGCGTTGGCGCGGACATTGAACCCGATAACCATCGCGTTCGACGCCTTGGCCAGCGTGACGTCCGATTCCGTAATCGGCCCCACGGCGGCGTCCAGCACGCGCACTTTGACTTCGGTATTTTCGTCCGTGAGCTTGATCAACGCGGTCCTGATCGCCTCGACCGACCCGTGCACGTCGCCCTTGATCAGCAACGCCAATTCCTTGGCCGTGCCGGTCTTGATGTTCTGCATCATCTGTTCGAAATTGCCGCGCGGCGTGTTGGCGGCCGCGGCCAGCGTGCGCTTGCGGCGCTCGCGGAATTCGGCGATCTCGCGCGCCTTGGCTTCATCGGCCACGACCAGCAATTCGTCGCCCGCGCTCGGCGTGCCGTTCAGGCCCAGCACTTCCACCGGCGTGGCGGGCAGGGCTTCGGGAACATTCTCGCCGCGATCGTTGATCAGGGCGCGCACCTTGCCCCATTCGCTGCCCGCGACGAAAATATCGCCGACGCGCAACGTGCCGCGGCGCACCAGAACCGTGGCGACCGACCCGCGGCCTTTTTCCAGCTTGGCTTCGACCACCGAACCTTCGGCCGGCCTGTCGGGATTGGCTTTCAGGTCGAGAATTTCGGCCTGCAGCAATACCGCCTCGATCAGCTTGTCGAGGCCCATGCGCGTCTTGGCCGAAATATCGACTGACAACACGTCGCCGCCCATGTCTTCGACCTGAATGTCGTGCTGCAGCAATTCCTGCCGCACGCGCGACGGGTTGGCCGCGGGCAGATCGCATTTGTTGACCGCGACGACCATCGGCACATTGGCGGCCTTGGCGTGGCGAATGGCTTCAACGGTTTGCGGCATGATGCCGTCGTCGGCGGCGACGACCAGAATCACAATGTCGGTGATCTGCGCGCCGCGCGACCGCATTTCGGTAAAGGCGGCGTGGCCCGGCGTGTCGATAAAGGTAACGCGGTCGAAACCGTGCTGCGCCTGCGGCAACACGACCTGATACGCGCCGATATGCTGGGTGATGCCGCCGGCTTCGCCCGACACCACATTGGCGTGGCGCAGCGCGTCCAGAAGCGACGTCTTGCCGTGGTCGACATGGCCCATCACGGTGACGATAGGCGGACGCGCCACCATATGCGCGGCGTCGTCCTGCGCGCCGCCGATATCGGCTTCGATATCGCCTTCGGTCACGCGCTTGACGCGGTGCCCGAATTCGGTGGCCACCAATTCGGCGGTGTCGGCGTCGATGGTTTGCGTAATCGTCGCCATCACGCCCATTTTCATCAGCGATTTAATGACGTCGGCGCCGCGTTCGGCCATACGGTTGGCCAGTTCCTGCACGGTAATGGCTTCCGGAATGGTGACGTCGCGCGTGACTTTCACCTGTTCCTTGTTCTGTTCCATCATCTCGCGGCGATGGCGTTCGGCGCGGCGGCGGATCGACGCCACCGACCGGCGGCGGCCGCCTTCTTCGCCGGACAAAGCCTGATTGATGGTCATCTTGCCGGTGCGGCGTTCGTCGCCGATGCCGCGGCGCGGGGCCGTCGGCGCGCCGCGCTTGCGCTGTTCGTCATCTTCTTCGCGGCCCGCTGTCGCGCCGCGCGCCGCGCTGGGGCGTCCGGACAGGCTTTCGCCGGGACGCGCCAGCATGCTGCGCCCGCCGCCTTCGCTGCTGCCGCCGCTGCCGCGCCGCGCCGCCTGCATGTCGCGGGCGCGCACTTCGTCTTCCTGTTTTTTGCGGGCGTTGTCGGTTTTTTCCTGTTCCTGAATGCGGCGCAATTCTTCCAATTCGCGTTGGCGCAACGCGTCGCGCGTCAATGGCGCGGCGGAAACCGCATCGCCGGAATCCGCCGGCGTTTCCGTGGGCTTGTATGCCAGCTCGGCCTGGAAATAATCGGTTTCGCGATGGGCGCTCTCGCCCGATGTCGCGCCTTGCAACGCGCGGGCGCGGGCGTCGCGTTCTTCCTTGGTCAGGGTGCGCAGCACCGCGCTTGTCGACCGGCCGCTCTTGCTGACCGTGCCGGGGGCGGCGGGGGGCGTCGCCGTTGTGACGCGCTGTTCGACCGGCTCGCCGCGTTTGACCGGCTTCTTGGCCTCGACCACGACGGCTTTCGACCGGCCATGCGAAAAGCTCTGGCGCACGGTTTCGGACGCACCGCCCGCCGCACCGGCTACGGGCTTTTTCAGCTCCAGCTTCGGTTTCGCGCCAAGGGTCAGAACTTTGGGCTTCTTGTCTTCCGTCATAATGTTTCTTGTCCTGTTGTCATGGACCGAAGCCGGGACAATTCCCGCTTCAGCTTTTCAGTCAACCCGTGCGCGGCAAGGCCGGCATAGGCGATTTGATCGTATCCGAACGCCGCGCCCAATTCGTCGCGGGAAAAATCGCCGCAAACAGCGGCGGCATAGCGATTGTCGAGCGTGCGCGCGGCGTCGGCGGCATGGAAATGCAAAGCGATTTTGTTGGCGCGCAGCGCGGCCTCCGTCTGGGCCTCGCCCAAAACCGCGCAGCCCGCGCCTTTGGCCATGCCCATCAGGCTTAAACAGCGGCGGCGCAATAATTGCGCGACCTGCGCCGCCAGATCGGGATCGGGCTTGGCTTGCGTCTGCGCCGCCTTAGCGAACAGGTTCTTTTTCGCCGCCAGCGTGACGGATTCCGCATCCGCGCTCACCCACATGCCGCCGCCGGGCAGGTTTTCGGCCAGATCGGGAACGACGGCGTTATCCGGCCCGATGACAAAGCGGATCAACGCCGCGCGGGGCTTCATGTCCCCGCACGCCAGACAGCGGCGCATCGCGGAGGATGTTTCCCCCGGCGTGGCGCCGTCTGTTGTCGCGTGATCCAAAACCGCTGTCATTGTGCTTGCCGTACCTCATCTTACGCGGGTGTTTCGTCGGCGAACCAATGCGCACGGGCGGCCATGATAATCTCGTTGGCCTTGCCCTCGCTCAGTTCGTCTTCGCCGACAATCTCACGCAGCTCGTCGCCCGCCAGATCGGCGACGTCGTCCAAAGTCTTGACGCCTTTTTCGCCGAGCTTGACCACCATTTCGATGCTCAGGCCGGGCAGGGCGACGACATCGTCGGCGACGCCGAATTCGCGGCGTTGCGCTTCCAGACGGGCGGCGTTTTCCGCCAGCCACGCGCGGGCGCGGTCTTGCAATTCGCCCGCCACTTCGGCGTCGAACCCTTCGATCTCGGCCAGTTCGTCGACCGGCGTTTCGGCGATCTGCTCGACTTTGGTAAAGCCTTCGCTGACCAGCAAATGCGCGATGACGTCGTCGACGGCCAACGCTTCGGTGAACAGGGATGTGCGCGTCGCCAGTTCCTGCTGGCGGCGTTCGGATTCTTCCTTTTCGGTCAGAATGTCGATATCCCAGCCGGTCAGCATCGACGCCAGACGGACATTCTGCCCGCGCCGCCCGATGGCCAGCGACAATTGTTCGTCGGGCACGACGACATCCATGCGGTGGTTATCTTCGTCCAGAACGACCTTGGCGACTTCGGCGGGGGCCAGCGCGTTGACGACAAAGGTGGCCGGGTCCTGCGACCACGGAATGATATCGACCTTTTCGCCCTGCAATTCGCCGACCACGGCCTGCACGCGGCTGCCGCGCATGCCGACGCACGCGCCGACGGGGTCGATGCCGCTGTCGTTCGACACCACCGCGATTTTGGCGCGGCTGCCGGGGTCGCGCGCCACCGATTTGATTTCGATAACGCCGTCATAGATTTCCGGCACTTCCTGCGTGAACAGCTTGGCCATGAATAACGGATGGGTGCGCGACAGGAAAATCTGCGGGCCGCGTTGTTCCTCGCGCACGTCATAGATATAGGCGCGGACGCGGTCGCCATTCTTGAAATGCTCGCGCGGCAGGCTTTCGTCGCGGCGCAGCATCGCTTCGGTGCGGCCCAGATCGATGGTCACATTGCCGTATTCGACGCGCTTGACGATGCCGCTGATAACGTCGCCGACGCGGTCTTTATATTCCTCGAACTGGCGATGCCGTTCGGCCTCGCGCACTTTTTGCACGATAACCTGCTTGGCAGTCTGCGCCGCGATGCGGCCCATTTCGATGGGGGGCAGGTCGTCGACGATAAAATCGCCCACTTCGGCGTCGGACTTGGTCTTCTTGGCGGCCTTGATCGTGATCTGGGTGAATTCGTTTTCGATGGGATCGGCAACCTGCAGCCAGCGTTGCAGCGACACCGCGCCGGTCTTGCGGTCGATGGTGGCGCGAATATCGTGTTCGTGGCCGTATTTGGCGCGTCCGGCTTTTTGAATGGCCTGTTCCATCGCGACCAGAACTTCGTCGCGTTCAATGCCTTTTTCGCGCGAAACAACGTCGGCAACCTGTAGCAATTCCATCTTACGTCTCCCTAATGGTGTCCCGCCTTTTGGGCGGCCTTTAACAATTCATCGGTCAAGACCAGCTTGGCCTTTTCAATCGCCGCAAAAGGCACGGCGATCACGGCCTTGTCGGCCTCGAATTCAACCACATCGCCCGCAACCCGCGCGATGCGGCCCTGAAACCTTTTTTTGCCCTGCACGGGCGCGCCCAATTCGACCTTGGCGACATGCCCTTGCCAGGCTTCGTAATCTTTCAACCGCACCAACGGGCGGTCGATACCGGGCGAACTGACTTCCAACCCGAATTTTTCCGCCAAATCGGGCTGGGCCTCAATCTTGTCGGAAACCAACCGGCTGATCGCGGCGCAATCCTCGACATTCATGCCGGTCCCGTTTTGCCGTTCGGCCATAACCTGCAAGGTGGCATATTTGCCGTTGCCGGTTATCTGCACGCGAACCAGATCATACCCCGCGGCGGCAATATCTGCCGCAATCAAGGCGTTAATCCTGCTTTCGATAGCTTTCGACATATCCGTTTCGTACTCAGAACAATCTGGCGGTGCCGTGAACAATCGGGCGGCACCGTTAACAAAAGCGGTTAACAAAAAAGGCGGGCTTTCGGCCCACCCCTTAATTAACCACTATGTTGATGCGGACAATAACGCCTGACGCAGAAAAAGCAAGGCTAAAAGAACGGAAATCGCGACGGGCGCGGCATAAGGAAAACGGCTTTTCCCCGTTTAAAATAAAGGCGCCCGCCTTTTTCTTGACATTTTATGCAAAAATGATGCCAAATGCGCCCATGTCAATGATTCCTTAATAAATCCGGCTTATCCTGCCTTTTACACAAGCGGACAGGAAACGGATTCTCCCGCCGCTATCAACGCAACCGATTCTGGAACGAACCGTTAACCGCCGATGACTTTCACCCAACGCCTTGATCAAAGACAAACGCAAACGCTGGTGATGACGCCGCAATTGCAGCAGGCGATCAAGCTGTTGCAGATGTCGAATCTGGAACTCAGCGACTTCGTGGCGCAGGAAATCGAACAAAACCCGCTTCTGGAACAGGCCGGCGACGATGATTTCGGCGCCGCCGCCGACCGCGCCGCCGAAATGGCCGCGCCGCAATCCGTCGCCGATCCCGCCCCGTTGTCGGGCGATATGGCCAATGATACCGGCAATGCCGAACCCGACCATTTTACCGAAGACGGCCTTGCCAGCGACGGCTATGACAGTACCGACCGTTTTGCGGGGACAAGCCGTAGCGGGTCGTTCGACGGCGACGATTTTTCGCTGGCCGAAAGCGTGGCGGAAAAACCCAGCCTGCGCGCCCATTTGCTGCAACAAATCCATGTCGATTTCGCCGATCCGGTCGACCGCATCATCGCGGCGTCATTGGTCGAAATGCTCGATGAATCGGGCTATCTGCCCGCCGATCTTGACCTTGTGCGCGCCCAGCTCGGCGTCGATGCCGGCCGTTTCGACGGGGTGATCGCGCGGCTGCAACGGCTCGACCCGTGCGGCATTTTTGCGCGCTCGCTGCATGAATGCCTCGCCCTGCAACTGCATGAAAGAAACCGGCTCGACCCCGCGATGGGGCTGTTGCTGCAAAATCTCGACCTGCTGGCCAAACGCGAAAACGCCGCGTTGATGCGTATCTGCAATGTCGATGCCGAAGATCTGGCGGGCATGATCGCGGAAATCCGCAGCCTGAACCCCAAACCCGCCGCCGGTTTTGCCGCCGATGTCGCGCCGCCCATCGCCCCCGACGTCATGTTGCGCCCGCAACCGGGCAAGGAAGGCGGCTGGCATGTCGAACTGAACACCGACAATCTGCCGCGCGTGCTGGCCAATGAACGCTATTACACGCGGATTCAGGCCACGGCCGCGAAAAAAGCCGACAAGGATTATATCGCCGACCGCTGGCAACAGGCCAACTGGCTGGTCAAGGCGTTGCACCAACGCGCCACCACCATTTTAAAAGTCGCCGCCGAAATCGTGCGCCAGCAGGACGCGTTTTTCATGAACGGCGTCGCGCATCTGAAACCGTTGATTTTAAAAGACATCGCCGACCTCGTCGGCATGCATGAATCGACCGTCAGCCGCGTGACCCAGCATAAATATATCTCCACGCCGCGCGGCATGTTCGAATTGAAATATTTTTTCACCACGGCGATCGCGCGCAGCGACGGCGGGGCCGACATGTCGTCGGAATCGGTGCGCGCGCGCATCCGCGCCTTGATCGATAACGAAAAACCCGCGGCGATCCTGTCGGACGACCATATTTCCATGATGCTGCGCGGCGAAGGCATCGACGTCGCCCGCCGCACCGTGGCCAAATATCGCGAAGCGATGCGCATCCCCACCTCCGCCCAACGCCGCCGCGACAAACGGTTGCCGCGTTAACCAAACCTGCCCGAATTTTGCTTATTACTTTCGACGCGCCATAGTAAAACGGCGGCGACACAAGCTGTTTCTTTAAGGATTTTTATATGAGCGGCCCAATACAGGGAAAATTTTCAGCATACCAACTGGAACTTATCGGATCGGGTGAAAAACTGGCGGGCAACGTTCTGTCGGGTTTTGAAATGCCGCCACGGCTGGGCGGCTATCTGGTAACCGACAGCGATCGCAGTCTGGCAACGCAAATTCTTCGTATAAACCGGCAGGATGCCTATGCCTGGCGCATCAGGCTCGGCCCTGCCGAGAATGAACTATTTGCGGTAAACGATCGGGATCAAATCATCCGCCATGTTGCCGCCTGTGCTTTACAGGCCGTCGCCGGTACTACCAGAATCAAGGCGGGATATTTTGAACGAGATGTTGCGGATCGGGCATCCTTGCCCGATGTGGATCAAAGAATCGCAAAAGCGTATCTTACAACAACGCTGGTGCGGGTTTTCGCCATGACCGCCGCCGAACAGCTGATGCTTCCGGAAGGGCCGCACGAACCGGTCGCGTGCATCGCCAACAGGCACAATGCCTGGGATGCGCTCCTCTCCTGATCCCGCCGCCAGACCCTAACTTATTAGGTTCATTGCGTAATATCGGGCGTTGACTTGCCGCGTCCGCATGGCCTTTACTGCGCCTTTCTGTCCAAGGCTTGAAAAGATGCCCGAAAAAAACACGGCCCCCGCCGCCCAACCCCCCGTTGAAACCGCCGCCGACACCGGCAAGGAAACGCTGCGCACCATCATTTATGCGTTGCTGATCGCACTCGTCATCCGCACTTTTGCCTATGAACCCTTCAATATTCCGTCGGGGTCGATGATTCCCACGCTTCTGATCGGCGACTATCTGTTCGTGTCGAAATTTTCCTACGGCTACGGCTCGGTCGGCACGTTTTACGGCATGTTGCCCTTTTCGGGCCGCATCGGGGGCGGCGAACCGCATCGCGGCGATGTCGTGGTGTTCAAACTGCCGCGCGACCCGTCGGTCGACTATATCAAACGCCTGATCGGCCTGCCCGGCGACACGGTGCAAATGCGCGAAGGCATTTTATACATCAACGGCGAACCGGTCGAACGCGACCGGCTGGCCCATGTCGATCCGGTCGGCAACCCGCCGTCGAACGCCGTCGATTATCTCGAACATCTGCCGCAAGGCCCGACGCATATCATCCGCAAACTCGGCGACAATAACCCGCTCGACAACACGGCGGTGTTTGTCGTGCCGCCGCATGACTATTTCTTTATGGGCGACAATCGCGACAACTCGCTCGACAGCCGCACCACCAATGTCGGTTTCGTGCCGGAATCGAATCTGGTCGGCAAGGCGGAATTTTTATTCTTCTCGTTGAAACCGGGCGCGCCGTTCTGGGCATTCTGGGAATGGCCGTGGACAGTGCGCTGGTCGCGCCTTTTTACGCCGATCAAGTAATGACAGCCGCAACGCCCAAAACATCGCCGACCGCCGCGCCCGACCCGTCCGTGCTGGCGCAGAAACTCGGCCATGTTTTTGCCAATCCGCGCCTGCTCGAAGACGCGCTGACGCATCCGTCGCTGGCCGACGCCAAATCGACCGGCGCCAAAAACGCCGGCAGGAAAAAAGGCGGGCGGCCCTATGAAAGGCTGGAATTTCTCGGCGACCGCGTGCTGGGGCTGGCGATTGCCGAATGGCTTTATGAAACTTTCCCCACCGCCAACGAAGGCGAAATGGCCAAACGCCATGCCGCGCTGGTGAACCGCGAAGCCCTGCGCGCCGTGGCGCAGGAAATAGGGCTGGGCCAGTTCGTGCGTCTGGCGCGGGGCGAAGACGCGGGTGCGGCGCGTAAAAACCTCGCCACGCTGCCCGACGCGATGGAAGCGGTGATCGGCGCGCTTTATCTCGACGGCGGCTTCGCCGCGGCGCGCGACTTCATCCACCGTTTGTGGCAACGCGACATCGCGGTGTCCGAAACGCCCGCCGACCCCAAAACCGCGCTGCAGGAATGGGCGCAAGGCCGCGGCCTGCCGCTGCCCGCCTATCGCACCATCGCCAATTCCGGCCCCGCGCACGCGCCGAAATTCCTGATCGAAGCCAGCGTCAAAGGCTTCGCCCCCGTGCAGGCCGAAGGCGATTCCAAACGCGCGGCGCAAAAAGCCGCCGCCGCCGCCCTGCTTGAACTGGTGAAAAAATGACGGCCAAAAAACCTGCTGCCCAAAAACCGGGCGTGAAAAAACCGGCGAAAGCCAAAACGGCGAAACCCGAAACCCGCGCCGGGTTCGTCGCCATCATCGGCGCGCCCAACGCGGGCAAATCGACGCTGCTCAACACGCTGGTGGGGCAAAAAGTCTCGATCGTCAGCCCCAAGGCGCAAACCACGCGCATCCGCACGCTCGGCATCATGACCGAAGGCGACGCGCAAATCAGCTTCATCGACACGCCGGGCATTTTCGCCGCCAAATCGCGCCTCGACACCGCGATGGTCAATGCGGCGTGGCAAAGCCTCGACGACGCCGACGCGGTGATGCTGCTGGTCGACGCGTCGAAACGGCTCGACGAAAAAACCGAAACTATCGTCGCCGAAATCACGCGGCGCAAATTGTCCGTCATTCTCGTCCTGAACAAAACCGACGCCATCGAACCGGCAAAATTGCTGCCACTGGCGGCGAAACTGAACGACAGCGGCGCGTTTTCGGATATATTCATGATCTCGGCCCTGACCGGCGACGGCGTCGACGACCTGAAAGAACATCTTAAAAAACGCATGCCCGAAAGCCCGTGGTTTTTTGGCGAAGACCAGATCAGCGACCTTCCCTCGCAAGTCATGGCCGCGGAAATGACGCGCGAACAACTGTACCGCCAATTGCAACAGGAATTGCCCTATGCCGCCGCGGTGCTGCCCGACAGCATGGAAGAAAAACGCGACGGCTCCATCCTCCTGCGCCAGACCATCGTGGTGGCGCGCGCCAATCACCGCCCGATGATACTGGGCAAAGGCGGCGCGCGCATCAAAAGCATCGGCGAAAAGGCCCGTGCCGACATCGCCGACCTGTTCGGGCGCAAAGTGCATCTGTTTCTCGATGTAAAGGCCGACGAAAAATGGCAGGACCGTCCCGATTTTTACCGCACCTTCGGTCTGGAGTTCGGCAAGAAGTGAAAGGCGCGCGCGTCATCCTTGCCGTTTTTCTTGCCGCCATGTGGGGCGCGGCGACGGCCCGCGCCGGCTCGTTCAGCGATCAGGCTTCCTTGCTGTCGCCGCCGTTGCGCGCGCCGTCTTTTCTCTTCACCGGCCGCGACGGCGCGCAGCACACGCTGGCGGATTATCGCGGGCGTTATGTGCTGCTGAATTTCTGGGCGACATGGTGCGGGCCGTGCCGCGCCGAACTGCCGACGCTCGACGCGCTGGCGAACAGGCTCGATGCGCATAAAATGGTTATCCTGCCGGTGGCCGAAGACCGCGACGGCGACGGCATCGCGGCTTTTTATGCCGCGCATAATGTCACGCATTTGCCGGTCGCCGTCGACGGCGACGATCTGGCGCCGTCGCTTTTTAACTTGAAGGGCGTGCCCACGACTTTGATTGTCGACCCGCAAGGCCTTATCGTCGCCCGTGTCGAAGGCGGCGGCGACTGGCTGTCGCCCGCAGCCTTCGCCTTTCTCGACCGGGCGACAAAGAACCACTGATTAAATTGAGTTCAGGCCCCAGAGTCCTGACCCTAGACCTACCGGTTCGCCGTATCTTTGAAATCCAGCGTGTAATCGCGCGTATTGGCGCCGATATCCAGCTCATGAAACCCCGTTGACTGGTAATTGTGCGATGGGCAATCGCTGTCGCCGTTGATGCGGAACGCCTTGTCGTCGGTGCAAAACATATATTTGCCCGACCATACCGTCGGCGGCGTGTTCTTTGATGTCTGGGTCAAAGCATGGGCGTAATAAAAATAAAAACGCTGGGTCAACGCGTCGCCGTAAACGCGCGCGCATTGGCCGGGTTCGATGCGCCACCATCCTTCGGAAACCCAATTATCGGTCGCGGTGCTCTGGTCGGTGTCGTCGGCGCGATATCCCACCGCGGCTTCGATCGGCCCCGCCGTGCGATTGCAAAAAGACAATGCCGCCTCGGCCCGTTCGGGTATGCAGACGGCAAGGGCCAGAATGACGGCGACCAGCCGCCGCGCCGTCGCGCCACAGGCGGGAAAGCGTGAAAGACGAACAAAGACGGTGCGGAACAAGATAAAAACCAAAAGCTTGAGTCGGCGCGATGATAACGCTAATTTAACCATCGTACCTCTAGGGTCAAGTTTCTAAAATTTCCCCCGCACCGCGCAGGACATCCCATGCCTATCCAAACCGGAACCGACAGCCTGAAAACCCGCCAAACCCTTGCCGTCGGCGACAAGACCTACAGCTATTACAGCCTGCGCGAAGCGGAAAAAACGCTGGGGTCGCTGGCGCGCCTGCCTTTCAGCCTCAAGGTGCTGCTCGAAAACCTGCTGCGTTATGAAGACGGACGCTCGGTCACGGTGGACGACGTCAAGGCTATCGGCGAATGGCTGAAAACCTTCCGCAGCGACCACGAAGTCGCCTATCGCCCCGCGCGCGTCTTGATGCAGGACTTCACCGGCGTGCCCGCCGTGGCCGATCTGGCCGCGATGCGCGACGCCACCATCGCCGCCGGCGGCGATCCCAAACGCGTCAACCCGCTGTGCCCCGTCGATCTGGTGATCGACCATTCGGTGATGATCGACTTTTTCGGCGCCGCCGACGCGTTCGGCAAAAACGTCGATATGGAATTTAAACGCAACGGCGAACGCTATGAATTCCTCAAATGGGCGCAAAAATCCTTCGACAATTTCCGCGTCGTGCCGCCCGGCACCGGCATCTGCCATCAGGTGAATCTGGAATATCTGGCGCAAACCGTATGGACGGATAAAGACCAGAGCGGCAACATCGTCGCCTATCCCGACACCTGCGTCGGCACCGACAGCCACACCACGATGATCAACGGCCTCGCCGTGCTGGGCTGGGGCGTCGGCGGCATCGAAGCCGAAGCGGCCATGCTGGGCCAGCCGGTGACGATGCTGATCCCCGAAGTCGTCGGCTTTAAACTGACCGGCAAACTGCCCGAAGGCGCGACCGCGACCGATCTGGTGCTGACCGTCACGCAGATGTTGCGCAAAAAAGGCGTGGTCGGCAAATTCGTCGAATTCTACGGCCCCGGCCTCGACGGCATGGCTCTGGCCGACCGCGCCACCATCGCCAATATGGCCCCCGAATATGGCGCGACCTGCGGTTTGTTCCCCATTGACGCCGAAACCATCAATTACCTGAAATTCACAGGCCGCGATCCCGAACGCGCCGCGCTGGTCGAAGCCTATGCCAAGGCGCAGGGCATGTGGCGCGACGCTTCGTCGCCCGACCCCGTCTTCACCGACGCCCTGTCGCTCGACCTCTCCACGGTGGTGCCGTCGCTGGCGGGCCCGCGCCTGCCGCAGGGCCGCGTGGCTTTGGGCAGCGTCGCCGTCGAATTCGAAAAAGAACTGATGGGTAATTTCAAAGTCACGGCGGATGCGCGCGGCAAGGCCGTTCCCGTCGCGGGCATGAATGAACAGCTGCGCCACGGCGACGTCGTGATCGCCGCCATTACGTCCTGCACCAACACTTCGAACCCCAGCGTGCTGATCGCGGCCGGTCTTGTGGCGCGCAAAGCCCGCGAAAAAGGGCTGAAGGTCAAACCGTGGGTCAAAACCTCGCTGGCCCCGGGTTCGCAGGTCGTCACCGACTATCTCGCCAAATCGGGCCTGCAAACCGATCTCGACGCGCTCGGCTTCAACATCGTCGGCTATGGCTGCACCACCTGTATCGGCAATTCCGGCCCGTTGCCCGAACCGGTCGCCAATGCCGTCGTGGCGGGCGATCTGGTCGCCGCCGCGGTTTTGTCCGGCAACCGCAATTTCGAAGGCCGCGTCAACCCGAACTGCAAAGCCAATTACCTCGCGTCGCCGCCGCTGGTCGTCGCTTATGCGCTGGCGGGGTCGATGACGATCGACATGACGACCCAGCCGCTGGGCAAAGATTCGTCGGGCGCGAATGTGTATCTGAAGGATATCTGGCCGACCAACCGCGAGATTCAGGACACGCTGGCGGCCGCCCTGACGCCCGACATGTTCCGCAGCCGCTATGCCAACGTCTTTGCCGGCACGGACGCATGGCAACATATCAAAATCGCCGAAGGCGTGGCCTACAAATGGAACGCTTCATCGACGTATGTCAAATTGCCGCCTTTGTTCGAAAACATGCCCGCGCCCGGCGATGTGCATGACGTGCGCGGCGCGCGCTTGCTGGCGTTGCTCGGCGACAATATCACCACCGACCATATTTCACCCGCGGGCGACATCAAGAAATCCAGCCCCGCCGGCAAATATCTGCTCGACCACGGCGTCGACGCGGTCGATTTCAACTCCTACGGCGCGCGGCGCGGCAATCACGAAGTCATGATGCGCGGCACCTTCGCCAATATTCGCATCAAAAACGAATTGATGGGCGGGGCCGAAGGCGGCAACACCAAATATTTCGCGGGCACGGACGCCGCCGCGGGCGTCGACATGCCGATCTATGACGCTGCGATGAAATATATGGCCGAAGGCAAACAACTGGTCGTCGTCGCCGGCAAGGAATACGGCACCGGCTCGTCGCGCGACTGGGCGGCCAAAGGCACGAAATTGCTGGGCGTCCGCGCCGTCATCGCCGAAAGCTTCGAACGTATCCATCGTTCGAACCTGGTCGGCATGGGCGTGCTGCCGCTGGAATTCAAAGGCGGCATGACGCGCCGCGATTTGAACCTGACCGGCGTCGAAAGCTTCGACATCACCGGCGTCGAATCCGGCCTGAAACCGCGCATGGATCTGACCCTGACCATCACCCGGGCCGACGGGTCCAAACAAACCGCCGCGCTCTTGTGCCGCATCGACACGCTCGACGAAGTCGATTACTTCAGGAATGACGGCATTCTGCCCTATGTCCTGCGCAGCCTGATCAAATAAGGCGGCAACGGGGGGCATGCGCACTGCGCCCCCGTTTGCGCGGCTTACTGCAAATCCCAATTCTGGATGGCAATCCCTGCCGGACTTTGTGAAATGGGGACGCGCACGATCGACAATGACACAATGGCGCGCTTCTGGTCGGTGACATTGTTGTTGGTGGCATAGGTCATGATGACCGGCATCTGCACATTCCATTGATACGCGCCGTCGGGATTGACGCCCTGCGCGGTGATGACGGGCACGTTCGACGGCGCGGTCGTCAACACCAATTGATCCTGTTTAAATGTTTCGCCGATTTTCTGGAGCACAAAGGCCTTCGTGTAAATATCCCACCCGTGCGGCGTAAAACGCACCTTTTCCTTGGGCAGTTTCACATCCATATCGCCGAACCCCATGGTCATGATCTCGGTGACGCTGGTCGTCACCCACGACAACACGGCGCGGGTTGTCATATTGGGCATGTCCAGCCCTACCATTTGCCGCACCCTGTTGTCGGGGGTGCGCGCGAAATAGGAATAAGCCGGCAATGTCAAAGGCAACACGACGGCGAAAACCAACGCCAACCCGGCGATGATCCAGTTCTGGCGGATAACCAATGTCTTGATGCGGGCCACGCGCGCCAATTCTGCCGTGTCGTTCAGAACGCCGGGCACGGGACGCGGGCGCGCCGCGGCGGGGGCGGGGGGTTTCTGCGCCGGCCCCGCGGCCCTCATTGCTTGTTGCCCGGAATGGTCTGCACCCATTGCTCGATGCTGATGCCGTCGGGGTTCTGCAGGGTCGACACGCGCACGATCTGCAAATGCAAAATGGCGTTGATGGGTTGCGGCGGCTGATCGCCGTCGAATGTAATGGTAACGGGGAACTGCACATACCAGGTGTAAACGCCGTTATGGACAAACGCGCTTTGGATTTCCGGCGCGGCATTGATGCTCATCGACACGACCAGCTTGCGCGCCTCGATGGCGTCGATGAAATTGGCGTCCTTCAACGCCTTGTTGAAACTATCCCATCCGGTGGTGGTAAATCCGCTCGATACCTGCTGCAACCGCGCGCGATAATCGTCGTAATCGAAACGCATGACGTTCTGCGCCGTACCCGCCGCCCAGGCGATCAACTGCGCGTTGCTGACATAGGGTTGATCCAAAGGCACGATATTGATAATGCGCCCGTCGGATGTCGTGGCGAAATAAACCGGACGCGGTTTCATCGTCAAAACCATGCCGACGATGCTGGCGATCAGCAAGGCGATAACGGCGGCCTGCACAAGGCTGATCTTCAGCAACAGCCGATAGCCGTCGCGATAAAAAGCGTTGCGGTTCAGAACGGTGGCGACGGCGTCTTTGGCTGGCATGGCGTCCTTTATACAGGAAAATGAATGTCCGCCATAGAGGCCGCGGACGCATATTCGCTCGATCCCTTGCATGACGGGCAAATGCGGTTATGCCGCCCCATCGACTGGAACGACCGCAAGCACATCAAACAAATGCGCGCCGATGCTTGCGGCGCGGCGTTTTCTGCGGGCGCGGCCTGCCGTGCGGCGCGGTTTTGTCCCGATCCGGCGGCCGGCCCGTTGGATATCGTCGCGCCACCTTCCTGTCCCGCCCCCATATTCATCCGGCTGCGGCCCGGTTTGCGGCCCGGCGCAGCCCGGCGCGGCAAACCCAACCGCGCGGCGCGCGTCATGATGGCGGCGACCGACCGGCCCAGAACGGCGGAAATTTCCTGCGGCGTCTTGTTCTGCAGCCACATGTCGCGCAAGAGTCCATCCTGCTCCTGCCAGCTTGGCCCCAACAGGGGTGGCGTGGCCACGGTTTCGGCTGGCCCGGTTTCGGGGGGGAACTCTGAATCGCTCACGCGAATACCTCGGAAACTAAAAAAGAAACTAAAACGAAGATGGTGATCTATTCATACCTCTGCAATTACTCATAATTTCTTAATGCAGAATGATTGCAGAATTCACCGGCAGGCCCCCGGCCCGCATCGGCGTTAACCTTTTTTGTAATAAAATAACAAAAAAATTTATATAATTGCGCCTTTATTTCTTCCGCTATCGCAATGATATAGACTGTGGTGGTCTTAAAAGATTGTTAATTATCAAAGCGTAGGGAATAAAGGCACCAAAAAACCCGGCAAAAGGGGCAAAGTTACCCCCATGAAAGAGTTTGCACGGCAAAATGCTTGTTGACAGGGCAGGGCCTAAAAGACACCTTTTGGCACGAGTCAGTATAAAGAAACTACCCGTGGGTATGCTTTGCTTAAATCACGTCTAGGTTTTGTGCGCGCCGACAGCTTGAATGCGGCGCCGGTTTATAAAATGCTTGTCGTGGGCGCGCTTGCGCTCAGCGTTGGCCTGTATGGCCACCGTATTGAAAAGCACGCC
The DNA here is from genome assembly GCA_028866275.1 of Alphaproteobacteria bacterium. Classification (GTDB taxonomy): domain Bacteria; phylum Pseudomonadota; class Alphaproteobacteria; order UBA9219; family UBA9219; genus CAIXLI01. Next base: position 17,192 of record JAGWIK010000030.1, read on the forward strand.
CGCGCTTTGGAAATGGCCGCCGCCCCCGCGCTGCAAAATGCGGCGCGCGCCGTCGCGCAATCGGCCCCGATGCAGGCCGCCGCCGCCGCGGGCCAAGATATGGCCAATGCCGTCGATACGCCAGTTGTGATGACCCGCGATGCCGAAATCGACAGCGGTGAAAATCTGGCCGACGCGCTGGGCGATGCCGGCGTCAGCGATGATGCCGCCGCCGCCGCCATGAACGCCGTGGCCCGCGTCTATCCGCTGAAGAAATTGCGCGCCGGTCAGGACATGACCCTGACCTTCAACCATACTCAAACCGCCGACCAATTCGTCAGCGCGACCTTCGACCCCGAAGACACGCGCGAAATCACCGTCACGCGGCAGGCCAACGGCGCCTTTACCGCCAGCCTGCGCGATATCCCGGTTATCCGCCAGCGTTTCGCGGCGCGCGTCGTCATCCAGTCCAGCATTTTCGAAGCCGGTGCCCGCGCCGGCGTGCCGCATTCGGTGATGGCGGAACTGGTTCATATCTATGCCCACGATGTCGACTTCCAGCGCGACGTCCATCCCGGCGACAGCTTCGAAGTCCTGTACGACCAGCCCCGCACCGCGCAAGGCAAGGCGGTGGGCGGCGGTTCCATCATTTACGCCGCGCTGCATGTCGGCGATCAGGTCAAGCCGATCTACCGCGTGACCTTCGCCGATAAAAGCGTCGATTATTTCGATGCCGCCGGCCACAGCGTCCGCCGCACCCTGTTGCGCACGCCGGTCGCCAACGTCCGCATCACTTCCGGTTTCGGCATGCGCTTCCACCCGCTTCTGGGCTATTCGCGCATGCATAAAGGCGTCGATTTCGGCGCGCCGATCGGCACCCCGATTTTTGCCGCAGGTTCCGGCACGATCGAGGAAATCGGCTTCAAAAGCGGGTTCGGCCGTTATATCCGCATCCGCCACAATGCCCATCTTGAAACCGTCTATGGCCATATGAGCCGCTTCAACCCGCATCTGTATCGCGGCGCGCATGTCAATCAGGGGCAGGTTATCGCCTATGTCGGCATGTCGGGGCTGGCGACGGGGCCGCATCTGCATTTCGAAGTGCATGTCAATGGCGTGGCGGTTAATCCGCTCACGGTCAAGATGCAGGCGGGCCGCGCGCTCGAAGGGGCGCAGTTGATTCAGTTCAAACAGGGTGAATCGACCTTGCGCGCCGAATTCAACGCGCTGCTTGCCAAACAACAACAGGCCGCCGTCGCCAAAAAACACGCCGCCGCGTCGTAACCGGCGCTACCCTATCGCCAGAACGCGTCCGGCCAGATATAACGACCCGCATATCAAAAGGCGCGGGGCAGGGGTGGTGGTCGCCCCCGCCAGATCCTGCACGGCGTCGGCTATGCCCGCCGCCGCCGCGACATCGTCAATCCCCAGCGCGCGCATCTCGCCGGCCAGCGCGTCGGCGCCAAAACTCAACGGTTCGTCTTCAATCACAACGGTACGCGCGCGCGTCACGGCATGGGCGAACGGCCCGATAAATTCTGCCGGTCGCTTGGTCGTCAGCATGCCGGTGACGATATAAAGCGGGCGGGGGGCGTCGCCATCCTCGCGCCGCCATTGCGCGATTTGCGCGGCCACGACCTCGCCCGCGGAATCATTATGCCCGCCGTCCAGCCATAATTCGGCCCCCGGCGGCAATAACGCCGGCAAAAATCCTGCGGTCAGGCGCTGCATCCGCGCCGGCCATTCGACGCGCCGCACGCCTTGCGCCACGGCGTCCGCCGGCAAAGGCCGGGGCAGAGCCGCCAGCGCGGCAATGGCCAGACCGGCGTTCCAGACCTGATGCCGTCCCACCAAACCCGGTTTGGGCAAATCGTAACGCCGCGCCGCATCCGCGAACGTAAATCCATCCGCCGTTTCCTCAACCCGCCAATCGCCGCCGCCGACATGTAACGCCGCGCCTTTTTCCGCCGCCGCCGCGCGTAACGTGGCCAACGCCTCGACCTCCGGCTGCGGCGCGGTGAAACATGGCACGCCTGCGCGCATGATGCCGGCCTTTTCCCGCGCGATCTGGGCGATGCTGTCGCCCAGATAGTCGCGGTGATCGTAGGACAGACGCGTGATGATCGTGGCCAAAGGTTTTTCGACAATATTGGTGGCGTCCAACCGCCCGCCCAACCCCGTTTCCAAAATGGTGAAATCGGCGGGATGGCGCGCAAAGGCGACGAACGCCGCCGCCGTCGCCGCCTCGAAATAACTGACCTTGCCCGGCGCGGCCACAGCCTCGCATTGCGCCAGAATGGCGGCCAATTCGCTTTCCTCGATCAACGCTCCCGCCACGCGGATCCGTTCATGAAAACGCACCAGATGCGGCGACGTGTAGACATGCACGCGATACCCTGCGGCCTCCAGAATGGCGCGCAAAAAGGCGCAAGTCGACCCCTTGCCGTTGGTGCCCGCGACATGGAACACCGGCGGTATTTTGTCCTGCGGATTTCCCATCGCCGCCAGCAAATCGCGATAGGCCGGGCGCAAGGTCAAATCGATATCCTTGCCATATTGGGTGCGGAAACGCTCCAGAATATCCTGTGAAACAGCAGCCACGGCATAACCTTTTGAAATGACAGGCCATCTATTTACCGCGCCGCCTGCGGCAAGAAAAGACGAATTAGTTTCGCCAATGTCGGCTAGCATCCCCGCATGGCCATTCCCGCACTCGCCGTTATTACCAAAGAGAGGAAGTATTACCTCTCGCGCCGCGCCAATCCGCAAAATTGGGATGATCTCATGCGTCTGGCCGCATCCAGACCGTCGCCCGACTCTCTGCCGCATTACAGCTGGTTCATCAAGGTCGGCGCCTTCGTTGCTCAACGCGAAGAACAACGGCTGGGACAATCTTTGTGGCGGACGCCGTTGACGGCTTTCGGGCTTGCCGCCACTTATGGGGCCGTCACATCCCGCATCATCGCGGCGCGCGACGCCGCGCCTATCCGGGCTTTTATTGACCTGTGCGAAACGGCGCCGCCCTTTTACGTGTCGATTCCGGCGGTGTCGTCGATCATGGCCGCCGCGCAGGCATTCGATTTTGCGCCGGCGATGACAGAGGGCGAATTGCTGCAGGCCGTCCGGCCAAAACCGCCGGCCTTCATCGCCCATCCATGGGCCGGACGTTTCAGGCCGCAGGGTCCTTCGGCGTAGCGTCGACCCATCCCTTGTCGGTCTGTTGCCAGTAACTCAACGCATGGCCGTCTTTTTTATACGTCGCCCAGCGTTGCCGCGCCGCCGCCACCGCGCCACTGTCATTGCCGTCGAAAATATCGCACACCCGTTCGTAATCGCCGGTGCGCGCGCTCGCCGCGCCGTCGGTTAAAAACAAAAACGCCGCGCCGTTGGGCCGTTCATCTTCCGCTGTCAACCACACCGGCTGCATCTCGGCGTTACCGTCTTTAGCATTGCCGTGCGGCAGGAAGCTGTTGGGGCTGTACGTCCACAAATGCTGGGTCAAAGCCTCGGCGCGTTCGGGCGATCCGGTCATGACGACGGCCCGCGCCCCGCGCGCCAAGGTTTTTTCCAGCAATTCAGGCAAAGCCTGTTCCAACGCCGTGCGCGTCAGGTGGTACAAACGGATATCGGTCATGCCCGTTTTACTTTGCCTCGAAATGCGCCGCCACGAACCGGTCCAGCAAACGCACGCCGAACGCCGTCGCGCCTTTGGGCGATAACGGCTTGTCCTTGGTCGCCCACGCCATGCTGGCGATGTCCAGATGCGCCCACGGCGTGCCCTTCTTGATGAAACGCTGCAGGAACTGCGC
>JAGWIK010000031.1 GCA_028866275.1 Alphaproteobacteria bacterium
TAATTCGGAGGTTCGTGAAAAAGGCTGGTTGGGGCGGGAGGGATCGAACCTCCGAATGACGGAATCAAAATCCGTTGCCTTACCGCTTGGCTACGCCCCAACATGCCTATCTGGCTGAAATTGCTTGCTATAAGCCGATTCACGTTCAGCGGTCAGGCAGCAGGGTATAGCGGCTGTCGCCGCGCCGCGCAATCGCTTTTTCGCATTGATAATCAATGTATCAGCCTTTTTAAGGGCTTGTTAAAGGCTTTTACACTTCTTTTTAAGGATAACGCGATAGACAGAGAGGGTAAGAACATGAAAGGAAGCGTTCCATGCCCGCCGCCAAGCCCGCCAATCTGATCGACCGCACCTTCGACGAAAGCGTCGCCCTGACGCAGGAAGTGCGCAATTACATCGCCTATCATGAAGGCGCCGACCGCCGCGAATTCGAACTGACGCATTGCCTGCATGTCGGGTATCACCACACCCGCGTTTCCGCGCGGTTGATTCAGGTGATGACGTGGTTGCTGGCGATGAAGGCGCTGTTGTCGGGGGAAATCTCGCCCGAACAATTCACCGCCCCGCAATATGCCCTGACCGACAGCGAGGAATGTTCCAGCGACAAAGGCGAAGAAGACGCCAACATCCCCGCCGGTCTGCGCGACCTGTTGCAACGCAGCCATGCTTTATATTCCCGTATCAAGCGGTTGGATGCGATGGTTCATGCAAAACTTGAAGCCGGTGAAGTGCCCAATTTCGCCATGCTGTCCGGCCCGGGCGTTGTTTCCATCAATTAAATAAGCTACACACGGGGATGTCCGAAACATCCCCGTCCCATCCGCCGCATGACCCCGCCTTTCTGGGGGTCGGTGAGTCCTGCACCGGCCGTCGCTGGCTGGCGCGGCCCTATGACGAACGCACGGCGCAGGCTCTGGCGCAGCGGCACAATCTGCCCGACCTGATCGCCCGCAGCCTGAGCGCGCGCGGCATAACGCTGGACGAAGCGTCCGGTTTCCTCGACCCCAAATTGCGCGACCTGCTGCCCGACCCGTCGCGGTTCAGGGATATGGATAAAGCCGTGGCGCGGTTTATCGACGCGGTGACGCGCGGCGACAGCATCGCGGTGTTCGGCGATTACGATGTCGACGGCGCGACCTCGGCGGCGTTGCTGTTGCGTTTCGGGCGCGCGCTGGGGGTTGAAATCAGATTATACGTTCCCGACCGCTTGCGCGAAGGCTATGGCCCCAATGCCGACGCCATGCGCCGGTTGGCGGGCGAAGGCGTCAGGCTTGTCATCTGCGTCGATTGCGGGGCCACCGCGCATGAACCGCTGGCCGCGGCGCGCGATGCGGGGCTTGATGTCATCGTCCTTGACCACCACGCATCGGAACCCGTGTTGCCGCCGGCCGTCGCGGTCGTCAATCCCAACCGTATCGACGAAGACGGGACGTACGGCTATCTGGCCGCCGTGGGCGTGACCTATCTGTTTGTTGTCGCCGCCAATCGCGCGTTGCGCGCGGCGGGGTTTTACGGGGCGGGGCGCGCCGAACCCGATTTGATGCAATGGCTCGACATCGTCGCCTTGGGGACGATATGCGACGTCGTCAAACTGAACGGGCTTAATCGCGGTTTGGTGGCGCAGGGCTTAAAAGTCGCGGCGCGGCGCGGCAATGCGGGTATCGCTGCGCTGGCGACCGTGGCAGGCGCGCGCGTGATCGACGCCTATGCCGCCGGTTTTTTGCTGGGCCCGCGCGTCAATGCCGGTGGCCGTGTGGGCGAGGCGTCGCTGGGCGCGAAATTATTGTCATGCGACGATGCCCCGGTTGCCGCCGCGCTGGCGCAGCATCTGCACGAACTGAACGCCGAACGGCGCGAGATCGAGGCGCAGGTTCTGCGCGAGGCCGAGGCGCTGACCATGACGGAAAATCTGCCGCTGGCTTTCGTCGCGTCGGAAAACTGGCACCCCGGGGTGATTGGCATCGTCGCATCGCGGCTCAAGGATAAATTCCGTCATCCCGCCATCGTCATCGCGGTGGACGGCGACGTCGGCAAAGGATCGGGCCGTTCCGTCGGCACGATCGATCTGGGCGCGCAGATCATCGCCGCGCGGCAGGCGGGGCTGTTGATCAATGGCGGCGGCCATAAAATGGCGGCGGGGTTGACGGTGGCGCGCGATAAAATCGACGCGCTGCGCGATTTTCTGGCCGAACGCATCGGACGGCAAATGGCGGCCGAGCCGTTGGCGCCAGTGCTGGCGCTCGACGGGCTGGTGGCGGGCGCGGCGGCGACGGTCGATTTCGTGCGCCGGATCGAAATGCTCGGCCCGTTCGGCACCGGCAATGCCGAGCCGCGCTACGCGCTGGCCGATTGCGTGATTGTTCGTGCCGACGTGGTGGGCGAAAAACATGTCAGCGTTATTTTCACCCAGGGCGGCGCGCGCCTGCGCGGCATCGCTTTCCGCGCCATGGACAGCGAACTGGGGCAGGCGCTTTTAACCCAAAAACGCCTGCATCTGGCCGGACATCTGCGCCGCGACGAATGGCAGGGCGTCGAGCGCGTGCAGATGCATATCGCCGATGCGGCGGTTGCGGGTTAATGAAACTCGGCGATGGCGATAAAAGATGCCGGATCATTTTCCGGGCGCGAGACCCTGACCGGCTTATAGCAGAAATCCGACAAGGGGCCGCGCGCATCGTCAAAGCTTTCAAGAATTTTCTTGATTGTTTCGGGATAAATATGGCGGATGGCCTCGTCGATGGGTGCGGCTGTTATCTTTCGGGCATGCGCGCTGAAGGGAATAACTGTGCTGTCTCCATCCTTGTTCTCACTGGCGTTAAAAACAGGGAAGAGGAAATCAAGCACAGGGTGGGCCGGATATAATTTTGCGGATAAAATAACCACATGGTCGGGCGTTAAATCTGCCGAATCCGTGCCAAGCAGCAGGGGATGTTCATTCAGTCTCCACGCAGCCCTGTATTTAATAGTAACCTGAGCCTGCTCTCTTTGTTCATCAGGTACGGCTTCAAGAACGCGCTGTGCCGCGCTGTAATAGATGTCGAGAAGAGGGGCAAACAACCGCTGCGCTCTGCGTATATCGGCAAAATATTGAGCCGCAGTTTGGAAGGATAACCTGCTAGGGCTTGGCTGTTGCGGGATATCAGGAGAAGGGGCAAAAAGATCAGGCGTGCGTATATTGCCAAACGGATTTTCCAAACTTACTACAGATGCCATGCGCGCTCCCATATGTTGTGTTCAAATAATGTCTGATTTTCCATTCAGAATCCGCCGCTTGGCAACAGGAATTTTTGCCGGTTAACCATGTTTTGGGGCTTGCATCCGCTCAAAAACGCCCCGACTCGGCCATGGCCGCCTTTGCCGTTGCTTGATCTGCATCAAGGAAGTGCGGGGCAAAAAGGCCGCAATCTGAACGGCAGATTGAAGAAGGATTGCCGATGCTCAACCTGTCCGCCATCGCCCAGACGCCGATAATCAACGAACCGTTTCCGCATTTCGTCACGCGCGGCGTTTTGGATGCCGACGCGTTGCGCGCCATCGGGCCCGACTTTCCGCCCATCGACCAGCCGGGCGTTTTTACACTGGCCGACCTGACTTATGGCGCGCAATTCGCGCACCTGATCGATGAAATCAACGCGCGCGATCTGGAAGAAATCATGGAAGACAAATTCCGGATGGATTTGTCCGACAAACCGTTGATGATCACCATTCGCGGCCATTGCCACCCGCGCGACGGGCGCATCCATACGGATTCAAAAGACAAGCTTGTCACCTGCCTTCTGTATCTGAACGACGAAAATTGGAACCAGCAGGGCGGGCGGTTGCGTTTCCTGCGCGACGGCAAGGACATCAACAGCACGATCGCCGAAGTTCCCCCCAATGGCGGCAATCTGGTCGCGTTCAAGCGCACGGATAATTCGTGGCACGGCCACGAACCGTTCGACGGCCCGCGCCGTTATGTGATGTTCAACTGGATACGTTCCGACGTCGCGCTGGCCAAAAATCTTGGCCGCCACCGGCTGTCGGCGATGTTGAAGAAAGTCGGCCTTGCCGGCAACGGCAGTTATTAAAGAAGGAAAGAAAAATGACCGCAACAGCGCAAAAAATCCAGGACCCGTTCGCCACGATGGCAGGCGATTTTATGGCCAGCCTCGCGGCGGCCGAGCATGTGCGCGACCCTTATGATTATTGGCTTCTGGACGGCGCGCTGTCGGATGACGCCTGCGACGCTATCGCCAACCTGCCTTTCGCGCCGCCGGGCGGTGCCGTGTTCGACGGTCGCCGCGAAAGCAACAATTCGACGCGGGTTTATTTCACGCCGGAAAATCAGGCGCGATTTCCCATCTGCCGCGCCGCGACGCAGGCCTTCGGAAATGCGGACGTTATCAAGGCGATGGAACAGGCCACCGGCGCGGATCTGTCGCGCGGCGCGCTGCGTATCGAATATTGTCAGGACATCGACGGGTTCTGGCTCGAACCGCATCTCGACATCTCGGTCAAATTATTGACGATGCTGATTTACCTGTCGGACGATCCGCAATTGGCCGACGCGGGCACGGATGTCTATGACGCCACGCCGCACCATAACAAGGTTGCGACCTCGCCCTATGGCAAAGGCAAAGGGTTGATTTTCATCCCCGGCAAAAATACGTGGCATGGGTTCAGCAAGCGTCCCATTCGCGGATTGCGCAAATCGATCATTATCAATTTTGTGTCGCCGGAATGGCAGAACAGGCAGGAACTGGCCTACGCGTAGAACGGGCGCAGTCAAAAGAAAACGGCGCGGACATTTCCGCGCCGTTTTTGCTTCGCCGATATTATCCTGACCCCAGGTTCCGACCCTAAAGTCCCAGCCAATGTAAAACCGGCGTGGAATGGCCGTGGCGCGGCTGGAATGGCGCGGCCAATGGCGTAATATCGCCGACCTTGTGCAGATATTCGGTCGGCTTGACGCCGCGCATGCGCGCCCATGTGTCATCGATGGGCTCGTTCATGTCCAAGGCCTGAATGTTGCGCGTGCCGATTTCAAGGAAATAGGTCAGAACTCCCGCATCGCGATAACCTTTCGACGCGGCATGGTTCGCGACATTCCGCGCGCTCCATTTTTTAACTTCCTTGGCGGCGAGATCGTAAATCTGTTTCTTGGCGATTTTTTCGCCGCCAGCCTGCAACGCGCCGACAAAGTCAAGCGCGTTATCGATAACGGAAGATGCCTGGGAAAGATAGGTATCGATAACCGCGCCGTGTGTTTTCTTCTTGCCTGACCTTTGCGCCAGCCGCTGTTCGACCAGAGCTTTAATCCCGCCGCAATCTTCGTGGCCTAAAACGGTGAAGGTGCGAACGCCATCCTGCCATGCCTGATCGATAAAGGCATATGTCGGATGATCGGGGTATTGCCCATAGGGAGGAATGAAAACGCCCACGGACGCGTATGACGTAATGCGATCGCTGCCAAAGGCATGGTGGCATTGCGCGCGGGCGTCGCAGCAGCAAAAAACCGCGATGTCTTTTTCTTTATCCGCCGCAGCCGGTGCGTCGCATCTCATGGTGTTTCTGGCGCGATCCATGATGCCGCCCAACCCCCGGCTTTGCGCCCGCGCATAGGCATCCATCAGGTTATCGTCCTGACCAACCTTTACCAGACGGCCCGTTTGCGTGGCGTGGAAGACTCCCAATGTTTTGGCATCGGCAACCGTCGTTGCCGCCGTCTGTGCCGCGGCGCGCAGGTTGTGTTGCAAAACGGCCAATTGCAGGATTGTCCGGATATCGTTTGCGCCGGTGATGCCGTTCTCGGCGGCGATATTTACCGCCTTGGTATGAATTTGTCTTTCCGTTTCCGTGACGCGGGCATCCGGCGCGGCGTCGGCAGACAGGCCAAGCGCATCCATAAGCCGATCCGCATAGACGCCGCGGTCGCTGGCGAAGACGACGTTGACGGCTTCCTTGTTGACGCCCAGCGCGTATGTCTGCGCAGCCAATGCCGGCTGCGGCCCGAGGCTTTGCCATGGCGAATGCCCGTTGGGCATGAAAAGCGCCGGAATGGCGACGGTAAAAATATCGCCGGGGCGGGATTCAAGCACATCATGCGGGTTTATGGCATCGCCGGGATCATGGAACAGGATAACGCGGGGGTTGTGCCGCTTCATCGCGGCTTCGGACGCTTTCTGCTGTCTGGCGGTGTTGTTGGTAAGGGGGTCGTGTGACGCCAGAACCTCGGACGACATGTTCGCGGCATGTAATGCCAGAAACTCTTGGGCGGGCAATTTGATGTTCCACCCGCGGGTGGTTTCCTTGTTCATTTTTAACATAACTGTTTTCCCGACATTGGCCCTTGGGCCATTTGTATTTTTCATATGGTTGTGTGCAACCCTGCGCGCGCCCGAAGGCGCGGCGCGGCTGCGGTTCAAAATTTTTGGATTATTTTTGTGTGGGTGGATGGCAATACGTAAAGCCAAGGGCGCGATGCAAAAACGAAGACTCCGCTTTTCCGTGCGTCCTGTAAGCGTACCGTGCCGTAATCTGCATGATGCCGATCCGGCCGAACATATGTGCTGACATTGTCAAAACCTCTGTACTTTTTTGTGCAGAGGCCCTCAAAATCGCGGCCCGCTTTTTCCTCCCGACCGGGAGGACGAGTCGCTTTCATGCGCGTGGTGTATACCCGCCGCCGTGCATTGTCAATTTTTGGAAATAGTTTCCCGATAAAAGTTTTGCGATTGTTGCCGGACGGTTCCCGGTATTTACTATATATCCTGTTGGCAACGCGGAAAAAATACCGTGTTGCTTCATATCGGTCGCATCTGCTCTAATGCCCGGCCTGTCAATTCATTCGGATGAGGAACGCGTGGCGCATTACCGGTCGCCATATAAGCCTTTCGGCATTTTGCGATTCATTCTTGCCCTCATGGTGCTGGTTCAGCATTTCTGCGACGACATCGCGCCCGCGGCTATCAGGCAGGCCGTTTTGCCATGGGCCCCCGGCAATGTTGCGGTGCTGGGGTTTTTCGTCATATCCGGTTTTATCGTCTGCGAAGCCTATCATTTCAATTACCGCGACCGGCCTGTTGCTTATTTTAAAAACCGGCTGTTGCGCATTGTGCCTGCCTATTGGGCCGCATTGGCGGTGTCCATCCTCGTGCATTTCGTCATTCTGCATTATCAGGGACATTTGACCAGCCTCGACCGGCATAACATCACGGACGTGCATTTCGGGTTCAAAAATATTCTGATGAACGTCTTCGGAATTTTTCCGCCCGTCGTCGTCAATGTCACGCCGACCCAATATCCGTTCATTCCTTACGCGTGGGCGTTGCAAACGGAAATGATGTTCTACCTGACGCTGTTCATCGTCGGGTTTTTTTACCAGCACGCAGGAAAATATACCGGCGTGCCGCAATATGCGTGGCTGGCTCTGGCGGGCTATGCGGGCATTATTGCCGCGGGATTGACGCACATAGGTATCCTGCCGCGGCAAATGGCCTATGGTTCCTATTTCGCTTTTGGCGGCGCGTTGTTTTTCGTCCTGAACGGCGAACGGCGCGCGTGGCTGGTTCTGGTGCCCGCTTTCGTGCAGATGATGTCCCATTTTCACACCTATGCCGCCGAAGATTTCATCGACCTGGCGGCGAACAGGCCGGGGCAATTGCTGTTATTGATCCTGATTCTGGCATGGATTGTCGCGCTGGCCGCGGCGCGGGTAAGGCATACAAAAATCGACAAGATTCTGGGCGATCATGCCTATGCGCTGTATCTCAACCACTATGTCGTGGCGGTGGTCATCCTTGACTGCGTGAACCACGCCTCTGCGATTTGGCTGGCGGCGGGCTTGGCGGCAAGCCTTGCGCTGACGCGCGTGATGTTCCTTGTCGCGGAAAAACCCTTCGTCGCCATGCGCAAGGCCATTCGCGGCAATGAATAAACCCCAAGGAGCATAGTCATGAGCAAAATCGCGCTTATCACCGGTGTGACGGGACAGGATGGATCCTGTCTGGCCCGGCTTCTTCTGTCCAAAGGCTATGCCGTTCACGGCATCAAACGCCGGTCGTCTTCTTTTAATACGCAACGCGTCGACGCGATTTACAGCGATCCGCATGAAGACGGCGCGCGCTTTGCCATGCATTACGGCGATCTGACCGACGCCACGAACCTTATCCGCCTGATCCAGAAAATCCAGCCCGACGAAATTTACAATCTTGCCGCGCAAAGCCATGTGCAGGTCAGCTTCGAAACGCCGGAATATACGGCCAATGCCGACGCGCTGGGGCCTTTGCGCCTTCTCGAAGCCTTGCGCATTCTTGGCCGCGAAAAGGCGACGCGGTTCTATCAGGCGTCGACTTCCGAAATGTACGGCAATGCCGCCGAAACGCCGCAAAACGAAACGACGCCTTTCTATCCGCGCAGCCCCTATGGTGTGGCGAAACTGTACGCCTACTGGATCACCGTCAATTACCGCGAAGCCTATGGCATGCATGCCAGCAACGGCATTTTGTTCAACCACGAAGGGCCGGAACGCGGCGAAACTTTCGTGACGCGAAAAATCACGCGGGCGGTGGCATCCATTGCCCATGGTTATCAGGATAAACTTTATATCGGCAATATCGACGCCCGCCGCGACTGGGGGCATGCCCGCGACTATGTCGACGGCATGTGGCGTATGCTGCAACAGGATGAACCCGGCGATTACGTGCTGGCGACCGGCGAACAACACAGCGTGCGCGAATTCATCGAACTGGCTTTCGCCGAAACCGGAACCGCGATCGTCTGGCAAGGCAAGGGCGTCGACGAAAAGGGCATCGACGCCGCGACGGGCAATGTTGTGGTCGAAATTGACCCGCGTTATTTCCGCCCCGCCGAAGTCGACACGTTGGTCGGCGACCCGCGCAAGGCGCGCGAACGGCTGGGCTGGACGCACAAGGTCGGATTCCGCGAGCTGGTATCGGAAATGGTCGCGTCGGATATGATCAAAGTTCGTCAGGAACGGGAATCCCGCCTGCATGGGCAATCCGATGAATAAGGTCGATTTGAAGGGCAAGCGCATCTGGGTCGCGGGGCATCGCGGTATGGCGGGGTCTGCCGTGGTGCGTCGCCTGGCGCGCGAAGATTGCGACATTCTTACCGTTTCCCGCGCCGATCTCGATCTCCGCCGCCAGACGGATGTGGAAACATGGGTGATGGACAGAAAGCCGGACATGGTCGTTCTGGCCGCGGCCAGGGTCGGCGGCATTGCGGCCAACGCCGCGCAGCCCGCCGATTTTATATATGACAATCTTGCCATTCAAACCAATGTCATTCATGCCGCGCATCTGGCGGGGGTAAAGAAACTTCTGTTCCTCGGTTCTTCCTGCATCTATCCGCGTCTGGCGGCGCAGCCGATGCGCGAAGATGCGTTGCTGACCGGCGCGCTGGAACCCACCAACGAATGGTACGCCGTCGCCAAAATCGCGGGACTCAAGCAATGTCAAGCCTATCGCCGTCAATATGGCGACGATTATATCGCCGCCATGCCGACAAACCTGTTCGGGGCCGGCGACAATTACGATCCGCAATCCAGCCATGTCGTCGCCGCCCTTATTCGCAAGGCGCACAGGGCCAAACAGGAAGGCGCGCCGGTTATGGAGATCTGGGGCACGGGCGCGCCGCTGCGTGAATTTCTGTTTGTCGACGATCTGGCCGACGGGCTTGTTTTCCTGCTGAAAAACTATTCCGGCGAACAGCATGTGAATATCGGCAGCGGCGTCGAACACAGCATCCGCCAATTGGCCGAGGCGGTGGCGCAGACCGTGGGATTTACCGGCACATTCGCGTTTGACGCGTCCAAACCCGACGGCACGCCGCGAAAATTGATGGACAGCCGCTTCATCAACGCGATGGGATGGCATGCGCAAACGGCTTTGGCGGACGGGCTGCGCGCGGCCTACCAATGGTTTCTGGAAAACTGCGCCTGATATCCTTTGTTATTTGCCGGGCACAAAAACGCCCATGTCCGGATAGACCGCCGACAGGAAGGCCGCCAGCCGCGCATCGGCGGCGGCGGGATTGTTCGATGTCACGGGCGTGACGACGCGCACGGCGGCGCCATCCGTGCGATGCAGGGTCAAGGCGTCCCAGAACAGAAACCATTTGGCGCTGTACTGGCTGACCATGTCGCGGCCGCGTTCGTCGAACCAGTAATAGACAAGGCGCGTATCGTCGCCGCGCTGAATCACCAGCCGCGCGACCCGCAACGTTCCTTGTGGCGTTGCGACGGTTTTTGTGCCGCTGGCCTTGACCAGCCAGCCGCTGCCCGGGATGCAATTCGACGGAGAATGCGCGGCGTTTTTGGTGTGCTGATTGTCGTACCATGCGATATAGAAATTGACCGGCGTGCCGCTTTCGCCGTTTTTGCCGGCGCGCGTGTAATCGGCCATAACGTAATCGTCAAGATGCAGCGCGTCCAGTTCGGCGTCGCTTAAATGCCGGGGCTGGCCCTGCCATGCGCCGATATGCATCGGGAACGATGCCAGCGGGGGATGAAACGGAACGATGTCCGGCGCGGTTGACGCTATGCCGTTGGTGAAAAGGCAGGCCATCGCCAACGCCACGGCGGCGGCGGCCCAGACGGGCGGTTTGGCGGTGAATGAACCTGAAAAAAACGGCCCCTGGGCCGGGCCGAAATAATGATAGCGGAAAAAATCGCCGCCCCACATCAACAGCCTGCTTTCGCCCAGCATCAATAGAATGCACAGCATGAACACGGCCCAGCCTTCGAATGTATGTTGAAAACCGCGGGCCATGCCGATGCCCCAGACATGCACGGCGACGCCGATCATGGCGATGCGCAACGCATTCATGAAAATGGCAATGGGAATCGAAGACAGAAAAATGGCAACGCGTTTCCACATCGCGCCGTCGATCAGAAAACCGACCAGAAAGCCAAAGCTCATCAACGGGAACAGGTAACGCAACCCGTCGCAGGCTTCCTCGACCTGCAATTTGAAATCGCCCAAATCGATGATGTTGCCCGCCTGATAGACGGGGATGCCAAGCATGTCGAGGAACGCGCTTCCCATATGCGAAGACATCAATTGGAAATCGGCCGATAGAGCGACGTAAATCAGGCGGGGCAGGGGAATGGCGAAAAGCAAATAGGCGAAGGCGGGCGCCAGCGTCATCATGGCGCTGCGCCCGCAAACCGACAGGCCAAGACCGACCAGCGCGACGACAAAGGCATAATAAGTCGGCGGTTCGAAGGCTGACAATTGTCCCATCAGCAATAATGCGCCCGCGCCCGCCAGAACCCACGGGCCGGCCCATGACGGCGCAACGGGCGGTTTGCGTTCGGCCAGCCGGTGCCAGCCGATCAGCAAGGCCAGAACGGGAATGAAATAGCCGTGGCTGTATTCCTTGGCTCCCCACGCGCCGGCCAGCGAGGCCAAAGCCGTGTGGAACGCCGCCGTCAGGCAAACAAGGCTGAAAACAAAAAGCAGCAAGGTGACAAGTGACAAGGCGGCAGGGCGCGAAGCCGCAATTTTTATCAAGATTTTTATCAATTTGTCCATGGCGGGCGTGAATGGCACACAAAAAGGTGAATAAGAATGGGCCACTATAACCTTTATTTTCGGGTTGTGGATATGACGGAAATGCCTTGTGCGCTTGTTTTGTTTTCTTTTTTGTGCAAAGCAACATGGCTTCGGTTTGCCCGTCCCCTTTTGCGGCCATAACAACAAGGCATCGTGGAATATGTCATCTGTGAATCCCCCTGATACCGCGCCCGTCATCATCGTGTTCGGCGGGGCCGGATTCATCGGCCATCACCTGATGAAACGCCTTGTGGCCGAAGGGGCCGCCCGCGTTATCAGCGTCGATATCCGCGCGCCAAAATTTCCCGTTCCCGGCGTCGATTATCGTTCGGGGGACGTGCGTGATTTGTCGGGCTTTGCCGTCGACGGGCCGGTTTCGACCATTTACAACCTCGCCGCCGTCCACACCACCCCCGGCCACCCGACGCATGAATATTACGAAGCCAATGTGCTGGGCGCGACCGAAATCACGGCTTTCGCGCGGCGGCACGCCGTCAACGACATCGTCTTTACCAGCTCTATTTCCGTTTACGGCCCCGGCGAAAGCCAGAAGACCGAGGAAACGCCGGTCGCGCCGGAATCCGCCTACGGGTGGTCGAAATATCTGGCCGAACGTATTCATCGCGCATGGCTTGCCGAAGACGATGCGCGTCGCCTGACCATCGTGCGCCCCGCCGTGGTTTTCGGCCCGCACGAAGGCGGCAATTTCACGCGCATGGCCAGGCTGCTTAAAAAAGGCTTCTTCATCTATCCCGGACGTACCGACACGATCAAAGCCTGCATTTATGTCGAGGATTTGCTGGACGCCGTCGCTTTCGCGCATCGTAACAATGCGCGTTTTACCCTGTTCAACGGCTGCTATCCCGACCGTTATACGATCAGCCAGATCGTGCAGGCATTCCGCGCCGCGTCGTTTCCGCGCGCGCGCACCTTCACGATTCCGTTGTGGGTCGTTAAAACGGCGGCGTCGCTTTTGCGTCCTTTATCCGCGCTGGGGCTCGGCATTCATCCCGACCGGGTGATGAAGCTTGTGCGTTCGACCGACATTCATCCGGGCTGGCTGTTGCAGCAAGGCGCGGCGAAAACCGGCGGATTGCCCGACGCGCTGGCGCGGTGGGCGCGCGCGAACAATTATGAATAGGAAAATAGCATGCGCGTCGCGATTGTCCATGAATGGCTGACGATGAAGGCGGGGTCCGAGTCCGTCGTCGAACAAATTTTGCAAATGTATCCCGACGCCGATTTGTTCGTGATCGTCGATTTCATGCCTGAATCCGACCGCGGGTTTTTGAAAAACACGCGCATCACGACATCCTTTATCCAGAAACTGCCTTTTGCGCGCAAAAAATATCGCGGCTATCTGGCCTTGATGCCCTTTGCCGTCGAACAATTCGACCTGTCGGGCTATGATCTGGTGTTCAGCAGCGCGCACGCCGTTTCCAAAGGCGTGATGACCGGCCCCGACCAATTGCATATTTCCTATGTCCACAGCCCCATCCGCTATGCGTGGGATTTACAGCATGTGTATTTGCGCGAATCCGGCCTGCGCGGCCTGCGCGGATTCGTCGCGCGCGTCCTGTTGCATTATATGCGCCTGTGGGACAGCCGCACCGGCAACAGCGTCGACCGTTTCGTCGCCAATTCGCGCTACATCGCGCGGCGCGTCAAAAAAGCCTATGGCCGCACGGCCGATGTCGTGTACCCGCCGGTCAATCTCGACCGTTTTGTGCCGGGCGGGCGCAAGGAAGATTTCTATCTGGCCGTGTCGCGTTTCGTGCCGTACAAAAAAATGCCGCTGATCGTCGACGCTTTCACCCGTATGCCGGATAAAAAACTCGTCATCATCGGCGACGGGCCCGAATTCGCGACGGCGCGGGCGGGGGCGGGGGCGAATATTACGTTTCTGGGCTACCAACCCCAAGACACTCTGGTCGACCATATGCAACGGGCCAAGGCGTTTGTCTTTGCCGCCGAGGAAGATTTCGGCATCGCGCCGCTCGAAGCGCAAGGCTGCGGCACGCCGGTCATCGCCTATGGCAAGGGCGGGGCGACCGAAACGGTGGTGGACGGCGAAACCGGCGTGTTGTTCCCGCATCAAACCGCCGACAGCCTGATCGAAGCCGTGGCGCGGTTTGAAACGCTGGCGCCGTCTTTGTCGGCGGCGACAATCCGCCGCCATGCCGAAAATTTCACCGCGCCTTTGTTCCGCGAACGCTTCGCCAAGGTCGTCGCAGACGCCATTGATGATTTCAAGGCCAGCGGCGGCACGTGGTGACCGCATGGCAGACGCGATAACGCCGATTTTTATCAATGGCCGTTTTCTGGGCAAGAGCGTCACGGGCATCCAACGCTTCGCCCATGAAATGGTGGCGGCGCTCGACGCGCAACTCGCCGCGAAGGACAGCGCGTTGGACAGCGCGAAAGACAGCGCGTTGCGCCCGATCATCCTCGCGCCGCGCGGCACGCCGCGCCCCGAAAATCTGTCGCGCATCGGCTTTGCCGAAACCGGCAGCCTGCGCGGCCACGCATGGGAACAATGGGATTTATGGCGCGCCGCGCGCGGCGGGTTTTTGCTTAACCTGTGCAACAGCGGCCCCGTTCTGCACCCGCGCCAGATGGTGGTGATCCACGACGCGGCGGTGTATCGCATGCCGGAAAATTATTCGCGGGCCTATGGCCTGTTTCACCGCGCGCTGGGCCGCGTATTGGCGCGCCGCGCCCGCCTTGCCACCGTGTCGGATTTTTCGCGGCGGGAATTGATGGATGTTCTGGGCCCGCGCGTCGCCGGCATGCCGGTTTTCCCCAACGGATACGACCATATCTTGCGTATCGTTGCCGATGCCGCGATTTTGGACAGGCTGGGCCTGCGCCACAGGCCGTTTTTCCTGTTCGTCGGGTCGCCCGCGCCGAACAAAAACCTTGCCCGCGCGGTCGAAGCCTTCGCGCGCCTGAACAGGCCCGACGTGTCGTTTGTTATCGTCGGCGCGGCGCAGGCGGCTGTTTTTAACGCGGCGAATATGGCCAAACCGGAAAATGTCATCATGACGGGCCGTCTGACCGACGGCGAGATTGTCGCGCTGTATCGCCATGCGACGGCTTTGGTCTTTCCCAGCCTTTATGAAGGTTTCGGCATCCCGCCGCTGGAGGCCATGGCGTTGGGCTGTCCGGTCGTGGCATCGGGCATCGCGCCGGTGCGCGAAACCTGCGGCGACGCCGCGCGTTATTTCAACCCGCATGACGCCGGCGACATCGCGCGCGCGATGCGCGACGCCCTTTCCGGCCCGCGGGAAAATCCCGCCGCGCAGGATGCTGTACGCGAACGCCTCGCCCTCTATTCATGGCCGTCCAGCGCAGGAAAATTGCTGGATTGGCTGGAAAAAAGCACGGGTGGAATGAGATGAAGCCGGACATCGTGCCTTCATTAAGTGTGGCTAAATCCGAATCCGTTTTACCGGGGATTCAGATTTTGCGCGGCGTAGCCGCTTTTTTGGTTCTTTTTCATCACGTGCTCGAAGAATCTCAACCACTGTTTGGCGGCGCTATCCCATCGCGCTTTGTTTTGTTGGGAGCTTGCGGTGTCGATATCTTCTTCGCCATCAGCGGGTTCATTATCCTGCATACGGTTAGCAGGAAAATAGGTATGCCCGGTGTCGCACGCGACTTTATGGCGCGGCGTATCATCCGTATCGCGCCGCTTTATTGGTTGTGTAGCGCGGGCATTGTTGGGTTGCATGCTTTGGGATTGTATGCCCATAAGATTTTTTCTTTTGCGATTATCGTGTCGTCCCTCTTTTTCATGCAACACAAGAATATCTTGCTTAATGTCGGGTGGACGCTGAATTACGAAATGTATTTTTATGTCGCCATGGGGCTGTGCCTTTATTTTGCGTCGTCGTTGCGTACGGTCGTCGCGGGAACGATAATCACGATTCTAGGCATATTTTGCGGCGCATGGGGATTATCCGATGTGCAAGCTGCCGACTTTTTTCGTAACCCTATCGTAATCGAATTTTGCTTTGGCATGCTTGTTGCCCTTTTGTTCAAAAAAGGCGTATTGCCGCAAAGGCGTAGTTTTTTTGTTTTGATCGCTGCCACAGCAGGTTTTATTGCGGCTTCGCTATGGGGGCAGACGGACGGAACGACGGCAGGTTTGGCGCAGGCGTCGCGTTTTTGGCAATGGGGGCTGCCTTCGGTTCTGTTGCTGGTTCCCGCGCTGCTCTGGAACCCGGCGCGATATACGGGCACGATGAAGCTGATGCTGCTGCTTGGCGATGCGTCCTATGCTATCTATCTGACGCATCCGTTCGTTATGGTCAGCTACGCCAAGCTTATTAAAACACATGCTCCACACGGGGCGATGGCTTGGGCCTGTGTCCCGTTGCCTATTCTTGTCAGCCTGATTATTGGCATCGCCGTGCATTTGCGGGTAGAGAAACCGATGACCGCCTTTTTGAACCAATGGTGGGCCGCAAAGCGAGCGTAACCTTGTTCGGTGGAACTGCAATGGTGTGTGAACTAGAGGGATATCTATGTCGAATTTGTCTGCGCCCGCGCCACGATACCAGTTTATTGACGCCATTCGCGGCATGGCGGCGTGCCTTGTCATGCTGCAGCATTCGCTATACGCCAGCGGCCTTCTTGGCGACTGGCCGCACGAGCAACTGACCGGTTTTATTCCTAATTATCTGGAGTTCGGCGAAACCGGCGTGGTGGCATTTTTTCTGGTGTCTGGGTTCGTCATTCCGCTGAGTTTGGAAAAAACGAATAACTTCCGCCTGTTCTGGCTGCATCGCGTTCTCAGGATCTATCCGCTCTATCTGGCAGTGTATTTTGTCACGCTTGCCGTGCAGGCGGGCGGTGGCCTTCACGGGGCCGAGGCCTTCGCGCGTAATTTCGCGGCCCATCTTTTTCTGGTTCAGGAATATGTGAAACAGCCGAATTTCGTCGGCGGGTCGTGGACGCTGTCGATAGAAATGGTCTGGTATATCGGCTTATCGGCGTTGTTTCTTTTGGGGCTTAACAGGAAAACCGGCCTTCTGGTTGCGCTTGCCGCCGCCGTGTCGGCTCTGGCCTGTGTCGTTTGCGCCAACGGCATCCATGTTCCGATGGGGCGGCTATCCATGCTGGTGTGCTGTGTGCTCGGCCTCTTGTGTTACCGGTTCGAAGCGGGCGTTCTTTCGTCGCGCCGTTTTGCGTTTCTTGCGTCTGTCCTTCTGGCGGTCATTGCGGTCAACCTCTCCGTGGGATTCCTGTTTTATCCCGGGGCGCATCCCAGTGCGACCTTCGACATGGTCAGGGATTCATGGGGGTTGGCGGGGCTGGTTTTTTTCGTGCCTTTCTTTCTGCGCCACGCGTCGCTGTGGGGGCATGGCGTGTTGTCCTATCTTGGGCGGATAAGCTATTCGGTTTATCTGATCCACGGCGTCATTTTGTTGCTGCTTGAACGCACGGCGATCAGGGGCGTTCCGTTCGTACTGGCGACATTTGTGTCTGCCATCGCCGTCGCGTCCTTGTCCTATCGCTTGATAGAATCGCCGCCAATCAAATTCGGTCACAGATTGAAATCCATGAAATCACGCGCCACATCGGCGTAATCGCAGGCGTGATGGGCAGGTTTTAGAATCCCTTACCCAAAATCCGGCGCGGGTCGCACGCGCCGCGCAGCAAATCAATAAAGGCCCGCGCGTTGCCGCGCAGACGGCCCGCGTAATCAATATCGGGGCGAACGGGAAAGACGGTTTTGGCGATATTGGCGGCAAGGTTTTTCGCCATATGCGTCAGGGCCGATTTCACCGACATCGTACCCTTGCGCATCAAATAAACCGGGTTGGCGATTTGCGAATAACCGAAACGCAAACCGCTGGTGCGGCCGCCCGAAACGCCCATATGCACGCCGGCGCATGACGGCACGCGCACGACGCGCCCGATTTTCAGGCACTGGCCGGTGTAATCGCGGTCTTCCTGCCACCCGTACAGCGGCAGATTTTCATCGAACCGGAATTGCCGCACGGCGGTGTCGGCAAAGGCCATGTTGCAGCCATAGGCGCAGTCGGTTTCCTGTTCCGCGTCGATATTGGCCCAATGGGCGGCGGGCGGCGCGGTTCCGTCCAGAAAGGCGGCGGCTTGCGCTTCGTCATATCCGCCCACGGTGACGCCGTCGGCCAGAACGCGTCCGGTCAGCCCGACAATGTCGCCTTTGTCGAACCGCGCGGCGGCGTTTTTCAACCAATCGACGCCGGGGCGGAAATCATCATCGAAAAAGGCGCAGAAAAACCGTTCGCCGCCCGTCGCGCCATCCGCATCGAACAATCCGCGCTGCGCCAGCGTTTCAAGCCCGACATTGCGCTGGCACGAAGAGCCAACGCGCGGCGACACAAAAACCTCGCCGCGCCCGTTATCCAGCAACGGGTGTCCGGCCAATCCCGCAATGTCTTTTTCTTCCGTGCCGGCAATGACGGTATAGGCGGGGGGCAGGCTTTGTCTTTGCAGATAGTCGAGCAAAACACGGGTTTCCCGCGCGCGGCCCTTGGTAGCGATGATGATATATGCGCGCATGATGCCCTTTTGTGTAAAATCAGTCCTGCGTTTCGAACCCGTGCAATCTAATCAAATGTCAACTTTAATGTCTTGCGCCGGGTCGCTTCAATCCACGAAGCTCTTAAGACCTGCTTAATTTTGCGTAATCTGGATTTGACGGTTTCTGGGATAGCATCAAAAAAGGCTCGCTTGGGCCCGGGTGGTAACTGCCTTTGATCGCCAATAGTAGACGGCAAGCGAGTGCTGGTTGTTCTTTCGCTTTCCTCCAATACTTTGTCTTGGATGCAAATTGCTGGAAAAATCTGATAAACTGGAACTTGCGGAATGCTGCGTTGTTCATTGGAAAATAATTCTACGTCAACAGCATGTCTGGCATATTTTATCGCCGAAACCAGAAATTCAGCCGTATTTCGGTTGACAATATATGCGCCAGTTCCCACCTGCGTGGAAAGGCAGCGACCAACAAAATAGTCTCCCGAAACCGGCATTGTTTTTTCATGTCCGCAATCGATTTCAACAACGTGAAAAAATGTTTCAAGTCTCAGAATGAAAAAATCGTCACGCGGTGACTGCAAGTTTTCCAGAACCGTCTTTATTCGGGGAGAAAAATGCAAATCATCCTCTAAGACAATTGCGTATTGCAGGCCGGATTGAAGAAAAGTTTTCCATACGCCTAGGTGGCTTAGCAAGCAGCCAATCTCTCCCTTGAACAAGCTCGAATTTTTTATATGCCTGAAATCCGATAAGTCGCTTTCTGTGACCTTGTGTCCGTCAACTGCTTCAAAAAATTCATAGTTATAACCGAGCCCATTTAGTAGCGTTTGCATGTGATGGCGGCGTTCGGTCGCTTGTTTCATATTGATGACATATATGGATACGTCATTCTTTTGCATCGTCTTTTGCTCCTTATGTGACGGATTACATCGTCACGACGAACTTGAATGGTTTTTCAGCGACCCGTTAGACCTATTGTGCAACAGGTGCCGCATGTTAGTATGAATAGGCGCAAGTAGGCAAGGCGATAAGCCTTATAGCTGTACTCGTGTGGAGTGTTAACGAAGAGCCAAACTCATGAAAACAGCATTATTGTTTCTAACCGACGAGCGGGGTTATAGCCTGACAGAGCAGGCGGTCGCAGCCGCAATAGTAACGCAAAAAACGACAAGACATATTGTTGTCTCCTGCGTCGGTTTTATGCCGCCGGATAATTCGCGGCTTGCCGTTGCAGCTGAAAAGCAGGGCTTCAATCTTGAATTTCGGGCCATCAGTAAATTTGATGAAGGCAAGTTGCCTTACAGGGCCGAGGGAGCCCATGCGCATGTGACGTCTGCGGCACTCCTCAAAATGGCGGCTATGGATTCCATTGCCGGAGAATTTGACCGCGCTGTTTATCTCGACGGCGATATTCTGTTGATGGAGGACGTGAATATCGAAAAAATAGATTTTGAAGATTATCCGGTCGCAGCCGTTTATGACATAGCAACAGTGGGTGGCATGTCTACGGAGGTTGATGCAGGTGGGAATATTTCCAAATCTGATTTTTACGATAATTGTGTCAAAAATGGCAGGTCGCCGCATTATTTTAATTCAGGCGTTATCGCCGCCGATTTTAGCAAATGGCAAGATAATTTCATTGTTAATTTTAACAGTTTTGTCGGCGCGCATTCAACAAACTGCGATTACATAAATAAATGCGGCTGCATGGATCAATGCGCATGGAATCGTGTTTTCGAACGTAGCTGGAAACGGTTGCCGCTGATGATGAATTTTCAGGCCTGCGCCATGTTTTCCGAACGCTGGCAGTATGCTGCCATCCGACACTATGTAGGGCGTGCCAAATTCATGCCGTTCAAAGGGTGGCGCAATGACGCGCGCGATACAAGGCTTATCAATCAGGCGCGGCAACTTTTGGGCCTGCCGCCTGTTGGCGCGGGTTGGTCGCATTTTGTTCGCGCATTGAATGTCTGGCGCAACAGGCGACAAAACATTTTGACTTGCGAAGCAATAAGCCGCGTCGAAAAAATGTACGCTGAAAAAATGTGACCGGATGGAGCAAGAGGCAAAACGTCTTTTATCGCACCGCATTGCGTCAGCGAGTTCATTATTGATTTTCGGCAAATTCGCGTGCCGGGGCATGGATCTCGTGACGCTGGCCATTCTGTCGCGCCTGTTGACGCCGGCCGATTTCGGCCTGACCGCGCTGGCCATGACCACGGTGACTGTCGCCGAATCCGTCACCGCTTTGCCGTTGATGGTGGCGTTGTTGCGCGTCGCCGAACCGACGCGCGCGATGTTCGACACCGCCTTTACGCTGGCCTTTTTGCGCGGCGTCGTTTTGGCCGTCGTGCTGGGCGGTTTGGGTTTCGTCATGGCCGTGATTTACCGCGACCCGCGTTTGACGGCGTTGGTTTGCGCTTTGTCGCTGGCCCCCATTCTGCGCGGCCTGACCAGCCCGCGCATGGTTTCATTTATCCAGAAAATGGATTTCCGC
>JAGWIK010000052.1 GCA_028866275.1 Alphaproteobacteria bacterium
GGTGAGACGGCGAGTTAGACAAAAGAAAAACGTCCTGATCTTGTGGATCAGGACGGCTGAAATGACGCAAAAAATCGCGTCGTTGGACGAAGTCAATTGTTAGTGATGACTTCGGTCCGGTAGAAGCATTGGCCTGGGGGAGGGTCTTGATCAGTCACCGTGTCGACATTCCCCGGCATGTATTGCGAATTGGTGTAGAATGGCGCCCAATTCACCATGTCCGTCGATCGTTGGCCGATCGTCGTATAAGGATTGCCGACATATTGGTTCGTGAACCAGGTCTCTGTCCCGTTCGTCAGGTTGAAATCATAGCAATACAAGACCGAGTTCAGCGTGAATATGATCTCATACTCGTTGCTCGTATTGATGATGTCCGTAGCGTGCCCATCCATCAAGTTCCCGAAGCCGAACTTTTCCTCAATATAGAAGTTGCTGTTAAGCAATGAGACCCGATATTGATAGGTGAATGGGGCAAGTGGGCTCGAGCTCGGGGTGAGCGTGATCGCGGGCATACTGATCGCCTGCGTGAAGCTCGTTGTAGTAACGACATAAGGACCTGTGATAACCCCGCCGGTGTTGTAGTAGGTCGCGGTCTTGTTCGTGCCGCTATCGGGCGGCAAGACCTGTTTTGTCAAGCGCCAGAGCTTGTAGATGATGAAAAGACCGACGATAAGGACCAAGATGGCGATGATTATCTCGATGTAGCCGCTTTTCCTGTTGCGTGTGCCCAGTCTTATTTTCATAGCCGGTTCTCAATTAATTGTTGGGGTGATTTCCCAAGATCTCCAAAAGGTGCCTTAGGAAAGGCTTGTGTGTGTAGAGGAACCAGTAAAGAATCCCCAGTAACACTACGAAGCCGATGGACCATTTCAAGCATTTCCTGGATAGGCCTTGGAGCTTGAGATACCAAGGACCGAGCTTTTGCGCGAGCCGTTCGTCGACCCTCTGGTCGTGAGCGGCAATCCGCTCTCGCCATGACGGGTCCATTTTTTGACTGTTCATTATGTGCCTTTCTGTTGCGCGGCTTTTGATGGCCGCTTTTGTTTGAGTCGGATAGCTCCCACAGGACTGATGTCTTGTCAAAGAGCATATATAAGAACAACATACATCGCTTTAGTTATTTTGTCAAGAAAAAAGAGACGGATTTTGGTCCGTCTCTTGCGCGTGTGCCAGCGTAATTCAATAGACGCCTTGCTCTATCAGGAGCGATTCTGTCGTCTGGTCGCGCATCCATTCGCATATGGCATGATCATAGCTGGTCGTGTGCCAAAAGACTTTTGTGGCTAGAAGTTTGCGATGATCCAAAGACGTCTCACCTTTCGTGGATATCTCTTTGATGACCGCGTCATAGTCAGCCGGTTCGACTATGACAGTGACTGATCGGAAGTTCTTGGCGGCTGCCCGCAAGAGCGATGGTCCGCCGATGTCGATGTTCTCGATGCCGGGCTTCTTCTCGAAAGCATAGAGATTTACGACGACGATGTCGATCTCGCCGATATTGCGATCAGCGATGGCTTGCATATGCGCCGGTTTGGTCCGATCGGCCAGGATGCCTCCAAAGATATTGGGATGCAGCGTCTTTAGGCGCCCATCCATCATCTCGGGGAATCAAGTCACGGTTTCGATCGGCGTGCAAGGAATGCCCGCCGCTTCCAGCGCTTTGGCGGTGCCGCCTGTAGATATGATCTCCCAGCCGAGCTTCGCGAGCGCCGCGAACTTCTCTATGCCTGTTTTGTCGGTAACAGATATGAGGATTCTTTTTGGCATAATAATGATCTCCTTTTTAACGAACATATCACTGGTGCCCGATTCATGGGCAGATTGTTGATAGGTGCAGTGCCACACCCTTATTTTCAATCAATAATCTATCTTCTTTATGAAAAAAGTCAATCGGAAAGCGCTCTGGCAGGGGATTTTCGAAAAAGTGGGGAAGTGAGGTAAAAGAAAACCCGCTGAGAGGGACTTCTCTTTGGTGGATGAAGAAACGCGGAAATATCAGCTTTATTGAGCAACATTGTATTTGCAATTTTCTGTAATTGATGATATAAAGTATGAAACTTGATAGTTCATAGTTCGGATTATAACTACAAGAGCAGGTACCAATCCTGCAGGAAGGAGATTAATTACAATGAGTAAAAAGAAAGGATCAAAAGTTCGTGGTGGAACCCGTGGTAGATAAACCTCCTATGACTCTATCTTTAAGCGGATAGGGTCATTTAATTTATAGATATACTATGCTTCAAATCCCCTTTATCAAGAACAGGAAATCGAATTCTGAATGTCTGCAGGCATCGCTTATGATGGTTCTGCGTTTTTATGGCATGAAGCGAGTGACATTTGCCGACATAAATCGATATACGAAATTCAAACGCAACGGATACTCATTTTTCTCCAGTGGCATTTCGTATATTCTTGCCCAGGGTCTGGGGGTAACGCTGATCGAATCGTTTGATTATCGAAAATTCGCCGAGAAAGGCGTTTCGTATATGAAGTCAACTATAGACAGAGGAGTCTTTGAAGAATTCAATAAACATATCGATTTGCCGTTCGAAAGCCAGATGATGAAAAAGAACTTTACGAATAAACATTTTCGCTATATACATCGTCGCGCGACTCTTAAAGACGTCGAGTATTTTATCGCCAAAAATATTCCTGTGATCACGAGTGTAAATCCTAACAGGTTGGAAGGCAGGTCGTCCTATGGTTCTCATGCCGTCGTTATTCTGAGCATCACTTCCAAGACGGTCACATTTCATGATCCTGGTCTTCCCGCTATCAAAAAAGCTACCGTCAGTCGCGCTCTGTTCAGAAAGGCCTTCACTGATGCTGATCCTGATACAAGCAATATAATCGCTGTGTATCCCATCTAGAGTAACAAAAATACCCCAATAGGATCAGGGTATTTTCGGGGGCTCGCCTGGCTGGACGCCTTTCGAACCTATGGATGGGCTCGTGTATTCAAGGATCTGGATACCGTGAATAGGGAGACAGTCTATCTCATGTCCCTGGCATAGTTCACAATGTTCACATGTACACATAAAAGAAAACCGCCGCGAACGACGGTAACCGTGTTCGGGGCGGGGTTGTAATTCTTATTGGTCCGATTTTTTTCTTTTGCAGCAATATAGTCGAAATGGTCTAATGCCACCGGCGGCGATAATGCAGACGCCGACAATCATTAATATTGCAAAGACTATTGCACATGGTTCTCCGCCAGGTGTAACAATCATTGTTCCAAATCCGGCACTAAGCATTACTGTAAGTAGAAGAAGCAGTCCAGATATATCCATCCTGTTCATAACGTTTTTATTGGTT
The DNA here is from genome assembly GCA_028866275.1 of Alphaproteobacteria bacterium. Lineage (GTDB taxonomy): Bacteria > Pseudomonadota > Alphaproteobacteria > UBA9219 > UBA9219 > CAIXLI01. The sequence goes on from JAGWIK010000052.1 coordinate 3,316, forward strand.
GTTGTTTTTTTTGTTTTGCCAACAACTAGTTGGCCGTTTCCCACAAGACACCGAATGTCCTAGGGGAAACAGCTAACTACCAAAGATATGTCAAAAAACTACTATACGTGTATGATAGCATAGAATATATAGTATGTCAATAGCTGGCTCCGTATGTTGGACGAGTTCAGAACTGTGAATTGGCAGGAATTATATAGGGAAATGCAATATTTAACACTTGCGATGCCGCAAGTTCGCAATTACACTTCAGAACCTGTAAACTAAAAAATATGGAACAAGAGTTTGTAATCAATTTCTGGTCCAGCTTGCTATCAGGGCTAATTCTATTTGTGATTGCCTCAATAGCTGTCCCAATCTATCTTAATTGGCGACAGAGGCCCAGATTAAAGTTTGTGCCTTTCGATAGGAAGCAGAAGTACTTTCAACTTGGCAATGCAGGCAACGGGGCGTGGGATACGACAGTACGTCTTTCCATAAGGAACGGCGGACCTAAGACTGTAGAAAGGCTCTACTGGGAAATCTACATTGCAAATGACGGCATAAATATAAATAGGCAAAACATTGGAAGTGGCCAGCAAGGTTTCGATGTTGTTAATGAAGGCA
>JAGWIK010000032.1 GCA_028866275.1 Alphaproteobacteria bacterium
TTGCCGACGACGATTGATGCCGTCGCGGCCAGATCATGCATCAACCGGTCGCCCGGCGACAAAGGCGCGGCGGGCAGCCCGTCGCCTGTCTTGGGCTTGGCCTGCGCGTCGGGGGGGCTCCCGACTTGCGACATGGCGGCCTGTTCCTGTTGGATTTTGTTGATCAAATCGGCAACGTCCTTGTTGCTGTCCATCAGGTTATGAACCTGCAATACGGAAAGGTTTTCGCCGTCTTCGCCGAACAACGCGCCGATGATGGCGGCTTTGTTGTCGGGCGTCGCATAGGCGATCTGGACTTGCTTGTCCTTGACGATGAACCAGCCATCCACGCCGTAGCGTTTGCCCATGTAATAAAGATGCGCGCCCATTTTGCCGATGCTCGACAAAACGGGGTTGGCGTTGAAATCCGGCGCGGCGGGCGCGGCGGCGCGTACCGGCGCGGACGCAAAGCCCGACAGGGCCAAAGCGAGGACAAGCGCGGCAAGAAGCTTTTTCATCGTGGGGTTACCTCTGGGCGATTTGGGAATAATGGGTCTGCGTATGATATTGGTACAGCGGCCCGTCATGCTGCACCAGCCCCTTGCGGTCCATCGCGGCGATGACCTTGCTGGCATAGCTGTAGCCGAGATTGGGCGTCATGGAATGATAGGCGGCGATGCCGCCGAACAAACTGCCGGTATCGTCCATCTTGTGGCGCAAAATCCACGCCGCGACATGAACATTCACACACCCGTCGTCGCGAATCCAGGCGCGCGCGGTGCGGTCGTCGACCTTCCACATGCGCGCCAGTTCGGGCACCCAGCGCGTATTGACCTGCATCGGGCCCAGATCATAGGTGCCGTTGATATTCGGCCCGGCTTCCTGCCCGACATGGCCGCCTTCGACCTGCATGACACCGATCATCACGGCGGCGGGAACATGATAGGTGTTCGCAGCCATCAGGATGCAGGTGGCAAAGGCTTGGACGGTCAGTGCGGGCATTGCCTACCACCCCCCGGCGTCAAGCCGCGCGGATTCCGGCACTTCCAGATAGGTGGCCAAAGTCGCCAGCATCGCCATGCGTTGGTTGAACGCCTGCCATACCTGCTGCATCGGCACGATCTGGCCGTATTGCGCGAAATAGGCGGCGCGTTCTTCGGGCGGCATATACAACAACCGGTCGGCTTCGGCGAAATGCGACTCGGTATAAATCTGCCCCGCGGCTTTCAACACGTGCCAGCACAGCAAACGCCATTCCTCCGGCGTCGCGCCGGTGGGGGCCAGCGCGCGCGTGACCTGATCCGCGGTCTTGACCAGTTTCTCGGCGACTTCGGCCAGCAAGGCATGTTCGGCGCGGCCAAATGAATATTGCGCAACCGCACCCACCACCGGAACCATGGCTTCCAGCATTTTGGCGCGGAATGTCGCGATGGTGTTGGGCAGCGTTTCCTGGCCGGCGGGAATCTGCGCCTTGAATTTGTCCTGCAAATCGACGGTGATGGCGACAATGCGCGCGATTTCCTCGTCGCTCATCGCGCGGCCCGACGCTTTGAACGCCGAACCGACGGTCTGCGCCGCCGCGCCGGCCAGCGACCACCGTACCCATGCGTCGACCTGATCCTCGCTGGCGCCCATTTGCGCGGCCAGCTGTTTGTTCAACGCCACGGTGGCGTCGATCAATGCGGTTAAATTGGCGGGATCGCCGGACGCGCCGTTTTTGGCGTCGGCGTCGCCGATGGCTTGCAGTAAAGGCAGCCCGACTTCGCGGAACGTCATTAACAGCCTTTGCATCTGGGCAAGGCCGGCGGGGGCGGCGGCAGAATCGGCGGTGTCGGCAGTGTCGGCCATCATTTTATCCTTTGCAAATGCGGATAGAGACTACTTTTCGTCGAAATGGCGCGGATTATACGCGCTTTTCCCCACCCGCCAAGCCCCAACAGGGCCCGGCGGCCAGAATGCCGTTGAAATGGTTAGGAAAAGGTGAAAAAGTGCCCCATGGCAGGGACGGCGGCTTTCGTGCCGCGGCAATTAAGCAATTATATACCGTCATTCGCTTTAATTAACAAAGACAAACTCTGGCAAGGCGGGCCCAATGATCCGGAAACATCGTCTTTCATCGTGGCGCGGCGCAACGGCCGCCGCGCTTTTTGTGGCCACCATATCGGGCATGCCGACGCCCGCCGCCGCGCAATTGGAACCTTGCGCCTATGCCATGTGCCTTGCCGGAGTGATGCAAACGCCATCCGGCGTGATCAAGGGCGGGCTGGAATGCTGCGACCTGCTTTGCGGCCCCACCGGGTATTTTAATCTTCGTATTTACAGCCCGCACTACAATGCGCCCGCAACAATGGCCGCCCGGTATGCCCGTTATCTGAGCATGTGCCCGTCAACGCAAATCGATACACAGGTCAGCTCGACCTTCGGCATGATGTTCATCCTGCCGTCCTGCGCGACCTGCGCGGCGCAATAAAAACGCTTTATTATTTGATCGGCTGGCCCAGCGCGTTGTCGACGGACACGGTCGCGGCCTGGTTGGCGGCGGCGATGGCCGCGGTCAGGTCGGCGCGTTCTTTCTGGACATAGGCGTCGAAATTGGCATGGGCCTGCTGGGCAAAGCCGCCCATTAAAAGAAGGGTCTGGTTGTCGGCGCTGGTCAAATACTGCGCCTGATAATTTGTGAATTCGTCGCGATAGGCCAGATCGTGCATAGCCTGCAACGTGCTGCGCCCGTGGGTCTGGCAATAGGAATTGTTGGCCGTATCAAACCACAAAGCATTGGTGTCCTTGGTGCACTGGCCGGTCTCGCTGCTGTGCAGGGCGGCGAATTGCGAATCTTCCGTGCCATATTGCATACGTTCGGCCAGAAGATGCATGCACATCGAATAGGCGGTGGTCAGTTTCGCGTCGGCGTCACCCTTGGCGCTGGCGCCAATGACGGCGATGGTCGCCTGTCCCTGCGTGGCGGGCGGCAGGGATTGCCGCCGCGGATTGATGCGCTGGCAGAAGCTGTAAGCCGCGACGAACGGCATGTATTTTTCGTCGGTGATATTGGTTGGCAAGGGCTGATAATCGCCATTTTTGAGATTTTTGAAAGTAGGCGGAACCGGCAATTCATACATCAAATTGCCCGTCAAACCACTTGTTCCAGAACCTTGGTGATCGGCAACCGAACTCGATGGATTAGCAATGTCGCTGTCCGACCCGAACAAAACATCCATGGAAAGATCGGCGTTTTCAAACGCGCCGCCCCATTGTGGGGTGCAATTCATCGCCTTATAGGTCGACGCGTCGGGGTCGCCCGTGCCGCACGGCACCAGCCCGTCGGTGATTTCAGCCTGCAGATCCTGCGCGTCGGCGGCGGGACCGGTGGGACGTTTTTCGCCGCCCTGCGTCATGGCGCCGCCGACGGCGGCCGTGCCTGCTCTGTTGTTGTCGGTGCCGCCGGCAGACCCTGCCTGGCTGCAGGCGCTGTAACTTGATTGCGTGGCGTATTTCGTCGCCGTCGCGTCGGTCGCCGCGACATTGGTGTCGCGTTCCCCGTTGGTGGAAATGGTGTTGGCGGTCATTTCGGCGTTAAGCGTACTGATTTTCGATTGCAGGGCTTGGGCAATGGTATTGGCAAGCCCGCTCATCACCGAACCGTTATCATTCGTTTCGATGGGCAGCCCCAAAGCATGGGCCGAACCCGCCGACAGCGCCAGCAGGATGGTGGCCATCGCGGTCAGGGCGATGTTGCGGGGCATATAGCGGGGTTTGTTCGGTTTTGTCGCGCGTGCCATTATCTCACCGTTCATGGGCTGACAAATTGCGACGCGTCAAAGGGCGTCGAGGTATAGGCCGGGTTCAGATTGCTTGTTCCGACCAGACCATAAGGCGTGCCCGAACCCGTGCAATTATATGAAAAGTTGGGGCCCTGCAGGCCAAGGTCAAAGCTTGGCAACGGCACGCAGATCGTCAGCAGCCCCTGCAAAGAGCCTGTCGACTGCGTTACGGTTTGGGCCACCGCGGAACACGCGCTCATGACAACGGATGAAACGACCTGATCGATCGCCGACTTGGCGATGCCTTCGACGATGTTCAGCGGGTCGGACATTGTTTCCGCCGAATTGATCAGGCTGGACAGCGTTTGAAAAGCCTGCATCGTCGTCTGGATACAGGCCGACGACGACCCCGCCGCCATGGGGAATTGTTTGTCCACATTATTGACGACGTTATATAAATTCGTCTGCCACGCGGAACGGTTGTTGTTCACGGTATCGTCGTAATTGGTGCAGGACGGATCGGAAACCACATAGGTCGTCGCCGGGGTCGCGGCGGCGGCATGGGCAACGGGCAGGCACAGGCAAATCAATAATGCCAGAACGGCTGTTCCCAATGTGCATTTTATCGGCATGAATCCCGATCTCCTACCCGATTTCCACGTAACGCTGCGGACTTTTTACCATGAAAACATATTATAAAGGCAACGGTTACCGAAGCCTTAATAACCGGGACGCCAATAATTCGGGGGCACGACGATAACCCGCAACGGCGGCAGACGGTACCTGTACGTATCGAAATCGGCCGGCAAAGGATTGCAGGCATGGGTGCCCAGAACCGACACATCGCCGGTAACGGCGAATTTCGCAGCGACAAAACCGGCGTCGAACGCGGCCTGCCGCAGGGCGGGGATGGCGGTGACTTCGTTGACAGAAGGCGGCGCGATGTTGGGGGCAAGGGCCCATACCGCGTCGACATGCAGGCCGGCGATGCGGGGATTCTGGTCATAATGGGTGTAATCGGCCGAACTGGTGTAATCAAACCTGACGCCGACGGTGCCGTTATATAACAGGGCGTAACCGCCTTCGCCGTTGGTGCGGATTTCGTCGCCGGCGGATGTGATGTATCCTTTGCCGATAATGGCGGTGCCGCGCATGTCGACGCACGACCCGATGATCGACGCGTTGTCGGTCGATGTCGGGCCGGATACCGCCGGCGGAATGGGCGCGCAGGCGGCAAGGGAACCCGCCAATGCCGCGCCGGCGGCATAGCGTGTCCAATGGCGCGTCAAATGGCGGCGCGCATTGGCGCAGGCCGAACGGGCGGCTGTGCGGAATTGCAGGGCAAGCTTTGAAATATGCATCGGCATCAATCCTTTTAAAATAAACGGGCGGAACTGGTTCGTAGTCAAACTAGTTAAATCGGCCTTGAAAACCAGCATTGAGGCCAATCCCACACCATATCACGTATTCTGTGTACTACTACCCTCCACTCTCGGTGCAAAGATGGAAGCGATTTAGCAAAGAGCTAGGCCCCAAAAATGCGCCTGTACATTTCTCTGATGTCGGTTGCACTCATATTGCCCGTGATGTCTTTAAGTTGATCGGCAAGTTGGCTGTTTTGTGCGCCACCGACCTGTGCGTTGGGGTTAAGATTGGCCAAAAGATCGTCGACAGACATGTTATTGTTGTGTGCCAAATCACGAACTGCTGACGCGATGCCGGACTGACGCTCGCTCGAAAGGGAAGTTTGGCCTTTCTGGAATGCTTCTCTGGCCTCGGGCACAAATCTTCCGATGCCCCGTTGAGAACCGGTAATATTACCCTGTGCGTCAACGCTATTTCTTCCTTGGATTGCAGCATCCTTGGCCAAGCTCCCCTTTATAGCCCCGGCCGCGCTGTTACCAGCGTTGCCGATGGCGTCCCCGACATTTCTGAGCTGGTTCACCGACCTGTCACCAAAATAAGCTCCCGCTGCCCCAACCCAAGCATTGATGTGGCTTGGTTCACCCATCGTTTCACCGGACAGGCCAACCCCGGCCATCCATTGCATCGCTTGATTTGGTAGTCGAGCAATCATTCTGAAAGCATGGTTGGCAATAGAGTAAAGCATGGCAACGTAAAACACCGTAAACATGATGCGGCTGATTGCTGCATGGGCTCCCTTAAGATTGCCCGTGCCTGCCCCTGCAACTGCGTATGCATAAAGCGCATTCAGTAGCCCTGCCGCTACATACATAATAAGCAGACCTACAATGAGGCCAAATACCATCATAACAGGACGCAGCAACACGCTGAAAATCATCTGATAGGCGTTCTTGGCCTGTCCGGCGATGCCTTCACCTTCCGGGTTCAAATGCGCCAAGGCCATCAACGGAACGCCAATAATCGCCTCGGCGACACAGGTCATCCACGTGATGCTGTTAAAGAAGAAATGCATGAAGGGCAGAAGAGGAATAATAAAAGCGACGATGATACCCATGGTAAAAAACAACACGCCGATAAAGAATAAGGCGGTCGCGACGGCAGTTCCGATTTTTGCTACGACACCAACCCCGGGGAGAAAAGACGCAAACGACAGCAGGCTGGATCCGCCCATCATCCAAATTCCCCAATCGAAATATGAAATAGCTGCGCCGATGCTATTGTGACCGAATTGGGCCATTTGCATCAAGGGGTCGGCCCCGGAAAACTGGACGCCGATCGCCAAATTGTTGGTTCCACTGGTGCCATCATGCCAAACACCTGCCTGTTCAGCACCTCTTTCAGCAAGCCAGAGAATACAACCAACAGGATCGCTGGGGCCGCAATTATCACTAGCGCTAGATGTAGCGTTGGATGTTGTGGAGGAAGAGCTCCCGCTTGATGAGGACGCCGGGGCGCCAGACTCTATGGCCCCGGAAAAAGCAGCAAGATTATTGGATGCAGCTATGTAGGCTCCCTCACTCCCCTTCGCGGTGGATTTGCCCAAGAAAGGCCGCCAGAACCAGCCATGGCCTTCATTGGCTCTGATTTTATCGGCAACCGGGCCACCATGGTTGCTAAAATCCGGTGGGGTGGTTGTAGGTAGGCTTTCGCTGATGATCTCATTAGTTTCTGCGACAAGGGATGAAAGAGAGTTGAACCACGCGCCTGCTGATATCCACCCCTCTTTTGTAGAATTGGTTCCCAATGCATCTACGGCTGATGATACGTCGGGCGCGCCCAGCGCAGCCTCTACATTTTTGGCATAGGTGTTCGCCATATTTATAATGTCATCAGGGGTTGGCAATGTGCTTGAGTAGCTAATCGCCGTTCCGGTGGCGGCTGTATAATTTGCGAAATCTGCCCCCATAAAGGCTTGAATTTTCACAGCCTCCTTTGCGGCGGCCGCACTGGCCGTGACGAAATCTTGAATGATTGTATTGTAGGTACTGGTGGCGATTTCTTGAACAGTCGGGTCAGACATTTGCGGTGGTGACGGTATGATGTAGGATCCACACATGTCATAACCGCTCTCCAGATTGTTGGTAAACGAGTACTTGCCGGGTGCTGTGCTGGCCGACGGAGGCGCTGATGGAGGGCCATTTAAGGTCCACCCCCACCCGTTTATGTTTTCATCGGGAATTTTGATGGTGCCAATTTGTGAAGCATATATCTGGAAATTATACGCATATTCACATGCGTACATCATTGTTAAATCATAAACGGCGGAACTGACATCAACCGCCGCGTCTGGCGCGGGTGCCGTGCTATCCGCCGTCAATGTCTTGACAAACCCGCTCCACACATTGCTGGCCAGACCCGAACCGGCCTGCGTCAGGGCCAGAACGATATATTGTCCGCAATTCAGGCCCGAACTGCTGACCGGAACCAACAGGCCGACGGCAACGACCAAACGGATAGGCGCCCAGATCTGGCTGGCGCGGTTGCCGAATGGTTTGCCGTGATGCGCCGTTTCCGCGACCATGGCGGCCAGATGGTAAAACAGGATAAAGGCCGCGATAATCAGAATCGCGCCGCTATAGACGCCCAGCGCCGTGCCCAGCGCGCTTTGAATGGTGCTGGACGGCATTGTAACCGTGCCGCCGGTTGTGCTGCTGAGCGTGCTGGCGATGTTCGCCCCTGCCGCCGCCGACTCCGTCGGGTTAAACAGGAAATTAATCCAGTTCGACGCCAGATCGCCGGTGGCGTCGGGCGGGGTGAAAATGCTGGGGCCGACGGTTTGCGCGTGGGCGTGGCCCATCAGGCCCATGGCCAAAGCGGTGATAATCGACAAAATCGAAAGCACGATGCCGCCCGACACCGCGAAAAACAGCAACACTTTGGGCATGCCGTCGCGGGTAAATGACAGATCGCCCCATGCGGTGCGCAAAACTTCTTCCAGCCGCAGCCTGCCGCCGCCCTTCAACCCCGGATGATCTTTCGGAAACAATCCGTTCATCGCGAAAATCATCGCGACCATCGTCACGAACATGCCCAAGGCTTCGCCCGCCGGACGGATGCTGTCGCCCAGATGCGGGTTGAACAACAACCCGAATACCGATTGTTTTTTCGGTTTGGGGGCGGGGGCCTGAGGATTACGAATTTGGGTCATTATCGAGATTTACCCCATATTGGCAAACGAAGCGTTAATTAGAAAATTTAACCCTGACAATATACAACAGGCTCCGGCTGTGGCACAAATGCCGAAATGGTTTCACGCATCCGGCTTTTTCCCCTTTCATTCGCGTTTGGCTTGGTCAAAACTTGCCAAATGGTTAACGCTGCCCTGGCTCCCCGCTGCCGGGCGGCGATTTTTGTTCTGCTGCTCGCGGCTACGCCTGCTTTTGCCGCCGACACCCCGCCGCCGCTGGCCCCCGCATCATGGCCGGTACAAACGGCGCTGGCGATGGTGGGCGCGCCGCTTTACCCCCCCGGTTTCACCCATTTCAATTACGCCAATCCCGACGCGCCCAAGGGCGGGTTGTTGAAACTCGGCACGGTCGGCAGTTTTAACAGCCTGAACCCCTTTATCGTGCGCGGCGACCCGCCTTTCGGCCTCGGGTCGGGCACGATGTCGCTGGTCTATGAAAGCCTGATGGCGCGCTGCTGGGACGAACCTTTCACCTTGTACGGCCTTATCGCGCAAAATGTGCAGGTCGCGCCCGACCGGTCGGCGATCATCTTCAACATCGACCCGCGCGCGCATTTTTCCGACGGCGCGCCCGTCACCGCCGACGATGTGCTGTTTTCCTTCGTCACGCTGCGCGACCACGGGCGGCCCAATCACCGGCTTTATTATCGCAAGGTCGCATTCGCGCGCAAACTATCGCCGCACAGCGTCGAATTCGGTTTCCGGCGCGAAGCCGACGGCCAGATCGACCGCGAAATGCCGTTGATCATGGGGTTGATGCCCGTGCTGCCGCAACATGACTGGCAGGGCCGCGATTTCAATCAGACGACGCTGCGCATTCCCGTCGGGTCGGGGCCGTACAAAATCGCCAGCCTCGATGTCGGCCGTTCCATCACCTATGTGCGCGATCCGCATTATTGGGGGCGCGATCTGGCGGTGATGCGCGGGCTGGATAATTTCAACAAAATCCGCATCGACTACTACCGCGACGACAGCATCGCCTTGCAGGCTTTCAAGGCCGGTCAATATGACTTGCGCCGCGAAACCGATCCCACCAAATGGGCGACGGGATATGATTTTCCCGCCGCGCATGACGGGCGCGTGCGGCTGGAACATCTGGCGCATCACCGCACCGAACCGGCCTATGGTTTTGTCTTGAACACGCGGCGTCCTTTGTTCGCCGACCCCGTGCTGCGCGCGGCGTTGCAATATAGTTTCGATTTTCATTGGGTGAACAAGGATCTGTTTTACGGCGAATATAAACGCGTCGACAGCTATTTCCCCAATGCCGACCTCGCCGCGCCGCCCTTGCCCGCGGGCAAAGAGCTGGACATTTTAAACCAGTATCGCGCCCAGTTGCCGCCCGATATTTTCACGCAACCCGTCACGCCGCCCGCCGCACCGACCGAAGAAAAATTCCGCGACAACCTGCTGCACGCCGCCAAAATGCTGGCCGACGCGGGCTATGACATACGCGACAATCAACTTTACACGCCCAAGGGCGCGCCGGTGTCGTTCGAAATCCTGCTCGACGATCCGTCCGAAGAAAAAGTCGCGCTGGTCTGGGTGCGCGCGCTGCAACGGCTGGGCATTGCCGCGCGCGTCCATACCGTGGACAGCGCGCAATATCAGGCGCGGCTTGCCGGGTTCGATTACGACGTCACGCCGGTGCGGTGGTTCAATTCGCTGTCGCCCGGCAACGAACAAATGTATTATTGGGGCAGCGCGGCGGCGGACGAAAAAGGCAGCCGCAATTACGCCGGCGTGCATGATCCGGTGGTCGACGCGCTGGCCGCCGCCATTCCGCAAGCCGCGACGCGCGCCGATCTGGTCGCCGCCACCCATGCGCTCGACCGCGTGTTGATGCGCGGCCATTACATCGTGCCGCTTTATTATCTGGGCGCGGATGATATCGCGTCGTGGGCGAAACTGAAACATCCCGCGACGATGTCGCTTTACGGCAATGTGCTGGACGCGTGGTGGGATTCCACCGCGCCGCAGTAACGGCCCGTTTTCTGTCAGGCGGCGCAAACGGTTAAGCATGCCGCACCGCATATTAACGTTGTTTAAGCGAAATTAACGCATCCGCGCGTATAATGAAAAGCGGAGGAAAGCCGCGCGCGGCGCGAATAAACGGGCTATAACGCGGCCCACCACGGCCATGAACGGGCGTATTGTCGACGATCGATTTTTAACCATGTCCCTCGCGGGGCAGGCCGGTTTTTTAATCCTGATTTTGCTGATGGGGTTGGCCGGTTGTCCCTGCCGCGCCGACACCCCGACGCCACAGGCATTGATCAAACAACAAATGCGCGTCGTGCAATCCTATGTGCGGCAACAGGCGGTGCGCGGCGAAGATTTGCTGCCCGGCACCGTGCGCGACACCATCGGCTGGTTGTCGAACGGCTGGCGCAGCGTCGATCAAAATATTGCCTCGGCCAGACAGGAATTCGACGACGAATTCGACATACCCGATGATGACGGCGACCGTCACGCGTCGCCCATGCCCTTGGCCGGCGGCAATCATCTTCTGCCGTTTCAGATCATGTCGAGTTATCACCATAAAGGATTTCTGCCCACGCATGACGCGGTGCTGATGGGCATCGCCTGGCACCATGCGCTGATCGGCCGCAAACTCGATGTCATCGCGCGGCCTTTTTACGGCCAGAACTGGCATTCATTGCGCCATTATTGGGGCGGCGAGGTTACGCTCGACATCGCGCAACGGCCCGACGGGCTGCCTTGGGGTAAAATGGCTATGGGCTATACCGGCGGCGATCATGCCATGACCGATCACGGCACAGGCATCGATATGCATGGCGACGTCAATCTGACGCATGACGTGGCCTTTACCTCGGGCGTGCGGCAGGACAATATTGCGGGCGACAGCACCTATGTCATGCTGCGCTGGTCGGCTTCCTTTGGTAATCCATAAAGACCGGCACGCGGCCCGCCGCCACGGCTTTCTGCTGATAGCGCGTTTCCACCCAATCGGCAGGCGGTTCGGTCGCGTGATGGGTACAGGTAAAATCGGCGGCCGCCGCCATTTGTTCCCGCAAATGTGCGATCAGAACCGGATGATCGGAAGCAAGCCGCAGCATGCCGCCTGGTTTAAGCGCGCGCCCGATGCGCGCGATATTTTCCGCGCCGATAAACCGCCGTTCGGCGTGGCGTTTTTTCGGCCACGGGTCGGCGAATAAAACAAAGCAACGGTCGAGGCTGCCGACGGGCAACGCGTCCAGCATCAACCGCGCGTCGTCGTTGAAGACGCGCACATTGTCGATGCCGCCCAATTCCAGATGGTCGATCAGGCTCGCCACGCCATTGATAAAGGGCTCGCAGCCGATGAAACGAATATCGGGATGCAGCCTGGCCTGCGCCGCCAGATGTTCGCCGCCGCCGAAACCGATTTCCATCCATAGCGGCGACGGCGCGGCATCATTAAAAATTTCCTGTATCGAGATTTGCCCCTGTTCCGGCAGCATTATCCGCACCTGCGGCAGGAATGTTTCCATCAAATGCGTTTTGCGCACGCGCAACGGGCGGCCCTTGCGGCGGCCGAACAGGCGGCTGGCGGCGCCTTCGCGCGACTGTGTTTTTTCTTCCGCCACGCTTACAGCTTGAATGCGCTCTTAAGTTCGGAAACCAGATCGAGCCGTTCCCACGAAAAATGCCCGTCATCTTCAGGATCGCGGCCGAAATGGCCGAAGGACGATGTTTTCTTGTAGATGGGGCGGTTCAATTGCAGATGTTCGCGGATGCCGCGCGGCGACAATTTGACCAATTGGCGCAGGATGTCCGGCAACGCGCTGTCATCGACATGATGGGTGTCGTGCGTGTTGACGTAAAGCGCCAGCGGTTCCGACACGCCGATGGCATAGGCCAATTGCAACGTGCACCGGTCGGCAATGCCCGCCGCGACAACATTTTTGGCCAGATAACGCGCCATATAGGCCGCGCTGCGGTCGACTTTGGTGGGGTCTTTGCCCGAAAACGCGCCGCCGCCATGCGGGGCCGCGCCGCCATAGGTGTCGACGATAATCTTGCGTCCCGTCAACCCTGCGTCGCCGTCCGGCCCGCCGATGACAAAACGTCCGGTCGGGTTGACATAGAAATGCGGTTCGTCGCACATCCAGCCTTTGGGCAGCGCGGCCTCGATATAGGGCCGCACAAGAGCGCGCACTTGTTCCTGATCGATGCTTTCGTCATGCTGCGTCGACAAAACGATGGACGTCGCGCGTTCCGGCTTGCCGTTGACATATTGCAACGTCACCTGGCTTTTGGCGTCCGGCCCCAAAAGCGGCAATTTGCCGGCATGGCGGTCTTCGGAAATCAGGCGCAGGATTCTGTGCGCATAGAAAATCGGCGCGGGCATATAGGTCGGGGTTTCGCGGCAGGCATAACCGAACATAATGCCCTGATCGCCCGCGCCTTCATCCTTGTTGCCCGCGGCGTCGACGCCGACGGCGATGTCGATGGATTGCGGATGGACGTAATTTTCGATTTCCGCCCATTGCCAATGGAAACCTTTTTGCGCGTAACCGATATCGTGAATGGCCTGACGCGTGACCTCTTCCATTTCTTTCGGCGTAATGCTGTCGGGCCCGCGGATTTCACCGGCCAGCACGACGCGGTTGGTCGTGGCCAGCGTTTCCACCGCGACGCGGCTATGCGGGTCGGCGGCCAGAAACAGGTCGACGATCGAATCCGAAATGCGGTCGCATACTTTGTCGGGGTGCCCTTCGCCGACGGATTCGGACGTGAACAGGAAATCGTTGGAAATCGTCATGGTAACCTTCGGGAAAAAATCAGGAATTAAGCGGCTTTGCTTTGCGCGCGCGCGATGCCTTCGTTGATCAGCTTTTTGGCTTCCGCCGCGTCGCCCCAGCGGATGATTTCAACCCATTTGCCTTTTTCAAGGTCTTTGTAATGGGCAAAGAAATGCTCGATCTGCTGCACAAGAATCGGCTGCAAATCGTTGCAGGACTGAATATGCGCCATGAACGGGCTTAACTTTTCCGTCGGCACGGCGATGATCTTTTCGTCTTCGCCGCTTTCGTCCTTCATCAGCAACACGCCGATGGGGCGGCAGGCGATAACCGAACCGGCCAGAACCGGCACATGGCTGACGACCAGAACGTCGCACGGGTCGCCGTCGCCCGACAGCGTGTGCGGGATAAAACCGTAATTGGCGGGGTAAAACATCGCCGTGCTCATAAACCGGTCGACGACCAACGCGCCGCTGTCCTTGTCGACTTCATATTTGACCGGCGGGCCGCCTTGCGGAATTTCGACGACGACGTTGATAATGTCCGGCGGGTTTTTGCCGATGGAAAGCTTGTCGAGATTCATAGTGTCTTGCCTTTATTCGTGGATGGGAACCGCGGCGGTCGGGCCTGCGGGGTTAAACGCGCATCGGCATCAGCACATACAGCGCCGATGTGTCGGACACGTCTTGGATGATGGCGGGCGCGGTGGCGTCGGCCAGGCTGAAACGCGCGCCTTCGCCTTCGACCTGTTGCAAAATGTCCATCAGATAGCGCGCGTTGAACCCGACATCCAGCAACGCGCCGTCATATTTGGCCTCCAGCTCTTCGGTGGCGCTGCCCGCTTCCGGCGAATTGGCCGACAAAGTGACATGGCCGGGCGTCAGGCTGATTTTAACCGCGCGCGATTTTTCCGACGAAATGGTGGCGACGCGGTCGACGGCGGCGGCGAATACGCGGGCGTCGACTTCCAGCGTCTTGTCGTTGCCGCTGGGGATGACGCGTTCGTAATCGGGGAATGTGCCGTCGATCAGCTTGGAGGTGATAACGACGCCGCCGAAGGAAAAACGCACCTTCGATTCCGACAGCGAAATATCGATATCGCCGTTGTTTTCGTCGATCAGCTTGCGCACTTCGCCTACGGTCTTGCGGGGCAGAATGACGCCGGGAATGCCTTTGGCGCCTTCGGGCGCGGGCATTTCGACGCGGGCCAGACGGTGGCCGTCGGTGGCGACGGCGCGCAGCATATCGACGTTTTTCAACTTGGCGGTATGGAAATAGATGCCGTTCAGGTAATACCGCGTTTCCTCGGTCGAAATGGCGAAACGCGACCGGTCGATCAAGGTGCGCAGGTCGCCCGCCGACAGGCTGAACCCGTGTTTCAAATCGCCTTCGGGCATTTTGGGGAAATCTTCAACCGGCAGACAACCCAGTTTGAAATGCGACCGGCCCGAAGACAGGGTCAGCTGGTTCGCGCTGGCGGCATGCAATTCGACATCGGCGCCGTCGGGCAATTTGCGCACGATTTCATATAGTGTATGGGCGGGGGCGGTAATCGCGCCGGTTTTGGCGACCTGCGCCTCGACCGCCTCGACGATTTCGATCTCCATATCGGTGGCGGCAAACGACACTTCCTGTCCCGTAACGCGGATCAGGACATTGGCCAGAATGGGGATGGTATTGCGGCGTTCGACCACGCTTTGCACGTGGCTAAGGCTCTTTAACAAGGCGTCGCGCGCGAGGGTGAATTTCATGGATTGTCCCGGTTTTCAGGGTTTGACGGGTTAAATTAATGCAGCTTGATGATTTAGCAAAGAAAATTTGCGCTGGCTAGGGGAGGGACGACGCATTATCGTTGGCAATCTCTTGTTTCGGGTTATCTTCATGTCTTCTTCCCTTCGTTCTTTCGCTGTTTTCAGTGCCGGCGCATGGGGCACGGCGCTGTCCTTGGCGCTCTTGCGGGCCGGCCGCGATGTGGTTTTGTGCGCGCGCCGCCCCGAACAGGCCGATAAATTTGCCAAAAACCGTGAAAATACCGACTATTTACCCGGTATCGCCTTGCCGCCGGATTTAACCGTCACGGCGGACAGAGCCGTGCTGACCGCGCGCGATGCGTTGATTTTGGCCGCGCCCGCCCAGCATTTGCGGGTTATTTGCGCGGAACTGGCGGCTTTCATTCCCGACCATCAACCGCTGATCGTCGCGGCCAAAGGGGTGGAACAAGGCAGCCATAAATTGATGAGCGAGGTGGTCGCCGAAACCCTGCCCGGACGGCCGGTATTTATTCTGTCCGGCCCCAGTTTCGCCCATGAAGTCGCAACGGGCCTGCCCGCCGCCCTGACGCTGGCCTCGGAATCGGGCGGAGCCGCGCTGGCGCAGGCGATGACGTCGCCCGCGTTCCGGCTTTACACCACCGATGACATCATCGGGGCGCAAATCGGTGGGGCTTTGAAAAACGTGCTGGCTATTGCCTGTGGCGTCGTTGTGGGACGCCATATGGGCGAAAATGCCCGCGCCGCCCTTATGACGCGGGGATTGGCCGAAATCATGCGTCTGGGTATCGCGCTGGGCGCGCGGGCGGAAACCATTATGGGCCTGTCCGGTCTTGGCGATGTGGCGCTGACCTGCGCCAGCGCGCAATCGCGCAACATGTCGCTCGGCATCGCGCTGGGGCAGGGGCGCAAGCTTGACGATATTCTGGCCGCGCGCAAAGGCGTGACCGAAGGCGTGGCGACGGCGGCGGCCGCGCTCAGCCTCGCCTATCGCCGCGGCGTCGACATGCCGGTGATATCGGCGGTGGCGGCCATCCTGCGCGGCGACGCCACGATCGACGCGGCCATTGCCGATCTGCTTAACCGCCCGTTGCGCGCCGAGGCGGCATGAAATACTGGTTGATGAAATCGGAACCTTCGGCCTATGCATGGGAACAGCTGGTCAAGGACAAACGAACCGGCTGGAACGGCGTGCGTAATTATCAGGCCAACAATAATATGAAAGCGATGGCGGTCGGCGACCGCGCCTTTTTCTATCATTCCAACGAAGGCCGCGAAATCGTCGGCGTGATGGAAATCGTCGGGCCGTGGCGCCTCGACCCGTCCGACGATACGGGCAAATTCGGCATGGTCGATGTCGCGCCGGTGGCGGCGTTGAAAAAACCGGTGACGCTCGATGTCATCAAGACGCACCCGCTGCTTGCCGATATGGTTTTCGTGCGTCAGGGGCGGCTGTCGGTATCGCCGGTCACGGCGGCGGAATGGAAGGCGATCGAAAAACTCGGCAACGGCAAATAGCTACCGCCGCAGCTTCCGCAATTTGTAAACATAGGAAATAATTTCGGCCACGGCGCGGTAATGCTGGCCGGGGATCTGCTGGTTGATCTCGACGCCGTCATACAGCGCACGCGCCAAAGGCGGGTTGCTGACGATCGGGATGCGGTTTTCACCGGCCACGCTGCGAATACGTTCGGCGATCAGGTTGATGCCCTTGGCCAGAACGACGGGTGCGGACATCGTGCCGCCGTCATATTGCAACGCCACGGCGTAATGGGTCGGGTTGGTGATGACGACGTCGGCTTTCGGCACCTGCGACATCATGCGTTTGCGCGCCTTCTCGGCGCGGATCTGGCGAAGGCGCGACTTGATCATCGGGTCGCCTTCCATCTGCTTGAACTCGTCCTTGACCTCGGTCTTGGTCATGCGCAGGCTTTTCATATAGCTGTAGCGCGTATAGAACAAATCGAACGCCGCGATAAGGGTAAAGCCCAGCAACAGCATCGCCAGCAGGTAAACCACTTTGTGTTGCAGAAAATCCAGAATCGCGGGCAAAGGCATGCCGGTCATCGACGGCGATTCATAGGCGATGGGCATCAAAACGCCAAAAGCAATGCCGCCCAGAAACAGCATTTTCCCCACGCTCTTGCCCAGATCGACCACGGCCTGCATTGAAAACAGCCGTTTGAATCCGGCAGCCGGGTTCAAGCGCATAAGATCGAATTCCAGCAAATCGGGCGCAAAGAAAAAGCCGGTCTGAATCATGACGCCGCCGATAATGGCCAGCATCAAAATGAAAAACGCCGTGCCCGACGCCAACGCGACCTGGCCCAGCGTATGGAACATCAGGGCCTGCATATTGCCGTCATCCATCGCGAACTGATCGGGCGATTCCAGAAAGACGCGCATGATGCCGGCCAGCCGTATCATCAGCGGCGGGATCAGCCACGCCATGGTGACCAGAATGCCTAAAAGGATAATCCACGCCGTGGTTTCGCGGCTGATGGGCAATTGGCCGCGTTCGCGCGCCTCGTCCAACCGCCGGCTGGACGGGGCTTCGGTCTTTTGATCGTCGTCATCACCCTCGGCCATCTGTCCCCGGCATGAACGCCGGCATCGGGCCGGTCATGTCAAAAACATGCCGTTGTTACTTAAGAGCGTCAAGAAATTTGCTGACCTCGGCGCGTAACTTTTCAGCCTCGCCGGACAGCTGTTCGGATTTCTGCAATACGGTTACCGCGACATTTCCGGTTTTCTGCGCGGCGTCGGTGACGCTGGAAATGCTGTGGGACAGTTCTTCCGTCCGTTGGGCCGCCTGCTGGACATTTTGCGAAATTTCGTCGATCGCCGCAATTTGTTCCTGAACTGCCGCGGCGACGATCGTGGAAACGGAATTGATCTCGCTGGTTCCGGCGCCGATACCACGCCGATACGTCAAGCCGGCATTATGGCGACGAATATGATCTGGATCTGGTGCAGAAATTTCTTACCCACTATGCGGTCGGCGTCGATTATGAAAATTACAACGCCGCGACCTATTTGAAAGACACGCAGAAGATCATTCTGACTCTTCAGGCGAATTTCTAAGACAAGCCGGGCATGGCGGCCGCAGGCAATGTGGCCGCCATGCCTGGGCAGTTTCGGGAAACGGTCTTGCGCGACCGGGGCTGTGGCGCGCCGATGCCGCGCTTTATCAATGGAAAAAAGAATCCAGCGTCTGGTTGAAAAACTGCATCCACAGCGTCAGGATGCCCGCCACCGTCAACGAAAACAGCATCAACCCGCCCCAGATTTCCAACGGCATCAGAACCATGAAAATCTGCACCTGCGGCATCAACCGTTGCAACACGCCGAACCCGGCATAAATCAACAACCCCATGATCAGAAACGGCGCGGCGAATTCAACGCCGACGACAAAGCTGCGATTGGCGATGTTGATGACGGCCTGCGCCATGTCGCCGGGCATCAACGGCGCCGTGGGCGGAAAGGCGTTATACAGGGCGACGGTTGCCTGAATTAACAACCGGTCCAACCCTGTGCAGAAAATCATGGCCAGCCCGGCGACGCTCAGGAACGCGCTGGGCAACGAGCTCTGCGTCGCCTGCGCCGGGTTCAACAGCGTGGCGTTCGACAGGCCGGTTTCAAGGCCGATGATCGACCCCGCGGCGTCGAGCGCGCTCATAATCAGGCGCAGCAATGTGCCAAAGAAAAACCCGATGGCGACTTCATGCACGATCAATCGCGCGATGTCGCCCGGCGCCGGCGGCAAAGCGGGCAGCAACGGCATCAACGGCCCCAGCAACAACGCGCACAATATCAATGCAAAGGTCAACCGGATGTTCGGCGGCACATAGGTGTCGCCGATGCCGGGCATCAACATCATCACCGACCCGATGCGCGACAGCAAAAGGATAAAGCCGAAGACATGGCCGGATAAAAAGGCGGATAAATCTATATGGGCAAGGGTCGGCGGCGATGCGGCCATGTCATGCGGCCCTAGTCATTCTGGCCGATTTGCACGATGCGGTCGGTCAGCGTCTGGGTGAACCCGCCTAATGTGGCGAACATGAACGGAAACAGCCAGATGGTGACGGCGAACACCACCACCATTTTGGGGATAAAGGTCAGGGCCGCTTCCTGAATCTGCGTCACGGTCTGTATCAACGATACCACCACCCCGACCACCAGCCCCGCCAACATGATGGGGCCGATGATTTTCAACATCACAATGATGGCTTCGCGACAGATTTCAATGGCTTCGGTCTCATTCATGGCGCGTACCGGGCTTGGGCGGGGACGGAAGGAGGTATTTATTAACAATGTCGCGGCGCGCATTCGGCATAGCCTGCCTTATGCTTAACGCCAGAATCCTTCATTCCCGCGCCCGCGTCAAGGTTGCCGTCGCGCCCGCAGGCGCAGGATTGCGGAAAAGACGCTATTTCGCGCTTGCATTCATGCGGCATCTTTGTATTATCCGCGCCTGCCGTTTATGGATGCGGGCGTAGCTCAGCGGTAGAGCACGACCTTGCCAAGGTCGGGGTCGAGGGTTCGATCCCCTTCGCCCGCTCCACT
>JAGWIK010000033.1 GCA_028866275.1 Alphaproteobacteria bacterium
TGGCGTCCCCTACGGGATTCGAACCCGTGTTACTACCGTGAAAGGGTAATGTCCTAGGCCTCTAGACGAAGGGGACGTCTTTAACCGCGCTGGCGTTTTTCTGTCGCCATGTGCGAGGGGCCATGAGGGGGCAACTGTTAGACGAGGTTGGCTTGCGAATCAAGGCCGATGTTGGGAAAGGGCGCATTTTTTTGCATTTTAAACATCGGCGGCGGTTTTTGGTGATTTTGTTGGGGTGGGGGATGGTTTTTGTCGGTGGTGGGTGGGGGCTTAAAAATTGGCATGCAAGGCGGGGTCAACGGCACTGATGGCCATAATTTGCTGTCGGGTGCAATTGCGCCAGATTTTCTCGGGCATGATCCTGTTCGGGGGACAGGGGTTTTATTCGAAGGCAAGGAGTTTGCGCATCTGCATGCAATCGGCGGCGATGCCGGTTAATTCCGATGCGTCCCATGTAAAAAAC
This sequence comes from Alphaproteobacteria bacterium, assembly GCA_028866275.1. Lineage (GTDB taxonomy): Bacteria > Pseudomonadota > Alphaproteobacteria > UBA9219 > UBA9219 > CAIXLI01. The sequence goes on from JAGWIK010000033.1 coordinate 464, forward strand.
GACCACCCCATTTTTTCGTAATAGCCTACCGCTTCCGGCGCGGCGTTGACATACAGGGTGTGCAGCCCCAGTTCGCGCGCATAATTGTCGGTGTGCCGGGCCAATTCACGGCCGAGTCCGCGTTTTTGCAGATCGGTGGCGATGGCAACCAATCTTACAGCCCCCGATCCGTCACCGAAATCGTCCAGCCGCGTTGTGCCGGCCGCGCGTCCATTGTGTATCAGAAGGAGCGCGTGGTTGGCCGTGTTCGCATCGTCGGGGTGATGGTCATTATATGAAAAATCGCCCCGCGCTTCCCACAAAACGGAACGGCGAATGGCATGATAATCACGCCATTCGCCGTTTTTGTCCGTGATGCGGATAAGGGTTGTCGTCAAAGCCCTATCCAATCGTGCGCATCATCGCGTCATGATCGATATCGGGCTGCTCATCTTGCTGTGTGCTGGGCGTGTGGACAAACCCGTCCTGTGCAGTCCCCGTTTCCTCCGCCATGTCTTCTTCGTTTTTCAAACCCGCCTGTTCGCGGGCGACGCGGCGTTGGGCGCGTTTTAACGCGGCTTCCAGATCGGCCTGTTTGACCAACCCCATCAAAACCGGATTTTGTGGTTTGATGTTGGCGGCGTTCCAATGCGAACGGTCGCGCACTTTGGCAATCGTTTCCTTGGTCGTGCCCAGCAGGCGTGCGATCTGGGCGTCCTGCAATTCCGGGTGGTTCTTGATAAGATAGGCCACGGCGTCGGGCTTTTCGCTGCGCTTTGACACGGGCGTATAGCGTGCGCCTTTGGTCCGCGCGATGGGCTGCGGCAAATCGCTCTTGGTCATTTTCAACCGGCCGCGCGGGTCGTTTTCGCAGCGCTTGATTTCATCGGCGCTCAACTGGCCGTTGTAAACGGGATCCAGCCCGACAATGCCGACCGCGACTTCGCCATCGGCGATTGCCTGCACTTCCAGCTTATGCAGCCCACAAAATTCGGCGATTTGATCGAACGTCAACGTCGTGTGCTCGACCAGCCATACAGCGGTCGCTTTGGGCATCAGGGGCAGGGCGGCCATCGGGTCTCTCCATCAAACGAAACAAAATCCTGCGCTCATGCCGGCCGCCGCTGGCAGCCGAACGATCCGCGCGCAAGTTGTCAGGATCGGTTAAAGTTTCGACATCAGGAAACTTCAAGCCCTATCTTACCGATATGCGCGCCGGATTCCATAACTTTATGCGCCTCGGCGGCATTTTTTAGAGAAAAATATTGGAAAACAACGGGTTTGAGCCGTCCCGCAGCCACCCAAGGCCATATGTCGCGCGTGACCGCGGCGATCAGGCGGGCTTTTTTGGTGGCCGGGCGGCCGCGCAGGGTCGAGCCGGTAATGACCAGATTTTTGTGCATCACCATGCGCATGTCGATCTCGGCCTTCGCGCCTTTCTGTGTGGCGATGCTGACATGTCGGCCGCGCGGGGCCAGAATGGACAGGTTGCGCGCGATATAATCGCCACCAATCATGTCCAGCACGACATCGACGCCGCGATGGCCGGTGATGGCGTTAATGGTGGCCGTGAAATCCTGTTCATTATAGTTAACGGCCATATCTGCGCCCAATGCGCGGCAAGCCGCGGCTTTTTCCGCTGTGCCGACGGTCACGAAAACTCTGGCTCCGTGAAGTCTGGCCATCTGGATCGCTGTCGTCCCAATGCCGCTGGAGCCTCCATGAATAAGGATGGTTTCGCCGGGCTGTAACGCCGCATTTTCAAAAATATTAGCGTAAACCGTGATGATGGCTTCGGGCAGCAAGGCCGCTTGCGCCAAGTTTAAATTGTCCGGCACAGGCAAGCAATGCGCGGCGGGCACGGTGGCATATTCGGCATAACCGCCACCGGCCAGAAGGGCGCAGACTTTGTCGCCGCGCATCCATTGCGTGACATCGGGGGCAGTGGCGACCACTGTGCCGGCGATTTCCAATCCGATGATGTCTGATGCATCCGGGGGCGGCGGATATTTACCCTTGCGCTGTAAAAGATCGGCGCGATTGACGCCGGCCGCGGCAATTTTGATTAAAACCTCGCCGGGGCCGGGGGATGGGACGGGGCGCAACGCGGGTGTCAAAACTTCTGGCCCGCCGAACCCGGCACAGGCGATGACCGTCATTTCGGAAGCTATTTCTGTGGATAACATGACGATCAGACCCGGGGGAGACGCGGAAGAAGCCGCAGGATTATAGACCATCACACTGAAAGACATGAAGAATTTCTTTTGTAAAAAGCCGGTTGCTCTTGCCGCCTTTTTACGGTTATCATCGCCCAACGTTTTGGCGGTGCTGGTGCGGTTCTTCGCAATCTGGTAAAATATCCAGTTAATTCAAAGCATTGTAATGTGCCCCGGAACGAAAGACGCGGTTTGTCCTGATGTTTTGTCCTTGGTGTTGCCGGGGCGGCTGGTTGGGTGATCCGTGCACAAGGCGAAAAAGCCGGAAGCCCGTCGGGCAACGGTGGTTAACAAAAGCAACCTATTTGCCGGTTCTGGCGCCAATAAAGGGTTTACATCCCCCCTTTCGGCGACGTGCCGGCGGGAGAATAAAATGACGAAGAGAATGTTGGTGGATGCCACGCATCCGGAAGAAACGCGCGTTGCCATTGTCGATGAACGGCGTTTGGAAGATTTCGATTTCGAAAGCACAAGCAAAAAACAACTTAAAGGCAATATTTATCTTGCCAAGGTCGTGCGTATCGAGCCGTCGTTACAGGCGGCTTTCGTCGAATATGGCGGCAATCGCCACGGTTTTTTGCCTTTCAGCGAAATCCACCCCGATTATTACCGCATCCCGATGGCGGATCGGCCCCATGACGAGGTTGACGAGCCCGAAGATGACGCACAAGGCGACGATGAAGCCGGCGTTTCCGCGGAAGCCTATGCCGAGGAAATGCGCGCTTATCAAGCCGATCAATTGGCCGATCAGGAACAAAGTCACGATCATGACCACCATTTCCACCCCGTCGCCGCGTCCGGCGAAGCGGTAGAAACCGCCCCTGTGGAAACGATGGTGGCCGAATCTGCCATGTCCGGGGCGGGCGTGCCGCATCCGGCGATGGAATCGCCTGTCCTTTCTGCATCTGCCGCCGAAACCCATGTTGCGGGGTTGGGGCCGGAAGCCGCGCATGAACTCGGCCTTATCACCGATTTCGGCAACGCTATTGTCGACACCGGCTTTGGCGTGCCGACGGATGTCGCGCCGATTGAGGTTGTCGGCGGCGAAGTCGCCGAAGAAGAAGAGGAAGAACAGCGCATCCGCCGTCCGCGCGCGCGCAGCTATAAAATTCAGGAAGTCGTCAAACGTCGCCAGATCATGCTTATTCAGGTGGTCAAGGAAGAACGCGGCAATAAAGGCGCGGCATTGACGACCTATCTGTCGCTGGCGGGGCGCTATTGCGTTTTGATGCCCAATACCGATCGTGGCGGCGGCGTCAGCCGCAAAATTACAAGCCATCAGGATCGCAAACGCATGAAGGACATGCTCGATCAGCTGGAAACGCCCGAAGGCATGGCCGTTATCCTGCGCACCGCGGGCATGGAACAGGAGCCTGCCGAAATTCAACGCGATCTGGAACATCTGCTGCGCCTATGGAACAACATCCGCGAACAGACGCTGGCCTCGACCGCGCCGACTCTGATTTATGAAGAAGCCAATCTTATCAAGCGTTCGATCCGCGATCTGTATGCGGCGGATGTCGAAGAAATTCTTGTCTCGGGCCAGAAAGGCTATCATCTCGCGTCGGATTTCATGCGATCGATGATGCCGGAACAGGTCGGGCAGGTGAAATTGTACGAAGACGCCGTGCCGTTGTTCTTCCGCTATAACGTCGAAAAACAAATCGACCAGCTTTATAATCCGGTCGTGCAGTTGCGCTCGGGCGGTTACATCGTCATCAACCCGACCGAAGCTTTGGTGTCGATCGACGTCAATTCGGGCCGCGCCACGCGCGAACGCCATATTGAAAGCACGGCGTTGAAAACCAATCTGGAAGCGGCCGACGAAGTCGCGCGGCAACTGCGTCTGCGCGATCTGGCCGGTCTTATCGTCATCGACTTCATCGATATGGAAGATGGCCGCAACAACGCCGCCGTTGAACGCCGCATGAAGGAAGCGATGAAGGCGGATCGCGCGCGGTTGCAAATCGGGCGTATTTCGCCCTTCGGCTTGATGGAATTATCGCGCCAACGCCTGCACCCCAGCCTGACCGAAATCAATTTCGAACGTTGCCCGCATTGCGCCGGCGTCGGGCTTGTGCGGTCGGCGGAATCATCGGCGATTTCGATTTTGCGCATGATCGAAGAGGAAGGCATCCGCCAACCGGGTGGCGAGCTGACGCTGCATATGCCTACCGCCGTCGCGCTTTATATCCTCAACCAAAAACGCGCCGTGCTGCACGGTATCGAACAACGTTATCGTTTGCAGGTGTTCCTGCGCAGCGACGACACGCTGGTGCCGCCCGATTGCAAGATGGAACGGGCGCGCGGCGGACAGACGGGCGACCGCAGCCGCGGCCCCGCCGTCGATAATGATCAGTTGATGGCGCAATCCGCCTCTATCGCCGCCGAAATGGACAATGACAGCGACGACGATATGCCCGCGCGCGCCGATGTCTCGCCGCGCAGCGACGACGCCGGCAACGACCGCAATAACGACCGCGGCGGACGCCGCCGTGGCCGGTATGGTCGCGGCCGCGACCGCGATCGTGGTGGCCGCGATAGAAACCGTGGCGGTGGTGACGTTTCTTCGTCCGGCGGAGCCGAACCTAATGGCAATATCATGTCGGAAGATGCCGTGCCCGACGATAATATCGGTAACGTCGTTGCCCATGATGGCGCGGCAATGCAAGAAGATGCCCGTCAGGATGGCGCGCGTCAGGAAGGTCGTGGCCGCCGTCGCGGCCGTCGTGGTGGCCGTGGCCGCCGCAATGGCTCGGGTGAAGGGCGCCCGGGCGATGGACGTCAGGGGGGCGGGAATCAAGACAACAACCGCGGCGAATTCCGCGACGCGGGCCAGCCCGGCAATTATGCGCCGGAACCCGTTGCGCCCGCGCCCGCCTATGTCGCGCCGTTCAGCATTCACGACATCGACACGACGCCACGCGAATCGGGGCCGCGCGACGCCGCGCCCAGACAAGCCGCGTCGTCGCCCTATGAAGTCATCGACCATGCGACCGACGACAAGGCCAAGGGCGGCTGGTGGCGCAAGCTGACGGGGCAGTAAAAAATCCGTGGCCGCCACGCTTCTTCTCGCCGTTCAGGACGGGGTTATTCGCTATGGCGATAAACCTTTGTTTGAAGGCCTGTCTTTCAATATCCGCGACGGCGAAAAAACCTGTCTGATCGGGAAAAACGGCGCGGGAAAAACCACCTTGATGAACATCATCACGGGCGCGCGTGAACTCGACGAAGGCACGCGCTGGCAATTGCAAGGCGCGACCGTCGGCTATCTGCAACAGGACATCGTGCCGCGCGAAGGCCAGACGGTGCGCGATTTTATTTTCGCCGCGCTGAACAATCAGGACGGCAGCCACGATTATAAAATCGAAATCGTCGTCGAACCGTTGCAGCTTCACCTCGACGACAAAATGACGAATTTATCGGGCGGGCAATTGCGCCGTGCCGCGCTGGCCCGCGCGCTGGTCGAAGAGCCCGATATTCTGCTGCTTGACGAACCGACCAACCATCTCGATCTCGATATCATCGAATGGCTGGAAAATTATCTGAAATCCTATCGCGGCGCGATGTTGTGCATCAGTCACGACAAGTCGTTCCTCGCCGCCGTGTCGCAACAGGTTTACTGGCTCGACCGCGGCAAATTGAAAATATGCCCGCGCGGTTTCGGGTTTTTCGAAGAATGGGCGGCGATGCAGCTGGAACAGGAAGATCGCGAACTGCATAACCGCCAGAAAGTGCTCGATATCGAAGTCGAATGGGCCAGCCGCGGCGTCAAGGCGCGGCGCAAACGCAATGTCCGCCGCGTCGAATTGATGAAGGAAGAACGCAACCGTCTGCGCGCCGATAAAAACGCGTTGAAGAAAATGCTGGCAAAGATCGAGTTCGAGCCACAGGAAATCGCCGAAGCATCGTCAAAAGTCGCCGCCGAATTTTACAACGCCTATAAAAGCTATAACGAAGACGGGCGCGAAAAAACCATCCTGTCCAAATTCAATCTGCGCATCTTGCGCGGCGACCGCATCGGCATTATCGGCAAGAACGGTTCGGGAAAGACCAGCTTTCTGCGTCTGTTGATCGGCGAAATGACGCCCGATGCGGGTAAAGTCAAAATGGCCAAGGATCTGACTTTTTCCTATTTCGATCAGAAACGGGAAAGCCTGAAACCCGATTATTCACTGCAACGCATCCTGTGCCCCAATGGCAGCGACTATATCGACGTCATGGGAAAATCGCGCCACGTCTGCGGTTATTTGCGCGATTTCCTGTTCGATCCGCAACAAGCGCAACATCCGGTATCGACCCTGTCCGGCGGGCAGAAGAACCGGTTGATGCTCGCCAAGATTATGGCCAATCCGGGCAGTTTCCTGATCCTCGACGAACCGACCAACGATCTCGACATGGACACGCTCGACATGCTCGAAGACATGCTGGCCAATTATAAAGGCACGCTGATCGTCGTCAGCCACGACCGCGATTTTCTCGACCAGACGGTGACGAAAATCCTCGCATTCGAAGGCGACGGCAAAATCGACGCCGTCATCGGCGGCTATCAGGATTATCTGGCCCAGCGCGCGCGGCAACGCAAAGACGACGGTAACGAACCCGCCAAACCCGGCAAGCCGCCGCCCAAAAAGCAGGCCGCGGCCCAAGAATCGGCCCTTGCGCCCAAATCTGTTGCCAAACTAACTTACGTTCAGGAATATGAATTGCGCAATCTGCCCGCCAGGATTGACGCGCTGGAGGAAGAAATCATGCTGCTTGATGCCCAACTGGCCGACGCCGATTTGTATACGCGTGATCCCGCCTTGTTCGATAAATGCACGCGTGATCTGGCGCATGCCAAGGCGTCGCTGCACGGGGCCGAAGAACGCTGGCTGGAACTGGAATCGCTGCGACTGGCGGCAGAAGGGTAGGGGTATGACCCGCGCGCCCGAAACGGGTTTTATCACGGTCGGCGATACGCGCATCGCTTTTTCAGTAACGCGGTCGCGGCGGCGCAAACGTACGCTTGCCCTGAAAATGGAACGCGACTCCAGCGTTGTCGTCTTCGCCCCGATGCGGGTCAGTCTCGGGGCCATTGCGGATTTTCTCAAACGCCAGACCCGCTGGCTGGCGCATCAGGCGGATTTGCATCGCAACGCGCCGCCACCCTGCGACTTTACCGACGGGGCGTATTTTTCCTATCTGGGCCGGGCTTGTATTGTGCGCGTCACGCGCGGCAATTCCGCGCCGTCTTCGTGCCGTCTTGCGCTGAACCGGTTCCATGTCCATATCCCCGACGAAAAACTGTCGCCGCGCGGCGTGCAGGATGAAGTCAGGCTTGAACTTGCATTATGGCTGAAAAAACGCGCGCGGGTGTTGTTGAAAAAACGACTGGATTTATGGGCGGCGCGCATGGGGGTGCGTTATGCGCGGCTGGCCGTGACGGGGCCGGAAAAACGCTGGGGCAGTTGCAGTGCGGATAATGTGATCCGCTTGAACTGGCGGTTGCTCGTCGCGCCGCTGCCCGTCATCGACTATGTCGTGGTGCACGAATTGGCGCATATTACGCATAAAAACCACGGGCCGCGTTTCTGGGCTTGCGTCGAACGCGCGGTGCCGGATTGGAAAATGCGCCGTAAAATCCTGCGCGGACTCGAACGGAATATGGTGCTATAATGGCCCGGTTCAGTGCAAAAAGGAGGCAGCAATGTCCGTTATCGTCGAACGCCGTTTCATGACTTATGGCGGCCCGCTTATCAAACTTGGTCTCGGCTATGGCGCGGTCGCGGCGATGATCCTGTCTTACAGCGTTAATAAATCGATTCTGTGGATGATCATCGACGGCTGGTTCAGCTGGCTTTACGTTATCTTTTTCGCCCTGTTCAAATCATGAATGACGGGCGTGAACGCTGGGCCGTCGTCGCGCCGTGGCTGATTTTCGGTTTTCTGGTTTTCGTGCTGGCGGCGGGATTATATAACCCCGCTTCTTGGATATCGTCCCGCCAGAAAATAACGGTTTTGCACGACGGGGCGTCGGCGCCGTTGACCTCTTTGCCTTTGTGGGGGCAGGCTGGCCTGCGTTTTTCTACCGCGTCCTGGCGCGGACGTCCCTATGTCGTTCATTTCTTTGCCAATGATTGCGACGATTGCCGCGCTGACCGCGATCAACTCGCGACGATGGCGGCGGGCCATGTCGCGATCGTCGGCGTTGCGGTCAAAGATTCCGCGGATCAGATTGCCGCCTATGTATCCGAAGGAAATCCTTTCATCACCGTGGCACGCGACGGTGATGGGCGGGCGGCCGATCAATGGGGAGTGGCGACATTGCCTGAAACATTTCTGGTCGATTCTTATGGCATTGTGCGCTGGCACTATATAGGTCGATTGACCGACGATATCGTGGGCACGCAATTAATGCCCGCGTGGGAAGCGGTACAGGATGGGGGATAGACCCATAGGATGCGCGGCGTTGATTGCTCTTGGGGCCATCTTCGCCGTGACGAATGCTCTTGCCGTGCCGCGTGGGTCGTTGACGCCGGAACAGGAAAAACGGGCCGTTGTGTTGGAGCATGCGCTCGGTTGTCCGGCTTGCGGCGGTAAATCTGTGGCCGATGCGCCTGCCGGTGTGGCCGATCACCTGCGCGAGATATTGCGTGAACGCATTCAATTGGGACAGGATGACGGGCAGGTGGTTGATTTTCTACATCGCACCTATGGCACGTTCGTCATGGCCGCGTCGCCAAATCCTATCAGCCCGATCCTTTTATGGGGTTTGCCAGTCATTTTTGGCGGCTGGGCTTTCGGGGTGGCGTCTATTTTGCGGCAAAAGCCGCCAAAGACGCCACAAGACAGCCAAGGAAAGGGGTAAATGCCGGTATAACGCACTGTTCGACCCGTTTTTGTGATGATTGACGCGTCATTTTTTGTTTAAGGGCGGTTTTTTGCGGAAAAAATGCACGGTTCTGCGCTCGAATTAACGAAAACATCCAAAATTTCGTCATAATTGCCCAATTATATTCGCGTATCCCTTGTTTTTCCGATTGGCATCCTATCGTATGTTTTTCTTGGCCCTGTTAAAATAAGACAAGAAAGAGCCAATTTCAGGTTGTTGCGGCTAACCCACTGTAATTGACAGCAAATTTTCGTGCAAAATGATAGGGGTTATGCTAATCGTTTCGAAGTGGGGATGATTCCGACACTTGTTTGGGGGAAAGATGGCTGCTGCTGCAAAAAAGAAGACCGCGACGGCGAAAAAGCAAGTTGCCGCGAAGAGCGTGAAAAAACCGGCGGTAAAAAAAACCGCCCCCAAACTTGCAAAACCGGCGGCGCGTAAGCCGGCATTGGCCTTGTTGAAATTTCCGCGCCCCAGCGCGATGACGCAACTGTCGGGCGGCGGCGAAAGGCTCAGCCCGCGCCTGCAGGCTATGATCGACAAGACGGAAATTGCCGAAACACTGGCCAGCTTCGCCCGTGGCGTCGACCGTGTTGATGAAAATCTGTTGCGATCCGTTTTGCATCCCGATGCGACGCTCGATCTCGGCCCCGGCGTGTTTCAAGGTACCGGCGGCGATTATGTCCATTGGGTGCTGGGCGTTTTGCAAAACATCAAATCCTCGCATCATATGATCGGCAATATCCGCGTCGAATTGCAGGGCGACGGCGCGTTGGTCGAATCCTATTTTCATGCCCATATTCGCATCGAAAAACCCATCGGCCGCGAAGATGTGTTCATGGGCGGGCGCAATCTCGATCGTTTCGACCGCCGCCCGTCGGGTTCGTCGGGCGTGTGGAAAATCCTGCATCGCAAGCAGGTTCTGGATTGGGTGCGCACCGAAGCGGTGTCCGACATTTTCTATCACCAGAATCCGGATGCGTTGTGGAGCTCGCGCACAAAAACCGACGCGTCCTATCAAATGGCGAATTTCCCCGGTGCGCAATCCGGCGGCAAACTGCCCGCCTTCGTGGGGCGTCATTACGAAAGCAAGAGCGTCAAGTTTTAACGCTTATTTTCTTGGCATCCGCGCGGCGATTGCATCCATAACCGCTTGCGGCATTGCGGCCAGAATCCGTGCGCATACATACATGGCAAATGGAAAGGCGATGCGGGCGCGGTTCTGTTCCAGACCGCGCCGGATGATGCGCGCCGCGCGGTCGGCGGGCATGATGAACGGCATCGGGAACGGGTTAACATCGGTCATCGGCGTTTTGACGAATCCGGGGCATATGACATTGACCGCGATGCCGTGCGGCGCCATATCGGCGCGCAATCCTTCGCCGTAAACGCGTATGGCGGCTTTTGACGCGCAATAAGCGGGCGCGCCGGCAAAGCCGCGAAATCCGGCCAACGAACTGACGAGAGCAATTTGTCCACGCCCGCGTTTCTTCATAATATCAAGGGCGGGCTGGATGGTGTTGATCGCGCCCCCGACATTGACGGCGAAAATGGCGGCGACCTGCGCCGCGGTTTCCGGTTGGCGCGATGTGCCGCCCGAAATGCCTGCGTTGGCGATAACAAGGTCGAGCGGGCGCACGGCGTCGCGCGCCGCGATCCATGCCGCCATATCCGCCGCATCGGTAACATCGCCGTTGTGGAGGGCGACGACGGCCCCGCGCCGCCGCGCCTGTTCCGCGGTTGATTCCAGCCGCGCGACATCGCGCCCATGCAACGACAAACATATGCCCGGCGCGGCATATTCGACAGCCAGCGCCGCGCCGATGCCGCTCGACGCGCCGGTGATAAGGATATGGCAAGGTGCATGCATCCGGCTATTCCGTATCGCCCCATCGGGACAAGCTGTCCCATAAGGGACCCATAAACACGACTATGCCCAACAGCGCGGCAAAAAGGACGAGAAAGATTGCGCCGATAATATATAAAACGACCGCCATTTGACCCCCCGCGCTGGTGACTGGGGGTTAGAAAGCCCTTACACGAAAGGCCGCGTCGGCCTTTAGCCTTTCGGCTTGGACATACGCCAACGCCCCCCAGCCAAAGCCGAGGGTGCATTACGGTTGCACGAAACCGCGTGTAAGAGAGGTTTCTACGCCCCATAAGCGGCAACTGCCGCTTACGGACGGACACTAGCTTTAAATGGCCGGGTACTCAAGGGCACAAAAATAGCCCGGGCAGCGCATCCCGGCTGGGCCGCCGAACGCAATTGCGGACAGCGCGCAAAAATGCTTAGCATACCGAAAATAAATCCGGCGATTCACGTTGTCTGTTAAAGCGTGAACGCTTCAATCGGAAACAATCGCAGCCTTATTCATGTCGACAGAATTGCCATTTAACCTTATTCGCCGCCGCGGCCTGATGATGGTGCTGTCTTCGCCGTCGGGCGCGGGTAAAACCACGATTTCGCGCCGTTTGCTGGAAGCGGATAGCGAGATCAACCTGTCCATTTCCGTGACCACGCGCGCGCCGCGCAAGGGTGAGGTCGACGGCCGCGATTACAGCTTTATCGACGCCACCGAATTCAATCTTCTGATCAACCGCGATCAATTGCTGGAACATGCCAAAGTGTTCGGCAATTATTACGGCACGCCGCGCCTGCCGGTTGAAAAGACCCTGTCCGAAGGGCGCGACGTACTATTCGACATCGATTGGCAGGGCACGCAGCAGTTGAAGGAAAAAGCCCGCGCCGACTTGGTCAGCATTTTCATCCTGCCACCGTCCTGGTTCGAGCTGGAACGCCGCCTGTTCTCACGCGCGCAGGATGACCCGGCCGAAATCAACCGCCGCATGGCCAAGGCCTCGGACGAAATGAGCCATTGGGCCGAATATGATTACGTCATCGTCAATCGTGATCTCGACCAGTCGGTGGCGGCGGTGCAGTCGATTTTGCTGGCCGAACGGTTAAAACGAGATCGTCAGGTCGGGTTGGCTGAATTCATCAGCGGATTAAAGGCGGGGCATTAATCCTGCGTCAGAATGACGGATTTATGCCGCAGGAACGCGGCGTCGACGTCGGCCATCGTCGCCGTCACCCCCAGTTTCCGCAACGACGTCACGCCGAATTGCGCAAGACCGCACGGCACGATGCCGGTAAAATGCGCCAAATCAGGATCGACATTCAGCGCCAGCCCGTGATAGGCGACCCATTTGCGGACCCTCACGCCGATGGCCGCTATTTTTTCTTCGCGCCCATCGCGCGCAACCCAGATGCCGATGCGCCCGTCACGCCGTTCGCCGTGAATGCCGAAATCGGCCAACACGCGGATCACCCATTCTTCCAATCGCCAGACATGGGCGCGCAGATCGCGCCCGCGTTCGCGTAAATCGGTCACGGCGTAAATCACGCGCTGGCCGGGGCCGTGATAGGTATATTGACCGCCGCGGCCGGTTTCATAGACGGGAAAACGCGCGGGGTCTTTTAAATCCGCCGCATCGGCCGATGTGCCTGCGGTATAAAGCGGCGGATGCTGCAACAGCCAGATCAGTTCCGGCGCGCGATGCTCGATAACGGCGTCAACGCGGCTCTCCATCGCCTGCATCGCGTCGGGATAGAAAACGGTGCCGGGCTCGACGCGCCATTCGGCGGGCCTGTCGGGCGAAGGGGTGTCGGTTGCGGTAATCATTTTGTGCCTTCTTGCACGGAAACATATTGATGCCAATCTCTAGCATGAAACAAACAGAGGGCCAAAATATGAAGAAAATCGCCAAAATAACGCGCAAGGAAAACGGCCATTGGGTCGGCGACGGCTTTCCTGTGCGTACATTGTTTTCCTACCATCATGACGGCGCGGCGGTCAGCCCGTTCTTGCTGCTCGACTATGCCGGACCTTTGGAATTTGCGCCCGCGGATGCGCCGCGCGGCGTCGGGTTTCATCCCCATCGCGGATTCGAAACCGTGACCATCGCCTATCAGGGCGAAGTCGATCACCGCGACACCGCCGGGCACAGCGGCACGATCCGCCCCGGCGAGGTGCAATGGATGACGGCGGCGCGCGGCGTGCTGCACGAAGAAATGCACAGCGCGGAATTTACGCGCAAAGGCGGCGTATTTGAAGCGGTGCAATTGTGGGTCAATCTGCCCGCGGCGGATAAAATGACCGACCCGCGTTATCAGGCCTTGACGCTCGACACAATTCCGGTTGTGCCGGTTGACGGTGGCACGGTGCGCGTTATCGCGGGCGATTATCACGGAACCAAAGGCCCCGCGCACAGCGTTACACCGGTCAATTTGTGGGATATCGCCTTGAAGGCTGGTGGAAAGCTTGCCTTGAATGTACCCGCGGGGCACAGCGCGATGTTGCTGGCGATGCGCGGCCCCGTGCGCATCAACGGGCAGGAGATCGCCGGTTCGGGCGAACTGGCGCAGTTCGAACCCAACGGCACACATATCGACATCGAAGCCGTGGGCGATGCCGCGCTGTTATTCATGGGCGGCGAACCGATCGGCGAACCCATCGCCGGTTATGGCCCGTTTGTCATGAACACGCAGGCCGAAATCGAACAGGCAATTGCCGATTTTGAAACCGGGAAATTTTAGGCCGCAAACGCCAACGCAAACGCGCTGACGACGCCGGGCAGGGCTTTGACCCTGTCCTGCATCGCGGGCGGAATGTCGCCGTCGACGGCGACAAGGCACACGGCATCGGCGCCGGGGGCGTTGCGCCCCAGCATGAAATTGGCGATGTTGATGCCCGCTTCGCCCAGCAATGTGCCCAGCCGCCCGATGAATCCGGGCTTGTCCTGATTGCGCACGAACAACATATGCGGGGTCAGTTCGGCTTCCAGCGTCACATCGTTAATGGCGATAAGACGCGGCTTGCCGCTGAACAGGCTGCCCGCCAGCACGGTCGCGCCGTCCGCGCTTTCGACCGTCAGGCGGATAAGCGTGTGAAAATCGCCGCTGTTGTTATTTGTGGTTTCTGAAATCTTGATACCGCGTTCCTTGGCCACCACGGGGGCGTTGACCATATTGACGCTGTCCATCGACGGGCGCAGCAATCCCATCACGATCATGTTGGTGATGGGCCGCGTGTTCAGCGTGGCGACATCGCCTTCATATTCCAGCGTCACGGCTGAAATCGCGCTGCCGGTAATCTGGCCCGCGAATGCGCCGATTTGCGCCGCCAGACCGAGATAGGGCCGCAGCTTCGGCGCGTCTTCCGCCGACACCGACGGCATATTCAAGGCGTTTGTCACCGCGCCGGTTAACAGGTAATCGCTCATCTGTTCGGCGACCTGCAGCGCGACATTTTCCTGCGCCTCGGTGGTGGATGCGCCCAGATGCGGCGTGCATACGACCTTTTCATTGCCGAACAGCGGATGCTGTTTGGCCGGTTCTTCGGCAAAGACATCCAGCGCCGCGCCCGCGACATGGCCGGATTCCAGCGCGGCCTGCAAATCGGCCTCGACCACCAACCCGCCGCGCGCGCAATTGATGATATAAACGCCCTTTTTGCATTTGCCCAAAGCGGCGGCGTTGACGATGCCGCGCGTAGCGTCGGTCATAGGGGTGTGCAGCGTGATGAAATCGGCCCGCGGCCATAACTGGTCAAGCTCGACTTTTTCCACGCCCATTTTTTGCGCGCGCTCCGGCGTCAAAAACGGGTCATAGGTGACGACCTTCATTTTCAGGCCCAGCGCGCGTTCGGCAACGATCGATCCGATATTGCCGCAGCCGACGATACCCAGCGTCTTGCCGGTGACTTCTACGCCCATAAAACGCGACTTTTCCCATTTGCCCGCATGGGTCGACGCGTTGGCGGCGGGCAATTGCCGCGCCAGCGCGAACATCATGGCGATGGCATGTTCGGCCGTGGTGATGGAATTGCCGAACGGCGTATTCATGACAATAACGCCGCGCGCCGTGGCGGCGGGGACATCGACGTTATCGACGCCGATGCCCGCGCGGCCCACGACTTTCAGATTTTTCGCCGCGCCCAGAATGTCGGCGGTCACCTTGGTCGCCGACCGTATCGCCAACCCGTCATAATTGCCAATGATGTCTTTCAATTCGTCGGGTTTCAGCCCGATTTTGATGTCGGTCTCGATGCCGCGTTGTTCAAAAATCTTGACGGCGGCGGGGGAAAGAGAATCGGAGATAAGGACTTTGGGCATGGAGCACCTGTGAAAAATTGTGATGAAATATATGAAAGAATGTCACGCCGCCGCTTTCATCTCGGCGCGGCAAGTCGCATAGGCCCAACCCATCCATTGTGTCAGGATGGCCAAATCCGCGGCTTCAACCGTCGACCCGCACCAGATGCGGAAACCCGGTGGGGCGTCGCGGTATGAATTGATGTCATAGGCGACGCCTTCTTTTTCCAGCAGCGCGACAATTTTTTTGCAAAACGCCGCTTGGTCTTCGGCGCTGACATGCGTCCAATCCGGCCCCGCCAGCGTCAGGCACACCGATGTTGGCGACCGAACCGCGGCGTCCTGACACAGAAAATCAATCCACGGCGTGTTCGCGACCCAATCGGCCAGGGCTTTAAAATTGGCCTGCGTCCGCGCGGCCAACCCCGCCGCGCCGCCAACGCTGCGCGCCCATGCCATCGCGCTCAGCGCGTCTTCGACGCACAGCATCGACGGCGTATTGATGGTTTCGCCTTCAAAAATGGCTTTGTTGAGTTTGCCCTCTTTGGTCATGCGGAAAATTTTCGGCACCGGCCAGGCGGGTTTGTGGGATTCCAGCCGTTCGACCGCGCGCGGCGATAAAATCAGAATGCCATGCTGCGCCTCGCCGCCCAAAACTTTTTGCCAGCTGTATGTAATGACGTCGAGCTTACGCCACGGCATCGGCACGGCCAGCGCGGAGGATGTCGCGTCGCAAATCGTCAAGCCTTGGCGATTATCCGGAATCCAATCGCCGTCGGGTACGATCACGCCCGCCGTCGTGCCGTTCCATGTGAAGACGACGTCGTGGGTGAAATCGGCTTGATGCAAATCCGGCAATTGGCCGAAAGGCGCTATAAAACTGCGCGCGTCCAATGGGGTTAGCTGCTTAAGGCAATCGGTGACCCAATCCTTGCCGAACGATTCCCAGGCGAACACATCGACGGGGCGCGGGCCGAGCAACGACCACAACGCGGCTTCCACCGCGCCGGTATCGGATGCCGCCATGATGGCGACGATATAATCGTCGGGCAGTTCCAGCAAAGCCTTGGTTTCGTCAATGGCGCGTTTCAGGCGGTCTTTACCTAATTTGCCGCGATGCGACCGGCCTAGCACGGCGTTTTTCAGATTGTCCGGCGACCAGCCGGGATGTTTTTTGCAAGGGCCGCAGGAAAAATTGGGGGAAGAGGGAACAACAGCCGGCTTGGCGGCAGGGGGCATCGCAGGCGCAACGGCTACCATGATAATTACCCTAGACTAAAACGGCTCGGTGGGGAGCCGCGACCCGCATCAAGGGTAAGGTCGCGCGGTGCCGCGAGTCAATGGGGATTTATGCGACTTTTAAAACATCGCCCAGTTTTTCCAGCAGGTAATCGAGATCTTCGCTGCCGAAATCTTCATATTGCGTCAAAATACGCTCGATAATACGGGCGCGGTAACGTTCGATGTCATGATCTTCGCCGGTCATCTGGGTGTCGTGGATGACATCCAGCGCCACCCGCACGGCGGGCAGAAGCCGTGCCGGCATTCCGGCGCGTTCGTAAAGGGCCTTTAACCCCAAACGCCCTGCATCGTGCAACAGAATGCGCGCGTTGATAACGGGAACATTGGCCATGACCGCAATTGCCATTTCGAAAAACGCGACATCGCCCATGCACAAGGCTCGCAGAACCAGGGAAGGCGTCAAGCGATCGTTATCGTGCATCTGGGTGACGAGTTTTTCCAATTCTTCCGCGTTTGATTTGCCCGACAGGCCGACCACGGTGCGTTCGCGGCTTTGCATGACGATATCGGCGGCTAGGCCGGGCGAAACCTGATGATGCGTTACCAGATAATCGCGCATATTGTCCGCGACCATCGTGATCAGGCGTTCCGTCACCGTCGGCGGTAAAGCCGGGCGTTTGACGATTTTTTCCTTGATGCTGTCATTGTCGTGGAAACGATCGACGGCTTTACCCAGACTGGCTTCGCTGATTTTGGCGGTCGCGTTTTCCATCAGCCGCGCCACGGCCTTTTCGCCGCCGGTGGTGACCAGCGCGTCGGACACGCTTTCCGAAATGCCCTTGCGCGACGCCACGCTTTCCTGTTTGGCGTCGGATCCGCTGCGTATGATGTTGATCAAATCAGCGTCGGTCAGAACTTGCGAATGTTGAAGAATAGGCAGCGCGACGGTTTCGATGTCGCTGGCGAGTTTCAAGGCGACGTCGTGCGGCAATCGCGTGGCGCTGCGCAGATTTTCGGCCAGAGCCTGTCGCACGCTGGCTTCGACATCCTTGGCCATCAGGCGCACGATGTCTTGCGCCAGCGCGCTTTCATTCTCCGTAAGGCCAGGGTTGTCGATTTCGACAGCGAGTTTACCGGCCAGTTCGGCGCGGGCCGCGGGCGACGGCTCGGCCAGCAATTTGGCAACGTCGGCCTGGGTCAGTACGGATTGCATGTCTTCACCCTTGAGTTCCGCGGACAGTATAGGCTATTCCTATGTTACAAAACAGTTAACAAGGTGTTGCCGTATGCTTGATCTTAAATCACATATCCGCACGATTCCCGATTATCCGAAAGAAGGCATACTCTTTTATGATATCGGCACGCTTCTGGCGCACGGCCCCGCCTGGCGGGAAACAATCGAACGGCTCGCCGCCGCCGTCGCTCCGGTAAAACCTGAATTTGTCGTCGGCGTCGAATCGCGCGGCTTTCTGGTCGGCGCGTCTTTGGCCGCGCATATGGGGATCGGTTTCGCGATGGTGCGCAAAAAGGGCAAATTGCCCGGTAAAACCATCGCGAAATCCTATGCGCTGGAATATGGCGAAGACACGGTTGAAATGCAGGAAGGCGTGGTAGCCCCCGGCAGCCGGGCGATATTGTGCGATGACTTGCTTGCGACAGGCGGCACCGCGGCGGCGGCCATCGCGCTGGCGCGGCAGGCCGGGCTTGATATCGTGCATGCCGCCTTTGTTATCGAACTTGATTTTCTGAACGGACGCACACGGCTGGATGTACCTTTGACCAGCCTTTTGCACTATGCGGAATAACGGTCTATAGGTGGGCGTCCTTTGCGCCGCCGCCGCTTTTCGCAATCGCAAAATCTGGACAGGATTGCGACGATTCGCGGGAAAATAAAAAATTGATCGGGTAACACTTTTTTTATTTTCTCCGGTGTAGCTTGGGACGTTGAACCTCTTTCTTCTTTCCTGCCTCTTGGGTGCTCCATGGCCGTCGATATGAACATGAACGTCCTGATCGTGGACGATTACAAAACCATGCTGCGGATTATTGAAAATCTGCTCAAGCAATTGGGATTCAAGAATATCGTGCAGGCGACGGATGGCAGTGCCGCGTTGAAAGTCTTGCATGAAATGCCGGTCGGTCTTGTCATTTCCGATTGGAATATGCAGCCGATGACGGGTTTGCAGCTGCTGAAGGAAGTGCGCGCCGACGAAAGGCTGAAAGCGATGCCTTTCATCATGATTACGGCGGAAAGCAAGACCGAAAACGTCGTCGCCGCCAAAGAAGCGGGCGTTAACAACTATATCGTCAAGCCGTTCAACGCCGAAACGCTGAAGCAGAAAATTTCAGCCGTTCTGGGCAGTTTCTAAGGGGGCGGCCATGTCCGATCAGGCTGGGTTTCAGGAACGGCTGCAGCAGGAAATCAAAGC
>JAGWIK010000012.1 GCA_028866275.1 Alphaproteobacteria bacterium
CAAAATGCCGTTGCGGGATATTTTGCAACGCGGCCCATTCGTCGGCGGGGTTCAACGAACCCGAAAGCGGCAAAACGCCATGCAGTTTTACCCATGTTTCGGTATCGAGGTTCCCCGCGACAGTCACCAATTCGGTTACATCATGCCGCCGCGCTGCAACCAGGGCGGCGATCGCGCCGCCGCCGGAATAGCCGACCAGCACGACATGGCTTGCTTTATACAAGCGTTTGATCGCGTCCACGGCTGTGGTTTCCGCTTCCACGACTTCCGGCGCGAAACGCCGGCTTGTCCACCATGTATCGTCACTGCACGCGGCTTCCCTCGCGCTTTCATACTGACAGGGCCGTGCGAGATAGGCCGCATCCGTGTTCTGCTTTAACGCCAGTTCCAGCCCGACCGGCTCTTTGGGGGTGGGGTCGAAAGACGGCGTGGCCGGATCAAGCCATGCCAGCCCGTCGCCTTCGATATAAATAGTCACCGTATCGGCAGGAAAAATGTGCCGCGGCAAAAAAGACTCAAGCCGAAATGCGCCGGTTTCTATCGTCCGGTGCGTCCAGCCGTTCTGTGCCGCCAGCGCATAAGCATGGCTGCTCCTGCTTTCGCCGGAATAGGCGCAGCCGCCGAGCAGAAAGAGGGCGCATAAGACAGGCCCGATAAGCGTTCTTGTGATGTTGCGCATGACACAGGGGCATATTCAATTGCAGTAAGGTTAACATTTCGCTTGACGAAATATGGCCAAAATATAGAAAAATACATAAAATCAAGGACAACAAGGATTCGCCATTATGAGCGCCGCCGCCGCCGGACCGAAAAAACAGACGGGTTGCGCCAATAATGCGCTGTTTTTAATGCCTGCCATGCTTTTGGGGCTGGCGGCCGCGCCCGCCTTTGCCGACGACAACATCACCGGCACCGTCGCCAGCCAGACGCTGGGGACGGGCGTGAACCTGACCGTCGAGAGCGGCGGTCTTATCTCCGACACTTCCTCTGCGAATGGCATCAACGTAGTCGGCAGCCCCGCAGGCACGATCACAATCGGCAGCGGCGGCGAGGTCACATCGACCAATCATGGCATTGATATGAGGATCGGCTATTCGTCGGGCGCGATCACTGTTAATGGCACAATTAACTCCACGCTGCGCGGCATGGAGATTCTGGGGACGG
Organism: Alphaproteobacteria bacterium; assembly: GCA_028866275.1. GTDB lineage: Bacteria > Pseudomonadota > Alphaproteobacteria > UBA9219 > UBA9219 > CAIXLI01. The sequence goes on from JAGWIK010000012.1 coordinate 1,165, forward strand.
TCGACGGCGGCATCTCCAATACGGGCGATGTTTACGGCGGCGGCCACGGCATCGAAATCACGAATAACGGTATCGTTAACGCCAACGGCAGCAATCAGGCTATCTACAATAGCGGCACAATTCAGGGCGGCACGACTTTCGGAGATTCATCGGGCGTGCGTTTCGACGCGGCGCAGATCAACGGCAATATCGTCAATGCCAGCGGCGGCACGATTAAGGGGGGCGATTACGGCGTCAACCTGCAGGACTCGACGACCCTCAACGGCAGCATCCTCAACACGGGGAGCATCACCGGCACCGCGCTTGACGGCATCCTTGTTACCGGCCCTTCGACAATCAGCGGCTCCATCACCAACAATGGCTCTATTTATGGCGGGGAAAACGGCATTACCGTGCAGGGCGCGTCCCATACCGGCAACATAGACAATTCCGGCACCATCACCGGCGCCGCTACGGGGGTGAGCATCAACGCCAGCACCGTGGGCACCATCACCAATAATGCCGGGGGGAAAATCAGCGGCACCAGCTATGCGGTCAATATCACAAGCCCGGCATCCTCTGTCACCTTTAATAATTACGGCGAACTGGACGGCGCTATCAAGATTCAGGACACCATCTTGAATCTCGACAGCGGCACCGTGGCCGCAGGGACTATCGGTGGCGCGGGTGGCATCGTGAATATCAACACCGGTCTCAGCACTACTTCCGATTATGGCGTGGCGGACGGGGCGTTAAGCCAGATCAATATCGCGTCGGGCCGGACTTTCTCGGCCATGGCCAACAATACCTTCGCCGCGACAACTTTTACCAACAACGGCACCTTCGGCATTAAAAGCGGCAACACCGTTACCGCCAGCGGCAACTATACGCAATCCTCGTCCGGCACCCTCAGCATCGGCGCGACGTCTGCTTCGAATTACGGCAAACTAAGCATCAGCGGCACCGGCACATTCGCATCCGGAACCGGCATCTATGTCAATGTCGCCAACAGCAATACGCTGAAGAATGGCGAAAGCCTTTTGAGCGTCGTCTCGGCGGGCACGCTGGACGCCAGCACTTTCAGCGTTACCGACAATAACGCGCTGGTCGATTTTACATCGCAGATCACCGGCAATCAGGTTAACCTCGTCGCGCATGTGGCGACCCTCCAGCAGATCGTCAACCGGCAGGGCAATGCTGCGGCCGGTGGCGCGGGCGGCGCGCTCGATCAGATCATCGCCGGTAATCCCGGCGGCGATATGAACAACGTCGTCAACACGCTGACCTCGCTCGGTTCGCAACAGGCCGTTTCCAAGGCCGTAAGCCAGACCTTGCCGGTGCTGACGGGCGGTTCGACCACGGCCATCATGCAGACGATGGACACGACCAGCCAGATCATTCAGGCGCGGCAGGAAGAAAATCTCGGCCTCTCGTCGGGCGACGATTTCGTGACCAGCAATCAATGGTGGTTCAAGCCTTTCGGCACATGGTCGAACCAAAGCGACAAAAACGGCGTCACCGGCTTCGGGGCCGACACTTTCGGCATGATCGGCGGCGCGGACGGCGTGGTGTCCGACAACTGGCGGCTTGGCGCCGCTTTCGCCTATGCCAACAGCAATATCAACAGCAATGACGGGCTGAACGGCCTCGATGTCAACAGCTATCAGGGCATCCTTTACGGCAGCTATCGCATCGATCCGAAAACAGAAATCAATCTTCAGGCCGATTCCGGCGTCAACGCCAACGACAGTTCGCGCACGATCAATTTCGGCGGGCTTGACCGCATCGCCAAGGGCAATTTCGACAGCTATGCCTTCCATCTGGGCGCGGGCATCGGGCATACCTATGACGTATCCGATATGCTGGACGACACCACGCTGACGCCTTCGGTGCGGGTCGATTACGGCCTCATCGCCAACGACAGTTATACCGAAACCGGCGCGGATGCTTTGAATCTGCATGTGAATTCACAGACCACCAATCAATTCATTCCGGCGATCGGCGCGAAGTTGAATCATGACTTCGCCAAGGGGGTTTCGGGGGCTGTCGATGCGGGTCTGGGTTATGATACGCTGAATGGTCGGAACTCTGTGACATCCACCTATGTCGGCGGCGGCCCCGCTTTCACGACCGATGGATTGACGCCATCGCCGTGGGTCGTTCGCACAGGCCTTGGCCTGACTTATAAACCCGACGACAGCTATGACATGACCCTGCGTTACGACCGCGAGGATCGCGGCGGGTTTGATTCCCAGACCGCTTCGTTGAAACTCCGCGTTCCATTCTAGGCATATAAAAAGATTGATCTTTCGGGGCCGATTTGACCTTGGCGGCAAGCGGGGCTATTTACTCCTATCTTCATCGGAGGGAAATGCCATGCGTCTTGAAAACAAAGTTGCCATTGTCACAGGCGCTGCCAGCGGTATCGGCAAGCAGATCGCGCTGACTTATGTTCAGGCGGGCGCAAAAGTCGCCATCGCCGATCTTAACCTCGACGCCGCCAACGCCACGGCCAGGGAATTTGAATCCATCGGCGGCAAAGGCGCCGCCATCGGCGTCGCCATGGATGTTACCAACGAAGCGCAGGTCAATGAACAGGTCGACAAGGTTGCCGCGCAATATGGCCGGCTTGATATTCTGGTCAGCAATGCCGGCATCCAGACCATAGCGCCGATCGACGAGTTTGAATTTTCGAAATGGAAGCAGCTGCTTTCCATCCATCTGGACGGCGCGTTTCTGACGACGCGCGCGGCGTTGCGCCATATGTACAAATTCGGCAACGGCGGCAGCGTCATCTATATGGGGTCGGTGCATTCCAAGGAAGCTTCGCTTCTCAAAGCGCCCTATGTCACGGCCAAGCACGGCCTTATCGGGCTTGCCAAAGTCGTGGCCAAGGAAGGCGCCAAGCATGGCGTGCGCGCCAATGTCATATGCCCCGGTTTCGTGCGGACGCCGCTCGTCGACAAACAAATTCCCGAACAGGCCAAGGAGCTGGGCATTTCCGAACAGGAAGTCATCAAGAACATCATGCTTAAAGACACGGTCGACGGTGAATTCACCACGGTGCAGGATGTCGCCGACGCCGCGTTGTTCTTCGCGGCCTTCGGCAGCAACGCCCTTACCGGCCAGTCGCTGGTCGTCAGCCATGGCTGGTTCATGCAATAACGCGAAAGCCTTTACCCATGCACGATATGCCGTATCCGCGCGTCAAGCCGCCCATGCAGAGAGAGCGTCCGCCGTTTGAATGCATCGCTCTGGTTTTGCAGGGCGGCGGCGCGCTCGGCGCCTATCAGGGCGGCGTCTATCAGGCGCTGTCCGAGGCCGGCATTCAACCCGATTGGGTTGCGGGCATTTCCATCGGCGCCATCAATTCTGCGCTGATCGCCGGTAACGCGCCGGAACAGCGCGTCGAAAAATTGCGCGCCTTTTGGGAGTCCATCACCATCCCGCAGCATGTCGATATATCGGCCTTTATGCACGGCGATCTGGCGCATGGCGCCGTCAACCAGATGTATGCCGGCGTTTCCGTGATGCAGGGCATACAGGGTTTTTTCAAGCCGCGCATGGTGTCGCCATGGCTGTGCCCGTCGGGTTCTGTGGGGGCGACCAGCTTTTTCGATACATCGCCGTTAAAATCGACCCTCGAACGGTTTGTCGATTTCGACCGGATCAATAACGACGGCATGCGGTTCAGTGTCGGCGCGGTCAATGTCCGTAACGGCAATTTTGTCTATTTCGACAATGCGCGTTATACTATTGCGCCGGAACATATCATGGCCAGCGGCGCGTTGCCGCCCGGGTTTCCGCCCGTGGAAATTGAAGGTGAACTTTACTGGGACGGCGGCCTTGTTTCCAACACGCCGCTCGAATGGGTTTTGAGCAGCTTGCCGCAAAAAGACACGCTCGCTTTTCAGGTCGATTTATGGAGCGCGCGCGGTAGCGTGCCCCGCGACATGTCGCAAGTGCTGACGCGGCAGAAGGAAATCCAGTATTCAAGCCGCACCCGCGCCAGCACCGACCGGTTCCGCGCGCTGCAAAAAAGACGCTATGCCATCGCCAATCTGCTCGACAAGATGCCGGACGAATTGAAATCGTCGCCGGATGCCCAATTGCTGCATCCGGTTGCGGTGCGCAAGGTCTATAATATCGTCGAGCTTATTTATCATTCGCAGGATTACGAAGGCGACTTCAAAGATTACGAATTCTCGCGCGCGAGCATGGAAAATCACTGGCAGGCGGGCTACTACGACACGGTGCGGACATTGCGTCACGAATCCGTTCTCAAACGCCCAGAAAACGGCGAAAGCGTTCAAACATTTGATATGTCACGCGACGGCAAGGGGTGATTTATCTGGGCGGGGTGCCGGCACTTCGTTCCTTTATTTCAATACAAGAAAGCCGAAAACAAAAAACCGCAACGACACAAAGAGGTTCCCATGGAGTTCCGTCAATTTGGTCATTCCGGCCTTAAAGTGCCCGTCCTCAGCTTCGGCACCGGCACGTTTGGCGGCCGCGGCGAGATGTTTGCGAAATGGGGCAAAACGGATGTTCAGGAAGCGACGCGTCTGGTCGATATTTGTCTCGAACACGGGCTTAATTTTTTCGATACTGCGGATATTTATTCGCAAGGCGCGAGCGAGGAAATCCTCGGCGCCGCCATCAAGGGGCGCAGATCCGACGTCCTGATTTCGACCAAGGCGACGTTTGCCTTCGGCGACGGGCCGAATGACAAGGGATCGTCGCGCTACCACCTCGTCAAAGCCTGCGAAGCCAGCCTTAAACGCCTCGGCACCGATCACATCGACATTTATTTCATGCATGGGTTCGATGCGTTGACGCCGGTCGAGGAAACGCTGGGCGCGCTCGATGATCTTATCCGCGCGGGTAAAATACGTTATATCGGTTGTTCGAATTTTTCGGGGTGGCATGTGATGAAATCGCTGGCCGTGTCTGAAAAATACGGCCTCGCGCGCTATGCCGTCTATCAAGGATATTATTCGCTGATCGGACGCGATTACGAGGAAGAACTGATGCCGCTCGGGCTTGACCAGAAACTGGGCCTTATGGTCTGGAGCCCGTTGGGGTGGGGGCGCCTGACAGGAAAAATGCGGCGTGGACAGAAGCCATCCGAAGGCCGCATCGCTCAGGGCGGTGCCGCCGCCGGGCCGCAGGTCGATGATGAGTATTTATACAAGGTCGTCGATGCGATCGATGCGGTGGCGCAGGAAACCGGCAAGACCGTGGCGCAGGTGGCGCTGAACTGGCTTTTGCAACGGCCGACGGTTTGCAACATTGTCGTCGGGGCGCGCAACGAGGAACAACTCAGGCAGAATCTGGGGGCTATCGGCTGGAATCTGACGGCCGATCAGGTTGCCAGACTTGATGCGGCCAGTGCCTGCATGCCGCCTTATCCCTATTGGCATCAACGCGGTTTTGCCGATCGCAACCCACCGGCGGTCGCGCGCTGACCGTTGTTGCCGCACGCATCGTCGACGCGGGCGCTGCGCGTGACGCGATATGTTGTTGCGGTCCTTAAGGCGAATCGACACCGATCGGGCTTGGAAAGAGGGGGGATCGTCAATGCGTCCGCCGGTTTTATCGTTACCTGTCGCAACGACGGGTTGCGTGGCTGCCGCGTTTATTCCACCCATGATTTTGGTTTGCAAAATCAGAACGTTGTCAGGGGTTAATATGCACAGAAATTTTTCCAAAATGACGTTTCTTTTGCAACGCGCTGTTGACTCCTGCAACTGAACTGAATGATAATTCACCCATTATGAAGGCTCATAAAAAGTTGTGTGCGCGGGTGCGCTTGTGCATACGACTCTGTGCGGGGACCGAAAGAAATTCGATAACCCTGCCTGCCTAAACGATCCCCCAAATAGCTGTTCGGCTTAACGGACAATCTGCTCTGCATCGCTCACGGTGAGCGGTAGCGCTTCCCTGTGCGCATAAACAGAATGATTACTGCTGTCTTTATTCAAGGAGAATTCTTATATGTTTCCCAAGCTGGTCGTCAGCAAGACACTTGAACCCCTTCCCCCTGCGGCGAATGACAACCTTAAAGCCCCTATCGTCGTCTCCATCCTAGTCGAATGGGAGGATGCAAAAAACATAACAAGAGGGTTTGTCAGCAGGATAAAAGATTCTGCCAACCTTTCTCGCGAAAGATGTGAGGGCATCGCCCACAGTTCGGCGTATCTGCGTTTGCCCCAGCTTTTGAAGCGCGCGCCAAGAAACAAGCCTTTGATCGTCGCGTTGCAGATAGCCCGGCCGAGCGAGGGCCTTATGGAAGAAAAACCCGTCGCCACTTTGCCGCCGGACGCCACGCCGGAAGACATCGCGAATCTGACAAATAAAATGCATGGCGAGATGCGGGCGCGGTTGTCAGGCAATTATGGCCGAGGCCCTTCGCCTTCGCCTGCGCCGGTCAAGGGGGTTTCCTGATGCATCCGGCGACGGCTGATTTTTTTATCACGACGTTCGGAGGGACTTCATGTCCAAGCCAAGTATATTGATACCTGTCGGATTGCCCGGAGCCGGTCTTCACGGCGTTGGTTTTGTTCCGTGCAGGGGAAGCGACGCCACGCATCAAAAAATCGAGATGTTGGCTCAGGCCATGCGCGGTCTCGATATGGATGTGGCGGTGGCGCCCATCGATGCCGCCGCGTCTTATCAGAAAGTGGATATGGTGATTTTTCCGCTGGCTGCCGATACGCTCGACTCCCCGGCCGCGTTCCGGGATGTGGAGAGGCTTTATCATATCCCCGCCGGTTTGCGCGTCGGATTGGTGGGGGGAAGTTTTGAAGCCCTGAACTGGCCGCGCCGGGCAGGAACGGCCAATGATAATATGGCCGCCGATCATGATGCGGGCCTGATTCCTCCGCTCGATGCGATGGTTGTTCTCGGCGACGAACGGCTGGTCAAATTGCCCGCCGCCGTTTGCCGCCGGATGGGCGCGGCCCATATACATTTTGTCGGCTATGCGTCACGGGATGATTGGGCGGGCATATCGCCGCCGCAAAGCCGGATCGGGGCTGCGCCCGCGCCGGTTATTGTACATGCCGACAACCCCGATGTCATGGCGGCGGTCGCCGAGGCCTGGCCTTCGACACAGATGGGGCTCATAGGCCGTCCCTGGCATTTTCTTTTCAGGGACGCACCGGATCATTCATCCGCGCACAGGTGGTTGCGGCTCGCGTTCGAAATCAGCCGCGACCGCGTAGAAGCACAGCGGGCTGCGTCCGGCTGCTCGTTTCAGGATGAGCTGAGGGGGGCGTCGAGAGACGAGTTGCGCGACCTGTTGCGCCGCGCCGCGCTTTCAATTTCTTCGGCGGAGCCTGAACGCATCAAGGACGCCCTTGCCGCCGCGCGCGTTCGCAGACAGGGCCGTCCTTTGTTGATGCCGGTTGACGCGGTACAGCGCCAATATTGCGCGCAGCTGCAAAAATTGGAAGCTGCGGCGGTTGTGGGCTTTGAACCGAGAAAGAGAGATTTGGCCGCCGCGATCGATCGCGCATTCGACAGCGCATTCGATACTGGCCCCGCTGTGCCGGTTCGTTTTGCCACGGTTGAAGACGTCGCCGGATTCTTGCGCGACATGGGCCGCGCAAGACTGCCCAAACCGAGGATGGCGCAGCCATGACCGGGAACAACAACATCAAAACATCGGGTGTAATTGCCATGTCTAAATCCACGCTTCCCCGCATCGCCTTCTGCACCACCTGCAAAGGCCGCGCCCACCATTTGGCCAAAACATTGCCGCAGAATATGCGCAACAATGCCGATTATCCGAATGCCGTCTTTGTCGTGCTTGATTACAACAGTACCGACGGTCTTGGCGATCATATGCGCCGCACTTTTGCGGCCCCAATGGCAAGCGGAAGGCTGGCCTATTATCACAATCCGGAACCGCAGCAATTCCATATGGCGCATGCCAAGAATATGGCCGCCCGTGCCGGGATTAGGGAAGGGGCAGATGTTCTTGTTAATCTCGACGCCGACAATCTGACGGGCGCCGGATTTGCGTCATATGTTGCCGAGGAATTCATACGCGCGCACGAATCCGAAGACGCCATTTTCCTGAGAGCGGGCGAGAATCATGAAGGGCCCGGTGGCGGTGTAAGCACAAAAATGCCGCAAGGGTGCGGCGGCAGAATTGCCATCACGGCACATGCCTTCATGTTGACCGGCGGATATGACGAAGACGAAGCGTTCCGGCGCTGGTCGCCAGATGATAAGGATTTTGCTCTACGTCTGACTAATCTTGGTTTTGTGCGGCATGGCATGCCGGATCGGTTTAAGAAAGCGATTGGGCATAGTCAGGACTCGCGGCTGGCCGGATATGACATGCTCGACAGGCAAAATATGGGGGAAATATTCCACTCCATTATGGAGGGGCGTCAAAATATGACCGTTGCCAACAATGGCCGAATGGGAATGGGCGTCGTCTACAAGAATTTTGATCCAGATCCTATTATGTTTGACGCTCTGCCCACACGCATATTCGGTGTCGGGATGCACAAAACGGCAACGACCTCCCTGGCTGCCGCTTTGGGAATTCTGGGATACGACACGGCCCATTGGGAGTCGCCAAGATGGGCGTTCAGAATCCATAGAGAGATGACGGCGCAGGGTCGGTCGCCTATGTTGGAACGGCATTATGCGCTGTGCGACCTTCCTATGCCTCTTCATTTTAAGGCGCTTGATAACGCCTATCCCGGTTCCAAATTTATTTTGACAACAAGGGATGAAGAACCATGGCTGCAAAGCGTCCGCAATCACTGGCAAAGATATAGGAAAAAATGGGACAGGGACGGCTATTCGCACAAAATCCATGAAGCGCTTTATGGCCGCACGGATTTTGACGAAGATGTTTTCCGTGCGCGTTATCGGGCGCATAACGAAGCGGTTATGAAACATTTTATGGGCCGTCCCGGCGATCTGGTCGTCATGAATATGGATAGAGAGGCTGGGTGGCCGGAATTGTGCAGGTTGCTGGGACGTGCCATGCCCGGGCAACCTTACCCAAGAAAATTTGTTACGCCGCAACCGGAACCGCAACCAAAACCCCAATGGAAACCGGCGGCGGCGGTCACGGTGCAAAGATCCGTTCCACCCCGCCCCGCCAACACGAACCTTCCCGCACCAAAGGAAAAAAACGTCCGCCCCGGTTAAATCGACAGGAAAGGATCCGCATGTCTGTCATTTTGTTCGTCGATCACGAACTGACGATACACGAATTTCTGCCTTATGCCGCGCAGCGTGCCGGACATATTGTCTACAGAGCCGACAGCATCGCGGCGGCATTGGAGCATTTTTCCCGCTATAGGCCCGATCTGATCGTTATCAGCGACCGCCTGCCTGGTAATGAAATCCCGGACAAAGGCGGTTTCGAGCTGGCGCGCCGCGCCGGTCTTCTCGGTTTCGAGAGCGGCAATATCATCATGCTCAGCGATATCGGGGTCAAGGACATGATGTTGTTGAAAGACATGCTCGGCGAAGCCGGCCTTGACGGCGTGCATTTCTGTCAGATCAGGGCCGGCTATCTGCCTTTCCTGCGTACTATGCAAAATATTCTTGGCGTTTCGTCCGGCGTTGCGCAGCCTCTTTCCTGTCTCGATCCCTTTACCCGATCTGATCTCCTGCAAAACCGTAAATCACCATGGGCGTGAGTGTCGCCTGATTTTATCGACCGCCATTCATGAACCGGAGAGAAATCCATGCCGCAAGTTCTTTTAGTCGATGACGAGCCGAGTTCCCCAATGCTGCGCCCCTTGCCTGTGGTGGTGTGACGCATGACCGCGCAATCAACCTGTTCCCCATCATTTGCGACGACAGCTGCGACCGTGGCCTATCCGCCGGGATCCACTATCGTCGATCAGGTATTCAAAACGCTGGCGCGCGAAGCCGGCTATGCCGCCGGCCTTTTCGAATTCACCGGCATCGGCAACGACAATGAACAATATTTCGATAAAGACGCGCACCCGGAGTCCGAAGTTATCAAACATCTGGTTGCGCTCGGCACCGCCGTTCTTCTCAATCGGTATCGTGGTCTCGGCTTGTGGTACAAGCCTGAATCTATTACCAGCGGATTGCTGGCGCACGAAGTCGCCGACGGGATCAATCAGGGCCGCCGTGCCGCGGGGCGTGGCGATCTTATCCCGTCGACCTATGACCTTGGTTCCAGAATCGGCAAGGATCGTTTGCGCCACGAAGTGATAGGTCCCAACCGTTTTGTCAATCTGATGCGTTCCCATCACGCGCAGAAATTAATGCCTTATGTCTATCTGGTTGTGCCGTTGATGCTGGAAAGCGCGGTGCGCGAACTGGTCAACAATCCCGCGCTCAGCGGCATGCAGGAGTATGAAGAAGAAGCCTTTATGCTCGAATGGCGTATGGTTATTCGTCATTGCCGCGGCATGCTGGTCGATGGCGATCCCAGATTCTCGCGCAATTCGATTTGGGAAGTCGTGGAAGGCGTGCTGATTCAAGCCGGATTGATGCCGCCGCGCCCCGAGGCCGACATGGACATTCTTGATGCCAATCTCAGGCCCATGACCCTGCTTGACCATGCGCGGGATATGGCCGAATGCCTGCGCTATCAGCTCGGCAAGGGGTTCGAGCCGCGCGAGGCCGCCAGCGCTTTGGCGATGTTTCGTACGATCGACGTTATGTTGCGTGCGAATGATCCGCGTCTTGCGTACGCCAACGCGGCGCTGCGCGACCGTCCGCCTGTCGAATTGGCGGCGATGGACGATTTATATGAAGAAATCGATTCGCTGATTTGCGCCTATGCCGCAGGCTGGCTGCGCGACCCCGATGATCTGCTGCCGCTTTACGGCGCGGCTTATTATGCGGCCCGAAAACGCGAAATGAAGACGGGCGATCTTCATCGGCCTTTAAGCGCCGGCGTGCGGCGCGAGATGAAAAAATATGCCAACGATGTGGTTAAGCGCAAAGGCGCGATTGTCCGCGGCAAGCTTAGCGACGAAAACCGCTTTCTCTCGAACCATACACAGACGCCGAACCAGCGCCGCTTTGATCCGGATAATGCGCCCTTTGCGCCGTGCTGGCACGCCGTTATGTTCGAAGACAAATTGTTCGACCGGTTGCAAGCGTGGGAACAAGCGGTTCTGCCGTTTATCATCGGCTATGCGGAGGCCGTGCAATATCCCGCCGAAGAACCAATGGCGACCATGATCATTGCCGATTTGAAAGGCGGTGAAGCTGCCGCCCAAGCCGCCGCCGAACGCGGCGTTACCGATATCAATGAATTGCACGGCGTCATGGGGCGCAGCGCGCGCATGATCGAAAGGGCCAATCGTGCATGGGTCGAAAAGACCGAACACGACCTTATTAACGACAGGCCCCATCGCGTTTTTATCAGCACGCTTGATCTGCTTCATGACGCGAAACTCATCGACATGTTCCGCAAAGCCTGCCCGAGTTTCATTATGGCGCGCGGATCCAATGCAACCAGCCCGTTGTTCCGCCTCGTTTACGCGATGAAAACCCTCGAACGCAACGCCGACGAAGCGATTTTCCAGAAAGGCTGGGAACATCGCGATTATACGGTGCAGTTGCGGGTGCATGCGCGCCTGATTCAGGCGGGATTGATCGACCGCCCCATCACGGGGGGCATCGCGCTTCAGGTCTATACTGGCGATAATAAGAATGCACAGGATTCCATGCTGGTCGATGTGTCGGCTTTGACGCGCAAGCTGGAAAAATGCGCCGCCGCCGGTGTGCGCGCTCCCGAACAGGCATTGGCGCTGATCCGGTTGCTGGCGCTTGACGATCTGATCGTCGATACCCGTCTGGGCGAGGGCGCGGTCAGGATCGACCCCCATGCCGGTTGCGTCAGCTGGATGGATTATGACAGCGATGCGTTTCTGAAAATACGCGCCCGCGCCATGGATGTGTTGGCGGCGCGCCCCGAATTATGGGCGGTGGATCGTGAACGGCTGGTCGCCGAAGCGGGCAAAGACGACGCGCCGCCGCGGCAGCAGGCGATCAAGGTTCAGAACCGGCTTATGGAAAAATATATGCGGGCGATGGAGGCCGGATCAGGGCGGCAGGCAGTGCGCAAGGCGCGGCCGGGGATAAGAGGCAGGGCGCATGTTTTTAACGGTCCTCAACAATAAGGAGGTAGTAAATGAGTGAAGGGAATTCCCTGACTCTTTCGAAAAAATACTTCCTGACCCAGCTTGGGTTCGACCACGACTCCGCCGCTAATGGCTGGCCCTCCACGATTAAACTTGCCGTTGGCGGCGTTGATCCGCGTACGCGCGGCGCGGTGGCGGTTTCTTCCGAACTAACCTACAACGCCGCCGCGCAGCGCATCGAATTGACCATAGATCGCTGGCGCATGCGCCCCAACGGCGAACAGTTGCGGCACAATTTGTTTCAATTCACTTTTGTCGAAGCCGCCAACGATAGCATTGTGCCGCAATCTCTGTGGGTGATGGGGCGGCCGCTTTACGATGCCGGACGCGACGGCGACCCGCTGGCGGTTTCGGCGGGCGTAATGCGCAACGTCGCGACGGGCCGTTCGGCCGCCAGCTACATCATCCGTGCGCTGCGCCGCGATGAATTGCCCGAAACCGCCAGAATATTCCGGGAAACCGGCCTGCCCGAAGCGATGGGCGAGAATCTGCCTTTGGTCGGGCAGAGCACGAATGGCGGTTTCGATTTCGACGTGTTCGAAGCTTATGCCAAACCCGCCAATGACGATTTAATCCTGCCCGCCGATATGGCCAGAGCCTTGCTGGGGGAAGACACCAACAGTATCGATGCGCATCAACGTCTGGGGCGGGAACGCATCACCACTGCCGTTCATCCGCAAAACCGCAGCGAATTCGCCGCGCGTTATGTGGCAGCCAATGACAATGACGGCGAAAGCGGCGCAGTGGCCAGTTCGATCACCATCGAACCGATCGCCATCCCTGACGATATGCGCGCCGTCGCCATTCCCGAATTCTCGTCGATGAGGTTGGAGCCGTCAAGCAACGACAATCGCCGCATTTTGCAGGAATTCAAATTTCTCGGCGTCGATATCCTACGTGTCGATCACGATTTGCGCATGAAGGTCATTGGCGTGGTCAACCGCGCCAAGCAGGCGTTACGCCGTCGCGATTATCCGCGCATTCTGGATTACGCCGCCGAATATGATTTGCTGGGCTGGATCGATGCCGTCAATGCCGCCGATCTCGCCGATCCGCCGCCGCCCGAAGGGCGCATGGTGGTGGAATCGAAAGGCGGCAACAACACGGCCGACGATATCGCCGAAGGATACAGCCACCAGCCCAACGGCAATTGTAAAGTCATCGAGATGCAGTGGCTCGATCGGGAAGGTCGGCTGCGCCATGTCGGCGCGCTTCACGATATCGGTCTGTTCCTGCCGCCGCATGATGTCGCCAATGAAGGCGCCGTCGCCGATGTCGTCGAGGAACTGGCTTATATTCGGGATATCTTTCTGACGCATCGCCATCTCGACCATATTGACGGCGCCATTCCTTATATCGCCAAGGGTTATTTCAAGGGCAAAATTATTCACGCCGCGCCCGAAGTCCTTCGGGCTTTGCGCGAAAAACTCAACGCATTCGAAATCCCCGCTGAATATCATCCGGCCTATGATGCGCTTCAGGGTCGCGGCTGGGTGCATATTAAAGATGACGACGGCATTGTCCGGTTGTCCGTCGGTTACAGCGTCGACGGCACGCCGCATACCGCGCGTTCCACGCCTTTCATCTATGTGGCGCGCAATGGCTCCGAAGTCATTGACAGCTATCTTAACCCGGGTGACATGCGTTTCGGCCGCCACAATGCCGAAGGCTATCGGGGATTCAAGCCTGACGCCGATTATCTCGACAAATATTTTTTCCAGCATTGGCAGGAATTATTGCTGGCCGACGATCCCTCGATCGACGCCTCGGTATTGCAGTTTCCCACACTGCGCATGGATATCGACGGCACCTCGATCCGCAAACCCGGTTTCGCGCCGACCGACTGGGAATGCGAAGAAAATCAATACGAATTATTCGAGGTTCTGAACGATATTCTGCCCGGCCGGTTAAATGCCGTTGGCCAGATCAGCACCAATGAAATGGGGTTTGAACATCGCTTGCGTCTGGCCACGCGCTTGGGCCGCGACGTCACCGCATCCGGCGCCAATATGGAACGAACGGCACGCACCGCCAACGTCATGGGGGTCAACAAATTGCGGGTCGAAGTGCAGAAGACTAAAAACAATCAAGCCTATCTTGATTACGTTTTCCGTCAACGCATTGATAAACGCTTGCGGGATTTGCGGTCGCAAATAGATGGAACCGCTGAAGGTAAGGAAAGAACGAGGCTTGAACGCGAATGGGCGGTTGAAACGCGCGTCCTGGATTATTTTGAGCAATTGTGCCTTGTCAAACAGTCCAATCGCCGTTTTGAGATGCGTGATAAGCTTGAAGCCGCGTTTGCCGGGGAATACGGCGAACACCGGCATCTCGGGTCTATCTATACGGCTATTGCCGCGAAATCCTCGCGCCGCATGCTGCGCCAGCCGGAATGCTGGTTGACGCTTGAAACCGGAACGCAAGGCACCAATGTTGAAATCGATTCCAGCATGTCAAAGCGGTCTTACGGCGCATCGCGTTTCGATATGCCGGCCGGCAGCAAGCCGAGCGCGCGCCCCATTCCGCCGCAGAAAACCATTTTATGTTTGTCGCAGGTTGCCATTCCCGGTAATGACAAAAAACAGCGCGATCTGGTTTCCCGCCATGTCATGCGCGGCTATGCCGTTGTGCTTGCCACGCATGATGGTTATGAAATCCACGGGCTTTCCCTCCATGATATGAACCGGGTTTTCCGGGCGTTGAATGCCATCGGCCACGGCGCGGAAATAGAAAACGATGCGTATCTTAAAATAAACGGCAGGCCAATTCACGCTCCCGGCCACGGTTTCGCGGGGGATACGGAAGAATGGCTCAGGCTGGTCAAACCGATTTTCCCGATGCTGCAACATACCGGCGACCCGCTGGCCTTCCCCGAACTTCGCGAAATGTCGATGAAGATTCTGGGCCGCACCGCTTATTATTTCGATAATTTCTGTCGCGTGACGACGCAAAGAACGGATGATGCGTTGGGCTGGCTGGTTAAAACCATGGGGCGTTCGTGCCCGTCGATTATCCGCTTCATTATCGATCGCAAATCGCGCGAATATCACGGCGGCCATATCGAAGCCGAACGCATCACTAACATGAACGGCGCGGCAAGCCACCGCCATGACGGATTCATGGCGTCGGTCACGCGTGACGGTGTCTATCGCCGCCAGTTTGCCACCCTCGACGGCGAAGCGGCGCGACGGCGTGCGGCGCTGCGCAAGGGTGCGCCGCCGCAACCTGTCGCCTACAACCGAAAAGCGCCCGCTCCTGAACAACGTTATCGCGGCCCCGACCGCCCCGGCGCGCACAGGCGCAATCTGCCGATGAAACCCGGCGCGCGGTTGCGCCTGACGCCGGGTGATTATCTGAAGCTGTTAAAATTATCGGGGCCGAAGCCATGAAAAAACGCGCGCAAAAGCCCTTGATTGACAGCGCATATTTGCAAAGCCTGCATCGGGCCGAAGATATCGGGCACCGGCTGTCGACAGGGCAATTGCTCGCAACCGGCTATGATCTGGAAATGACCGATCTCGACCGGCTGTTTGCTTTTCCCACTCATTTTGCCGCTATATTGACCGGTATTGGTGGGCGCATTCTTGACAGCATCGACGTCAAGCCGCGCGTGCCCGAATGGGTCGTTGAGGCGCCGGCCGCCGCCGTGATTGTGCAAGCCTCGCCGCAGGAAATTCATTATGGCGAAGACCGCGACCCGCCGCATATTGCAGCCGGAAAAATCGCATTCTGGTTTCGCACGCTCTATCGCCGCCTGTGGGACGCGCTGGACGATGAAAAAGAGCAAATCGCCTTGCAGGACGGCAAGACGGAAGAAGTCCGTCTCTATAAAATCCGCGACAAGGACGGACGAGTCCATATTTTTCGCCTGCATGATCAGGGAAAATGGTTGTCGATGCGCATCGCCGATGGGGTTCCGGACGATGGCCATGTTTACCGCGATGCCGGCAGGGGAAACGAAAAAGGCGCGCGCTGGAAAAAAATCGCGCCGCCGGCCATGGCCGGCGGGTTCAATAATATCCGCGCCGATGACATGTGGCTCATGACGCTGGCCTTCATGACCGGCAATGCCGACATCATTGTTTCGTATCTCAAGAAAAACCGCCTGTTTCGCGTCGATGTCCGCGCCATCACGCGGGCGGCCGCGACGCTGAATATCAGGGGCGAGAACGGCATTCAGGCCGCCTATACCATTAATCCTGCCACCGGACAGCGCTATGTTTCCTCGCGCCTGAGCGATTTGATGCTGGCCAACACGCATCGCGCCAATCCCGGGCGCGGGCTGCAAGAAGGCATCCGCATGCCAGACGGATCATTTTACGAAGAACGGCTTGGCCACCAGAACCCGCTTTACGATGTGCTGGCGACTGAATCCCTGCTGGCATATAACCGCTGGCATGATCCGGAAGTGGTGGCGCAATTCGAAAAAAACGCCGATCTGGAAAAATTAAAAAACTTCCTGATGGGCAATGACGGGTTCAATCCGCATCCGCTGCGCCTGTTTTTGCGTTCGGTCTATCCCGACCTGCAACAGGCGAATATCGGTATTTGCGCCGTTCTGGGCGAGGAAATCAAGGAAAGGCAGCAAGGGCTTTTTATCCGCACCGACACCAACGCCGCATTGGCGGCGTATACATATCGCGGCAAGCATCTGCACGATATGGATGCGGATGAATGGCACGCTATGCTGACCGAGCAGCGCGGCCAGCCCGATGCCTTGTGCGAAATTATTGATGTGCGCAAAAGCCCGGCGGTTTTCGAATCGTCATTGGGTTTTGCGCGCGGCTTGGGCGGCGACCCGGACTGGAACGAAACGGTCAACCGTAAATATCTGCTGGAATTGCTGGCCAATCCTGATATCCGTGCGCGCATCAAGAATGCGCTGGAACGAACAACGCCGGTTTTTTCCGGCGCGGACGATGTGCTGGCCCCGCGCGCCGAGGACCATATCTTTGAGCACTTCCGCGAACTTAAACGGCTTGATTCCGGCGCGCCGCATGGAAAAATTGTCAATAACGACGATGTCGACAGCCACGCCATGGAAACATTGCGTCGTGCGCGGGATATTCGGCGTACTTTGCTGCAAGCCATGGAACCGGATCCGGTTGAATGGTTCGATGAACTGCCCGACGGATGGCGCAGGGAAACGGTGGAAAAATTCGCCGAGAAAATCACCAAGATCAAAAGCTATCTGCGCCACCGCCAGACAGATTACGATCCCGAACCCGTGCAATTACCCGACCCGGACAATTCCTATCGCCTGGCGCACAAACGTGACGCGGAAGGCGCCCCGGTTGAACCCGACGACGAAGCCATACGGAAATGCGCTGATGCGGCGGTCGAATATCTGTGGAAAATGCGCGCCGCGCTGATGCATGCCGCTGACGATTATTCGTTGAGTTTCCGCATCACCGATCGTCACGGTCACGAGGTGCCATTCGATGTTCTTGACAAGATGGACGAACATATAAGACGCAACAAGCTGGCCAATGGCGAGTTCCGCCCGCGTTTTGAAAACCGCAATTATACCGCGGAAATCATCGCCCGCATGTTCGCGACCACACCCGGGCGCATGGAAAAAACCAAAGAAGATTTGCAAAAGACCCTGATCGTCGCCGACGCCGCAGGCGATGATAAAGGAAGCCGAATGTTGAGGGATGAATTGCGGGAATGGGACATGTGGGACGCGCATTTCGACGCCGTCGCCGCTTTGCACCTCAACGGCCCTCCGCATGTCGATCCCGACGATCATCGCTGGATGAGCGCGCGCAAGGGGCAAAGAGTTATCGCGCGTATCAGGCGCAATCTCAGGCTCGGGCTTGACGTCCGCGCCGACGCTGGCCAGCTGGGCCTGTGGGAAATCCTGATGACCGATCGCGACAAGAGCGAACAAATTCTCGATGCGCTCGCCAAACATTATGATGCCATGCTGGAAAAATACCCCCTGACGGCCGAACGGCTGGACATGATGGGTTATGGCGTCGACGGCTGGCCTGTCGAGCATATCAAATATACAATTCCCGCCGGTGGGCCTGTGATTCTGGTCGATGTCGCCGATGCTTTTCTCGACCAGCCCCTGCATCATATCGACGAAGGCAGTTATCTGGTTCCCGTCGCGACGGCGGATGCACCCGGGTTGCGTGCAGCGATGGCCGTTCTCGACGCCCATGTGTTGCTGCGTGGCCGCGAAAGCGGCCGCGTGTGCTATGCCGCCCGCGCCAAGATTATCGACGCCATCAAGCCGTCGCCGCATTATAATGTCCTTTATGAGGAAGCGCGCAGCCGCACCGCGGATTCCGGCGCGGCATTTCCGTCGAATGATGATCTTCTTTGGCTTAAAATGGAACAAAAGCCGATCGACGCGCCCTTGTCTTTGCGCGCGCCGGAAACATCCGCGCAAACGATCAAGATACGGCAGCGCGATCTTTTCGATGCCACCGTCAGCGAAGTTCTGGGCCGCCGCGCGCGCCTTGTGACCGGGCTTGTCTTCAAAGATGAAGGTTTCACGCCGCACACGGGCAGGGCGCGGTTGCAGGAAATGAGGCCGAAGAAAAAAGAACCGGCCGCGGCCAACGATAATAGGGCCAGTGACGACAGTGCAGGCGCGCCGCGCTGGGTCGAAACCGGATGGGAACGCGCGGCGGAAATAACGACAGCCCGCAGCTATACGTGCGTCGAATTCCAGAACATCGTCAGACGGTCGCTGAAATTGCGGCGGCTGGCTGCCCGACTGGGGCTGGACAACATTGATGCGTTGAGAAATTATGTCGTCAACGCGAGCACCGCGCATGAAGCCGGGTTCAAGAATCTGGCGCAGGCGAGGCATGAACTGGACGCGCCGCATTTCACGCACGAAGACGCCTTGGCCTGCGGTCATCATAGCCTTGAAGATATGGCGAAAAAGACGGCGTTGCTTTTTGTCGAAAATGACCGGAATCCGAATGCCGAAACCGGCATCGTGCATGTGGTGTTTTTCAAACAGGTGGCGCGCGATGCCACGACCTATTTCCGTCCTGCCGAACGTCACAAGGTGGAACGTCTGATGGCCGGGTTCGATCGTCCATTGACGGAACAGGGGCGCAAAAACTTATGGGCGAATGCGGGCAAGGTGTTGAGACTGTAAGCAAGCGGAAACCAAATATCTGTAACAACCTTCAACCGACAGAGGATGTCTATGACCGATCATGTTGTTCAACCAAGCCGTGAATCCAAAAATTTATTTTCATTGCCAGAGGGCGGATCGATTGTTTTTGATTTTGACGATGTCTTTTTCCCTTCCGACAACGGTACGCACGCGCGGATTAAGGCGTTAATTACGCAGAGCGTCATTCGGGATTTGGGTGATAAATCCATTCTGGCCACGCGGGACGCCCACGGGCATCTTCCATACTTCCCGCAATATGTTCTGTATAAATACATTGAAACCGGTCGCGACGCCGACAGCCCGGAATTTATCGAAGCGATGGAAAAATGTTATTTTGGCGACAATGGAGGCGACCCGGAACATTACAGGAATATCGGCCCGGCTCCGGAACTGTACGAGCAGTTGTCGCGCCTTCAAAGCGAAGGCGTCAATTTTGTTATTTTGACAAGCGGGCCATACAACCCCCATGTGCAACGTGTTCTTGCCCGATTATCGACCGAGCGGGAAAACATTGAAGCCTTCTTTCCGCGTGAAAATATTTACGATATTACGCGGATGTGCGCCCTTTACGATGACGTGTCGCTCGATGACTTTCAAAATCCTACGCATGAAAAATTGCTTCGCTGGTTGAAACCTCAAAGGGAAAACTACCTTGCCATGATGCATCAGGCGGGCCTTCAACCCGGGGTCAATCTTTATTTCGAGGATAACGATGTCAATGGCAGCAAAGGCAGCACGGCAGCGCCGATGCCTGAAGGATCTCTGTGCGCCTTTGCGGGCAAGTTCGGGCTGACTTCTGAACAGGCGGCCGATCTTGCCTGCTTATCCGATGCCTGGGGGTGGATTAATCTCGCAGGCAAGAAACTTCGCGATGGCAGCAGGCCGCCCGCACTTGAAGTGGCGAATGTGGTTGATGCTCTAAAGCTGGTTCGCGGCGGTCGGCCCCATGCGCTCGCGCCAAAAATTGCGCGAGGCAGCATGCCCATCTGCCCGTATTGAAGGCTTAACGTCACGCCGCGGCTGCTGCGGCTCTTGAATGCTATTTTTGCTTGCCAACCTGTGGCTTGGCATTTCTTTGGCGGGCGGCTTCACCCTTATGGGCATTTGGGGGCGGTATAGTCAAAGTGCCTTCTTTCTTCTTGGCATGTGCTGAGGCAGATTGGCGCACATGAAAAGAATGCCGACCCTTTATATCTCTCATGGCGCGGGCCCTTGTTTCTTTATGGAAATGGGCCCTCCCTTTGCGCCAGACGCCTTTGACAAAATGGCATCCTACCTGCGCGGTATCTCCGGTGCATTGGAACAGCGACCGCGTGCCGTTGTGGTGGTTTCTGCGCATTGGGAAGAAAAATTGCCGACGGTTACGATGTCGGCACAACCGTCTTTGATTTATGATTATATCGGCTTTCCCGAACATACCTACCATTTGCAATATCCGGCGGCGGGAGATCCGGCTCTGGCCGCGCAAGTGTGTGCCTTGTTGGGGGACGCCGGTATTGTGTCCGCCGCGGACGCGGTGCGCGGATTTGATCATGGCGTATTCGTGCCTTTCAAGTTGATCTATCCTCAGGCCGATGTGCCCATCATTCAATTGTCCTTGCAGCGCGGATTGGATCCTGCGGCGCATTTGGCGATTGGCCGCGCGCTGACTCCCTTGCGGGACGACGGCGTTTTGATCGTGGGCAGTGGATTTTCCTACCATAATCTGCGCGAATTTTTTGACGGTCGCGGTGATGCGGCCCGCCGGTTCGACGATTGGGTGAATGCAGCCGTCACGAACCCCGATATCGCGATGCGGGACCGGCAATTGCTGGCATGGGAAAATGCGCCATCGGCGCGTGCCTGCCATCCGCGTGAAGAACATTTGCTGCCCTTGATGGTTGCGGCAGGGGCCGCAGGTTCCGATACCGGCGTGCGGGTATATAAAGATTTTATTCTGGGTAAGGCGGTATCCGGCTTCCAGTTTGGGTAAATGCGCAGGTGAAACGCGTTTCGTGCGCGATGATTTCGCCTCGTTCTTGAAAAACGGTTCGTTGGGATGTTTTAAAAGAAAGCCCCCGCACCAGTTTTCAGGTGCGGGGGCTTGGTATCCATGTCTTGTTTTGCGGGCGCTTACTTGCCGGCAGGCGGCTGTCCCGCAGGCGTGCCCTGTTGTCCGGATGTTTCGGGCTTATCGGAAACATTGATGCCCGATTTTTTCATCAGATCGATGATCTCGGCGGCGTTCTTGTCGCCTTGCTGCGCAAGCTTCAGCGTGCCGACGGCCAGATTGGTCGCCATGGCTTTGGCTTTTTCAGCCTGTTCCAGCGGCTTGCTCTGCTCGGCGCTAGCCTGCGTCAGGCCGTCGCGGTCGCTTGCCAGCATTGTCGTCTGGAAACCCAAAAACAGGGCAACGACAAAGGACAGTAGGGTAACGGGGACAAGAATGTGGGCGGCGGTTATTTTATCGCTAGCCATGATATCCTCACTTCTTCTTTTCGTGCTGTTCGGGGGCGGGGGCGGCTTTGGCAACCGGTTCCTTGATGTTGATGCCGTTGTCGCTCAGCAGCGTGCGCAGCTTGGCATCGTCATTCTTGACGGCGGATTCGCCCAGAGCCTGAACCAGATTTTGCGCCAGTCTGGCATAGGTCTGTCCGGCGTTGATGGCGGCGGCGCGGGTCGAGACTTCCTGCTGAAGCGCGCGATTGCCGTTGGAAAGAGAGATGTTGGCAACGATCAGGATCAACGCGATCGCGCTGAACACAACCGATCCCCAGTAGGCAAGTTTTTCACTCATCGTAATTTCCTCTGGACGCTGTGGGTTTTCTCAATCATGAAGGACTCAAGCGGTAACACGCGTTCCATTGATTCGCAAGGAAGCAGGCCTATGCACTTTTTTTCTTTGTTTGTCATAGGGGTAGTTGTCGTCGGGCTGTTTTTTGATTTCGTCAACGGCTTTCACGACGCCGCCAATTCCATCGCCACGATTGTGGCCACGCGTGTGATGAAACCGTGGCAGGCGGTTTTGTGGGCGGCGTTTTTCAATTTCGCCGCCTTGTTCCTGTTCGGCACCGGCGTTGCCAAAACAATGGGGGCAGGGCTTATCGCGCTACCCTATGTCACGCCGCAGGTCGTCTTGTGCGGGCTTCTGGGGGGTATCGTCTGGGGGCTTCTGACCTGGCGGCTGGGATTGCCCACCAGCTCGTCGCACGCGCTGATGGGCGGCTATGCGGGGGCGGCCATGGCCAACAGCGTCGTACAGAACGGGTGGAGCATGATAAACGCACCGATCATCGCCGCGGGTTGGATCAAGGTCGTGGCTTTCATCGTTATCGCGCCGGTTCTGGGCATGGTGCTGGCGCACGGGCTGATGGGCGCGCTGGGTTTTGCGGCGCGGCGCGGGCTGGCCGCGGACGGGCTTTTCTATCGCCGCGCGCAACTTGTTTCATCGGCATTTCTCAGCCTTATGCACGGCAGCAACGACGCGCAAAAAACCGCGGGCATTATTACCGGAGCGATGGTCGCGGCGGGCGCGTTGCACGACTTTGTCGTTCCCGGCTGGGTGCTGGCGGCGTCCTATGCGGTGATGGGGCTGGGGACGCTGGCGGGCGGCTGGCGCATCGTGCGCACGATGGGGCACCGGCTGACTTTGCTGCATCCGCAGGGCGGGGTTTGCGCCGAAGGCGCGTCGGCGCTGTCCATCCTCGCCGCGACATTTCTGGGCCTGCCCGTTTCGACAACGCATGTGACGACGGGCGCCATTCTGGGCGTCGGCGTGGCGCGCGATGCGTCGCGCGTGCGTTGGGGCGTGGCGCGCCGCATTGCGTGGGGATGGATCTTGACTATCCCCGCCGCGGGATTTGTCGGCGCGGCGGCGATGGTGATGATGTCGTCACTATAAGACTGCCTCCACCCAAGATGCGCGGATAATCCTGTTTGCGCGCATCCGGAATCCGGCAGCATTTGTCGAGGCCGGAATAGTTTCAGCCGCCGATATCGAATCCCAATCGCGTTAAGGCTCCGGCCAATTCGCCGAAACCGCCGATAACCGCATCCGCGCCCAGCGTGCCGACATCGCGGCCATAGCCGTGGCCGACGGCGATGCTGGCGATGCCTGCGCCGCGCGCGGCGTTGATGTCGTTGGCGCTGTCGCCGATCATGACGCAATGGCCTGGTGGGGTTTTAAGCGCACGGGCGACGCCCAGCACATGGCCGGGGTCGGGTTTGAAAACCGGGAACGTGTCCGATCCCGCAATGAAATCGAACAAACCCGCAATGCCGATATCGTCCAGAAGTTTCAACGTCGGCAGATACAATTTATTGGTGCACAGCCCGATTTTAATCTGTCGCGCGCGAAAGCCGGCCAGCATTTCCTCGGCCAGAGGATACAACATGTCGCGCGAAGCTTTTTGCGTTTGATAGGCGCGAAGAAGATCATCCATGGCCGCCCGCTCCGCCGCTTCGGGCAGAGCCTCGCCGGTGGAGGCAAAAGCGCGGTGCAACAAAATGCGCAACCCGTCGCCGACCATATTTTTAATGTCGCCCAGCGATAAAGCCGCGCGGCCATGGGCCGCCAGCACGGTATTGACGGCCTGGCGCAAATCGCCCGCGCTGTCGACCAGCGTGCCGTCGAGATCGAAAATAAGGGCCATAAGCTTGGGCATAGGCATCATCCGGGCTATTGGATTATCCGCGCCTTTATGGCAGAAAAGACGGCATGACACAAAAATCTTCTTCAAAATCTTCTTCGCCGGATTCGTCCATGCCGCCCGTCGCCTGCATTATCCTTGCCGCGGGGCAGGGCACGCGCATGAAATCCGACCTGCCAAAAGTATTGCATCCTGTCGCGGGCACACCGATGATCGCGCATGTCCTGAACGCCTGCGCCGACCTGCTGCCCGAACAGATCGTGGTCGTCACCGCGCCCGATGCCACGGAAATCGAAAAGGCCGTCGCGCCGCAACGCTGCGCGGTGCAGGCCAAGCCTCTGGGCACGGGCGACGCGGTCAAGGCCGCGCGCATGGCTTTGGCGGGGTTCACGGGCGATATCATCATTCTGTTCGCCGACGGGCCGTTGATCACGGCGGATTCCTTGCGCGCGCTGCGGCGCAAACGCGCCGAAACCAGCGCGGCGATTGTCGTCGCCGGCTTCTCGCCCGAAGACCCCGCCGCTAACGGACGTCTGGTACTGGATGATCAGGGCCGGCTGGCGGCGATTGTCGAATTGCTGGACGCCACGCCCGAACAACGCGCCATTCGTTTGTGCAACGGCGGCGCGATGCTGTTCGATGCGGCGGCTTTATGGCCCCTGCTGGACAAACTGCGCGACGACAACGCGAAAAAAGAATTTTACCTGACCGATTGCATCGCGCTGGCGCGTGCCGCCGGCGACGACTGCGCCGTGGCCGAATTGCCCGCCGACGAAGTCTATTGCGTCAATAACCGTGTCGAGCTGGCACAGGCGGAAAAATTGATGCAACGCCGTTTGCGTGAACGCGCGATGCTGGGCGGCGCGACCATGACCGACCCCGACAGCGTGTTCTTGTCGATGGACACCAAAATCGGCCGCGATGTGACGATAGGGCCGAATGTGGTGTTCGGCCCCGGCGTCGATATCGGCGACAGGGCCGATATCCGCGCTTTCTGCCATATCGAACAGGCGCGCATCGACGCAGGCGCGGTTATAGGGCCGTTCGCGCGCATCCGCCCCGGTTCGACCGTCGGCGCGGGCGCGCATATCGGCAATTTTGTCGAACTTAAAAAAGCCGATGTGGGGCGCGGCGCGAAAATAAACCACCTGTCCTATATCGGCGATGCCACGGTGGGGGACAAAGCCAATATCGGCGCCGGCACGATTACCTGCAATTACGACGGGTTCCGCAAATCGCATACCGATATCGGCGCGGGCGCGTTTGTGGGGTCAAATTCGGCGCTCGTTGCGCCGGTTAAAATCGGCGACGGCGCTTTTATCGGCGCGGGCAGCGTTATCACCAACGACGTGCCCGCCGATACGCTGGCCGTGGCGCGCGGGCGGCAATCGAATATCGACGGCTGGGCCGGACGCATGCGCGACGACAAGATCAAGAAATAAAATCAGATCGCCGAAGCGTCTTTGTAGTCGACATGCCGGCCTTCGATATCGGAAAATGACGGGCGTTGCATCCCGACGCCGGGGGTGAAAATATACCAGCTCAGGTCGCTGCGCTGCAGATTCTGCCAATGCACATCGATGGCAAAACGTTCGCGGAACGCCTCGGCGGGTTGCATCGTGCGGAATTTTTGCAGATGGGCGACCGACTCCGCAAAATTGGCCAATAACCGGGGCGCATAGGAACGCCGTACGATATAGCCTGCCGTGGTGCGCGCCTCAAACACATTGGCCAGAAACGGCAACGATGTCGGGAATTTCAACAACAACGTCGCCGACAGCAGCAAAACATCCCACCGCAGATTGGCCGCCGCGACGGCGTCGATCTTTTCCTGCAATTGCGACGGCGTCACATTGAAATCGAAATCGTCTTCCAAAATCATGCAATAGTCGCGCGCGTCGTCGGCGATAAATTGTGTCAGCGCTTTAAGATGCGACTTGGCGCAGCCCAACGCGCCGTTCTCGGCATCGCGCACCGCCGCGAAACGGCGGATGTCCAGCGCGTCGAAACCCGTCGCTTGGTGGTTGGCGAGGCATTGTTCCCACCGGTCGGCGCGGGCGTCGAGGTTGATCTGGTAAATCGCGATTTTGTCGAGCATGCAGCTTGCCGTTGCGCAAATTCTACGGGATGATGACGTAAGGAGATAACAACATGATCATTATGCGTTTGTCGGGCGGATTGGGCAACCAGATGTTCCAATACGCCCTGGGACGCCGGCTGGCGGTTAAAAACCGCACGTCCTTGTGGCTCGATCTTGGGTTTTATGACGTGGCGTGGGCCGATGCCACGCCGCGCCATTATGCGCTTGGGGCTTTTTGCGTCAAACAACGGCTGGTGACCATACAGGACGGCAAAATGGCGGTGAAATCGTTGCCGCCGCGCCTGCAAAAACACCTGTCCGCCAAACCCGGCTGGCCGGGCCCGATTGTCTCGATTAACGAGCAGGGAACCGGTTTTAATCCGCAAGTCATGGCGGCGACGGGGAATGTCTGTCTGAACGGCTATTGGCAGACGGAAAAATATTTCGCCGATGTCGCCGATATCGTTCGCGCCGATTTTGCGCTTGCCGCGCCGATGACGCCGCAACGCCAGGCTCTGGCGGCGCATATCCGCGCGGCCAATGCCGTTTCCCTGCATGTGCGGCGCACGGATTTCCTGACCAATCCGGCCGCCAACGCCGTGCACGGCACGTGTTCGCCCGAATGGTATGGCGAAGCCATAGCCCGCATGAACCAATTGGTGGCGGCGCCGCGTTATGTCGTTTTTGCCGACGACCCCGCCTGGGCGCGCGCGGCTCTGCCCGTGCCGCAGGACACGATGTTCGTCGATCCGCAACCGGATGGGCGGGATTGCGAAGACATGCATTTAATGGCCGCGTGCCGCCATCACATCACCGCCAACAGTTCGTTCAGCTGGTGGGGGGCATGGCTTAACCCGGCTCCGGGCAAACAGGTTATCGCGCCCGCGCGATGGGTATTAACCGAAGACGACCAGCGCGACCGGATTCCGGACGGTTGGATCAGGTTATAAACCGGGCGCAAAAAAAACCGGCATCGCCTTGCGGTAATGCCGGTTTTATGGCGACGGTTTTTTTAGCCCAGGCGTTCGTTGGCGCGATCCCAGTCCAGAAGCTTGTCGATCACCGCATTGGCGAAATCGGCGCGGCGGTTCTGGTAATCCAGATAATAGGCGTGTTCCCACACATCGATGGTCAGAAGAGGCACAGCCGAACCCGACACCGGCGTTTCGGCATTGCCGGTCTTGCGGATGGCCAGTTTGCCCTGATCGGCGACCAGCCACGCCCAGCCGCTGCCGAATTGAGTCACCGCGGCCTGCGCGAAGTCGGTTTTGAATTTGTCATAGCCGCCCAGATCGCGGTCGATCAGCTCGGCAATCTTGCCGGTCGGCTTGCCGCCGCCGTTCGCCTTCATGCTTTCCCAGAAGAACGTGTGGTTCCATATCTGCGCGGCATTGTTGAAAACGCCCGCCTTGTCGGCGACGCCCGCGGTTTTTTTGATGACGTCGACCAGGGACATCGCGGCAAAATCGGTGCCGTCGGCCAGCTTGTTCAAATTGTCGACATAGGTTTTGTGATGCTTGCCGTAATGGAATCCCATCGTGTTCGACGAAATAACGGGCGCGAGCGCGTCGTCGGCGTAGGGCAGGGGCGGCAGGATGAATGGGGTGGACATGGGAACCTCCATTGTCATGAATGGGAAAGAACGGATCAAGGACTAATCCGGTCGCACAATAGGACAAAGCGGCTTAAAGCTAAAGGGTAAAATACCCTTCTTTTTTACGCCGCCTGAACGTCCTGCAATGCCTGTTCCGCCGTTGTCGCGGCGGGGGCTTTGCCGCCGTCGCGGATCGACACCGCGCTTTCCAGATCGACGGAAACAAGCTGCGACACGCCTTTTTCCCCCATGGTGACGCCGAACAAACGGTCCATGCGGGCCATCGTCAGACGTTGATGGGTGATGACAAGAAAGCGCGTGCTGGTTTCCCGCGAAATCGCTTCGACCAGATCGCAGAAACGGCCGATATTGCTTTCGTCGAGCGCGGCTTCGGCTTCGTCGAGCACGCAGATCGGCGACGGGTTGGTCTGGAACACGGCGAACAGCAAAGCCAGCGCGGTCAGCGTGCGTTCGCCGCCCGACAGCAATGTCAGCATCTGCATTTTCTTGCCCGGCGGCGCGGCAAAGATTTCGAGGCCCGCATTCATGGGGTCTTCGTTGTCGATCAGCTCCAGATGCGCCTTGCCGCCCGTGAATAATTTTTGGAACAACGCCTGAAACCGTTCGTTGACCTGCGAAAACGCGTTTTGCAAACGGTCGCGCGCTTCCTTGTTCAATTGCGAAATGCCTTGACGCAATTTGGCAATCGCGGCCACCAGATCGTCTTTTTCCTTTTGCAGCGTATCGATTTGCGTCTGCATCGTCTCCGCTTCGGTTTCGGCGCGCAGATTGACCGGCCCCATATTGTCGCGTTCGCGCATATAGCGCGCCAGCGTTTGTTCAAGATCGAACACCGCGGGCAAGGCGTCGCCGTCGGCCAGTTCGGCAATCGCGGGCAATTCTTCCGGCCCGCAATTCAATTTTTCCGTCATGCGTTCGCGCAACACGTTGAAATGCTCGGTGGCGGCCTGTATCGCGCCTTCGGCGCGCACGCGGGACTCGCGCGCGTCCGTCAATGCCGCTTCGTCGCGCCGCACCTGCGTTTCGATGTCGGTGGCCTTGGCTTCGGCGGCGATCAACGTGTCGGCGGCTTCCTTGCGCGCGGCCTCGGCGGACGACAGTTCCGTCAACAACGCCCCGCGGGCGGAATCCAGATCGGCGGGCTTGGCGCGCAATGTTTCCAGCTGCGCCTCCAATTCGCCGATGCGTTGCGTCAACGCGTCGATCTGCTGCCGCGCATTCGCCAGACGCGATTGCCACGCCGCGATTTCCGTCGCCACGGCCTGCGCGCGCGCCGCGCCCATGTCGCGTTCGCGCGACAGGCGCGCGCATTCGCCCTTCTTTTCCGCCTGCGTGCCGCGCAATTCGGCCAAAGCCGCGCGTTTTTCGTTGATCGTCGCCCGTGCGGCATCAAGGTCGGGCAGAGTCTGCCGTTCTTCCTCGATCGCGGCCATGCGCACGCGCACCTGTTCGTAATCCTCGCCCATCTGGCGTAATGCGGCATCAACGGTTTCCAGCTTGGCCGTGATGGCGGTGGTTTCTTTTTCCTGACGCGCATAGGTGTTGCGGGCGTCGTTCAGCGCGGCGAATGCCGCCTTCAACGCGTCGCGCGATTTGCGGTCTTCGTCCTGACGCTGGGCAAAGAAAGCATTGGCGTCGGCCAAGGCCGTTTCGGCCTGCTGCGTCGCCGCCGCCGCCGCCGCGATTTCGGTTTCCAATGCCGTGGCGCGGTTGCGTTGCTGCAAACGCTGGGCGGTTGCCGTTTTGGCTTGCGGGGTCAAGGTGAACCCGTCCCACCGCCACGCCCACCCGTCGCGGCTGACGATAATCTGTCCGGCGCGCAAATCCCGCGCGGCGGCTTCGCCCGTGGCCGCATCTTCGGCCAGACCGATTTGCGACAGGCAACGCGCCAGCGCGGGCGGCGCCTGCACATGCGCGGCCAGCGGCGACACGCCGGACGGCAGCGCAGGCGCGTCGGCCAAGGCATCCAGCGTGCGCCAATATTGCGCGGCGGCAGTGTCGAGGCCCGCGGTCAATGTCTCGCCCAGCGCGACGGCCAGCGCATGCTCAAAACCCGGCGCGACGGTGACAAGATCGATAATCTTTTCGGCGGTGTCGTCGTCGATATGCAGCAAGCCGATCAACGCGTCATATTCGGCGCGCAATTTGGTTTCTTCGGCTTGTCTGGCTTGCGCGATATCGCGCGCCGACGCCTGAATCTGTTCGGCTTCGCGATAAAATTGCTCGGCCTGCTGCGCCTGTTCCTGGCGCTTGGCCAGTTCGGTTTCGGTGGCGTCGACCATGGCGGAAGCCAGCGCCAGATCGGGGCGCGACGCCGCTTCGGCGGCCAAGGCCACGCGTTCACTATCCAGTTGTTCGCGGCGGGCGTGGAGCTGTTTATGGCGGGCATCCAGCGTGTCGGCTTCGCGTTGCAGCGCGTTTTTACGCGCTTCGGCGCTGGCCGTTTCCTGCATCAATTGCGCCAGGGCGGCGTCCAGCGCATCGACTTCGAGGCTGACGCTTGCCAGAATCTCGCTGGCTTTGGGCAGGGCTTCGGCGATGGCGGCCTGCGCGATGTCCAGCTGGGCGGACTCTTCGGTCAATTTGACGATCGCCTGTTCGCCGTCGGCCATGCGCGCCTGTTCGCGGTCGTGATCGGTTTTGGCCTGATTCAACCTGTTTTCATGCGCACGGGTGTCGTCGGCGACGCGACGGGCCTCGGCGTCGATTTGCTCGCGCGCCAGGGTCAGCTTCTGCACCACGGCGGCGGCCGCGGCTTCGGCCTGTCGCAGGCCCGGCAAGGCGGCGGCGGTTTCGGCGCGCGCGGTGTTGCCCTGGGTAACGATGGCCAGCAATTCGGTGACCCGCGCTTCGGCCTCGGCCATCGCGGCTTTGGCGTCTTCGGCGCCCTGTCCGGCTTCGATCCAGCGCAAATGCAGCAAGGCCGCTTCGGTTTTGCGGATATGGTCGGCCAGATTGCGATAACGCGACGCCTGCCGGACTTGGGTCTTGAGCCCGCGCAATTGCGCGTCATAGCTTTGCAAAACATCGTCAACGCGGGTCAGATTCTGTTCCGCGCCTTTTAATTTCAATTCGGCTTCGTGCCTGCGGGCATGCAGGCCTGCCGTGCCCGACGCTTCTTCCAGAATGGTGCGGCGATCCTGCGGCTTGGCGCGGATCAATGCGTCGATCTGCCCCTGTCCGACGATGTTGGTCGAATGCGCGCCTGTCGCCTGATCGGCAAACAACAACTGCACGTCGCGGCGGCGCACCGGCTTGCCGTTGACCTTGTAATCCGACCCGTTGCCGCGCTCGATCTGGCGCGTGACCTGCAGCGTATCCTCATTGTTGAATTCAGCCGTGGCCGTGCGCTCGCTGTTGTCCATTTCCAGCGTAACCTCGGCGACGTTGCGCGACGGGCGGGTCGCAGTGCCGCCGAAAATGACATCGTCCATTTCCGATCCGCGCATGCTTTTGGCGGAATTTTCGCCCATGACCCAGCGCAACGCTTCGACCAGATTCGATTTGCCGCAGCCATTAGGCCCGACAATGCCGGTCATGCCGGATGCGATATGCAGGTCGGTCGGTTCGACAAAAGATTTGAATCCGTGAAGACGCAAGCGTTTGAAATGCACGAAATACCCCTGTTTTTATAAATTATTTCTTGGCGGCCAGAATCTGGTCGAACGCGGCGGCAAAAGTCTGCGCATTTTGCGCGCCCTCGATAACCTTGGCGCCGTCATTGATGACAAAGGTCGGCGTGGCGTTGACCTTGTATTTGTCGGTCGCTTCGGTGCGTTCGGCAACGATGGCATCCTGCAATTTGCTGTCATTGGCGCAGGCCTTGGCCTGATCGGCAGGCAGACCGCCCAATTCGGCATATTGCGCCACGCTGGCGACGGGGTCGGCGCTGCCATAGGCCCATGTCATCTGGTTTTTGTATAACACCTTGATAAAGGGGAAATATTCATCGACGGGCATGCACCGCGCCACGGCGGCGGCCTTCAGGCTGATGCCATCCAACGGAAAGTCATGCATCACGAACTTAACCTTGCCGGTATCAATATAATCTTTTTCGATGGTGGGGAGCGTTTCGTTGGTAAAATCGGCGCAATGGGGGCAGGTCAGCGACACGAATTCATCGACCTTGATCGGGGCATTGGGGTTGCCCAATACGCGCGCCGCCATGCGCGGGTCTGCCGGCGCGGCGGCGGGGGCTGCAGAAGCCGCGGAAACCGTGCCCAGCAACAATGCCGCCAGCAGGAAAGCTTTGCCAAAAAATCTCATAAGCCTCGCCCTTCATTCGAATCATGAACCGGTAAATTATACGGGAAAGGCGATGGTTAACACAAGGTTAACAAACAGGGTCTGGCGCATTTAACGCGAAGCCATTGCCTTGCCAAAACTCTCAAGAACATCCTTCAATTCATTGTTTTCAATTGACGATACTTGTTCTTGTATAGCTTTAAGCGCGGCAGGGGCGATGGGTTTGGGTTGCTTCGCGGCGACAGGCACGCCCGCCGCCGCCGGGGCCAGCGCGATGCGGGCGAAGGCTTCATAGCCCAGATAAGCATTAATGCGGCGGCGGATGATGTCGGCCTTAAAGCTGAATTCCATCGCCAGCCCTTTGGGCAGCCGTACGGTCAGGACGCCGTCCTTGCGTTGGGCTTCACCGGGTTGATAGGGAAAGGCGATTTTGACCGGCGTCGTGACGCGGGCATAATCGGCGCCGACGATTTCCGTCCAATGGCTTAACAATCCCGCATATAATCCCCAATCCTTGCCGGCGGACTGGCGCGCGACCTTGTCGACGGCGTCGGCCAATGTGCGCGGTTTGGGGAAATAAGCGGTCATAGGGGGAATTGTGGCGGTAAAAGGCGGCAAAGTCAAAAAACATCCGAAACCCGATCCGGCATCCTTGCTGCGCTGGTATGACCGCCATCGCCGGGTTATGCCTTGGCGCGCCGCGCCGGGTGAAAAACCCGATCCGTATCGCGTCTGGCTGTCGGAAATCATGTTGCAACAAACCACGGTGGCAACGGTCGGGCCGTATTTCCGCCAATTCGTCGAACGCTGGCCGACTCTCGATGATCTCGCCGCGGCATCGCTTGACGATATTCTGCGCCTGTGGGCGGGACTTGGTTATTACCGGCGGGCGCGATTGCTGCATCAATGCGCCGCGGTCGTTCATGCCGATTACGGCGGCGTTTTCCCGCGCGACGAGGACGCTTTGCGCGCCTTGCCCGGCTTCGGGCCTTACACTGCCGCCGCCGTGGCCGCCATTGCTTTCGATAAACCGGCCAATGTCGTCGATGGCAATGTCGAACGCGTGATGGCGCGCATTTTTGCGATTAAGACTCCATTGCCTGCGGCCAAGGCGGAACTGCGCGCGGCAGCGGCGACATTGGTGCCGCAAAAACGCTGTGGCGATTACGCGCAGGCCCTGATGGATCTGGGCGCGACCGTTTGCACGCCGCGCGCGCCTAAATGCGGCATTTGCCCGTGGCGCGACGCCTGTCAGGCGCACGCGCAAGGCATTGCGGAAACTTTGCCGCGCCGCACGAAAAAAGCCGCACGGCCTACACGCCGTGCCGTAGCGTTTGTTCTGTGTAATGAGCAGGGGGATATTCTTCTGCGCCGCCGCCCGTCGCACGGCCTGCTGGCCGATATGATGGAAATTCCCAGCAGCCCGTGGGGCGAAACCCCGCTGCCCGCCTTGGATGATGTCGCTGTTTATGCGCCTGCCAAGGCGAAATGGCGGGCTATTCCCGGCCTTGTGACGCATGTTTTTACCCATTTTACGTTGGAAATCGCGGTGGCTTCCGCCGTCATCGGTGCTTCGGCCGCGCGTAAAACCGCCGGACAATGGGTGCGGCCCGACAAAATACAGGACGAAGCCCTGCCCAGCGTGATGAAGAAGATTGTCCGCCACGCTTTGGCGAAGCTATAATGGCTTGTCCTGTTCCGGAGTTTCGCCCCATGTTTCTTCGCGCGCTTTTTGTGGTTCTGCTGTTGCTGCCCGCCGTGGCGCGCGCCGACGATTATGCGAAACCTGACTGGCCCAGCCTGACGCGCACCATGGTGCGTTTCAATGCCATCGACCTGTCGGATCCGGCCATTCTCGACGAATATGCCATCGTCACCGAATGCGATTTGTACAAGGCTTTTTACAGCAATGATTTTAAATGGCAGCAGGTGCGCCAGGCAGTGTTGCAGGCGGCCAGAAACGACATCGCAACATTTCCGACCGCCTATTATTACGACACCAAGCTACAGCTCGACCGCTACGATTTCGGCGCGAATCTGTTCCGTTTTACCGATAAATCGACCATACGCAATGTCAACGCCTTCACGATCTATTCAGTGGCCGGCACAGGGTGCGGCGGTGCGCATATCAAAATTCTGCCGCGCACTTTCCGTGTCGTCATCGGCGTGCCCGTCACGATGGATGGCATTCCCTTGGGGGAAAAAGACGCGCAGACTTTATTAGGCAATATGGACAAGGACGGCAATATAAGCCGCATCGTCTATGCGCGCTTTAATTTGCGCATCACCTATATAGATCCGATGCGGAAAATGCCGGGCGGGCAGGGCGAAGCGGATATCTATCATCAATCCAACGCGCCGGATAATGAGTCTGTACGACTTGACGCGCATCTCGACTCGATCGATTTTTACGAAGATCCGCAGATGCAGAAGCTGATCTACGAAGCGCAGATGTAATTATTGAGCTGCTCCGACAGCCTCGGCGCGTACGCGCTGGCGCAACATATCGATCGGCGTCAAATGACCGCGCCCGTCGGCGTCATAGTACCAGAATGTCCAGCCGTTGCAGGCGGGCAATCCCTGAACCAGCGCGCCAACCTTGTGAATCGACCCTGTAACCTTGTCGCCGCGCATGTCGGCCTGCAATGTCGCGTCGGCTTTGACCCGTGCTTTGTGCCGCTGCCGTTCGTCGAACAAAAACTGGCCGGGGCGCAATAATCCGCGTTCGAGAATAAACCCGAACGGAATGCGCGGCTCCTCGCGCTTGCTCGGCGTGCTCAGGAATTCGAAATCCGCGCCGGGCTTGATGTTGGCGATCCGGCGTTCGGCATGTTTGGCGTAAGTCTTTTCGCGATCGATGCCGATAAAATGGCGGCCCAATTGTTTGGCCACCGCGCCCGTCGTGCCCGAACCGAAAAACGGGTCCAGAATAACATCGCCGGGCTTGGTCGACGACATAATGACGCGATACAGCAGGGCCGCCGGTTTTTGCGTCGGATGAACCTTGTCGCCATTACCGTCGCGCAGCCGTTCATTGCCGCTGCAGATCGGCAGATGCCAGTCGCTGCGCATCTGTTTTTCATCATTCATGTTCTTCATCGCTTCGTAATTGAAGCAGGGCCGCGCGTCTTTCGATGTGGACGCCCAGATCATGGTTTCATGGGCGTTGGTGAAACGCTTGCCGCGAAAATTGGGCATCGGATTGCTTTTGCACCAGATGACGTCGTTCAAAATCCAGAAACCCAGATTTTGCAAAATCGCGCCGACGCGGAAAATATTGTGATAGCTGCCGATGACCCACAACGCGCCATCGGGCTTTAAAATGCGCTTGGCGGCCTTCAGCCATGCGGTGGTAAAGGCGTCATAGGCGGCGAAATCGGCAAATTTGTCCCAATCGTCGTCGACGGCATCGACATGCGAATGGTCGGGGCGCAGCAAATCGCCGCCCAGTTGCAGGTTGTAAGGCGGGTCGGCGAAAACGGCATCGACCGAGGCGGGTGGCAACGCGTTCATGACGGCAATGCTGTCGCCGATCAGGATTTGATCGAGCGGCAAAGCGGGGGCAGCAGACATTTTGGTTTTACGAGGCATGGCGGCCAGCATCATTCAGAAGATTTAATAACTGGTAAAGAATCAAAAAAGTCAGTCGGTTACGCCGGTTCCCGGTGTGTGGGCTGTTCGGGCTTATAGCGGTGGCCGCTGACCTGATGCCCTGCATTGCGGGGCAGCGGCACAAAGGCCGCCAACGGCACCAGGCACAAAACCGCAATGACGACATAAGCGGGCCAGAAATAATCGGCGCGTAAATCATGGCTGCCGTGCCAGCGCAGGACGAGGTTCAACAACATGGCGCCTACGGCGACACCCAGGCTCAGGGTCAATTGCTGCATCATGTTATAAAAAGTATTGGCGCGCGACAGCAGCCGTTCCGGAATTTCGGCAAAGGCCAGCGTGTTGAGCGCGGTGAATTCCAAAGACCGGAAAAAACCGCCCAGCAGCAAGACGATAAAAATGACGCCCATCGACGTGGTCGGCGTGAACAAGGCGATCAGGCCCAGAAAGAAACCATTGATGATTGTGTTGCCGATCATGATGGGGCGGAACCCCACGGCGCGGATAATGGGCGTCGCGGCGATTTTCATCAGCATCGCTCCCGCCGCGCTGGCCAGAGTCAGAAAGCCGGACATGGCAGGCGACATGCCGAACCCATATTGCAGCATCAGCGGCAACAAAAACGGCAAAGCCCCGATGGCGACGCGAAAGATAGATCCGCCGGTCAAGGACGCGCGATAAGTCGGATACTTGAACAGCGTCAAATCGATAATGGGGTGCGCAACGCGCCGCGCGTGGCGCACATAAAACAGCGCGCAGATAACGCCAAAGCCAAGGAACGCCGCAATTATGGACGGCGCGACCAATTGCCGTCCCAGCGTTTCAAAGGCGAAAACCATGCCCGCCAGCGCCAGCGCGACAAGAAAGAATCCGTGCAGGTCGAGCGGTTCGCCGGCGTCGCCGCGCACATTTTTGAAATAGCGCCGCGCCATGATGAAGCCCAGAATGCCGATCGGCAAATTCACGAAAAAAATCCACGGCCATGATGCATAGGTCACGATAATGCCGCCGATGGGCGGCCCCAGCACCGGGCCGATCAGGGCGGGCGCCGTCACCCACGCCATGGCGTCGACCAATTGCGCCTTGGGAATGGTGCGCAGCAGGGCCAATCGCCCGACCGGAACCATCATGGCGCCGCCCATGCCTTGAAAAATACGCGCCAGCACGAGTTGCGGCAAATCCTGCGACAGGCCGCAGGCGATGGAACCAAGGGTAAAGACGACGATGGCGGCGGTAAAAACCGTGCGCGCGCCGAAACGGTCGGCAACCCACCCGCTTAACGGGATGAAAATCGCCAGGCTGAACATATAGGATGTGATGGCAAGATTCAGATGCAACGGATCGGTATGCAGCGACTGCGCGATGCGGGGCAGGGCGGTGGCGATAATCGACCCGTCCATCTGTTCCATGAACAGGGCGCAGGCGACGACCAGCGGTACAATCGTGTTGCGCGACATTTTCATGATGCGTGCGCCATCTTTTCTTGCGCCGCGCGAATGGGGGCAAAGGACAGGCGATGCCATTGCGTGATGCCATGCCGCGAGACGGCATCCAGATGTTCGCGCGTGCCGTATCCGGCGTTGCGTTCCCATCCGTAAACCGGAAAATCTTCGGCCAGCTTTTTCATCAACCGGTCGCGGTAAACCTTGGCGATAATCGACGCCGCGGCGATGGAATAGGACATATCGTCGCCCTTGATGATCGTCCGCGCCGCGCAGGGCAGAACCGGCGCGCGGTTGCCGTCGATCAGGGCCGCATCCGCCGCGCCCAGACGCAAAACCGCGCGTTTCATAGCCAGCAGGCTGGCCTGCAGAATGTTGAACCTGTCTATTTCCTCGACGCTGGACTCCTCAATCGCGTGCGGGCACAGCGCGGTCAACGGCGCGAATAGGGATTCGCGCGCCGCTTCGGTCATTTTTTTGCTGTCGCGGATTTGCGCCAGAAGCGCGGGCGGGAAATCATGCGGTATGATCGCGGCCGCCGCGACCACCGGCCCGGCCAAAGGGCCGCGTCCGACTTCGTCGACGCCGCAAATAACCTTGCCGCTATCGCGTCCGCATTGTATTTCGTGTGAAAAATCCGGCATGACCAAACCTGTCCTGATTGCCTAGATTTAGCAAGAACCACCCTAAAACCAAGGGTAAAAAATCTGTTGTGTCCTGCGGCGCGGATGGACTAGGATTGCCTCCGCGTTGCACATCGCGGCCGATAAAAAAACAGCCGCGGTGCAGAACAAAGTGCCAAGGCGCATGTGAAAGCATGTGAACAGAAAATCGCCCTGAATGAATCAGGCGGCGAAAAAGACCGGCAGCAAAGACCGGCATGGATGGCACGGCAAACGTAAAAGAAGCGAGCGTCAACAAACGCAACTATAACCCAGGAACGGTTTATTCATGAGACAAGGTCCGAACAACAGGCGTCCCCGCAACCGTCATCATAACGGCGGCGGCAACGGCGGTAATGGCGGTAATGGTGGCGGCGCATCCGGCGGCAATAACCGCCCGCGTTCGGCGGCGTCGTTGCGCCACCAATCCTTCGACAGCAATTGCGGCGATCTGCGCGTGCGCGGCAACGCCTGGCAGGTTTGCGAAAAATACCAAGGTCTGGCGCGCGACGCGACATCCGCGGGCGACCGCGTCGGGGCGGAAAATTACCTGCAGCATGCCGAACATTACCTGCGCGTCATCGCGGCGATCGAAGAAGCGACCGCCGCCGAACAACGTCAGCGCGGCGTTCCCTATGACGGCCAACCGGCGGTTCCCGCCAATTATTACGGCACCGACGGCGTGGCTCAACCGCAGACCCAGCCTCAGGCCCAACCCAACGGCAATGTAGCGGCTGTGCCGGAACAACAACCGGTTCAGGCCGAGGCAACGGTACAGCAGCGCACGCCGCCCGCGCCGTTTTATACGCAGGAAGAAATCGACGCGCATAACGCGGAACAGCCGTCGCTGGCCGCCGCGCGCTAGGGTGCCATGCAGGGCGTGCCCTTCATTAAAATGCACGGCCTCGGCAATGACTTTGTCATTATCGACGGCCGTTCCCACGCGGTGAAGGTCAATAAGGCGTTTTTGCGCGCCGTCGCCGATCGCAAGCGCGGCGTCGGTTTCGACCAGCTTGTGATTTTGCGCCCGCCCGCATCGCCGCAAGCCGATATTTTTATGGAAATATATAATGCCGATGCCAGCACTGTGCGCGCCTGCGGCAATGCGACGCGTTGCGTGGCGCGGTTGATGTTCGACGAAACAGGGCGCGCGCAGGGCGTCATCGAAACCGTGGCGGGATTGTTGCGGGTATGGGAAGAAAACCCGGGTCTTATCTCCGTCGATTTCGGCGCGCCACGCCTTGAATGGCAGCAAATACCCTTGGCGCGCGATACCGACACGCTGCATGTGCCCGTGTCGTGCGGGGGGATAAGCGACGGATGCTGTGTCAATGTCGGCAATCCGCATGCCGTTTTCTTTGTGCCCGATATTCATGCCGTTCCGTTGCATGATGTCGGCCCGGCGCTTGAAAACGACGCGCTGTTTCCCGACAGATGCAACATAGAAATCGCCCAGATTCTTGCGCCCGATCATATTCGCATGCGGGTATGGGAACGCGGCGCCGGTATTACCGAAGCCTGCGGTTCGGGGGCCGTCGCCACGCTGGTTGCCGCCGTGCGGCGTGGCCTGACCGATCGCCGCGCGACAATCACGCTGGACGGCGGCGATCTGGCGGTCGAATGGCGGGATGACGGGAGCGTTGTGATGACAGGCGCGGCGTCTTTAAGCTATCGCGGGATTTTGTCCGATGAATTGATGGGGCTTTTGTCTTCATGACGATTGAAGAAAAACCAGACCCGGAAAAAACGAACTGGCTGTCGCGTCTGCGGCATGGCTTGGGACGCAGCTCGGCCAAACTGGCCGACGGCATCACGGGCGTTTTTACCAAGCGCAAGCTCGACGACGACGTCTTGCGCGAACTCGAAGACATGCTGATTGCCGCCGATCTTGGCCCCGCGGTGGCGGCGAAGCTTGTCGCCGATTTCGGCAAAACCCGTTTCGGCAAGGATGTATCGGATATCGAAGTCAAAACCGCGCTGGCCGAACAAATCGCCGCCATCCTGCGGCCCGTCGCCGCGCCGCTGCAGGTTGACTTCGCGCGCAAACCATTTGTCATTCTGGTGGTCGGCGTCAACGGCACCGGCAAAACCACGACCATCGCCAAATTCGCGCAAAATTATATCGATCACGGCTTGCGCGTCACGCTGGCGGCGGGCGACACGTTCCGCGCCGCGGCCGTCGAACAACTGCGCATCTGGGGCAACCGCGTCGGCGCCGACGTGGTCGCGGGCGAACAAGGCGGCGATGCCGCCGCGCTGGCCTATCGCGCGTTCGAACAGGCGCGCGCCGACGCCAGCGATATTTTGCTGATCGACACGGCGGGCCGCCTGCACAATAAAAACGACCTGATGCAGGAACTCGCCAAAATCGTGCGCGTCATCAAAAAAATCGACGACACCGCGCCGCATGCGGTGATGCTGACGCTCGACGCCACCACGGGGCAAAACGCCCACGCGCAGGTCGACGCGTTCCGCCAGATGGTCAATGTCACGGGGCTGGTGGTGACGAAACTCGACGGCTCGGCCAAAGGCGGCGTGGTCGTGGCACTGGCCGATAAATTCGCGCTGCCGATCTATGCCGTCGGCGTCGGCGAAAAAGCCGAGGATTTACAGCCTTTTTCCGCCGAAGATTTCGCCAAAGCCCTGACCGGCGGCTGACCGCCTCAAGCCTTTCTTAACCCATTGCGGCGACAATGACGGGCAGAGGTTTTTCGTATGTCCATCCAGCCGTTTTCCCCGACCCGGCCCCACCAAGCGCAAACTTTCACCGATGCCGCCGCCGCCGTGGCGCGCGTGCGCGAAATTTACGAAACCAACACCGGCTATTTGCGCGAACAATTCCAACGCATGGCGGCGGGCGAGGCCACCGAAAAACGCGTTTCGGCCCATTACCCCTATGCCGCGATCACGACAACCTTTCCCACCAAAATCGACACGCGCCTGTCGTTCGGTTTTGTGCCGTCGCCGGGGCGATACGCCACCACGCTGACGCGGCCCGATTTATTTGAATCCTACCTGATGCAGCAATTCGACCTGCTGTTGCAAAACCACAAAGTGCCTATTGAAATCGGTGTCAGCGCGACGGCCATTCCCATCCATTTTGCCTTCAACGACGGCATGCATGTCGAAGGCCAACTGGACATGGCGCGCGTCGCCTTGTTGCGTCAGATTTTCGACATGCCGAATCTCGGCGAAATCGACGACAGCATCGCCAACGGCACCTATCCCTATCTTGCGGGCGAAGAAAGCCCGCTCGCCCTGTTCACCGCGCCGCGCGTCGATTATTCGCTGCACCGCCTGCGGCATTATACCGGCGGCGACCCCGGGCTGTTCCAGAATTTCGTTATTTTCACCAACTACCAATTCTATGTCGACGAATTTCTGCGGCTGGGACAGGAATATATGACCCGCACGACAGATCCGGTTCAGGCCGACGCGCGGCGGCACTATCTGAAACTCGTCGAACCGGGCGGCTATACCATTTTCAACGCCAACCGCGGCGATCACAGGCCGCAGGGCGAACGCGCGTCGCGCCTGCCGCAAATGCCCGCCTATCATCTGGTCGGGGAAAACCGCATGGGCATTTCCATCGTCAATATAGGGGTCGGCCCGGCGAACGCGCGCACCATATCCGACCATGTCGCCGTCGTTCGCCCGCATGCGTGGATCATGCTGGGCCATTGCGCGGGGCTGCGCGACACGCAAAAACTCGGCGACTATGTGCTGGCCCACGGCTATGTCCGCGACGACCACGCGCTCGACGCCGAATTGCCGTTATGGGTTCCCGTGCCCAATCTGGCCGAGGTGCAACGCGCGCTCGAAGACGCGGTGGCCGGCGTCACGGGGCTTGACGGCTATGATCTGAAATCCGTCATGCGCACCGGCACGATCGTCACGACCGACAACCGCAATTGGGAAATCGGCGGCTATGCCAAAGTCGTCGAACGGTTTAACCAAAGCCGCGCCATTGCGCTCGACATGGAATCCGCCGTCATCGCCGCCAACGGGTTCCGCTATCGCGTGCCCTATGGCACGTTGCTGTGCGTGTCCGACCGCCCGCTGCACGGCGAAATAAAACTGCCCGGCATGGCCAACAGTTTTTACCGCCAGCAGGTCGATCAGCATCTGCAAATCGGCATCCGCGCGATGGAATTGCTCCGCCTGACCGGCCCTGAGACGCTGCACAGCCGCAAATTACGCGGCTTTTCCGAAACGGCGTTTCAATAAACCAATCGCACTGCCCCAATCGCCATAACGCGGCTGGCGCAATAATGTCATCGACGGATACCACGCCGTCGTGTCGCCTTCGCATCCCCACCGCCAATCGGGACAATAGGGCAACAGCAAATATGTTTTAACGCCCATCGCGCCGGCCAGATGGGCGACGGCGGTGTCGACGGTGATAACGCAATCCATCTGCGCAATCAGCGCGGCGGTATCGGCAAAGTCGCCGATCAAATGGTCAAGGCGGGCGATAGGCAAGTCGCCGATATCGTTCAGCGCGTCGCCGGTAAAGGGCGCGTAAAAATCGACATCCGTTTCGCGCACGAACGGCGCCAGCAACGACAATGGAACAGATCGTTCGTAATCGCGCTCATGCGTGCGCGACCCTGCCCATATGATGCCGATTTTGCGCGTGCGCGTTCCCGCGGGCAGGGCGGGCGTCGCGTGCGCGCGCCAAGGCGACGCCATCGGTTCGGGCAATATATGGCCCGTCAACAAGGGCAGTGAAAAAACCGGCGCATAAAAATCGCAATCGGGCAGGGGCGATGTCTCGCTCACGACCGCGCCGCGCATCCGGCCCGTCAGCAACCGCAC
The DNA here is from genome assembly GCA_028866275.1 of Alphaproteobacteria bacterium. Taxonomy (GTDB): domain Bacteria; phylum Pseudomonadota; class Alphaproteobacteria; order UBA9219; family UBA9219; genus CAIXLI01. The sequence goes on from JAGWIK010000012.1 coordinate 43,557, forward strand.
CATATTATCCGGCACGGCCCATACCACATTGCCCTCCCGCGGCAGGAAAGATTCATAACGGCACATATGAACGACATCGCCGAAACCCTGTTCGGCGAGGATAAGAAGTTTTTTGCCGCGCAAATCTTCCCCGCGCCATAAGGGACATGCCGGCCTCCCGCGCAAAGCCCCGGGCACATCAAGCCGCGCCTGATACAATTCCCACCCGCGCGCCCAATCGCCCGCCAATAAACGCGCCAATCCCTCGTCGCGGCGAATAATCGCGCGGTCGGTAATAGCCTGCGCCTGGGCGAATAACGGCCACGCTTCGTCGAACCGCCGCGTGTCGACCATCAAATTCGCCATGTTCGACAACACGAACGGGTTCGGTGGCGCGCCTTCCGGCGTGGCGCGCATCGCTTCATGAAACGCCGCTTCGGCGTCGATGAATTTTCCCTGCTTGTGCAGGGCCAGCCCCAAACTGTTGCAGGCATCCCCCCGCGCCGCGCCCAGTTCCACCGCGCGCCGCGCCATTTTTTCCGACAAGGCAAAGCGTTTGACCTTGCGATACAGATTGGCAAGATTGCCATGCGCTTCGGCTTGATCGGGGTCGATACCCACGCATTTCTGCTGGCTCGCGATCGCGGCATCGGTCAGGCCCATATTTTCTTCGGCAATACCGCGATTAAGCCATAACAAAGCCTCATCCGGAAAAACCGCCGTTGCGGCGGCAAAGGTCGCGCGCGCGGCGGCCCAATCGCTCAACGCTAATTCAGCCAGTCCTTTGATCAAAAAATGCGGTACGGCAAAACCGCCCATGTCTTCGCCCGCCATCGCATCGCGCGCGGCGGCAAAGTCCTTGCGTTTCAAGGCTTCGAAAGCCGCTGTGACATTGGCGGCGACGGGGGCGGGAACAGGCATGTGTCTTTCTTTACCTTATTTGGGCGGGTAGGCCTATTCTTTGTTGTTGACCGGCTTTTGCTTTCATTCTTTATGGAACAATATTCAAATCCATATTTATCAGGAATAACGAAAATGTATGTTATGCCGCGCCCGGGCGAAGGGAAGACGTTGCTCGCATTGGCCAAATCATGGCTCGATCAGGCGATATTGCAGGATTATAACCCTGTGGCTTTCGAAAAAGCCGATGCCCACGCCGCCGAGGAATATGCGATTCTAGTCCAGCTCAGGCAATTGGCCCTGCGCCGGCCGGGGGCGGCAATCATATCTGCCCTTCACGATATCGAAGCCCGCCCCAGCGACGTTTGGGTGCGCGACATCATAGCGCCTTGGGCGCCGAGACTGGATGATACCGATCTTTTGCGTGCCGCCGCCGCCGCGATGCTGGGGCATGTTCTGTTTTATACTTTAAAGAAAGAAATGGTCGATGCGCAGGTCATCTCCGGGTTAACCCTGACGTTGAAAAATCTGGCGGCGCGCAAGGGACAGGCCGCGCAGGTTGCCGAGGCCGTCGGCCATGTCTGTGAGAAATATACGGCATTTCAAGGTGTTGACGGCAATGTCGAAGGGGTGGGGCCTTTATTGGAGCTGGCCTATGACCTGCAGGCCGGCGATCTGGTTCGCGGCGTGTTTGTTTCGCGGAAACCGAATGTGGCGTTAATCAAATGAAACGCTGGACAAAAGGCTGATATTCCGCCTATAAACCGCGCGTGAAATCGGTGTGGCAGGCGTTTTCCGTTTCCAACATACCCCGGAAAAGCCGCACCACGCCAGCCTGACGATCTCGGGCCGGGGGACGAAATTCCCGCTCACATAACAGGAACTGCCCGCGTGTCTTGTGACGCGTCGGGGTTATTTTAATTTGCGAGGAGCAACCAATGGCAAAGAAAGAAGTTGTCGGCCTTATCAAGCTGCAAGTGCCGGCCGGCGCGGCCAACCCGTCGCCGCCGATCGGCCCGGCGCTGGGCCAACGCGGCCTGAACATCATGGATTTCTGCAAGCAGTTCAACGCCAAGACGCAAGGCCTGGAAAAAGGCATGCCGATTCCGGTCGTCATCACGGCTTTTTCCGATCGTACCTTCACCTTTATCACCAAGCAGCCGCCTAACACCTACTTCATTAAAAAGGCTGCCAAGATCGAAAAAGGCGCGAACACCACGGGCACGCAAAGCGTTGGCACGGTGACGATGGCGCAGATCCGCGAAATCGCGAAACAGAAAATGGCCGATTTGAACGCCAATGACATCGACGCCGCGTGCCAGATGCTCATCGGTTCCGCCCGTTCCATGGGCGTCAAGGTTGTGGAGTAAGTCATGACAGCAGGAAAAAAAATCCGTAACGTTTCGAAAAACGTCGATCGCAACAAGCATTACGCTTTGCCCGACGCCGTTAAACTGGTTTTGGCGAACAGCAAGCAAACCGCGCGCAAATTCGTGGAATCCGTCGAAGTTTCGATCAATCTGGACATCGACACCAAGCAGTCGGATCAGGCCGTGCGCGGCATGGTTCAATTGCCGCACGGCACGGGCAAGACCGTCCGCGTTGCCGTGTTCGCCAAAGGCGAAAAAGCCGATGCCGCCAAGGCGGCGGGGGCCGATATCGTCGGCGCCGACGATCTTAAGGAAAAAATCATCGGCGGCTTCAGCGCGTTTGATCGTGTTATTGCCACGCCGGACATGATGGGCGTCGTCGGCCAATTGGGCAAGGTTCTGGGCCCGCGCGGCCTGATGCCGAACCCCAAACTGGGCACGGTCACGCCCAACGTCGCCGACGCGGTCAAGGCTGCCAAGGCGGGGTCGATCGAATTCCGCGCCGAAAAAGCCGGCATCGTTCAGGCGGGCGTCGGCAAGGTCAGCTTTGCCGAAACCGACCTGCTCGCCAACGTCAAGGCGTTTATCAGCGCGATCGCCAAGGCGCGTCCCGCGGGCGTCAAAGGCACCTATATGACCCGCGTGACCCTGTCCTCGACAATGGGGCCGGGCGTCAAGGTCGATATGGCGTCGCTAAGCGGCGAATAATCGGAAACGTCCGGTTCAAAAATAAACGGCATCATGGGGGCGACCGCATGATGCCGTTTTTGTTGAGACGTTTTTTTACCCTGCGTGCGGCGTTTGGGCGCGCGATTGCCGGGATTGCATCACTCTTCTGAAGCCGTCATCGGTTATGTAGTAATAAGAGATAGTGGAACCATCGCCCGGGTCTGTCTTTCTATAGTAATCGATCAGCCCCATGCGTTGCATCTTGCCTAACGTAACGCCGTCCTTTTGTATGTCGAGAAAGAGCTTGTGCGTTTTGACGTAATTCAGGATCGCCGTGGGAGCCCAGAAAATTCTGGCGACAATCCCCTGATGCGCGGGCGGCCTGTATCTGGCGCAAAGATGGCTGGCAGCCCCCCATATAAGGCTGACTTCATTCATTTGCCCGCGGGTTTCCCCCGGTTTCGGCGCCAGTATTTCCAATATGGCCTGTTCCAGTATTTTCCGGTCTGTTTTCATGGCTTTTAATAATCTTTTTGGTTTCAAAATGCGCCTTGTGTGCTGGCAAAATAACAGCCGGCAGAGGGCGTCTGCAAACAAAAGCCGCATATAAATACTTTCATCGCATTTTTGTGCTTGATTTCCATCCGTTGCCTCGCCTATAAACCGGCGTCCCGTTTCGGCGGGACATACCTGTCCGAGACTGCGGGGGCCTTCCAAGGCTTAAAAAACCAGCAATAGACGGGATAGACGGCCAGCATCGCGGCATTCCCGCTTGATGGGTTCGCTCTTTCTCTTCTCCTCGGACAATTCGGATTTTATCAGGCGATGTTCGCCTGAGGTTTTTTGTTTGTCTCGAAGGAGGACACATGAACGCGCACAGCCCCAACCGGGTCGAAAAAGAAAAGCTCGTCGCCGAAATCAGCGAAGAGATCAAAGGTTCCGAAATCATCGTCGTGACGCATCAGCTCGGCCTTGACGCCGACCAGACGCGTAACCTGCGCGTCGATATGCGTAAGAACGGCGTCGGCCTTAAGGTCGCCAAGAACAAGCTGATCAAGCACGCGATCAAGGACACCAAATTTGCCGTTCTGGAAAAATTCCTGACCGGCCCCACGGTTCTGGCTTTTTCAAAAGATCCCGTGGCCGCTGCCAAATCTGCCGCCGACTTTGCCAAAGCCAACGAAAAATTCAAAATCGTCGGCGGCGTGATGGGCGACCAGATTCTGGAAGAAGCGCAAGTCAAGGCGCTGGCCATGTTGCCGTCGCTGGATCAGCTGCGCGCCAAACTTCTCGGCCTGCTGCAAGCGCCCGCGACCAAGATCGCCGGCGTGCTGCAAGCGCCCGCCGGACAGGTCGCCCGTGTTATCGCGGCGAGATCGAGGCAAGATGCCTAAGGAGAAGAGTATAACGACCCGTTTGGGAACACGGGTAGAAATCGAGGTAACAACAGTTGAGGCAAGGCAGGCCTTTTCCGACACCGTTAACCACGCCGTCTATGGCGGTAAGTGGGTTACTTTGACAAGACGTGGAAGGCCGCTGGCTCGCATTATCCCGGTAGGGGATTTTGAGGCATTGCGGAAATTAACAGGCCCCAACTAAGGGGGGCGAAGCCAAAGGGCGGGGTTCCTGTACCCGCTTCAGGTTAAACAGACAACCAGGAACCAACCTAAGGAGAAAGTAACATGTCGAAACTTGAAAAACTGGTCGAAGAACTGTCAACCCTGTCGGTGCTCGAAGCCGCCGAACTGTCGAAGCTGCTGGAAGACAAGTGGGGCGTCAGCGCCGCCGCGCCTGTCGCCGTTGCCGCTGTCGCCGGTGGTGCCGCTGCCGCTCCGGCCGGTGAAGCCCAGACCGAATTCACGGTCGTGCTTGCCAAAGCGGGCGACAAGAAGATCGAAGTCATTAAGGAAGTCCGCGGCATCACCGGCCTCGGCCTCAAGGAAGCCAAGGATCTCGTCGAAGGCGCGCCCAAAACCATCAAGGAAGGCGCTTCCAAGGACGAAGCCGAAAAGATCAAGAAGGCTCTGGAAGCCGTCGGCGCCGCTGTCGAACTCAAATAAAGTTCGCGTCGGATATCATGAGAAAGGGCGGGGATTTCCCCGCCCTTTTTTTGTGGCATGTCGCGGTTATTTCGCCGTCGGGGCCTGCGGCGCATCGTCATGCGTTTTCAGGCATTTTTTCATGAAGGCGTGATATTGCGATTTGGCAATTTTCTCCGCGTGATATTCCGCCGCGCATGTTTTCATGCGGCTTTGCTGCGCGGTCATGGGCTTTGCCGGCGTTGTCGTCGTCGTTGTGGCGGCGTGGGCCGCGCCTGTCATCAAACCGCAAATCATCAAACCGCACAGGCTGTGGCGCAGAATTTTTTTCATCGCGTTTCTCCATGAATGGGGTAAAGGGAAAACCGCCGCTGTCGCGGAATGCGCAACGGAATGCATCGAGGCTATACAAGCATGACGCCGCGGTCAAACGCGTCGCAGGCCTCATTTCAAAATTGAAGAATCGTCGTCCTGACCCTAAAATCCGCCGATGTTTAACGCGCCGCCAGAAATCAACAGCATCGCCGTGATAACCGGGCGCGACCTGATCGGCGATGCGCTCATCAAATTGCCCTTTGCGCGCGCCCTGCGCCGGGCCTGGCCGAACGCGCGCATTCATTGGGTTACAAGCCAGGATGTCACGGCTTTTTCGACCTTGCTGCGCGCGGAAACGCGCGATCTTATCGACGAAATCCACGAAATGCCCGCATGGCTCGGCACGCCGGTCAGGGCGGCGACGCAGCCGGCCCCGTCTTTCGACCTTGTTCTCGACCTGCGCAACCGTTGGAAGGAAGCTTTGCACGCCCGCAAGATTCCGCACCGGCTTTTTCTGGCGATGGCCCTGCGCCACGCCTTGTCGGATCGTCACCCGCCTTTGTTCCGTGCCAAGCCCGCGCATCTGTGCGACCGCCTGCTGTTGATGGTTCGCCTTGCGGCCGGTTATCTGCCGCCTTCGAACGGCGCGTTGCCGGTTCAACCGGATATGCTGCAAAAAGCGCGGACAATTCTGCCCGAAGGCCCCGTTTACATTGGCTTGGCGCCGGGATGCAGCACGGCCCAGCGCATGTGGCCGCTTGAACGCTTCGTCGACATTGCCCGCATTCAAACAGCCAAAGGACGCGTGCCGGTTTTTATCCTCGGCCCGCAGGAGCTGCATCTGCATGAACCATTGGCGGCGGCCCTGCCGTCGGCATTGTTTCCTTTGCAACACCCCGTTTGGCAGAATATGAAAATGGGGCTGGCGCAAACGCTTGCCGTGAACAAATGCCTCGCACTTATCGTCGCGAATGACAGCGGCCCCGGCCATATGATGGCCGCGGTCAATGGCGCGGTTGTCAGCCTGTTCGGCCCGACCACGCCGGAAAAAGCCGCGCCGCGCGCCGACAGGGTCGCCGCCGTCTGCGCGCGCGACTATGGCAGCACGGATATGACGGCCATTCCTGTCGACGCCGTCAGTCGGGCCATCGACGATATGCTGGCGCGCGCCTGAAGGTTCTTCCTTTGTTCTTTACAGGGCAGAAATGTTCCTGTATTGTTCTTTCATGGATTATGAATTACCCTCCCTTCCGCATCACGGACGCGGCGCGGTCAGCGCACCGGCCGGACGCTTCGAACGGCTGGAAACTTCTGCGGTCGATGACGGCTGGCGTCAGACGGGCAGGGCGGCCGACGATCTCGACGAAACGCCCAGGCTTTTAACCCACCTGCACACGGATACGTCGCGCAGCGTTATCAATCATGTCGATTCACCCGATATAGGCTTCTTGCGATCGATCAACCCCTATCGCGGCTGCGAACATGGCTGCATTTACTGCTTTGCGCGGCCGTCCCATTCTTATTTGGGGTTTTCTGCGGGACTGGATTTCGAAACGGAGATTTTCCACAAACCCGACGCGCCGGAAATTCTGAAACGCGAACTTGCGGCGCGCGGCTATAAACCCTATCCGATCATGCTGGGCAGCAATACCGATTGTTACCAACCGGTCGAACGCGACTTGAAACTGACGCGCGCGATTATTGAAATTCTGGCCGAGGCCCGGCATCCCGTTGCCATTATCACCAAATCGGCGTTGGTGGCGCGTGACATTGACATCCTCGCGCCGATGGCCGAACAGGGGCTGGTGCGCGTCAATATTTCGGTCACGACGCTTGACCCCACGCTGGCGCGGGCGATGGAACCGCGCGCCGCCGCGCCCTATAAAAGGCTTGAAACCATCGCCGCGCTGGCCAAGGCCGGCATTCCCGTTCATGTCATGACGGCGCCGATGATACCGGGGCTCAACGACATGGAAATGGAACGCATCATGCAGGCCGCGCGCGAAGCCGGCGCGGCCGGCGCGCATTATAATGTGGTGCGCCTGCCTTATGAATTGAAACATTTATTCGAAGAATGGCTGCGCGCGCATTACCCCGATCGCGCCGAGCGCGTGCTGTCGTTGATCCGCCAGACGCGCGGCGGTAAATTATACGATGCCGGTTTTTCGCAACGTATGGTCGGGCAGGGGCCCTATGCCGATCTGATCGCGCAGCGGTTCGATCTGGCTCTCAAACGTTATGGCTTTCCCGGCGACAGAACCCCTTTGCGCATGGATCTCTTTCGCCCGCCTGAACGCGACGGGCAGTTAGCCTTGGGGTTTTAGGATAGGTCGGCCCTGGCGTCGTCTCTGTAAAATCATCGCCATGGTTCGTCCGGCCTGCGCGGCCATGGCGGGAAGATCGCCTTCAAATGCCTCTATATCATCGAAATAGGAAGGTTCGTCTGGATGCTGTGGCGGAAAACTGTCAAACAGCATCCAATAGTCGGTACTGTATGTCCCGTTCGGATAGAATGTTATAGCAACGCCCTCATTCGTGGGGACGCTCTTCATGACAAGGCGCGCGGCGCCGCCGCAAAGCAGATGTAGGGCGGCCGAATAGCCGGCGCCGGCGATCTTTATTTCGTCGTAATCGACATGCGCTATAAAGCGAACGCCTTGCTCGCTCCAGTGGTCGCGGACAATGCCCAATATGCCGTAAAAAGGCTCGGCATCCGGTCCCTTGATAACATCTTGTTCTAAAATATCGGTCATAATGATAAAGCTGATAATAAAGTGATCGACGGTCAGATTAGAGCATCTTTTTTCCTGAAAGCAATTGTCGATGCATTCGTGCCAGCAAAAAACCCCATTCCGTCAGGAATGGGGGTTTTTGAACAGTGCGAATTTTGATGAAGGATGTCCGCCCTGAAGACCTGGCAGCGACTTACTCTCCCGGGCCTTAAGGCACAGTACCATCAGCGCTGGAGGCTTTCACGTCCGAGTTCGGGATGGGATCGGGTGCAGAACCACCGCTATAACCACCAGGTCGTCAGGACGGACATCGTAAAATCGTAAAAGCGTGTTGTCGGAAGAAGAGGGCGGTTTTACGCCTTCGACCTCTGATAAGGATCAAGCCTATTGAGTTATTAGTACCGGTAAGCTGCACGCCTCGCGGCGCTTCCACATCCGGCCTATCAACGTGGTGGTCTACCACGACTCTCGGGGAATACTTGTTTCAAGGTAAGTTTCACGCTTAGATGCTTTCAGCGTTTATCTCGTCCGTACTTAGCTACTCGGCTATGCCGCTGGCGCGACAACCGATCCACCAGAGATACGTCCATCCCGGTCCTCTCGTACTAGGGACAGCTCCTTTCAATATTCCTACACCCACGGCAGATAGGGACCAAACTGTCTCACGACGTTTTGAACCCAGCTCACGTACCACTTTAATCGGCGAACAGCCGAACCCTTGGGACCTTCTCCAGCCCCAGGATGTGATGAGCCGACATCGAGGTGCCAAACGACGCCGTCGCTATGGACGCTTGGGCGTCATCAGCCTGTTATCCCTAGAGTACCTTTTATCCGTTGAGCGATGGCCCTTCCACGAAGAACCACCGGATCACTATGACCGACTTTCGTCTCTGCTTGACATGTACGTCTTGCAGTCAGGCTAGCTTGTGCCATTGCACTCAACAGCTGATTTCCGACCAGCTTGAGCTAACCATCGCGCGCCTCCGTTACGATTTGGGAGGCGACCGCCCCAGTCAAACTACCCACCATGCAGGGTCCTCGTCCGTGATTCACCGGACTGAGTTAGATATCAAAGATTACAAGGGTGGTATTTCACTGACCTCTCCACCCGGGCTGGCGCCCAAGCTTCAAAGAGTCCCACCTATGCTACACATGCAATCTCTAATACCACTGCAAAGCTATAGTAAAGGTTCATAGGGTCTTTCCGTCTAACCGCGGGAACCCCGCATCTTCACGGGGAATTCAATTTCACTGAGTAGATGTTGGAGACAGTGGGGAGATCGTTACGCCATTCATGCAGGTCGGAACTTACCCGACAAGGAGTTTCGCTACCTTAGGACCGTTATAGTTACGGCCGCCGTTTACTGGGGCTTCGGTTCAGAGCTTGCACCCCTCTCCTTAACCTTCCAGCACCGGGCAGGCGTCAGACCCTATACGTCGTCATGTGAGACTTCGCAGAGTCCTGTGTTTTTGATAAACAGTCGCCACCCCCAATTCTGTGCCCCTGTCTAGTGGTTGCCCATAAGACAGGCCCTCTTATCCCGAAGTTACGAGGGTAATTTGCCGAGTTCCTTCAACATCCTTCTCTCAAGCGCCTGAGTATACTCAACTCGTCCACCTGTGTCGGTTTAGGGTACGACCTATAACGTTGGAGCTATTTCCTGGAAGCTGATCGAACGCCCTCGAAATCCAATAATCTCGGACATTCTTTCAACTTCGTCACTACCAACAGGCCACGGAATATTAACCGTGTTGCCATCGGCTACGCCTTTCGGCCTCACCTTAGGAGTCGGCTCACCCTGCGTGGATTAACCTTGCGCAGGAACCCTTGGACTTACGGCGACAATGTTTCTCACATTGTTTGTCGTTACTCATGTCAGCATTCTCACTTCCGATACCTCCACATGCTCTTCCGAGTCATGCTTCACAGGCTTACGGAACGCTCCGCTACCGCGTGTATTGCTACACACCCATCGCTTCGGTGGATGACTTAATCCCCGTTACATTTTCGGCGCAGGCCGGCTTAACTAGACCAGTGAGCTATTACGCTTTCTTTAAAGGATGGCTGCTTCTAAGCCAACCTCCTGGCTGTCTTGGCCTTCCCACATCCTTTCCAACTTAGTCACCACTTGGGGACCTTAGCGGATGGTCTGGGCTCTTTCCCTCTCGTCCACGGACCTTAGCACCCATGGACTGCCTCCTGGACTGTACTCTTGGGTATTCGGAGTTTGGTTAAGTTTGGTAAGGCTCGCGCCCCCCTAGCTCATCCAGTGCTCTACCCCCCAAGGTAATCATCCAAGGCTCTACCTAAATAGATTTCGCGGAGAACCAGCTATTTCCTAGTTTGATTGGCCTTTCACCCCTAACCACAGCTCATCACCGACTTTTTCAACAGGCGTGTGTTCGGTCCTCCAGCAGGTGTTACCCTGCCTTCAACCTGGCCATGGCTAGATCACTAGGTTTCGGGTCTAATCCATGCAACTAAGGCGCCCTATTCAGACTCGCTTTCGCTTCGCTTCCACCTATCGGCTTAGGCTTGCTGCATAGACTAACTCGCTGACCCATTATACAAAAGGTACGCCCTCACGCTTGCGCGCTCGGACTGTTTGTAAGCATTCGGTTTCAGGTACTCTTTCACTCCCTGCATTAGGGTTCTTTTCACCTTTCCCTCACGGTACTAGTTCACTATCGGTCACTGAGGAGTACTTAGGCTTGGAGGGTGGGCCCCCCATATTCAGACAGGATTGCACGTGTCCCGCCTTACTCAAGAATTACATCCAACATCTGCCCATACGGGACTGTCACCCTCTATGGTCGCCCTTTCCAAGGCGTTCTGGTTTGTTAGACATAATTACTGGCCTGGTCCGCGTTCGCTCGCCACTACTAGCGGAGTCTCGGTTGATTTCCTTTCCTCCGGGTACTGAGATGTTTCAGTTCTCCGGGTTTGCTTCGCCTGCCTATGAATTCAGCAGGAGATACACCTTGCGGTGTGGGTTCCCCCATTCGGACATTTTGGGATCAAAGTCTGCTCGCAACTCCCCCAAACTTATCGCAGCGTGCTACGTCCTTCATCGCCTCTCAGTGCCAAGGCATCCACCAAATGCTCTTGTCATGCTTGATCCTTATCAGAAGCCAAACCCGAAGGGTTTGATACCGGCGAAGGCCGGTACCTAATCTTCAAAGAACGGTTTTCCTGTCGACAAGGGCAGGGGGTGAACCATTCAAGTTTGCGTCACGGGCTGACAACCTTAATCGCTACGAGAACGCCTTCGGGGCGTAGAATAGCGAAAGTGACTTTCTTCCGACACGTCCTGTTCCGTTTTCCCGCGTTTCAAAACTCAGCAGATTTGAAACAAAACGCAACAAGACACACTTTTACTTCTTCAACCAGCCATACGCCTATTGTCTGTTAATTGTGCCGCTGCTTGCGCATTGGCGACGGAAAACAGACCGCATGACTGGTCGATGTCATCATCAAAATTCTTCACTATGTCCAAGAACATCCACAATCTTGCGACTGTGGAAACCGCTTTCTTCTTCAGGAAACAATCACGTCGCGTCCAATGTCGCGCCATAAAACAGCAGGGCAGGCCGGTCGAGTGGTGGAGCCTATCGGGATCGAACCGATGACCTGAAGCTTGCAAAGCTACCGCTCTCCCAGCTGAGCTAAGGCCCCGAACGCGCACCGCGAAAAAGGTGGTGGGCCTGGTAAGATTTGAACTTACGACCTCACGCTTATCAAGCGCGCGCTCTAACCAGCTGAGCTACAAGCCCGTTACGATACTTGCGCATGGGCGCAAGCCCGCTTAATAGCCCTAAGCTATTTTTGTTTCCTGAGAAGGGATACGACGACGGCGAACCGGAAGACAGAAGCTGTATCTGCCAACATAATATCAATAATCTGTTTCAGCGAAGAAGAGCTAAAGCTTGCGCCTGCCTTCTATTCTCTGAAATCCAGAAAGGAGGTGATCCAGCCGCAGGTTCCCCTACGGCTACCTTGTTACGACTTCGCCCCAGTCATTAACCCTACCGTGGCTGGCTGCGTCCTTGCGGTTCGCTCACCAGCTTCAGGTAGAACCAACTCCCATGGCGTGACGGGCGGTGTGTACAAGGCCCGGGAACGTATTCACCGCAGCGTGCTGATCTGCGATTACTAGCGATTCCAACTTCATGCACTCGAGTTGCAGAGTGCAATCTGAACTGAGATGGCTTTTGGGGATTGGCTCCGTCTCGCGACTTCGCAACCCACTGTCACCACCATTGTAGTACGTGTGTAGCCCAACCTGTAAGGGCCATGAGGACTTGACGTCATCCCCGCCTTCCTCCGGCTTATCACCGGCGGTTTCTTTAGAGTGCCCAACTGAATGGTGGCAACTAAAGATGAGGGTTGCGCTCGTTGCGGGACTTAACCCAACATCTCACGACACGAGCTGACGACAGCCATGCAGCACCTGTGTTCCAGCCAGCCGAACTGAAGGGCCTGATCTCTCGGGCCCATACTGGACATGTCAAAGGTTGGTAAGGTTCTTCGCGTTGCGTCGAATTAAACCACATACTCCACCGCTTGTGCGGGCCCCCGTCAATTCATTTGAGTTTCAACCTTGCGGCCGTACTCCCCAGGCGGCATGCTTAGTGCGTTAGCTGCGACACAAGAAACCTGAGGTTTCCAACGTCTAGCATGCATCGTTTACAGCGTGGACTACCAGGGTATCTAATCCTGTTTGCTCCCCACGCTTTCGCGCCTCAGCGTCAATGTCGGTCCAGATGGCCGCCTTCGCCACGGGTATTCTTCCCAATCTCTACGAATTTCACCTCTACACTGGGAATTCTACCATCCTCTACCGAATTCAAGTAAAACAGTCTTGAGTGCAGTTCCAGGGTTGAGCCCTGGGCTTTCACACCCAACTTGTTAAACCGCCTACGCGCCCTTTACGCCCAGTAATTCCGAACAACGCTAGCACCCTTCGTATTACCGCGGCTGCTGGCACGAAGTTAGCCGGTGCTTATTCTGTGGGTACCGTCATCATCGTCCCCACCAAAAGAACTTTACAACCCGAAGGCCTTCATCGTTCACGCGGCATGGCTGGATCAGGGTTGCCCCCATTGTCCAATATTCCCCACTGCTGCCTCCCGTAGGAGTCTGGGCCGTGTCTCAGTCCCAGTGAGACTGGTCATCCTCTCAGACCAGTTATAGATCGTCGCCTTGGTGAGCCATTACCTCACCAACTAGCTAATCTAACGCGGGCCCATCTATCGGCGATAAATCTTTCCCCCGGAGGGCTTATCTGGTATTAGCGTCAGTTTCCCGACGTTATCCCAAACCAAAAGGTAGGTTCCCACGCGTTACTCTCCCGTGCGCCACTAATGTATTGCTACATCCGTTCGACTTGCATGTGTTAGGCCTGCCGCCAGCGTTCGTTCTGAGCCATGATCAAACTCTCAAGTTTAATCTAGTTTTTTCAGAACAGCTTTAAAGCTTGTTCAAACTACTTGGTATTGCCGAAGCAACACCTTGAATTTAGGGTTATCATGTACGCGCATCCTTGCGGATGCGTACCATAGTAACTATCAAGGATGCGTTTCGGCAAACCGTATACCATTGCTTAACCATTTCTGGCTAAGAAGGTTTTGGATATCATCGGCCAGTTCCCTATGCCCGAAAGCACGAGTTCCCACCGCGGATCGCCGTCTGCGCATCCCTTCTCATCATTTTTACAATGTCCAAGAACAACGCGTTCATTTCTGAACGGACGGGGCTTTTAGACCCCATCGCACCGTTTGGCAAGCGAAAAAAAATCCTTGCGGTAAATCTGCTTTTTTGCAGAATTGGCCGCTTGGCTTATCGCAGTGTCAACAGTGCTGCTTTCGTCGGTCAGGCTTTGACCGCCGACAGGAAGGAACTTACTGATTCTCCCCAAAGATGTCTAGAGGAAAATTTAAAATTTCTTCATTATTTTTTCTTGACTCGTATCGGGTGCGGAATAGCGCGCGCCCAAGACTATAAAACCCCACCTTTTCTTGTGAAAAAAACGGCACAACCCGTAGAATAAAACGGGCATGAGAGACGCCTGCATGACTGTGCAGGGCTGCCTGTCCGGTGCGGGGACAATAAAAAACCCCCATTCAAGAATGGGGGCGGTGGTGGAAGGGGGCGGATTCGAACCGCCGTACTCGTGAGAGGGCAGATTTACAGTCTGCTGCCATTAACCACTCGGCCACCCTTCCAGATAGCGCATACAGGAAGCGGGGAAGTAACTGAATCCGCACGTTTCTGTCAATCTTTTCTTTCCGCCAGCCATGCGGCGATCGCGGGCCAGTTTTCCTTAAGCGCGCGCGTGCCCATAAACAGCCCGATATGGCCACCTTCGGCCAGCGTTTGGACGGTTTTTTCCGGCGGCGTGCCGAAAAATTGTGTCGCGTTGAATACCTGGGGCGCAGGCGTGATGTCGTCGCGCGAACCGGCCAGCAGGTACAAAGGGCAGGTGATGCCTTGTGGTTTGACGGTGCGGCCCAGCGCGACGAATTCGCCTTTGGCAAAGCGGTTTTCCTTGAATAACTGCTGCACCGCCTGCAAATACCACCGGCCCGGCAAATTGAGGGTATATTCGTACCAGCGTTCGAAATTTTCGTTGCGTTGAACGAAGCCGGGATCGTCGATATTTTCGTACAAGGTCACATATTTTTTGACCATATGTTCTTCGGGATGCATGCTTTTGAAACCTTCGAGCATGAAGGCCCCTTTCAACAGGCCGCCGCCCGCCGCCACCAGATTTTCATAAAAATGCATCGGCAAATCGTCGGCCAGTTCGCGGATGCCGCCATTGCCCGCTTGCGTATCCAGCGGCGATCCGGCGCAAACCAGCGCTGTAACCTGTTGCGGGAATCGCGCGGCATACAGCGACGCCATCCACCCGCCCTGACACAAGCCGATCAGATTCGCGCGCCCGCCGATTTCACCGACCGCGACATGCAGTTCGGCTAGATAATTGTCGATGTCGTAATCTTTCATCGCCATATCGGCGCTGCGCCAATCGGTGGCGTAAACTTTTGTCAGCCCGTTATTTAAAAGAGTTTCGATCAGGCTTTGTCCTTGATGAAAATCGGCGATGACGGAGGTGTGTCCGGCATAGGGCGGCAATACCAAAGTCGGCACTTCATCCGCGCGCGGCGTTATGGAGAAATCGCGCAACGTATGGGTGTGCAGATCACAAACAATTTTATTGGCCGTCGCCCATTCCGGTTTGGGCCTGACGATTTCCGTCTGCACGACTTCCCGAAAGAATTTCAGGTTTTTCTCGGCGATGCCGACGCTTTCCTTTTCCATCGCCAACGCCATGCCGACAGGCCAGAAAAACGGGCTTTCGATGCCGGAAAAGGGATTTTCTTGCGTGGTCATGACAAAACTCCTGTGACAGGAAGGGCGGGGACGGCATCTTGCGCCTGTTCGGCGTGCTTTTTCAAGTTGCGTCGGCTATAACAGGCAAATGAACATGCAACCCTACACATTGATCGAATCGTCCGGCGCGCCGTTGCCGCTGGTTGTCGATTCGCCGCATAGCGGGCGCATCTACCCCGTCGATTTCGAATTTTCCTGCCCTCTGCCATTGTTGCGGCAGGCCGAAGACGCCTTTGTCGACGAACTTGTCGCGGGCGCGGCGACGGCGGGGGCCGCCGTGCTGATGGCGGAATTTCCGCGCGCGATGATCGACCCTAATCGCGCGGCCGATGATATCGACCCTTCCATTGTCGACGGCGCGTGGGACGCGCCCTTGTCGCCGACGCCGATGACGCTGCAGGGCTATGGCCTTGTGCGCCGCCTGTGCCGCAACGGCGTCGTCTTGTACAAAGCGCCGTTGCCGGCGGCGGAAATAAAACGGCGTATCGATGTTTATTACCAACCCTATCATGATTGTTTGCGCGGTCTGGTCGCGGCGCGGCTGGCGGCGCACGATCTCTGTTATCTTGTCAACGCGCATTCGATGCCTGATCGTGTGGATAACGGCGTGGCCCGCGCCGATTTCATTCTCGGCGACCGCGACGGGACAAGCTGCGACCCTGCCTTCACGCGCCGCGCGCAAAAACTGTTACAGGATATGGGCTATCGCGTTGTTTTGAACGATCCGTATAAAGGCCGCGAAATCGTGCAACGCTATGGCCGCGCGGGGCAGGGGGCGCAGGCCTTGCAGATCGAAATCAACCGCCGCCTTTATCTGAACGAAAAAACAGGCGAAAAAAACAACCTGTTCGACCGGTTGCGTGTCGATATGGACGCGTTTTTCCGCGCATTGGCCGATTCGATCGCGGACGAAAACCGCGATCGTCTGGCCGCGGAATGATTTTTTGGTGTTTCCCCCGTTCGTGAAGCGGGCTACAAGAAAAAGCCGTATTCTTGTCTTGCAAGGCTGCCATGCGTCTTTTGTCCACCATCCTGTCTTTATTGCTGCTCGTCGCCGGTATCGGCGCCGTGGCCGCTATCGAGATTTATGATCATTACAGCCAGAACCTGCCCGACTACGCCTATCTGAAAACCTATCAGCCGCCGACGCTCAGCCGCATCTATGCCGACGATGGGCGCATGATGGCCGTGGTGGCGGAACAGCAACGGCTGTTCGTGCCTATCGCCGCCATCCCGACGCTGGTCAAGGGCGCGTTCCTGTCCGCCGAAGACGCCGATTTCTATCATCACGGCGGGGTCGATCCTTCCGGCATCATCCGCGCGGCTTTTATCGACTTCATCAATCTGGGGCGCGGACGGCACCCGATGGGCGCGTCGACCATCACGCAGCAGGTTGCCAAAAACATGCTGCTGACCAACGAAGTGTCGATTGCGCGCAAAATCCGCGAAGCGATCCTTGCGACGCGGCTGGAAAAGATACTCAGCAAAGACCGCATTCTTGAAATTTACCTGAATGAAATTTTTCTCGGCGACCATTCCTATGGCGTCGCTGCGGCTGCTTTGAATTATTTCGGCAAATCGCTGGATGAATTGACGGTGGCGCAGGCTGCCTATCTGGCGGCGTTGCCCAAGGCGCCCAATAACTACAACCCGGTGCGCGACCACGCCGCCGCGGTGGCGCGCCGCAACTGGGTCATTCAACGCATGGCCGATAACGGCTATATTACGCAGGAACAAGCGGTGGAAGCGCAGGCCGATCCATTGGTTGCGCAAACGCCGCAGGATGACGATTCCGTTTCCGCCGATTATTTTTCGGAAGAAGTGCGCCGCGAGCTCATCGCCAAATTCGGCGAAGATGAAGTGATGGGCGGCGGCCTCGCGGTCAAGACCAGTTTGAACCCGTATCTGCAAGCTGCGGCGACCAAGGCATTGCGCGACGGGCTTATCGCCTATGACCGGCGCGAACAGGGATGGCGCGGGCCGGTGGCGCATCTGGACGGTTTTGCCGACTGGCAGAATAAGTTGAAACATATTGTCGCGCCGCCGGGCGGCGAAGCGTGGAAACTCGCCCTGGTGACGGATTTGAAACGCGACAAAGCCGACATCGCCTTCGCCGACGGCACGCGCGGCTTTATGCCGTGGAGCGAATTAAGCTGGGCGCGCCGCCAGACAGGCGACGATACGTTCGGGCCGCCGGTACATAGCCCCGCCGATGTGCTGC
Source organism: Alphaproteobacteria bacterium (assembly GCA_028866275.1). Classification (GTDB taxonomy): domain Bacteria; phylum Pseudomonadota; class Alphaproteobacteria; order UBA9219; family UBA9219; genus CAIXLI01. The sequence continues at coordinate 61,178 of JAGWIK010000012.1, forward strand.
AAAAGGGCGACGTCGTGATGGTCGAAGCGGTCAAAACCGACGCCAAGGGCAAAGCCTATCCGGCGGATGCCTATACGTTGCGGCAAGTGCCGGTGGTCGAAGGCGCGATTGTCGCGCTTGACCCGCATACGGGCCGCGTTTTCGCGCTCAGCGGCGGGTTCAGCGATAAAATCAGCCAGTTCGACCGCGCCACGCAAGCGTTGCGCCAACCGGGGTCGTCCTTCAAGCCGTTCGTCTATATGGATGCGCTGGATCACGGCTTTACGCCGGCCAGTCTGGTGATGGATGCGCCCTTCAGCCTGCCGCAAGGGCCGGGCCTGCCGTTATGGCATCCGGAAAATTATGATGATGAAGATTTCGGGCCGACGCCGTTGCGCGTGGGCTTGGAAAAATCGCAAAATGTCATGACCGTGCGCATCGCCAACGCCATCGGCATGGACTCCGTCATCGCCTATGCCAAGAAATTCGGCATTGTCGACGATATGCCGCCTTATCTGTCTTTCGCGCTGGGGGCCAAGGAAACCACGCCTTTGCGCCTTGTCACCGCCTATGGAATGATCGTCAACGGCGGCAAGAAAATCACGCCGACGCTGATCGACCGCGTGCAGGATCGCGACGGCAAAACGATCTGGCGCGCCGACAACCGGGATTGCACCGGCTGCCAATCGGCGGGGTGGACGCCGCAATTATTGCCGCCCGATATTCCCGACACCCGCGAACAGATCGAAGACCCGCGGACGGCGTACCAGATGGTGCATATTCTGGAAGGCGTGGTCCAGCGCGGCACGGGGCGCAGCCTGCGCGACATCGACTTTCCGCTGGCAGGCAAAACGGGCACGACCAACGACAGCAAGGACGCGTGGTTCATCGGCTTCACGCCTGATCTGGTGTGCGGCGTTTATGTCGGGTTTGATAACCCGCGCACGCTGGGCAAGCACGAAACCGGGGCCAGCGTCGCCATACCGATTTTCCGCGCCTTTATCACGCAGGCAATCAAGGGCAAAGCGCCGATTCCGTTCCGCGAACCGCCGGGGCTGCGCATGGTGCGCGTCGACCCCGAAACCGAAAATCTGGCCCCGCCATCCGACAAGAACGCGATTTGGGAAGCCTTTATCCCCGGCACGGAACCCAAACCGGGCGAAGTCCGCCCCGTGCTGGACGGCAGCGTGACCGACGCCAACGCGACGATACCGTCGGGCATGCCGGCGGTGGCCACGCCGGTTGCCGGCATGACAGCCGGTTCCGGCGGAGGAAGCGGCGAAAATACCGCCCCCCCCGACGCCATGACCCCTGCTACGGCTCCGGCCATGCCGCCGCCCGCCACGGCGCCCCAGCCTTCAATCACGGGCACGGGCGGGTTGTATTAACGCGCTTAATGGCTCGTAAACAAACAATATTTCTCGGTTCTTTGCGTTGATTGGCGGTTTATCAACGTGAAATTAATTTTGCCGTGTATAATGCCCTATATTTTATTAAATATGGGCGTCGCGGTATGGGCAGATATTCTCGACCAAAAGACTCTTATCCGGGAACGACAGCGTTGCCGCCGGGTTTGTTTCCGCCGCCTTTTTTCAGTTCCGGCGGCAATATTTTCGGCGCGCCCTGGAAAAATCATTTCGAAGAGGCGAGAAACCTTCATCTGCACATAGCGCCGGAACGGGAATGGATCCAGTCCAGCCGCGAGAGCCGCCGGGAAGCCATCGGCGAATCTTTCCCCGATGTTCGCGATTATGTAGTGCCGCGCCTTATATCCTCCGTTAACGCTGCGGTGATGCTGCGGCCTTTATGGGACTTCCAGTCCGTCGCCTGCCTGCCGGAAATCGCCGCCGATATCGGCGTTTTGATGTCGGCCATCACTAAGACATTCGATGCGGAAAGAAACGGGGGTGCCCCGGCATTCAAACATGTGCGTTCCGATTTTCGCGAAGTTTGCGAAGGAATCGACGGGCATAAACGCCGGCATGTGCATTTGGCGGGATGGTACGCCAAGTGCCAGACTTTTCTGGCGCATCAGGAAAGACGCGCGCGTTCTCAAAAACCCGGCGAAGAATACAAGCAGGCCAAATGGGTTTATCACCAGATTGTGACCGAGGAACCTCGCGCCGGCGGCGGGGTCAGGAAAATTCTTACGCCTCAATTTGAATTGCGGTGCAGGGACACGGAGCAAGTCGTGTTCCGTTCGCACATTATGCTGGGACGGCGCGAGCATATCGCCGCCGTCGGCGTTTTCGGCAAATTGCTGGCCGACACCGTCGGCGTTATGCGCAAATTGAATTATGACGCCGCGCACGATCTGCCGATCGATTTTGCCGCTGCCGTGCGCGCGCTCGCCCCGCATTTGCCGGGGCCCGAAATCCCGGGCGTGCCGACACCGCTGACCCTGTTGAATGAACGCATAGAAATAATGCGCGTAGCGGCCAAGTCGATTGACGAGAGCGTTTTAGACGAGCTTCAGCAGTCGATTGCGCGGTTGCGCGCCCATTTCATGGTTCTGGGCGAACCTGCCGACAGGTTGAGCCCGGTGTTGGGGATGCCGGCGCATGAAAGGCACGATTTTTATAAGGCCGTCTACGCGCCGTTAAAAAAATCAGCCCGCCCCGGTGCCGACCCGTCACTTGGGCGCGTCCCCGGGCAGCTTTCGCTGCTATAATCCTTGCCCTTGACGCGGAAATCGGGCATGCATGCGGCCTGTTTTGATCTGGATATGATTCATGCGCGCCGAAACCCAATCAGCCATAGCAGCCATCGAAAAATCGATGAACCTGCTGAGGAGGCATCTTTGACTATGATGTCGCCGTTACCCGCCTCGACGAACTGAACGCGCTGGCCGAAGACCCCAATTTGTGGAACGACGCCGCGCGGGCGCAAAAAATCATGCGCGAACGCACACAGCTCGACACCGCCATCAAAGGCTATCGCGAACTGGAAAACGGCCTGCGCGATAATATCGAAATGATCGGCATGGCCGAAGCCGAAGGCGACGCCGCCATGGTGGCCGAAGCCGAAAACGCCATTCTGGCCATGAAAGCCGTCGCCGCGCAGCGCGAACTGGAAAGCCTGCTGTCGGGCGAAGCCGACGGCAACGACTGCTATCTGGAAGTCAATGCCGGGGCGGGCGGCACCGAAGCGCAGGACTGGGCGCAAATGCTGATGCGCATGTATGTGCGCTGGGCCGAACAGCACGGGTACAAGGTCGAATGGCTCGACGAGTCGCAGGGCGAAGAAGCAGGCATCAAATCGGCGACGATTCAAATTTCCGGCCATAACGCCTATGGCTGGCTGAAAACGGAATCGGGGGTGCACCGTTTGGTGCGCATCAGCCCGTACGATTCCAACGCGCGCCGCCATACCAGTTTCGCCAGCGCGTCGGTGACGCCGGTGGTCGACGACAACGTGAATATCGAAATTCTGGACAAAGACCTGAAAATCGACGTCTATCGCGCGTCGGGCGCGGGCGGCCAGCACGTCAACAAGACCGAAAGCGCGGTGCGTTTCACCCACATACCGACCGGCATCATCGTGGCGTGCCAGCAGGAACGGTCGCAACATAAAAATCGCGCCAAGGCGATGGAAATGCTGCGCGCCAAATTATACGAACGCGAATTGAAAATACGCGAATCCGCCGCGGCGGATATCGAGGCGCAGAAATCCGAAATAGGCTGGGGCCACCAAATCCGTTCCTATGTGCTGCAACCCTATCAAATGGTCAAGGACGCCCGCACGGGGGCCGAAACCAGCCAGTCGCAGGCGGTTCTGGACGGCGATATCGATATGTT
>JAGWIK010000053.1 GCA_028866275.1 Alphaproteobacteria bacterium
GATAACGGAACCGTCGCAGGCAATACGCCATTTACATACAATACGATGAACACCGATTTGTTCATGGGGCCGTATAATTCGGCGACGGACACCTATTCCGGTTCGGCGGCCCCGTCCATACATTTGCATAACGGGTTTATTGATGGGGAGGGTGTTGCCATCGGCGCTTCAAACGGCCAGATATATCTTACGCAGTCGGCTCCTGGCGCGACAGCCGTTGCGGATCAAGCCAATACCTCTCCGCCGCCTCTTATTTTCCTTAATGGTGGGTGCGAAGCGGGGCAGCCTGATCTTTTGACTGGCTCTTCCTATGAGGCCCCCCCAGATCCCAGCAATCCGAGCACGAAGCATGGTGAAATTGTCTGCAACCCAGCTCTGTCAGTTCAGGGGGATGTGGGGATCGCAGGAACTACGGAAAGCTATACCGTTGCAACGACGTCAGATGCGCGCTTAAAAACCAGCATTCACACCCTTCACGATGCGTTGGCGGATTTGATGAAAGTTGACCCAGTTTCCTTTGTTTATAAAAAAACGGGGCACAAGGGCATGGGGGTGATTGCGCAGGATCTTCAGAAGATATACCCGCAATTGGTTGTGCAAGGTTATAATGGTTACCTGTTTGTCAATTATGATGGGCTTATTGGGCCCCTGATCGCTTCGGTTCAGGAGCTGAAGCGGCAGAATGATGATTTGCGCCACAGAGTCGATCAGCTTGAGAAAAAAGACGCAGCCCGGAAGTGAGTCTGCATGGCGTGCCGTGTATCCACTTGCGCTGCAGCTGTCTTAACCGCTTGTCGAACAGTAAAGGGCGCACTGTGCTGACGACGGAACCTGTACAATACAGCAATGCGCCACGACATGGCCGTTGTTAGCGGAGGATGCCGTGTCTGCGTCGCTCGACAAACATCCGCTGTCGTCGATTTGGGTCATGCTGTCAAAGTAACTGCTTGTCGCGATAGACCCCATATTTCTTGTCAGGCAAGCGTTTCCCATCGACACAATTTGGCTCATGGATGGAAAAGATGGATCTGCCTGATTGCACGGCATGCGCATGGGGCAGAAAAAACCACCAAAACTAAGGCTGCCAGCTTCTGCTGGGACGGGGCGCATGTCGGAAATCAAAACCAAAAGGGTAAGGGCCGCAATGAAACGCATGATGGTCTCCAGACAGGGGCGAATGGTCTCGACTCTACAGGCGTTGCTGTATGGATTCAAGCCCGTCACATTTTTTATGCAACCAGACGAACCGACTCCGATGCCGGGGCAGGCGTTACATCGCGCGTCGCGTCGACAAAAGGCTGTTGTTTCGCGGCCTCGATTGCATCCAACTGCTGACCATTGGGGCCAATCGCTGAAATGTGATATCCTTTTGCCGCCACATCCCCTTGCAGCCAAAGCGACGCCTTGAACGCGTGGTAGCCATCACCGATGCCTGCGGTGGTTAAATCGTCGCGCAATAAATCCGCGAGAACGGCGCGTTTTCTCTCCCCGTTAATTGCAATGTCGATCATAACCGGGGTGTGTTCGTGGCGCAGATCGAGCCGTTGGGCCCATCCGTTGATTTCGACTTTTTGCGCAACGATATGACCGTCTTTGCCTGTTTTGGATTCTAGAATGCGCGTTTGTTCAAGAAAGCCGCGCAGCAATCCGCGCGCACGCATCGCAATGGCCTCGCGCTCTTTTTGTAATTTTTTGACCCCGCCCTCGACATAACGGCGATAGGGTTTTTGTGCCTGAATATCGCCCAGATCGCCCGTCAATATGCTCCGCACGGCATGAAATTGCCGGATAAGCGGCGTTCCATGGGCATCCGGAACGTTATTGAAGCTTTCCGCCCAGCACTTTTCGGCCAACACAACCCCGTGGCTGGCAAGACCGATATGGTAATAATGAACGCTGTCGACCTCGGGAATCTGCCTGATGTTAACGCCGTTGATCAGGTCGCGCGCCTTGACCAGCATATTGCCGACCAGCAACGCATGACCGGGCGAAACATACAAATCACGCGCGGGGGCATTATCGCCTAAAGCGCCTTGTTCAATACAGACCGGCAAAAATTTGGAATTATTGGCGATAAATCGCCCGTCATAGGCGTGGTCGCCGATAAATCGGATGGGCTGCGGCCCTTCGGGTGTGATGACCTTGTCTCCCGGCTTTAGCTGTTCGACGGGCTTTTCGCCGGTCGGGGTCATGATGCGCGTTCCGGTGACAAAGCAGGTGGCTGTCTCGCCGTTCGGCGTGGTGATCGTGGTCGTGCCGCCAGACGTTCCCGTTACATCGAGAATCATCCCAGCTCCATTGATGAAATCGAACGAAATGTTTCCAATGGTTGCCAATCCATCGGCGCCGAGTGTCATGGTTTCAGACGCAATGCTGCCGGCAAGGATGATCGAGTCATTGATACCAAACGCGGCAATGACAGGGTCGGATGCCCCCGTATCGCCTATATTCAAAATGCCGCCGCTTCCCGTAAAGGTGACATCGCCAGCCAGGACGGCCCCTGACGCCATAATTAATGTGCCACCATTAATGTCGGGATTGTCGATGGTGCTGCCAGCGGCGATGGTCACTAAACCGCCTGTGTATATTGTTGGAGACGCCACCGTGCCGGCGTTATATGCGTACAGAAGGCCGCTGCCATTGATGGTCGAAAGAGTAGAAAACCCGCCACTTATGTATTCCGTGCCCAAATTGAGAATGTCTGTTTTGTAATCTTCTCCGCCTTGAAAAACGACCTGAAGCCCATTGCCGCTGATTGTTGAACCCAACGCGAGTCCAAAAACGTCTTCGCCACTGGGGTCCCCTCTTTGCAGGCTTAAAATTTGGATGTTGCTTGTTGTTGCCCCCGCTTCATCAAGAATAACGCCATAATCGACAGAGCCACCGACAAGTGTCCCATATATGAATGCTACGCCATAGTTTGAAATATAGTCGTTGTAGGCCGTTCCGCCTACCGCCACTGTCTGTCGGGATAGATTGCCGCCTGTAATGTCCGCAGAAGTAGCAATGCCTCCGGACGAAATATATTGGGTTGACCCCTGTCCAATGACCGCACTGTTTGCCGTTCCGCCATTTTCTATAATTTCATTTCCACTGTCTATGATGGAATAAGCTGCGTTGCCGCTTATGATCTCTGTCCCGTAGTACATAAGGCTGTCAGTTGTTTTGCCGCCGGCGTCGACATTAATGGTGCCATTATACATGACGAGGGCGTCAGCCTCCCCGCCGGACGTTACATAGGCATCAACGGCGTTCAGGGTGTCTCCGTTCCAAGTATATCCAGAGAATGTTCCTGCTGCGAGGCCGCCATTTTCTATAACCAGGGTTCCGGAAGAAAGCGTTGAGTGGGCAAGCGTGCCGAACAGGTCGACCGTGGTGCCGCTCAGTGACAGATTGCTGTCGGTTGTGCCGGCGGTGATAATAGTTTCAGACATAACCTGCACTCCACAAATGAAATTGACGGGAAAGGTTGAAGCGGAAACGCGGGGACGGGATGGTGTCCTGCGGGTCGGGTTGGAATCAGTTTTGAAGCGTAGGCTTGGATGTGAACAAAATAGAAACGACGCCAGAAT
>JAGWIK010000013.1 GCA_028866275.1 Alphaproteobacteria bacterium
GTGAGAATCGAGATTTGGATGCCTACTCTGTCTTGATCACAATCAATATCGACATCGGGGTTAGCTCGTAGGTGAGCGGAAAAAAGTCTTAACGGGATGATGGTTTGGCCGGGAGCGGAAAAATAGCGGAAAAATTACCCTTGTTTTTGATCCCCAATGGCTAAAAATCGGCATTTCCTGTCTGGACAGACTTGATTTCATTGAATATAAGCACTGCTTCCGCATCGGTTGGCAGCGTAGCTCAGCGGTAGAGCAGGGGAATCATAACGTCCACCCGAACTGCGAATATCAAAGGGTTACGAAGTTTTTGTGCTATTTTTGTGGGATAGAGGGTAGAATTTAGCGTTTCTAGGCGGCACCGTAGCTCAGCGGTAGAGCAGGAGAATCATAATCTCTTGGTCGGCGGTTCAAATCCGTCCGGTGCTACCAATTCCCATATATTTCTAGCGACCCTTCCATTTTTTTGCAATCCGCGAAAATGCCAATCATTTTTTCAAAACTTAAAAAACTTCTGTTTCCACACAAAGGACAGACCCCCACCGAGTGGATTACAGAAATGCAGCAACCGCTTGACCCGAAAGACCCGAATGGTCTGACCAAGGGACATATCAAGCTACTTTCATATTTTGAAACAGCCGGTGAACTCAAGCCGTTTGGCTGGCGCGATGGATGGTGGATCGTCTTTCATCAAGTGCCTGTACAAGAGGTAATGGACAAATTTGTCAAAGCTGGCCTTTTAATTCCGGCTACGGTTGCCGATTTTCCAGACACCCTGAATACGAAACAATGTAAGGCGGTTTTAACCAAATTGGGCCTTCCCATTCCCCGCGCAAGAACCGAAATGGTTAAAAAAATTCAGGCCAGCGGTTATGATATCAGCGCGGATTATCCGCACGGCGATCTTTGGAAATGCTCCGACGTCGCCCTAGCTTATCTCGAAAAGATGAACTCCGACGATTAATGGCAGTCAAACCACCGCATACAGGTCGCCAGCAAATGATCGTAATCGTCGGCTGTCGCTTCTTTCATGAAGGCGTCGATCTCTTCCGGCGGTAAACCTCCTCTTTGTGCCGCTCGCTTGCAGCGACTCAGAATGAAAAAGGCGTTGCCGTCCTGGCCGACGAGCTGGACGCTAATGTCCGGATATCGCATTACGATCGACATGGTGCCTCCTAGTCATCCCTGTGTAAAATTTTAGCCCGACCGGCCATCATGTTCACGATCCTGTCCACGGCGCTCACGTCGCGGCCGCCGATATGCCATACGCGCACTTCGTTTATGACCGGATATTTGTGGGCGTAGCAGCGACTGTTTTTATAGTTGTATATGGTGATGGTTTCGTCTTCGGTGGGACGGATAACCCATTCGGCCTCAGTCTTGTATTTGTCACCCGGTTCAGGATCCCCCCAAACCTCGACAAGGTCTTGGTAGCTGGCCTCGATGCTTCCCTGATAACAGGTTCCGACTTTACCAGCCCTAACAATGCGGTGCTGCGGCAAGTTCGAAAGCCGCCCCAAGTCATAAGCGGCTTGCAAGGCCTTTTTAATTCCCCATACGCTGCAATCGTGAAAGTCGAGGCTGTCGCTGTTGCGGGTTTTTAGCGTTTCAATATTGAGATGTTCCTTGGCGATCATTTCAAAAATCTGATCGGTGTCCGTCATGGCCGTCTCCTTATGGATGATTGCGATGCAAGACCAGCGCCGCGCTAAACAGGGCTTGCGCCTCCGGCAGCAACCTTTCAAACTCAAGCACCGTACCTATGGCCTGATTTTGCTGCCCGGCCTCCATAGCTTCATGCGCCTTTTTGGCAAGCGCGGCGGCTTGTGAAAGCCTTTGGCTCAAAGCGTTGAGGTTTGCAGCAATGGCTTTGTGTATGACCTGTTTGTTTTCTTTCATTATCTCCTCCATGCCTCGCCCCGATATTGGGCTTGATTATCAAAGGCGATTGCAATCAATTCGCGGTCTTGGGGATGCCAGCCTTTTGGGTCGTCTTTGATGCAGCCTCTAAATCTTTCCTCGGCTTCGAGAAGCTGCTCATCGGTAAACATCGTTAAAAGCGTTTCGAGAATGCTGGCGGGGGTTGGTCTATATTGTTTGCGGTTTTTATTTCTTTTCGACATGGCGTCCTCCTTTTTATAACTCCATGAACGCTCTCTTCGCGGCGAATTGCAACGACGATCATAGCAATCAGATTGCAAAGAAAAACGCCGGACGATCATTTGATGATCGTCCGGCGCGTCGGCGGTATATCGCTATTTGTTGGTTACAATCTTGTAAACGCGATCGCCGTCTTTCGGCTTTTCGGACACGATTTCGTAACCATGTTTCTTCTTAAGTGCGCCGGAAATACAGCCACGCACCGTATGTTTCTGCCATTCCGTCGCTTTCATGATATCGGCGGCAGTCGCACCTTCGATGCGCTTTAACAGATCGATAACGATCTGCAGCTTTGTGTCGACTTTCTTCTGTTTGGCCGGTTTGGCGCTTTTGGCTTTCGGTGCCTTAGCGGCCTTCTTTTTCGCTTTGGATTTGGACATAAGCGTTCTCCTTTCTAAAGGTATGAACGCTCCGTTCGCGCGGATTAGCCAGTCAATTGAGAGCAATCTAATGGCGTTTTATGGAGGTTTTGGATTATCAGTCGTCGGCTTTAATTTTAAGCGCGGCCATGATGGCACGATTACACCGTTTCGCCACACAGAATGATGGGGGTCCGGGAACGTCAACAAATGAATGAAAATCGGCTTTTCGGACTAACCCAAAGCCAGTCTCGATGTGCGATCTGTCCGAGGCGCTTCAGCTTTTGCCTCACCTAAAACGACTATTCCGTCATGGATAGTCGCTAATGTACCTAAAGCTCTCCTTGCGGTCGCTTCTTGAACGCTCTGTGCCTGCGCAAGTTCCTTTGAAGTATATAGATGCGGCTCCCATTTTGTCCCACACGACACAAACGGCCGTCCGCCTTGAATGTCCTCTACTGTCGCTCTCAAAAGCCTAAGCGAATGAATTGCCGCTCTCTCCTTAAGACTTTCCACGGTTTCTCTCGGCAAGATTGCAAAACTATCGGTTTTAATAATTTCGCCATGATCGATTTGTTCGTCCATGTGATGGGCTGTTACGCCGAAAGACTTATCGCCATTGCGGAGCGCCCACCAATACCCGCCAAGGCCCCTATATTTGGGAGGGCTTGGATGAAAATTAATGGCTCCCTTCTTTGCGCGCTCAAGTGTGGAGCGTGAAAGAATGAGATCAGCTTTGAATGAAAGAATCCAATTGCCGTGCCAGCCGCTAAGGTCTGGTTTTGGCATACCAGGAGACCAAATCACCGGCACCACAGAGGGGAGCGCGGCAGCAACTAAATCATAACCAAGTTTACCCCAGGACGAAGCCTCAGTGACGAACAGCACATCGGAGGGAGCGACAATTTTGCTAACGGCCTTCAAAGGCACAGCGTGATCGAGGGCTATCATGATTTACCCCCTTTTTTATCCGAAGATGGGGGGGAAGACGCCATATTCCAGAACGCCTGGAATTGTTTACGATAGCCATTGGTAATAGCGCGCGACTTGATAAGCATGATCGTCGGGCCAGGCGCAGTGTCGAAATCCATAATTGCCAGCGTTTCGCCATAGATATAGAAAGGCACCGCCTGAAATATGTCTTTCGATATCCAGCGATACTCGTTGTAATCGGAAGCGCAAAAATTCGTATCGCCTTCACAGACGATGGAAAGCACTTTGAGGTCGTTGCGTTTGCGCGAAACCTCTGTCATGCGTTTAAGATAATCCTGCGAAAATTCCGGAGTAATGGTTTTGATAAAAGTGGTTTCATCAATTCCGAACATGACAATCGTGCCGCCATGTTGGCTGGCATATTCATGAACGCCGTTGAAAAACGCCTGCAAACCTTCGCTGCCAGTAAGGATGTCGACGGCCACCGGCTTTCTGCGAACGCCTTCACCCGGCATAAATTCGACGCCGTGTGTTTCGAGATATTCGCGGATCTTGTTGATCGTCGCTTCTCGATATACGAGGCCGTTGATAATATCGTTCAAAGTCTTTCTCGAGATCTGAACCTCTTTGGCGCAGGTCTCTCTCGTAATCTTCGCCAAAGATAAGGCGGCATCAATCTGTGGGCCGGTCAATTTCATGGTTAAAGTTCTTTGCTTTGTGGAGCCTGTAATCTGACCCTACAACTCTTTATGCGAAGTTAAAAGTGTGAAAATGATTTCTAATTTTATTTCTTTTTTCGTTTAGCTACCTATTATCGGTATGTTCATACCCGAATTAGATAGTTGATAGCGCATTTTAGTAAGATAACCTTCTCTTTTTGATTTGCTTTCATTCGTTCATCGGCTATAGTCCTGTCACGCCAATAGAAAAAAGCCGCTCAATAACAAGAAAAACAAGGCTTTTTTCTTTTAAACGGAAAGATACCGTTTATAGGTCGAACAAAAAGGTTAATTTTATTAAGGATTATTAAAATGCCGAATTACGACACTTACGTTGGCCGCCACGGGGAAGGCTGGACTTTATTCATCGTCGAACAGATCGAGCGGATCGAGGGCATCCGTTATCGCATGCCGGTGGCGCTTGAGGAGCGATGGAACGCTCTTATGGATAGCGAGTGCGCCATGCCGCTGAGATTGGCGGCTTAAAATGAATTTCGCGCAATTGCACAGTAACGAGCCTTTAACGCGGGACGAGATGGTTTCCATTACCGCGCTGGTCGAATACCTGGCCTTCACCAAAGGCAACCATACGGAGAACACTTATTGCCATCTCGCGGCAGAATTTAAGGTGACGGACGTAAAGGAACTTAAGCGCCGCGACTATGACCGCGCCATAAAATTTTTAGTCGATTTGAATGACCTACCAATAAATTAAGGAGTCGCTGCGCCATGCTTATGATAACCGGATCCCAAATCAGGGGGGCCAGAGGCCTGTTAAACTGGTCTCAGGACAACTTGGCGGAAAACTCCAAAGTGTCACGCCGCACCGTTCAGCTCATCGAAAGCGATTTTCCGGCACGCAGCACCAATATACGGAAAATACATCAGACGCTTTCCGACCACGGCGTCGAGTTTCTGCATGGCTATGGCGTCAAGTTACGGTCGAAAGACTTTCACGATTTTACCGGGCCTGAAAGCAGCGATGAATTTTTCGAGCATGTACAAAAAACCGTCAAGGATCGCGGCGGCGACGTGATTTGCATGATTGCTGAACTCGACATGCTAACCAAGACGACTTGCTCGACCAGCCTCACCAACATTCAACGTCTGGAAGAGATACAAAAAATAGCCAGCGTCAAATGCCTGGTTGATGAAACGCTCAATCCGTCCTTTACCGCGCCGTCTTTTGAAATTCGGACGCTGCCGGACGAACCGACCATCATTCCGATATCGTCTTTTGCCTTCGGCAACCAATGGGTCGGTGCGTTTCTGGACGACGACAAGGCGAATTTCACCTTCGTCATCTTCAACAAGTCATCGCTGATGCATAAATGCCAGAACTATTTTCTGCCGCGCTGGCACGAGGCCAAGCCGTTACCGGCGGCGACGAAAACAAAGAAACTTCCGAGGCAAAAACCGTGAGCAGAAAGCGCAGACAATTTGGCAAAACGCGCTTCTAGTTTTTTTGTGGGCAAAAAGCGCAGCCTCATAACGCTAAAAGCGCAAATACTCATGTTGTCGGAAAGGAAAAAATAATGACATTTGGCAAAACGAGAAAAAAAGGGGCGAATATGACAGCGGCGAACCAAAACTTTCTTGATGAACACGCTCCGGCTTCGGTCGACGACGTCATCGACCGTTACAAGAAAAATCTGGTCAAAACCGAATCCGCACGGCTGCCCACGGGCAGAAGCGCGTTGCTGACCATGTACGACCGGCTGCAGCAGCGCAAAATTCGTAGAGAACAACGGAAGTTTTATGCAAGCGCCTCCGAAGACGAGATCGCCGACGGCATCTTGAAATTGGCCGAGGCCGAAATAGCCGAAGATGGAGTCAAAAAATGATTTCCGCATTGCGCTCACATCAAGAAGACCTAGAGGTGGAAACACTTCATGTGGCCGAGCGCATTGCCAATACGATTATTGAATGCCTTTACATTAAGGGAACTTGGGAACTTAAAGACCTGAAAAACGCAAATTTCTCGGATACTGAACTGTCACGTTATTTAGCGGAGGCCTGCCGTATTGCAGAAAAACGCCCTCGGCCATCGCAGCGGTAAAGCACATGGTACAGGGAGCCGCGCCCAATCTGGTCGTCATCGACCTGATTTCGGAAAATGAGGCCCTGAAATTTGAGGTCGCCGGCAAGATGGCGAATGCGATTATTAAACTGAGAGAAAAAAATGGCGGCTGCATGCCGCAAGATTTGAACGCGCAAGGATTTACGCCGACCGAGGTGGCTGATAATTGGAACGCCGCTCACTTTTTGATCGCAATCAATGATCTGACTTCATGGGGTAAGGGCGATGGCAAAAGCAAAACTTAAAATAGAATCGCTGCCGATCAACAGTATCCTTAAGCGGCGAACACATTCCATCCATCCCTGGGAAGTGCAACACCACCCGGATCATTCCGAAATTGAGGCATATATCGAGATTACCGGCGAGTGGGAAATTATCGCCGTCATCAAAAGCATCAACCATGTCGCTATCGCCGATTTTCTTGTCGCCTTGGCGAACGAGCATAATCAGAAGCGATAATTAGACTCATGCAGCGTGTGCTCACGGGGCATTTCGAAGGCAAGACCGTTCATAAATACTGTGTTACTGTTAGGCTTGAGATGTAACAACAGCTATCAGTAAATTGACAATGGACAAACTGACAAAAACCCGTGGATTTCACCCGGCAGGTGGCATGTTCCGGAATGCCATTCTTTTTTGTTTGCTTTCAACAGGCTTATTTGGATTATCTGAAAAATCCGTACTGGCGGATGAGCGTTATGCGTTCGATAAGGGCCATTCCTCTATTCTTTTTTCCGTCAGCCGCTTTGGTTTTTTTCAAGAAAAAGGTGAATTCAGCGATTACGACGGAGATTTTGTCTTTTGCACTCAGCATCCAGATAAAGACGCCATTTCCATCACATTTTATTCCGCAGGCATTCGTACTTCCGATGAGGAAACGGATGAAGACCTTCGTGGCCCCGATTTCTTCAACGCGGCGCAGTTTCCTCAAATGCGTTTCGTAAGTACGGCGGTAAAACTCGTCGATAAGGATAATGCAAAAATAACAGGCAACCTTACTTTACTGGGCGTTACTAAACCAGTTGCGTTCGATGCACATTTTGCAGAAAGGGATGATGACACGGATAATGATGATTATGTGGCCAGCTTTTCAGCGTCCGGTGTAATTAAACGCTCGGATTTCGGCATGAATCATTTAATCCCGATTATTGGTGATGAAGTCCACCTACGCATTCAAGTGAAAGGTATAAAGAAAAACGCCGATTAGGTGATATTGTGCGTTAGTTAGACTTGAGATGTAACAGCCGTTACATTATAAAGGCGGCATGAAAAAGAATCAGACATGGTTATTGCTGACCTATAAAGTTCAGCCCGAACCCGCCACGAAGCGCATCGCGTTGTGGCGGAAAATCAAGGCTATGGGCGCAATTTACCTGCAAAGCGGCGTATGCCTCTTGCCCAAAACCGAAGATCATTTGCGCCGTTTAAGAATTATCGAGAATGAAATTGCCGCCATGCAGGGCGAAGCTGTCCTGCTTGAGACAATCGGATTAGACCCTGCGCAAGAGGAAAAGGTCATCGCGCGCTTCAATGCGGACAGAAACGAGGCCTATCACGAGTTTCTTGAACGTTGTGACGGATTTTTTGACGAAATCAGCCGTGAAAGCGCGGCAGGAAAATTCACCTACGCCGAGCTTGAGGAAAACGATGAGGATTTGAAGAAACTCCGTTCGTGGTTGGATAAAATCCTTAAACTTGATTTCTACAAAGCCTCTTTGTCCGAAAAAGCTACGGAACGCTTGTCGAAATGCGTTGCTTTGCTGGAGACTTTTTCTCGACAGGTTTTCGAGGCTCAGGAAGAAAACCGCAGCCAACGCTCCCGGAAAAAAGCAATCACAAAAAAAGGAACCCGGCGAAAATGAAATCACGACAAAAAACCGCCGCCTGTATTGCATTGATGCTTTTTCTTGCGGGATGCGCCACATCTAACCCGCCGCCTGCGGAGAAGGAAATTCGGTCTTATCAGGAATTCACGTCGCGCCGACTGGATGACCCGGAGGTAAAAGATTTTATCGACAGGTTGGCGCCGAACCATTCAACCTCATGGCCGCCCGACAAATGGCAATTCGATCAACTCTATTTGGCGGCTCTGTATTTTCAACCCGATCTGGATGTTGCCCGTTCGCAGTGGCAGACGACAAAAGCCGGAGAAATTACGGCGGACGAAATACCCAATCCCTCTGTAAGCCTGTCGCCGACACATGATCAAAACAATGTTTTGTCGGGAGTCAGTCCTTGGCTTTATCCGCTTAATCTGAGTATTCCGATTGAATTAGGCGGCAAGCGCGAACTTCGTGTGCAAAACGCAAAAAATCTGTCAAACGCCGCCCAATTGCGGATCGCAACGACGGCGTGGGATGTGCGCGCTCGTTTGCAGCAGGCCTTTATCGATGCCTATGCCTCCAATTTATCCATGCAGCTTATTCGTCAGCAGACCGAAGCACAGAAAGCCGTTATCGATATTTTTAACCAGCGCCATGCAGCCGGGCAAGGTTTTGGCTTGAGTGAAAGCCAACAGCAGATTGCCTACCGGCAGACTTTGTTAGCCCTGAAGGACGCGGAAACACAGCAAGCCGAAGCGCACGCCGCCCTTGCCTCTGCTATCGGCATTCCTTTGGAAGCTGTCGAGAGCATTCGATTGGACTGGTCTGGCTTGACAGAGGCAAAAAACTTACTCTTGCCGCCTGATTTCAAAGAGCAGTCGCTGAAACATCATTCTCAACTCGCAGCAGCCTTGGCGGATTACATAGCCGCCCACTCTGCTTTGCAAATTGAGATTGCGAAGCAAATACCTGATATCAATCTCGGCCCCGGCTATGAATGGAATCCGGCGGGCGACAAGTACATCTTGGGATTCTCGATCACGCTTCCTGTTTTCAACAACAACGAAGGCGCTATTGCCGAAGCCGAAGCAAGACGCAAGGAAGCCGCCGAAAAATTTAACGCCCTTCAAGCGAAAGTCATAGGCGATATCGATTTGGCCGTCACACATTACAAGGCCGCGCTTGATAAACAGACAACCGCCGACCGGCTCTTGGCCGCGCAAACAGCGACACAGAAAAACCTCGCCGCACATCTGGGACAAGGCGAGGTCGCCAAAATTCCGCTCTTGCTTGCCCAAACCGAAACAAGCGCAGCAAAACTGGCGTTTCACGAGGCGCATATCCAAGTGATTAAGGCGCGCGCCGAGATTGAAGCCGCTTCGGAATATGTACTATCCGGCACGCCGCCTGATGCAGGTTTGACGGAGCAGCCGGTGATAAGGAAAAAGCCATGAAACGGATAATTGTCTTTTTGCTTTTCGTAAGTTTGGCCGGATTGGTGATTTGGGGCGTAGTGGAAAGCCGAAAGGACGCCGCCTTGGAAGCCGAACGTGAAAGCCCGATTGAAAGCCCCGCTAAAATTGAAAACGGTGTTATCACTCTCAATCAGGAAACTTTTACCAAAGCCGGTATGACCACGCTGCAATTGCCAAAGAGCGGCGGGATACAAATCCCGCTTTCCGCCGTGATTTGGTACGACGAAAAAGCATGGGTGTATGTGCGCAAGGAAAATTACAATTTTAGCCGTCAACCCGTCACCATTATCAGCAAAACCCTCGATAATTTTTACGAAATCTCAGGCCTTCAGGAAGGAAGCACCATCGTCGCCGTGGGCGCTCAACTTTTGCTTTCCACCGAACTCGGTAATGACATTCAGCAAGGCGATGAGGATTAAAATTAAATGCTGACCCGGATCGTTCATTTTTCATTGCAATTTCGGGGCGTCGTACTCGCGCTCTTCGCGGCTGTGCTTATCTACAGCGGTTATGCCTTGACCAACGCGCAATACGACGTGTTTCCCGAATTTGCGCCGCCGCAAGTTGTCATCCAGACCGAGGCGCCGGGACTTTCCCCCGAACAGGTGGAAACCCTCGTTACCCAGCCCATTGAAAACGCGGTCAATGGCGTCACAGATATTGATTCACTGCGCTCTTCTTCTATTCAGGGCTTGTCTGCCATAAAGGTCACTTTTGAAACGGGCACCGATATTTATCGTGATCGGCAAGCCGTGGCCGAACGCTTAACCGCGCTCTCCGGTCAATTGCCGCAGGGCGTTAAAGTGCCGCTGATGGCACCGCTTACGTCTTCGACCAGCACAATACTGGGTTTTGGGCTGACGTCCGAAACGCTTTCGCCAATGGCACTGCGCCGACAAGCCGATTGGGTCGTGAGACAACGGCTACTGGCTGTACAAGACGTTGCTAAAGTCACGGTTTTTGGCGGTGAAGTGCGCCAATTGCAAATCCAGCTGCTGCCTGAGAAGTTGCGCCGCTATAACCTTGCTTTCGACGATGTCGTTGCCGCGGCGCAAAAAGCCACAGGCGTGTTGGGCGCCGGTTTTGTCGATACGCCGAACCAGCGCATTACGCTGCAAACGGATGGACAAGCCATCACGCCGGAGCAATTGGCAAAGACTGTCCTGATCCGTGGCAGCAATGAAGCCGTCGATCTTAACATTACATTCGGCGACATAGCCAAGGTAGAGGACGCGCCGGAACCGCTCGCGGGCCTGGCGTCGGTCATGGGCAAAAATGGCGTAGTTATCTTTGTGTCGTCACAATACGGCGCCAACACATTAGAGGTCACCGAGAATGTCGAGCGGGCGATTGATGAACTGAAACCGGCTTTAGAGTCGCAAGGCGTTATTTTATCCGCAGCCACTTTTCGTCCGGCTAATTTTGTGGAAACCGCTATCGGCAGCCTCAAATCCGCACTTATTCTCGGCGCAGGATTGGTCGTTTTGGTATTGTTCGTTTTTCTGAATAACTTCCGCACGGCGCTTATCTCGGCAACCGCGATTCCCTTGTCATTGTTGACAGCTATAGCAATCCTTCAATATTGCGGTTACAGCCTCAACACCATGACGCTTGGAGGATTGGCAATCGCTATTGGCGGTGTCGTGGATGATGCCGTCATCGGCGTGGAAAACGTCTTGCGTCGTTTGCGCGAGAACAGAAACAGTGACGCACCACGCTTGCGCTTTCCGGTTATCCTCGATGCCTCGGTCGAAGTTCGCAAACCCGTGGTGTTTGCAACCGTTGCCATCGTTCTGGTCTTTGTGCCGGTTCTGACCATGAGCGGTTTGGGCGGCAGGCTGTTCGCGCCTCTTGGGATCGCCCATAGCATCGCCATTCTCATGTCCCTCTTGGTGGCTCTTATGGTTACGCCTGCCTTATGCATGGTGCTGCTGCGTGATAAAGATGTCGGCGATCATGAGCCGCGTTTTGTCCATTGGCTCAAAGCTGCCTATCGCCATAGGCTGCAACGCATCGAGCGTGCGCCCAGATTTTTGTTACTCACAATCGCAATGCTTACGGTTGGCAGCCTTGCTGCGCTTCCATTTCTGAGCAACCAGTTTATTCCTGAACTGCATGAAGGACACTTCATCATTCACATGTCAGCCATTCCAGGCACTTCGCTTGAAGAATCCATGCGTGTCGGCAATCAAATCAGCAAGGAACTGCTTCACATACCTTTCATACGTTCCGTCACTCAGCAGGCGGGGCGCGCGGAACAAGGGGATGATACATGGGGCACAAATTATAGCGAATTTAACGTTGATCTGAAGCCGCTCTCCGGCGAAGAAATGGAAACAGCCCAATTTCAGATTCGTAAAACGTTAGCAGCTTTTCCGGGCCTGCATTTTTCGGTTAAGACCTTTCTTACCGAACGCGTGGAGGAAACCATTTCCGGCTACACGGCGGGTGTGGCGCTCAATATTTATGGAACAGACCTCGATGTGCTGGATAAAACGGCAGGCGAGATCATGGGCATTGTTAGCTCGATGCCGAATGCCGCCAATGTGCAGTTGCAATCGCCGCCCGGCACGCCGGAAATGTCCATCAAATTACGCCAAAAGGATTTGCAGTATTGGGGGTTTGATGCCGCCGACGTATTGAACGCCGTGCGTATCGCTTATCAAGGAGAAACGGTCGCCCAAGTCTATGAAGGAAATATCGTAACGGATGTTACCGTTATTCTTGCTCCCTCCATCCGGCAGAGCGTAACCGAAATTAAGGATCTCCCTTTGCGCAGCCCTTCAGGTTCCTATGTCAAATTGGAACAGCTAGCTGATATAGCCCAAACATCCGGGCGTTATGCCGTGCTGCATGATGGCGGGCGGCGCGTGCAAACCATAACTTTTGATGTCAGGGGTAAAAATGAGGAGGCATTTATCGCCCAAGCCGAAAACCAGATAGCCGAGAAGGTGAAAATGCCCACCGGGGTTTATACGGTATTCGAAGGCACGGCCGCGGCGCAGGCAAAATCGCGCATGGATTTGCTTTTGCACAGCTTAATAACCGGCTTCGCTATCGTGGCGCTGCTTTCCGTCGTCATGGGCAACCGGAATAATTTGCTGCTCGTGCTGGCCAATATGCCCTTTGCTTTAGTGGGCGGCGTGCTTGCCGTCGTGGCGAGCGGCGGCATACTGTCTCTCGGCGCGCTGGTCGGCTTCGTGACGCTGTTTGGTATTAGCCTGCGCAATTCCGTGATGATGATCGCCCATTTTGAACATCTGGTTACCAAGGAAAACCAGCCATGGAACCTTGCCACCGCGCTGCGAGGCGCGTCCGAGCGGTTGCTACCCATTAGCATGACGGCCTTGGTTACTGCGCTTGGCTTGCTGCCCTTGGCCTTGGGCAGCGGCAATCCCGGCAAGGAAATCGAAGGCCCGATGGCAATTGTGATATTGGGCGGCCTCGTTACTTCTACAGTTCTCAACCTGTTTGTGCTGCCCACGCTTGCGCTACGGTTTGGAAAATTTGGAGCGATTTCGGAACAGTAAAATAGCCGCTGTTGGCACACTGCTAACTGTTTTACCTTATGGAATTGACGATGAACTTGCGCCGAATTGTTAAAATCGTGGCTGCCTTGAACCTGGCCTATTTCGGCATCGAGTTTGCCGTTGCGCTGGCAATCGGGTCGGTGTCCTTGTTTGCGGACTCCATCGACTTCCTTGAGGACACTGTTGTCCCTCACCGACGCGGGTGCTTTAGCCGTTAATTTCTCCTGCGCATTGATGCTGATTCGCTACCATCATGAAGGCAGCAGTCTTACGCGCGCAGCCTTTCTATCGGTGCGCAACGTCAAGATCAGGATGATAATAAAATGCCGCCAGATTGAGTTGATTAAAATGCCATTCGGTTTCAACAAGAGGATTGGAAGATGAGGCGCATCCTGCCAGTAGCAGCATACTCGCCAGTACAGGCGCAATTCGGTAGTTGTTCATCATTTATTGTCTCAACCAGTTCTGGAATAATACAATGAAAACTGAAAAGCTTTGAATGGCAAGCTTTTAACCATGCTACTGGTGCTTTCTGATGAAAAACCATCCTTTCCTTAACCGTGTCGGCTTCGCCTGTTCCGGCCTTAAGACCGCTTGGGCAACAGAAAACAGCTTCCGCGCTCAGGTTGCGGCAGCTTTATTTGTATTGCTCTTGTTGATAGTTATCCAACCAACGCTGATCTGGTCGTCACTTTTGTTGATAATAAGTGGGCTAGTTTTGGCCGCCGAACTGTTCAACACCGCGTTGGAAAAACTCATTGACCACCTGCACCCCGATCAACATGACGCCATTAAGGTGATCAAAGATATTATGGCCGGAGCCATCCTTGTCCTCAGCATTACGGCGCTGGTTATCTTTGGCTTGTTCGTATGGAACATGTTCCGGCCATGAAAAGCGGCATCAAAACGATCCTGACGAAACTGACAAGCAAAGAAACCTTGTCAAACCCGCAAGTTATTTTGATGCTTGCTTTGTTCGCTTGTTTTCTGTTCGGTTTGATGTTTCGGGAGGTGATCGATGAAATATGGATCGAGAAGAAACTGCTTCCTCTTGACGCCTATATCAGCAACTGGATGCGTCAGGATCAAGAACGACATGACCAGATCATATTCATTATACTCACTTTGCTCGGAAGCCCCAAGTTTCTAGGAATCGTGACGCTGCTGACCAGTGCCTATCTGTTTTACCGGCACCGTTATTGGGAAGGCGGCGTTTTTGCAGTAGGTGTAGCCCTGTCTTCCCTAGGCGTTTACATAGTCAAACTACTCACTCACCGTGAACGGCCCGTGCCCGATTTTCCTTCCATCGTCGAGCACTCAGCAGCGTTTCCGAGTGGTCATGCGGCTATGTCATTATTTGTGTATGGTTTTTGTGCTTATTTAATTTCACGGCAAGTTCACAACCGCAAACATGCCGTGCTTGTTACCATCGCGGGTATCGGGTTAGCCGGAATGATTGGTGTCAGTCGCCTCTATCTCGAAATGCATTGGTTGTCCGATGTGCTGGGCGGCTTTACCTTGGCTTCAGCCTTTTTGTGCCTCGGCATCGGCATTCTTGAAGCCCAGCGCGTTCACCTCAACCATTAGACCTGCAAGGATGGAGATGTTCCATGTGCTGAACCAAAACTAAACTTCTTCCAGATCAAATGATCCAAAGAAATCTTCCCCGGCCCGAAGCACAGGATCGTAGCAAGCACCATCGCCCAGAAAAAGTGCTGAGGATTGTCGGTGTAGGTGAACTCGATCACGCCGGTCATGACAATCATCGGTATGGCCGCCAAACGACTACCAAGGCCGATGATCAAGAGAATCGGGCAGGAAAGCTCGACGGCGGTGGCGGCATAGGCTGCCAACTTGGGCGACAGCAGCGGCACGCTGTATTCATTGGCGAACAGAAAAAGCGTATTGCCCCAATCGGATACCTTTAACAAACCCGATTGAAAGAAAATCTTGGACATCCAGAAACGCTCAAGAAGCAGAAGAAGGCTTCCCAAGCCGTTCAGTATTGCTAAAGTACGGGAAACCATAGGGATGCAGGTGCATTTCATGGGGAGTCCTTTTCGGTAGGTGTCTTTGTTGATCTGTTGTTCGTTATCAAAGCGTTTTCGGTTACACGGCGATGGCAGATAATTCTGAAAACGCATCCCTCGAACAGCTCATGGCCTCGGCCATAGGCGGTGACAAACGCGCCTATGATCTCGTGCTTCAGGCGATAAGTTCGCGATTGCTCGCCGCCTTAAGTAAGAAACTGCCGCCCAAGGATCGAGACGATGTAGTGCAAGAAATCCTCCTGTCGGTTCACAAGGCGCGGCACACCTATGAGCCGACAAGGCCGCTGATGCCGTGGGTCATGGCCATCGCTCGTTACCGGCTCAGCGATTACTGGCGCAAGCACTACGGCCAAGCCCTTGACCGGACGGTCGATATTGACGACATGAAGGATATTTTACCGACTGATGTAACCAAAGACCTAGATACATCCGAAGATATAAGAAGGATTATGCCGACCTTGCCGCAAAAGCAGCAGGAAATATTGGATTTGATGTATCGGCAGGATAAAAGTGTTCAGGAAGTTGCGGGGCTGCTTAACATGACGGTATCTGCCGTCAAAGTGGCAGCGCATCGAGGGTACAAGGCGTTTCGTAAGCGGTTGAAAGAGTAGTTATGTCAAAGATCGAGCAGACCATAGAGAATCTTGTTAAAGCTCCGGTGCCTATGCAGGCGTCGTCGAAGCCGCTCGGCCTTTTTCTGCAATGGTTCGGCGTAACGGTTATAGCTACGGGCGTGATGGCAGCTTTCATGACCATGCGCCCCGATTTGGCGACACAAATGACTTCGCCCGTCTTTATTGGTGAGGTTTTGAGCCTTTTTCTGCTCACTGTGACTACGGCTATTGTTGCTGTTTTTCTCTGTTACCCCGATTTGCGGCAGAAGCCGAACATCGTTTATCTGCCGCTGGTGCCGCTGGCTGTTTTTATGGCTTTCTGTGTGTATCGGTTGCTTTATCCCGAAAGCACCGTCGTGCCGCCGCCGGACAAAGTGCACGGCATCGACTGCGCCATGTGCATTTCCGTGTTTGCCGTCCTGCCGGGATTCTGGATGTTTCATATTCTGCGCCGCCAAGCCACCACACATCCCAAGTGGGCCGGGGCAGTTTCCTTGTTGGCGGCGGCCAGCATCGGCATGTTTATGCTTAAATTTATCGAGCCAAATGATTCCGTCCTGCACCTACTGCAATGGCATGTCATGCCGAGCCTTATGCTCGCCGGTATCGGCGTTCTTCTGGGTAAGAAATTTTTGTCCTGGTGATATGTAACCAAAGCGCTGCCGCGACCGAACTTCTTTATGTAATCCATACTTAAAGGAGCCGGTTATGACACCAACATCTGAAAAACCCGCCGAAGAAGGCAAATCCTGCAAGACCAGCGCTTGCGGCATTCATTCCTGTTCGCCCTGCATCGTCACGAAACTGGCAATGATCTTGCTGGTTCTAGGGCTTATAGCCTCTCATTTTTTCAAATAGAGGCAGCGCCATGTTAGAACCGGCAGACAACACGAAAGCTGAAAGTGAAGAATGCAACCGGCAAGCCAACGCCTTTCTTGGCGCTGGATTGGGTTTGAGTGCTTATATGGCGACCACAGCGGCAACTTTGTCTTTCGTTTGTCCCGTCTGTGCCGTGACCACCCCTGTATTGTTGGGCATGGGTGTTTACAAGAAAATCAAGGCCAAAAGGCTGCGCGACAATCAAATTGCCTTGCCTCAAGAGCCGTAAGTTTATTTTTTATGAAGACATGTAACCAGATTTTTCTTTGAAGCGAATAACCCGGCACAGGCAATCGCCTGTGATCCTCAAACGCTCTCAGACAGGAGAACTCCATGAGCAAACACTACAGTATGGCCACGGCTGAAAAGAACGGCTGCGGCAAAAAGACCATCGGCAAGGCCGCTCTTTGCGCGGCTTTAGTCGGCATCCTCGCCACCGGCGCTGCTTCTCAAGCACATGCCGATAACGCCATGATGGCTGGCAAGGAAAAGTGCTACGGCATCGCCAAGGCGGGCAAGAACGACTGTAAATCCATGTCGGGTTCGCATTCCTGTCAAGGCCAAGCCACGCGCGACAATGATCCGGGCGATTTCAAGGTCGTTGATGCTGGTCAGTGCAAGGATATGGGCGGTTCGCTCACACCGGGCAAGTAAGTTCATGGAACGGGATATGGCCTTGATAAGGCCATATCCCTTCTTTCTGGAAGGTAAATATGAGTAATTTCTATCCCGATCTCGGTTATGGTCTCGGTTTGCGCGCGCCGCATTACGAACAGATCCTGCGCGAGAAGCCCGATGTCGGCTTTTTTGAAATCATCTCCGAAAACTATATCGATGCCCATGAAGGCTATTGGGAATATCTGGCCGACCTTCGCCGCGATTACCCCATCGTCATGCACGGCGTTTCCATGTCGATTGGCGGCACCGACCACTTTAATGACGAGTATTTCCGCAAGCTCAACAAACTGATTGATTTTCTGCAACCCGCTTGGGTTTCCGATCATCTATGTTTTACAGGCATGGGAGGCCATAACACCCACGACCTTTTGCCATTACCCTATACCGGCAGAGCCTTGAAGCATGTCGTTAACCGTGTTCATGAAGCGCAAGACAGGCTTAACCGCAAGCTGGTAATTGAGAATCCGTCAACTTACCTTGAGTTCAAGGAGTCGGATATCCCCGAATGGGAATTTCTGCGCGAGGTCGTGAAGACGACCGGCTGCGGCGTGTTGCTGGACGTAAACAATATCTATGTCAGCAGCTTCAATCATGGCTTTGATCCAACGCTCTACATCGACACAGTGCCAACCGAAGCCATCGCGCAAATCCATTTGGCTGGACATCTTAACAAAGGCACCCACATCATCGACACGCATGACGATCATGTGACCGATACGGTCTGGGATTTGTACACCTATACGGTTGCCCGCAAGGGCTTCCACAGCACTATGATTGAATGGGATGACAACATCCCGGTTTTTGATGTTCTTTTGGCCGAGATGAACAAAGCTAAAAATTATTTGCCAAGCGAGGAAAGCCATGCCCTACAACGTCGCGCTTGAAAAGCTGCAAGGCAGCATCATCGAAGGCGATCCGCAGATCGCCATGCCTTTGGTCAAGGCGAAACCGCACCTGTCATCGCAGGAACAATTAAACATCTACATAGACGGCTATCTTCTCCGCCTCTGCAAGGCTGTCCAAGCGGATTATCCATGCCTTGCTGCCTATCTTGGCCAGAAGAAAATGGAGGAATTGGTCGAAGCCTATGCCGAGGCGACGCCTTCACGCTCTTATAATCTCGATTTCTATCCGTTCGGCTTTTGGCGCTATCTTAAACAGGGCAATGTATCGGTCGAGGTACGCGATTTGGCCGAACTTGAAGGCGTGATTGCCGAAATCTTCATGCTTCCGGGAAGTATGCCTTTAGGAGCTTGCGATCTGGCCGTACTAAACCCCAACGAACTCGACAGAAAAGTCTTTACTCTGCGTCCGGCCGGCCGCTTGCTGACTTTCACCCATGATGTCGAAAGCTACATGCGGTCTTTCAAGCAAGGCAAAACACCGACGACCATTTTGCCAAATGACACCTACCTTTACGTCTATCGCCATAACCGCGAGGTCAAACGGCGGCTTCTGGATAAAGGCGAATATGAACTTCTGATGCGGATTGCCCCAGGCAAAAGCCTCAATGCCGCCATCGAAGCGAGTTTCGAGGCCGGCGGCGGGGCTGAAGAAGATTTTATGGTTCAGGTTATGGGATGGGTGTCTCAATGGATTAGCGAGGGTTTTTTCGCCATTGAACCATGTAACCAACTGGCCAGAACCTGCGAATAACTCCACAGAAAGGTCGTTGCGACCATAAGAAAACAACCAAATCAGGAGGTTACTATGTCGATGATGTGCAAAATGTCGGACAAATGCTGTGCCGCCAAGGGCATGTGCATTCATGAAAAGATAATGGTGGTCATGATGATGATTGCCGTAGGAGCCGCTGGCCATTTCATATTCCACTGGTTCTGATATGAAACAAGGCCAAGCCATCATAGCAAGCGTTCTTGCGGGGATCGGCGCAAGTTTGTGTTGCGTTGCCCCCTTGGCGCTTTTGAGCCTTGGCCTCGGCGGTGCTTGGGTTGCGCATCTGACAAAGCTGGAGCCTGTTCGTCCGCTTCTTGTCGTGATGACTTTGTTTTTTCTTGGCCTGGCATTCCATAAGCTCTATCTCGCGCCCCCGGTCTGCGAGATGGGCAAGCCATGCTCTGATCCTAGGATCTTACGCCGTCAGCGCTTCCTTTTTTGGGTGGTGATACTTCCGCTGCTCGGCCTGTTGGCGTTTCCATGGCTTGGGCCACTCTTTTATTAGGAGAAACTGATGAAAATAAAAATCTCTATCCTTGCTTTAGTGTTTTGCCTGATGTCGAGCGCGGCGTTTGCCGATCCGAGAACCGTCACACTTGATGTTCCGACAATGACCTGTCCGCTTTGCCCCGTCACGATCATGAGGTCGCTTGACGGTTTAACCGGCGTCAAGAAAGTCTCGGTCGATTTTCCCAATCGCACCGCGACGATCGAATATGACGACAGCAAAATATCGACCAACCAACTGACGGAAGCGACAGAAAAAGCGGGATATCCATCGACAATAAGAAAGGGGTCGTAAGGGTATGATTCTAAAGTCGACTATAACATGCTCGCAATGCGGCCATCAGGCGACGGAGACTATGCCGACCGATGCCTGTCAGTTTTTCTATGAGTGCAAAAAATGTAAAACAACGCTGAAGCCAAAATCCGGCGACTGTTGCGTGTTTTGTTCCTACGGCAGCGTCCCTTGCCCTCCGGTTCAAATGGGGCGGTGTGGTGATTGCTGATAAGGACGTATAAGTTTATTCCGGATTGTCATCAAAAACCTGAAGGATTAGACTGTTACCAGAAGCCAAGGTAAGTCTTTTCTTTTAATGCAGTTACACGCTTGACTGTCCCGAAATTGACCATCGCATGAAAATAACGATGCGCTTGCGCCGAATTGTTAAAATCGTGGCTGCCTTGAACCTGGCTTATTTCGGTATCGAGTTTGCCGTCGCGCTTACAATCGGATCGGTGTCCTTGTTTGCGGACTCCATCGACTTCCTTGAGGACACGTCCCTCAATCTTTTGATTTTAATGGCGTTGGGACGGAGCGCCCGCAACCGCGCGAGGATAGGTCATGTGTTGGCGGGCATTCTTCTTGTTCCCGGTCTGGCCACGCTCTGGACGGCATGGCATAAATTTATGCTGCCTGTAGCGCCATCTCCTGTGCTGTTGTCCCTCACTGGCGCAGGTGCCTTGGCTGTCAATTTCTCCTGCGCATTGATGCTGGTTCGCTACCGTCATGAAGGCGGCAGCCTTACGCGCGCGGCTTTTCTGTCGGCGCGCAACGACACGCTTGCTAACATTGCAATTATCGCAGCTGGTCTGGTTACGGCCTATATATGGCCATCGGCATGGCCTGATCTCATCGTGGGGCTTGGGATAGCCGTCATGAACGCCGACGCTGCGCGCGAAGTCTGGACGGCCGCCCGGAAAGAACATAAGGCGGCAAAACCATAATAATTCGAGATGTCACTATATTTTCAACAGATTTGCAGCCATCTCGGCAATCTGGTCTGTCGGATTAACCGTCGAGGCTTCCCAGCCCTTTTGCAGATGCCCATCAAAGGGCCGAACAAGCGATTTATCATATAATTCTTTATGCAGGCGTTCAAATTTAGCGGAGAGCATGCCGGACGGGGCATAGACATAGACCGGCTTTTCCGAAGCGCATGCTTCCGAGCACATCGACATGGAATCGCCCGTGACAACGATGTAATCGGCTAAACCCAGAAAACCAAAGAAAGGATTGGCTGTTGCCGATGCCCAGCGGTGGACATAGGCCGGGACATTGACATTGGCAAGAAACGCATCGGCTATTTTCGGATTTGTCCGCCGGCTTGTTGTAATCAGCAATGAGCCGCCTAAATCATGTGCGGCCTTGGAGGCCAACCGCCCAAGCTCGGCCGCCATTGTTTCGGTAAAATTGAAAAACCGCGTGTCCCCGCCGATAAGTACCGCAACCCACGGCTGCGGCAGGTGAGCCACTGCTTGTTGCCATTCCTCAGCCTCTTTCTTCAGTTTGGGAAGAGTGACACGATTAAGCGCGCCGGTCGCCCTCAAAACATTGGAGGCTTGTTTGAACTTATAATCGTGATTGGGAATAACAATAAGATCGAAATCCTTGTATCCCGCTTCGGGGTTCAATATCTGGATGATTTTTGTCTGGCCACCGCTCGCCATCTTGATAAAGCGCAAAGCAGGCGACATGCGACGGCCCGTTCCGATCACGAGTTTCGGCCACGGCCCATGAATGCGCTGAACGGATTCCGCATCAAACCCCATTAATGACGTTTCACGCATGAAGTTAGGCAACCGAATGAGATTCGTATAACGCACGTTCTTTATCTTCACCGGACAACCAATTTTCTCGGCAACCCCTAGACTTTGATTGGTATGCCCGACCCGATCATCGGCAAGAACCCAAACCTCATCCGTGATGGCATTGACCGACCATAATGCGGGCTCCAATCTCGAAGAATGTGTGTGATAGAATTCGGCAGGGATAAGGCGACCCGTAATAAACCAGCTCAGCCAAATGACCGCCACATCGTCAGCATAGCCAAAGACCGGAACGCTGTTGGGAATAAGATCTATAGGGCCTAAAACATAATATATGGCAAGGACAATCACGCCCCGTGCAATCAACGGAACGTGGTGACCAGCTATCAGGACAAGAAAAAGACGGAGTTGGTTTTGAAAACCAGCGCGAACAGCAGTGATCATGAAGGCCCTTATCTTAACAACGTTACGGCTTTAGGCTATGCTGATGGTGACCTGCCCCCCGTTTTCTGATCCACAGGAACGTAGAGTCTGTTCTATAAACGTTCACAAAGGAGCAGACGATGAAGAAGCGATTTACCGAAGAACAGATCATACAGGTTTTGAAGGAGCATGCCGCCGGAGCGAAGGTGGCAGAGATATGCCGGAAGCACGGAGTGTCTGACGCAACGCTGTACAAGTGGAAAGCAAAGTATGGCGGGATGGAAGTATCGGATGCAAAGAAGCTGAAGGCACTGGAGACGGAGAACGCGAAGCTGAAACGGCTCGTGGCGGATTTAAGCCTGGACAAAGTTGTGTTGCAGGATCTGCTCTCAAAAAACTGGTAAGGCCCGCACAGCGGAAGGAAGCCGTGACGCGAGCGATGACGCGTCACGGTCTTTCGGAGCGTCGGGCCTGTACGGTGGTCAAGCAGAAGCGAAGCAGCCAGCGGTATCAAAGCCAGAAGAATGATGGTGAGTTGCGCGAATGCCTGATACGATTGGCATCAGAGCGACGGCGATTTGGTTATCGACGATTAGCAATCATGGCGCGGCGCGAAGGTGTTGTGTGCAACATCAAACGTATTCTGCGGGTGTATCGCGAAGCGGGTCTTGCCGTGAGGCGCAGAAAAGGCCGCAAACGCGCGATTGGCACGCGTGTTCCGTTGCCGCGTCCAGATAGCATTAACCAGATATGGAGCCTGGATTTTGTATCGGATGCGCTTGTGTGTGGACGTAAGCTTCGGCTGCTTGGTGTCATGGATCAATGTTCGCGTGAGGGATTGAACCTGACCGTTGACACATCATTGCCGGGTCTGCGCGTTGTGCGCGAGCTTGATCGTCTGGTACGATTACGTGGGTGTCCCAAAGTGATTGTTAGCGACAACGGTACCGAGCTAACCAGCCGCGTTGTTTTGCAATGGGCGCAGGAACGCAACATTGAATGGCATTACATCACACCGGGCAAGCCCCAAGAAAACGGATTCACCGAAAGCATGAATGGCAAAATCCGCGATGAGTTTTTGAATGAACATTGGTTCACGACTTTGGCAGAGGCGCAACAACTGGCTGCGGAATGGCTGCATGATTACAATCACGTGCGCCCGCACAGCAGCCTGAATTACCTGACGCCTGTGCAGTTTGTGCAGCGGCAAGAGGCTGTCGGCGTCAGACTCGTGGCGGTCACGCCGCCAGCCTCTTGTCGCCCCTAACCGACACCGCTATATTACCCAAAGACTCTACTGCCAACTGGTACATAAACGGGGGGCAGGTCAATGGCCAAATCATGGCGTGAATCACATAGCCTATCGTCGAATGAGGGCATATTTCGCTTTTTTGACAACAAATTCAAGTGTTTTGAGCTTCAGTCGTTTACAATCACGTAGCCTACAGCTTGGATCCATTTGGCAGTCTCAGGCCACCATGCCGCACAAAGCATGTAGAGCAATACAATTGTAAGGCCGAAAAGAGTCATGACGACAACAACATTCCAACTCTCGTCTATTGCAGCAATCGGAAAACTGCTTTGTTCATTCGTTATTTTCTGCCAACACTCGTCGATCAGTTCGCGCGGTATCAGAAGCCAACCAATGAAAAAGCCGCTTAGGACAATACCAATTTCATCGAGGTGACCGATGATCGGTATGTCGTCAGGTATAAAGTCATATGTCCAAGAAAGGTATGAGAGTGCAAAAAGCACAACGCCCCTTGCTATCCACGGCACACGACGATCCGTGGCGACCATCCAAGTCAGCTGCACTCTTTGGGCGATAGCATTCAATGGATTCATTCCTTACCAATTGTTGTGTGAATATGAGTATTGAAACGAAAATGTTAAGATAAAATTTACGTTTCGTCCAATTTGAAATTTGGGCTTGTCGGGCTTATAAGGTAACAATTTCAAATACATACTCAACCCCAAACCAGCCAGCCAATTCCAAGGCCGAAGAGAAATTGGATGATGCCAGCGAACGCATATCCAATAACGGCAATCGATTTATTTTCTTCACCGTCTGAAACGAGAATCAGTCTTGGTTTCTTTACTAATTTTAAATCGGTCACAGGAACGCTCCTTCCCACGAATTGAAACTAACGTTGCGTGATCCACTTCAATGCATGATCGATCACGAAGCCGATAAACGCGCCAATGCCGAGGATCACGGCAAAACCGCCCTTCCAGCGATTGGCCATGCGGTCGAGCGTATCGAGGCGCACATCGATGCTATCGATCTTGGCCTTCATATCGCTTGTCGTGGACACCAGGGCGGCGACTTGCCCCTCCAGCCGTCCGATGCTGCGGAAATATTCAGCTTCGTTTGGATTCATGGTGAGTTTCTCCTGTTCTTGTTGGTTGCGAATTGAAGGGATCATGTTCCGACCACCGTGACGTAGGTTTGAGCGATATCGGTTTTGCCCGGCCCGTCACCGACGGAGGCCATGGCGGCCAAAGCGATGTCGGCGATGCCCGGCCCATTGCCGACGGTAATAAGAGAGGCGAGGCTGATATCAGCGATGCCTGGGCCGTTTCCGACAACAGTGATGGTGCCTGCAGCGGCGCTAATGCGTTTTGGCCCGTCGCCGACAGTAACGAGGGCAAGCTGCTCGACGTCGGCGGCCGTTCCCATCAGGCCGATTCCAGTCCGAGTTGGCAGAGATTGACGGCGGATGGCGTCCACGCCACGCTGCCAGGCGCTTGCGTAAACGTCGCCGAGAGATACCAGAACGCGGCGCCGGTCGTGAGAATGATCGGTGACGAAACGTCGTCGACGCCGTTGACGCGGGCATGAAGTTTTAGATTGCGCACACCGGAATCCTCTTTACGAGCGCAAGCCGTAACCACCACGCCGTCGATGATGGTGGGCGCGCCAGGTAGATCGGTGATGTTGTAATAATCAAACGTGCCGGTCTGGCTCGTCGTGTTGTACATGGCTGTCTGATAAGCCTGCCCATTAACACTATCCCAATTGGCGACGGCGCCGCCCACGCGTGACCATTGAGTTTGATCGCCGACGGCATTGGGTAAACTTGTCCATACTGAGCGCGGCGGCACGAGTGTTGAGGCGGTGTCCGTGCCGTCCGTCGTGTATGAAACCAGATCATCGACGACGATGTTTTGGCCGACAGAAGAAACACCGGCTGATGTGAAGGTAATATATTGAAGCGGAAAGGTGATGCCGAGCGTAGCGGTAGCGATAACCGCGCCGTTCAAGGCCAGAGCAATCCAGCCGGAATTTGGATTGCAGGATACGGACAACCAGTATTGCGTGTTGGCGCTGACGGCAAACGAAGCCGAGGTCACCAACACCGCGTTAGTTGAATTCTGCCGGATGCGAACGGTGCCGGTGTTATCGAGCGTGATACGAAATCCGTCCGCGCCAATGCCGCCTGCCGATGCCGGAGGCGTTGCGGTGAATTGAAAGAGATTGCCTTCGCCACCAGGAAGCGCCGGTAGAAACCAGCCCATGCCCAGATAACGCGTGCCGATATTGGGCACCGTCCAGATCACGCCGCTATTGACGAAATTGCCGAGATTGAGCGCCTTTGAGATAACGCCGCTGGCCTGCAATGTGCGCACGCCTGTTGTCGTTGATATGCTCATAAAATTGCCGTTGGAAAGCTGCGCTGTCCAGGGCGATGCCACCTGAGCGATATCGCTGACGGCTCCAAATTGTTCGAAGCCGCAGGCCCATTCGAGGGTAAGGGTCATGGGTCAGTCCTATGTAATAATCCAAACGAAAGGCTCGACCGTTGTTGGCGGCGGCCCGGAGCCGTTGCCGCGTAAAACTTCGACCGCAACCTGACTGAGCGAAATCGCCGCCTGGCCTTGACGGAGAACTTCCAGCGCAAGCTGAGTTGCGTTGACGCGGACGGGCGCTGCGTTAAGCGTGCTGCGCAGAACCTCGACGACCGCTTGTCCCAAATTGATGGGCGGCACACGGCTTCGCAAAACTTCGGCGGTAACCTGCGTTTGATTGACGGACGGCTGTCCTTTACGCAGAACCTCGATTGCGGTTTGCGTGATATTGATATTTGTCACGACGCGATCTTGGTTCCGGCGGTCACGCTATTGACGCCGCTTGCCGTCCAGGCGGCCGATGTATTGGGATCGGTGTCCTGATAATTCGAAAAGTAAGCGTAAGACGCAGAGGGTGACTGAGATGAGCCTGTAACTTCCGTGGTGCCGGACTTAAGTTGCACCGTGATCGTTCGCGCGCCGCTATCAGTCTTGCGTAACAGCGCCGAGACCTTAACTCCGCCGATATTGCTTGGCGTCGAACTGAGCGAACCAAAGTTATAACGATCTTCGGCGCCCACCGTGCTGGAGGTGACACAGCTGAGATCACCGCCGGGCGGCACTTCGTTCGTCTCGGAATAATTCGTACTCATGCCCGTCACGTTGCCCCAAACCTGAAGACTCGACTGGCCGGAACTCATGCTCGGCGCGGTTGATGGCGGTGCGCTTGTATAGGTCACGCTGGCGGTATATCCCGCGTTCGTCGCAAAGCTGCTATTGTCCTGCCGTTGCATAGTGAGCGATGTGTCCGTGACATAGCCGATCCAATAATTTGTGCCCGCCGTCAAAGATTGCGGGGTTGTCAGATTCATGGTGACAGCGGTTCCTGCCGTGGCACCTGTGACTTGTGAACCGCTGGTAATCAATGTTCCAGGCGAACCGCTGTTATCGGCATAGACGGCCGGTTTGAAATTAATGCCGGTTGAGGATGCCGCGGGCATGATGCTGATGCTGTTCAAGGTTCCCGATACAGGGGCCGTGAACTTGCGCAAAAACAATTGGCCTGCCGACATAAAGCTCGTCGATCCGCTGAGGCTGTAATAAGCGCCAAGCGCGCCCTGGCTCGGCGTAAAGGCGACCGACGCATCGCTGGTCGGGAACAAAGTTTCGACACGACTGTCGCCGCGCACCGCATTGTTGACGGAGCCGGTGCTATCGAACAAATACATATCGTCGATATTGCAAACATTACCCTGCAAGATCACCTGATTGGCATAGGCGTTGCTGCTGCTCTTCAGATTGCCGGTGCCGCTGAGAACCGAGACGCCGTCAAGATAGACCGTATAAGAGCCGCTCGATGCAAAAGTCAGATCCCATTCGACATAATGCCATGTATTGGCAGTGATCGCGGTTGAGGTGATGGCGATTTGCGTACCACCAAGGCCGCCTTGCCAGAGGACAAGTTTGCCCGCCGTATTGAAACCGATAGCGCATTGGTTAGTACCGGCATCGCCAAAGATGATGCCGCCATTGTTAGACAAATTGGAATTTAAGGCTAAACCGCCGATCAGGCGGCCGTAATTGCTGGGCAAAGTGCGGCTGGCTGGAGCGAATTGGTAGCCCAATTGTAACGCCAGGCTGTTAGTAAAGCGGCCCGCAACAAAGGACGATGAACTGCTAGGTACCACCGTCCATTCGCTGTTCATAGTTGAATTGGATGGTGCGCAATTAAGGGGGCCGTATTTATCGAAGCCGTCCCAAAAAATATCGGCCATGACTTACCTCGTTCCGGTGATGGTGTAGCTGGGGCCAGCAAAGGTGGCGTCAGCGGGCGTTGGCGCATCGAGTTCAAAAACGTCGCCGGAATTGAGAATGACTGCGCTTGCAAAACTGAAAGTGCCGGTCGTGGCTCCCGCGGCAAAAGCGATGTTGCCGATACTGGTGCCGTTCTGTTTGATGGGCAGGGTGACCGCACCCGTTGGCGCTGTCTGGCAAACGGCGCGGCTATTGGTCAGGTTGATGGGCAAGGTGACCGCGCGCACCATCTCGATGCGGAACAAGGTTTGCCCGGATGAGGGAATGCCCGGCAAATAACCAGCGATGTCGTAAGGATTGACGCCCGCCGAGCCTGAAATGGCGGTGACCTGGCCTGCGGCATTATAAGTGACACCGCCATAGGTTCCCGATGACGCCAAAAGCGGAAAGCCGATACCGGCAGGCGTATAGGAATAGGCCGTGCAGGTCGATAAATCCTGCAAACCGCCGCCCCAGATATTGAAAGACTGCAGCTTTACCGTGATCGGTACGCCGACATACGCTTGAGGCAAATTGTATTGAAAGACGGCGCCGTCGAGACGCACGAATTGTGTTCCCGAAGCATGAGCGCCGGAAGCCGTGCCGTAGAGACCGCGATAAAGGATGGTGAGATTGTAAAGGCCGGTTCCCGTCAGCGTCGCGGTTTGAAAGGACAGCAATTCGCCGTCGCAATAGCAGAGCGTTCGGTAATTCGAGGCATCGGCCGATGTGCCGGACGACAGCGTACCGGCGCTTTCGTTGAGATTAACCGCTAAAGTGTCGGACGTGTCGGGATTGGTGCCGGTGAAAGACGGCAACGCTGCCGACAGCACGCCCATGCGCGCGGGGCCAGCGATCGTGCCGACCATCGAATAATTCGTTCCGTCCGCCGAAAGCCAGACATTGCAGCCGCCCCAATTGGGATCGGCGACACCGCCTGTGCCGCCGGAAGCGGCAATCCAGACTTGTGCCACGCCGCCTGTCAGTGTGGCGTTCGGCTCAAAAATAACCGGCGTGTTGACCGAGGCCGGAATGAGAGCCGGATTGATCGTGAGATTGCTGCTGTTGCTTTGCGCGGGATATGCGGTTGATGCTGCCGTACCGGACGGAAATTCCTCGGCAACTACCGTCAGAATGCCTTGCTCGTCTTCTTCAATCGACGTGATACGCACGGCCACATGCGTCATGCCCATGCCGGTATCGGTGAGCGTCACTAAATCCATCGGCTCTAACAGGAAATATTCCCATGAGAGCTTAAAGGTATAGGTGTTGCGGATATTGACCGCGCGCTGGCAGATCAAACCGGCGGCGATATTGGCGACCGAGCTTTGGGTAAATTCATGAGCCGATATTTGACCGGCGACGCGCAAACCGAATTGCTCGATGGTGGCCTGATCGCGGGCTTCGGCGATGTTGGAATTATAAAGGACGGTGTTGTCTCGAAACTCCAGCCGGTAGCAATTATAGGCATCGTTCGGATCGGAGCGGATAAGCTGCACAGGATCGGCACTATCGGGCCGGACATAATCGCTATCGGACAGATCATAGACGGGCGTGACGTTCGGGACGAACACATAGCCATGGCCGGTGACCGGCGTATCGCCATAAGGAATGGCTTTCAGGATCGATCCCGACCATACGGCAGCGGTGTTGGTTATCTGAAACCAGCGCGCCAGAACGTCATTTGCTTTTTCGACCGAATCCAGACTTGGCGAGAAATCCAAACCCAGCGCGCGGCAATAAGTCTGCCAAGATGCATCGCCCGTGGTCGTGGCGTTCGGGCCGGAAAACCACGAAGCGGTATCGATACTGGACGAAGGCAAACCGACGCCATGAATGCCCGTCAAATAATCCTGCGCGACCAGCGGCACATCGGCATCGCCGCGACCGTTGATGCCCGTGTTATAAAGGGCGCCGAAGGTTTCGACCTTGAGTTGTGGCAGCGCATCGCTGGTGCCAAGATCGAAATTGGCGGAACAGAGATAGGCGATATAGCGGTAATTGAGCGATTGCGCTGGGTTGTATGAGGCGAGCCAGCCCCATGCCGTTTGCGATGATGTTCCTAAAAAAGCGGTGAGGCCTAATGCACCCGGACTGGCATATTGATTTTTGCCTTTCCAGATTTTGCCGAAGCCGTTGATCGGGCCGCTGCAAATACCGAAGATGCAGCCGGTCTGATAATCGTAGCTTCCGGTCTTGCTGCCGCCGCCATTATGGACGAGAATATGCCCTGCAAAATAATTATGATGCGGCTCGACGGTCAGATTATAGGTGAAGGCGATATCGGGCGACGGAATAACCGCAACGATTGAAACCGCTTCCAGTTCTTCATGCGCCAGCAAGTCGCCGACCTGCCAGTGTTTAGCTTCTATCCGCTCCTCGCCATCCTTCCATAGATAATGGTTTTCGGTAACGTGCAAGACACCATCTTCATGATGGATGCGCAGCATGCGGTCGTGGCTGTCATTCGCCACATCATGTTTATGCGTCAGCTTAACGCGACCCTGAACTTTCTGGCCGGTTTCAGGATCAACGCACCATATCGGATCGCCCGGTCGCATATCTTCGATGAAGCGCGGGCCATCAGGCGTCGAAACTTTTGTCTCCGGCGCAAAGCAACCGCTGCCGCCGCCTTTGCCGCCATGTACCTTGATGGCGATAGCCTTAAAGTTGCCGTACCAGAGAAGATTGATGCCTCCAGCCGCGCGTCCCCAAATCATCGGCACCGGCAACGTAGCGATCGACGTATTGATAGAGATGTCGGTGAAGGCCGGTTTCACCGATTTGCCGCCACCGAAAAGCCAGCTCATGAACGCCTCCATGGGCTGAAATAACGGCGGTCTTTGTTTTCAGAGAGCGGGCTCGGCAGCGAAATATCGGAGACAACCACCATAGCTTCGGGCTGGTAGGCATGAACGACGAGCGGCCAGCCGACGACGATTGCGCCGTGGGCATAGGCGCGACCGATTTTCCAGACGGCCATATCGCCTGGCTCCGGCGCTGCCACTTCACCTGAATGCTCCATCATCGCGCCGAGATAACGCTCGTCATCGCGGTGCAAATGCCATTGCACGGAATAGGGGCGAGGATCGAAAGCCGGAACGATGCCCGCATCGACATAGACGCGGACGAGAAGCATGCCGCAATCGACACCGGCTCCCAGCACATCGGCCTGATGATGATAAGGCGTGCCGATCCAGCGCCGGGCTTCTCTAACCACCGCGGCGCGTTGATCGGTTTCGGACATGCTTTTTTAGTACATCGCCAATTCAGGAGGCGGCACGAAAGGAAAGCCGCGAAAATTAGCGAGGTTGTTGAAGCGGTTCTGGCATGTTGCCATGCTCTTATCGCAGCCCTTGTAAACGACGAAGCTGTCACCGGCTGAAGGCAGATAATCGAGAGGGCGTAAAAGGGTCAGACCCGACGTCGTTGATTGACGCACCGTCCGCACCACGCCGACATTGGCACCGCTTTCAAAAGTGATCGTGCCTTGATCGTAAGTGCCGGCTGCCGATCCCGACCATGGAATAAAAGTGAGCGTCGGACTTGTTCCGACCGTACCGGACGCGCCATTGGCCGCTTTGACCATGGTGCATAGCCCGTCATAAAGCGTGTTGAGGCAACTCGGCTGCCAGATATCGCGCGGCATATCGACGGCCAGCTTGTTCAGCATGGATTTGACGGTCATCTTGCAGCTGAGGCGACCGATATTGTCGATGGTCGCCACCAGGCCATGAAAAGTCACGACCGCAGCGCCGCCAATGACCGCTCCGCCCGGAGCCGTCAGCACCGCACGCGCCCGTTCGATCGTCGCGCCGTCGAAACGGCCTTCCCGCGCGGCGATAGGCCAGGATAATCCGGCAATGGTGGAGGTCGGCTTAAAGGAAATATCAATCGTCTGTTCGTCGATATCGATCCCGGAGGTCTGTTTGAGCTTGAGACCATCGA
Organism: Alphaproteobacteria bacterium; assembly: GCA_028866275.1. Taxonomy (GTDB): domain Bacteria; phylum Pseudomonadota; class Alphaproteobacteria; order UBA9219; family UBA9219; genus CAIXLI01. Next base: position 31,480 of record JAGWIK010000013.1, read on the forward strand.
TGAGAATATCGCCCGCCACATAGACAAGCGCAGGCCCACCGGACACCGGAATAGTGACGTTGTATTGCGCGTTCGTGTAACGGACAACCGTGCTGTCAGGAAACGTTATGGTAAAACAATCGGCAAAAGCGAGTTCGCGGCTGGACTGCAGCGCCGAAATGACGGCAGATGGTGCCGCTTTCACGGGATCACCGTGATCAATTTGAGTTCATGCAGCGTCCACAGATTGGCCATGAATTCCTCGAAGTTCTGCGTGTCGGCGGCGAAGCGGCAGACAAAATAATAACGAAACGTCGCCGTGATCTGGTTGCCGTAGGCGGGAGCCGTGTGGAAGGTGAGCGTGTTGGGCGAAGCGAACGTATAGCTGGCTGGATCCTGCAAAACGCCCGCGACATAAACGGCCGATAGATCAGCGGAAAAAACATAGCCCACTGGCTCTATCACTTCGCCGACCGTTCGCATGAGGGTGAAAACGGTCGTCGTACCGTCACCCGTTCCTTGCGCACCCATCGTCACATAACTGTCCGCCGTGTTTTGCGTCACGGCACCAAGATCGAGCAGAAACGTGTCGTATTGCCCTTGCCGCGCCATGAAGAAACCCATCAAGGTTTCAATTTCCTGCGTGGTGTCGCCGCGTAGAAGATCAAAACTCAAGGTCAGGTCATAAATGGCGTATTGCTGCCAGGCCGTGCGTATTTCGCGGCCCGATACATGATCGGCGACGCGGGTCTTGAATTTCGGTGCAACATGCACACTCCAAGCAAGACCGGGTGATAGCGGGAATTTTTCTGTACTCACGAGGGGCGAACTCCCGATCAGAACGAGGGATTCAAGAGCGACATAGGCAAATCGGAGCGGCGCGTGGCCTTTGGCGGCGGCTTCCGTGCAGGCATAGGATTGCCGTATTGGCGCTGTTCCTTTGGCGACCGCTTCCGCTCCGGCAAGATCGATGCGGACAGGCGCCGTGCCTTTCGCTGCTGTTTCAGCGAGGACAAGATTTATTCTGGCGGACATTTACGTGACGAGTTCGGCGCCAAGCTGAAGCGCGTTCACGGCTCCATAAGTCCAGCCGGTGCCGGTATTAGGATCAGTGACAAAAATATCGGTGTGACCGGCATAGGTGGCATTGGTGTTGACGACGGCTCCTGTGGCCTGAGCTGTTCCCGACTGGATGACGGATTTGATCTGGCGCTGGCCTGAATCGTCCTGCCGCGCAACGACGATGCTTTGCACCGCAAGGACTTGCGGTGCATTCGCCACTGGCGAAACCGTGTAAAGATCGATATCGCCCGGCGTTGAACACGAGACGTAAGAGCTATCGTCCATATAAGGGTTGCTGGCCAATTGCCAGTTGAATGAGGCCGATCCGGTCGGCGTCCATTGCGTCGACGCACCCACGCCGTTTGGCGTTTGAGCCGGCACACGGGTATTGCCGATAAAATTGTTGAGCGCCGCGCCGCTATTGTCGCAGATATAAAAATCATCGACGTAAGCATTGCCGAGCGAACCAAAATCGAGCTGGTCAACGCCGGTTGAGGGTGTTGTGCTGCCAGAAGCCGTATTGGTCGAAACCATAGACAGGACGACGGTTTCATTGACGCGCACTGTGACGGCACCGCCCGTCGATGCGATCACGCCGTAAACTTCGAGATACTGCCAGACAGCGCCGGGGATGACAGCCATCGGCGGCGATGACACGGCATTTGCCGACGATTGCGGTGTGACGGTAATGGCTCCTGCCGTGGTGAATTTCAGGCTGAAATTCGTTCCCTTGGTCGAGTCATTGAAATTGAGCGTCACGCCGGACGGATTGAGGATCGCAAAGCCACAATAAAATGTACCGAGCCGCGCCGGTAGATTGATCTGGCCTAATTTGGCGCAGCCGCCACCAGCGCGGCCTTGGCCCGGCAAAATCGTGCAGTTGGTAAAACCCAGACTTGCCAGCGCCGAGGCCGGAGCCAGCGGCGTCAGATAATCAAAACCGGCGCATTTAATGAGAGCCATTCGTCCGCCCTTACGACTTGAAGGAGCCGTTACGCGCTTGATTGTTAAGCCAGCGGCGCATGGATGAGCCTTGCTGCGTCAGCACGGACTCAAGATCGACATTGCTTTTGGCGTTGATCGTCGGCGCGTAATGGAAGTTGGTGTCGCCCGATGTGCGAGAATTATTGATGGTGCTTCCGCTTGGCGCTTCATTCGAATTGGCGAACCGCATATTGTCGGCAGCACCTTTCGGAAGCGTCATGCTCTGGCCGCCGCCATAACCAAGCATCGATTTACCCGAACGGATATCGGCGGATTGAGCGGCGGGAACGATGATTTCGCCCTTGTGAATTTGCGCCACCATGTCGCGCGGCACAGAATCCGTGCCGCTATCGAACATCGCCAACATGCCGGCCATGCTCATAATGCCGCCAAGACCGCCGCCGCCACCTCCGCCCGTTGCGGATTCCGTGGACACGGCTGCCGTATTGGCTGCGATGGCACTGGTGTTGGCCGTGGTTTGAACCGTATTGCTGACAAGGTTTGACGTTTGCGAGGCGGTGTTACCCGTCGTCGCTGCCGTTCCCGCCGTCATGGCCGTGGTATTCATGGTCGTGACGGCGGTATGACCGGCAAGTGACGTTGTTAGCGAGGTTAGGGCTGCGGTATTAGCGGTGAGTGCAGTTGTTTGCGTCGCCTGACCGCCAATTCCGGCAGCACCTCCGCCGAGGCCGAGGGCCGATCCCACACCAGGTAAAGCTCCGCGTTGTCCGAACATCGGTGCCGTCAGGCTCGACAGTTGTGAAGCCAAACCAGAGAAGGCTTGCTTGATGCCGGACTGAATAAAACTCAGCACCATCGACTGGGCGAGTTTGCGCATCCCGTCTTGCAAACTCTGCGTGCCGCGCAGCATCCCTTCGATGGAACTATCGAAAGCATGTTCGATGGGAGCGAATGCGCTTTCCCATGCCTGCGTGACCTGTTCAGCCGCATGTTTGTTGAGGTTGATTACGTCGATAGCGTATTGCTCATTAGCCGCCGCCAGCTTGGACTGCGCTTCGGCGATTTGAACCGGGGTACTATTGCCATCGTTAATGATATTCTGAAATTCGGCCTGCTTGGCCTGAAACTCGGCCTTTAGCGCATCCATGCGGCGGTCGAGATCGGCCTTGGCGTCTTCCCCACCGACATCACCGAACAGCATGTCGACGACACCGCCGCCCTTCTTACCTTTTGGCGCGGGCGTTCCCGCGAGATCAATCTTGGCGATCTCCGCCCGGCTCGCCAGTGCAATCTCGCGGATTTTGCGGTCGTTCTGGATTTGCTGCTGCAAAAGACGCGACTTCTCATCGAGCGCGGTCTTATAGCTCTTGATATCTTCGCCGTAGAGTTCTTTTCCTTTTTCGACCCATTGTTCGGACAAAGCGATTTGCTGGGCGACATTGCTCTTCGACGCCGCGATCTTGAGGCGCATATTCTCCGAAAAATTCTGCCACTCGTCGGCCAGCGACTTTGTGTCCAGTTCGTGCTGATCGGCGACGATCTGCTTACGGATTTGAATTTCCGCTTTTGATCCGGCCTGCACTTGGTCGAGGTGATCTCTCCAGAATTGCAGCTCGTATTGCTTTTGCTGATCACCTTGCAAACGTCGGGCGACCAGTTCCTGTTCAAGCTGATCACGCAATGCCTGAATTTGTACAGCGCCTTGGCGGTTATTTACTTCACGCTGCTGACGCTGCAGCAAGCCAATGTTGTCCCGAATGATCGCCGCTTCGCCGCCGGTGGCCGTTTTCAGCGCCTCTTCGTCGCGCGCCAGTTCCTGTTTGATGCGGCCGCGTTCCGCATCGTCGGCCTTGAGTTTGAAATTCTCGTCCTGAATTTCGCGCAAAATGCGTAAGCGCTCCGCACCGGCATTGCTCGATACAGGGGTTCCGGCGGACGGCACGGAAAAATTCGCTTGCAAGCCGGAGGCTGCGGTTTTCACACCATGCAGCCTGTCGATCATAATGCCGAGGCCGCTTAACACATGGCCAAGCTGCTCATTAAAACTGTTGAGCCAACTGCTATCGCTGATAGCGCGGCTAACGCCGTACCATGCATCTTTCAGGTCATTGAGGCCGGTTTGAAGCGGCGTAAGACCGTCTTTGACAAGCGGGCCAAATTTCGCCTGCAACGCGGCAATCGCTACGCCATACGCTTGTGCTTTCTGGCCGCTCTCTTCAAAATCATGGATCGCTTGCGCCTGCGACGTTGAAAGAAAAGAGAACCGCTGATCAAGTTTTGTGATGCTGTCGTAACCGCCATTTAAGGCGGTGACGAGTTCTTCGCTGGCTTTCTTTACATCCGTGCCGGTGACGCGGGCATATCCGGCTGCGGCCTGGCCGAGCGCCAAGTAGGAATTAACGCCGATCTCGCGCTGACGCGCAAACATCTCGACCATATCGGTCGCGGTTTCCGTATTGACGCCATGCAATTGACGGAGTGTTTGGATATAGGAACCGATTTGGGAATTGCTGACACCGACATTCTGTCCAGTTGCGTCTAATGCCGCTCTGACTTCGCCGAATGTTTCAGCCCAATGTTCCGAAGCCGACGCCGCGCTGATAAACGCTTTCGCTATTCCGGCGACAGCAAGCGCAGCAAGGGTGATCGGGCCGAAAAGCGTTCCTATCGCATTTTGAAAACCGCCCGTCAGTTCGGACAGCACGATAAGCGAACCAGCCCCGCGCTTATAAGAACCGATCAGGCTTTCATGGGCAAGAACCAGCTTTTCGCGGAAGATTTGGGATTGATGTTCACCCGCACCGGAAAGATTTTCCATCGGGCCGCGCGCCTGCTGCAGTTCGGCACGCAGTTTCGATACGCTGGATTGTGCCGACGATACGGAAGCCGCTGCTTGTTGCAATCCTGCCTTCAAACTGTCGGAAGCGCCGGATCCGGCCTCCCGCATTTGCGCCGCTAAATTGCGCAATTCGGACGTTGTCGCCGATAAATTGGCTTTGGCGACGGCAAGTTGAGCCACGAGGGGCGTGGTGTCCGCGCCGATGGTTACGGTAATGTTGGAGGACATGGTTCAAGCCTTAAAGCCGACGAACCACTTCAGCAGCATGTGAGCGGGCGGGTTTCGGCGCCAGTATGCGAGGAGATCGAGGTAGGCGGGAAAAGGCAGCGCATCGATTTCGGGCAGCGTGTAGCCGCACGCCGTCATCAGGCTTCCGTAGATTTCGTTCCAGTCGAGGTCTCCGAGGCTGCTGCCGGCAGAGCCGGCTGCGCTTCCCCCGGCTCGATCGCCCGCATCTCGACGCCCATAAGTTTTGCCACTTTTTCGACCGCCGTTTTCAATTCGGGAAATGTCACACCGACGATAGCGTCGACGTCCGCCGCCGTGACTTTCGGATCGGCTTGATGCATGGCGAGATAAAGAAGGGTCGTTTGCGCGCCCACACCTTCCGGCGTATCGATGCCAATGCGGGTAAAGGCCGGGCCTGCCTGTTTCATTTGGCCCAAGGTCAAAGGCGCGACGGGAAATTCCCGTCCGCCCAGCATAACGGTCGCCGGTTCGTTCATTATTTCTCTCCTGTTTTGGTTAGTGAGGACTTGTTCTCTAGGACGCGGCAAATTCAGCTCTATGCGTAACTAAGAATGACGTTGAAAAAATAAATCCAATGAATGGTTGATACGCTTTTCGATTGCCTCCATATCGACTTGCACACCTATGCCTCGACTCAACAAAACCAGGGGCTGTTTATCTGTTCTGTACGCTAGGGCAGTGCACTTAACCTCATCTGCTAACCCAAGACTCATGCCCACCTGCAGCAAGTCATTAAATGTTGCCAGAGAGAGAATATCATCTCTGCTGTATTTTCTGCTTATCTTAGCGTTTGATTCTGGTGACCAGAACTTTATGGATTTCCATTCCTGAATCTTCTTTTTTGGAATTTCTGTAATGATGCTTACTTCCGTTAATGTAAATCTGCGCTCGATCATAAATGCCTCATTCCTGTTTGGTTAAAATAAACTCATCTGAGCCGGTTTCGACGCCTGCAGCAGCCGCGAGAGTTCGGAACGCATAAGCCGCAGCCAGGGGGACAACCCCGTTACCGCAGAGGCGCAATCTGTCCACCCGATTGGCCATCCCATAAGCCACTCGACAAACAGCGGGTTTAAGCTGAGGGTCGATGTGTTCCCATCTTTCATGCTCCGTGGGGCCTGGCGGCCAAGGATCGAGTTCGTCGGTACGTTCTCCGACGTTGCCGCTCCGTCCTTCCAGTCCCGCGACATCGGTGTTGCCCATGCCACGCCCTCATCGGTTAAATTGCGGCCGCCTGCTTGTGTTCCGAAACGTCCGACTCTTTCCGGGTTGCCTTGCGCAACGTCATGCGCTTGCGGCGTCGCCCACGAATTCACCAGTTCGGTTCGATTGCTCCCGCTTGATCGCTTTCCGGCGCATGTGCGCGGCGTCGGCCACGACGATTGCACCGCGACCATCGCCAGGTTGAGGCCATGCTCGCCTTTGATCTGCGACGGCGTCGGTTTCGTTTGCCGGTTCGTGTTGGGATTGGCCATCGGCGTCGGCCACACGAATTTCGCTTGGTTTTCGAGGCCAACTTGCCGCTTTCGACCATCGGCCATTTCGCCAGTCGATGACATATCCGCAGGGTTAACTCTCCCTCCGTTCGGAACATTTGGCGTGTACCATTGAGTCCGCACCGCGGCGGCGGCCAGATGCGGCGTGCCGTTGCCGTGATTGCTGTTCGGGCCGCCTTTTTGGCCGTCAGTCGCTACGGCGGTAGGCCAAGATGAACAATCGTTCTCGTCGGTGGGGAGCACCGACTTCCTCCGCTGCAAACAGGCCAGCCGCAATACTGTAACCCATCGATCGAAGGTCATCATGCGCTTGTTCGAAGCCCAATCGTAAATGTCCGCCGACATTTTCGAAGAAGCAAAGCGGCGGTTCGATTTCTCCGACGATGTGGGCGATGTGAGGCCAGAGGTGCCGAGGGTCTTTTTCGCCGAGTTTTCGTCCGGCGACGCTAAAAGGCTGGCATGGGTAGCCGCCATGCACGATATCCACGATGCCGCGCCACGGTTTGCCGTCAAAGGTGCTAACGTCGTCCCAGATAGGCGCTTTATCCAGGGCTTCGTCTTCCATCCGCGCCACGAGAGCGGCTGCGGCGTAGGTGTCCCGCTCGACATAACAAACAGTTCGATAGCTGGGGACGGCGATGTGGAGTCCGAGGTCAAGGCCTCCGGCTCCGGCGCACAGGGAAAGTCCGAATAAGGCTTTTCCGCCGGTGGGAGATAAAGCCACGTCATTCAACGCAACACCTTATATATAGGTCATGCGCCGTTGCGCCCATGCGGGAAGTCGTCGGCGGAGTAGTATTCCTGCGGAATAAAGCTGCGCAGCTTCTCAACATCAACTTGAAGTTTCTGCGCTAACCCATTCAATTGCTGATTAACGCTGTCCGGCACCAGAGCGGTTACGACATGCCCGATAGGAACGGCGGCGCTCATAACCATCGTCATGGTGAGGGGTGTTGCGGCGGTAAGGCCAAGGATTCCGATAGGTGGTATGGCAACACCGGCGGCGACAAGAATTGCGCCGATTGCACATACAAGAATACTCGATGCGCCCCCAGCCAGGACGCTCGTCGTTGGCTGAAAATTCTTAAGTGCCGAGGTGACAAGGCTGAGGGCGTTCATGAGATTTCTCCCTTGAAGGTGTCGTTACTTGGTGGACGGGCCGGTGCTATCCGGCGAAGAGCCAGTAGAGCCACTGCCGTTGTCGTTACCAGCCGCCGGAGCCGCACCGCCTTGCTGCTGTGATGCGTCCTGAGTCTGCGAAGACTTCAACTGGGCGACTGCACCTTCGATGGCGACATTGATCGTGTTCTGCGCGACATTGGCGAGGTTTGCCGCAGAAAGATCGGAAGCGATTGCCGCCTGCGCCGCCTGGAGCTTCTGTGGGCCGCTTCCTCCGGCTAGTTCGGCTGCCGAGACCGCATCGGTCACGATCTTGAGGCCTTCAACGCCGAGTTCATTTTCAACGGCGGTTTCAGCTTGTTGAAAAAAGACTTCGACGACTTGTTCGGCTTTTTGAACGTCCGGCTTAAGCACGTTGTTCCACAAATTCTCGAAAAATTGTTCGACATCCTGAATGATACTCATGAGGTTTCTCCGTCGCGGCTTGTTGAGAGCGACCGCACGTCCGCGCCGCGTCGGCGTCCGGACGGTCGTTTCGGAAATGTCGTTTCAGGAGTTGGGAGCCATGCTGCCGCCCGCCTTGGCGTATTCGGCACACAAATCGCTCAACTGGTTTTGACGCTGGCCATAAGGAGCGCCTGGCAAACTCGCCCAGATCGTCGAGCATTTAAGAATAGCGAGTTTGATGTTACCGACATCAACATCGCCGAGAGCGCGCCGCTCCATGATCTGCCTCAACGCGATCGCGTCCTGCGACGCGGGCGAAAAATCAGGCAGGCTGAGAAGCTCCTTATAGGAGTCGTAATACCTGGCGAGCAGCTGGTACCGGCCAGCCGCCGTCGAATCCAGATCAGGATTGTAAATGCGCGGATGATCGGCGTAGCTCTCGAAAAGCAGAGGATCGTCGGGCGTAGCGCCGCAAAGGACGTTGTACCCATTGTCGCTGCCCGGAATCGCCGAGGTTCCTTCCGACCATGCCAGCATGTCGAGGAACGCGCCGCGGTTGCCCGGCATTAGAGTGTACCCGACCAGTCAAAGTAGCGGCCAAGACTGTCTGCGAATGCCGAGAATTCGAATTCGGGAATGGTGAAGTCCTCGTTCTTGAAATTCCAACTTATTTTCGTCGGGATAGCGGCATACAGCGTGAGGGTTCCATTGGTTCCGGCATATCCCTCGCCAAGCTGCATTCGGAACGTCGGCGACGAACCCATGAGCTGGTTGAAGGCGGTGATGCGATTGCCGGTTGTGGTTTCAAAGTAGGCGTAAGAGATGACTACCTGAACGCCTGCCGTGTGATCGGCAGAACTGAAGGTATAAGTGCCGGTTGTCATATCACAGCTATATTGGCCTGCAGTCGGTGCTGATGCGACACGCGTCATTTGAATGCCGGTTCCGGCATTGAACACGCCAAAATCGATTCCGGGAGTTGCTGACGACATTGTCGCACCATTGGCGACGACAATTTGAAACGGCGTAGCCGGAATTGCGGTGCCGTTCGGGCCGCCTTCGTCAACAACCGTAATCTGTTCGCCTGTGGACACCGACTGCCCGAAAAAGGTGTCGCCCAATTGACGGGTATTTAAACTACCGCTCTTGACCTTGCCGGTAATTTTCTGTTGGGCACGAGCGACGGCAACGGGTGCCTGGTTCTGGCCATAAAGTTCCTTGACCGAAAACGACATATCGACGCTGACTTCCTGCAGCGTGCCGACGCGAACTGGCGTGGGCAAGGCGACATCGGTGCGTACCAGGAACAAGGTTCCTGAACCAAAGTTATGTTGTTCTAACATGATGTGGACTCCATCTGAGGGATGCGCCGTCATCACGACGGTGCGGATGCCTTGCCGAAGGGCGTGTCAGGGCTTTCGCCGGTGTGGCCGACGAAATCAGGGAACCAAAATTTTTACGGGAATGATCGCCTTGGCGATGCCGTCAAGCACACCAGGAAATTGTTCGATGTTGCCTTCGATCCAGGCATGCGAAACGATACCGCCCAGAGTCTGAACATTGGATACAATGTTGGGAGCAAGCACCGCCTCGATCGCGTCGATAATATCGTTGAGCCCTTGTTCCGGATTGGCGTTCGGATCCTTGCCGACGTCGGTATAAACCCAGAGTTCCGCCGTAATTGTGCGTTTCGGCGGCAACATGCGCGCTTCACGCGGTGGATAGTGCGTTCCGGTTGACTGTATGAACAGCGCCGGAAAGGACGCGACCTTGCTCCACAACAGCAATCGGCGACCGCTCGTGTTGAACGTCGCTGCCGTGAGCGCAAGATCGAACAAGGCCTGTATGATGGTTTCGCGGCTAGGCGTCATCGTTGAATGCCTTTGTCGACTGATCGATTACCGCCTGTAATTGCGTCACCGCATCGGCTTCCGTACCGGCAAGGCCGCCGCGCAGATAAAGGTGCGCGTCGATATTGGCGATGCGCGAATAGGCGCTGACATCGATGCTGGTTGGCGAAATATCGCGCCCAAACGCCTGTTGAATGGTGCGGCGGTAAGCGCGCACCTTGAAAGCGCCACCTCGGCCCGGTGCGCCATATTCCAGCGCGGCTGCTTTGGCATATTCCGAACCGGGCAAACCGCCTTCCAGTGTCACCAGTCCCTTAATCTTTTCCGGATCGTCAAAAACTTTGGAGATGATCTCCTCTTTAAGTTTATCGGTACGCGACGGCGCTAACGCACGAACCCGCGCCTCTAGTTCGGAGGTCAATGCGCGGATTCGTGCGAGCAGCGTATCGTGAAGTTCTTCCGGCCATTCGCCGAAACGGGCGACGATGCGACGATCGCCTGTGATGACAGCATCGAAATCCATGATTACGTCGCCAACGGCACGCGGTATTTTTCGAGAACGGCGGCGATATCCGGCGGGAACGGCCCGGTTTGCCCCGGCAACGCGCCGATCCAGTATTGCTCCTGGCCGACGCCAGGTTCGCCCTGGCTGCGCAAGAAAGGATCGCGCCCACGCGCCTTGAAACGAGCGGTGACCAGCCGAAGCACAGCCATTTCCAGATCGGCTGGCGGATTAGTGGTGCCGGGCGTAAAATATCCCGCCGTATATTGAGCTGTATATTGATCGGGACTCCAGTCGGTCACATATCCTGTGTTCGGATCGATCTTCGTCAGCCAGCCATGCGCGGCATCGATGACAAAATCCGTACCGGCAACGAGCGTATTGGTCATCCCGACAGCGACCGTATCCGTCACGGAAGTCACGGCGACTAACGGCCAGCGCGAAAGCTGCAGTTCGGAAAGTACGCCTGTCACCTGATAAGGATAGGGGTCGCGGTCGGGATAGATGACGTCCTTGATCGTTTCGATTGGAAACACCCGATTGCAGTATTCCGCCACCAACGCCGATTGTTCGGTGATGAACCGGGCAAGCGTCGTGTCGCTTGATGTGTCCGTCGTCGGGATCGCAAGATCGTCCTTGATGTTCGCCAGCGTCGTCAGATCGTAACTCGACGCCGCCGTCAAAACAGTCGTGACGATGCGAACGGGCATGTCAGGCCCGCTTGCGAGTCTTATATGTCTTGCCGGTCACGGCGGGCGGCTTCGACGGTTTGTCGAATGCGCTGACGACGGGTTTAGCGTCGCCAGCAGCAATCAACTTTTCCGCAATCGCATCCGGCACGACCCGCTTTTCACCCGCACGCTGCGGACGCATGTCGCGGGTGAATTCGACCATCTTCATCGGTTACACCGCCGCCAGTACGCGTTCGCCGCCGAGAATGACGCCAGCCGCAACTTCAATCGCCGGAGACGTGCCGCCCGTAAAGGCAACGATGGTCACAGGCCGGATGAAGCGATAAGCGCCTGTCAGATCGATCGCGGCCGTGTTCTCGCTGTTGGCGGCGGTGAGAGCCGCCGTTTCCTGTACGGTTGTTCCGATCTGGAAATCGCTCCAGGCCGAATTATCCGGCGAGTGCTGCAGCTTCGTCTGCACGCTGGCCGTGGTGGGAGCGCCGCTTTCGGCGCCCGTCACCTGATGCAGCACACAGGAACCGGCCAAATTGTGCAGCGTCCTGTCGATACTGGCACCGTTGATGGTGCCAGCAGCGGCATTTTGCGGAAACACGCCGGTAACGGGAACGACAAGCGATCCGATATTCCGCTGGGTAACAAGATCAGACATAAGATTCCTCCAAGGTTAGGTGGTTGGTTAGAGAGCAGCCGCTTATTGAACCGTCGGCGACCAGCGAACGAACTGCAATACGGCGCAACCGGAGTCGTGCCGCAGCTGGAAGTCGTGTTCGGCAATGGCGCGGATAAGCGTCTGGTCGTACTGGAAGGCCGACACCGTATTGCCGTTGCCGTCGGTGTAGGTGCCTTCGCGCGACACTGCGAGTTCGAGACTCATCGAATCCAGGATCATGGTTTCGTTCATTTCCGAGAGGATGATGAACGAGCAATCCTTGTTGGTGCCGGTCGGATCCCAAATGTTGATGGGGATTTGGGTCGTCTTCTTGAACGGATAGCCGTAGAGCGTACCCTTCGACAATTCGTCGCGGAAAACGTAGAGGCCGAGGCTGTTCAGCAAGCCGAACAGGTAGTTGTAAGTCCTCGGATGCATGAACCACACGCGGCGCCGGTCAGGCACGTTGGCGGTATCGAGCCGGTTAATCATGCCGGTCAATTCCGCTACGACTGTGGTTTCGGTGTAGGTTTCATTCGAGGTGATGAAGTTGCCGCCGTTCTGGCCGAGCAGCGGATTACCCGCGGCACCATTGACGGCCGCCGTCGAGTCAGCGGTCGCGCTCCACACACCGACCGTACCGCCTTGCGATGCGACCCATGCGTTGGCGAAGCCGGTGTAACCCATCGGTGCCGCGTTAGTGCCATCACCCAGAAGGAAGGCGAGGTCTTCACGCAGCGCAATCACTTCGACCAGATCGTCACGCACCATCGCGTCGATCGCCGGATCGGCATAGCGCATCAGGTCGTTGGAGATCGGCACCAGCGCCGTCAATTTCTTGAAGCTGGCAACGATCTGCTTAAGCGATTGCTGTGAAGATGCGATCTGCGTACCTTCGGTGCCGTAGCTGGCGGTTGCAGGGCTTGCCTGGCCGGGCAAAGTCATCGTGCCGCGAGGCATCGGAATGACACGCGGGTTGGAACCGCGCACCACTGCTGCAGGGCGCAGCAATTCGATGATCTCGTTCATGTAATCGGGCGGAACGATGAAGCCGCCTGCAGGGCCGGTCGATGCGACCAGAGCGCGGGTGACAGGATGGCTTTCGCCATAAACCTCCATCGATGCCTGCCGGGCGTTGAAGAGATTACCGCCGCCATAAGCCATCATCTTGGCCGCAGCACCGATCACGAGGCTGCGTTCCTTGACGTAACGGTCGGTTTCGACCGTCGCGGCTACCTTGTTTTCCCGCGTTTCCTGTCCGGCAACCGGCTGCGCGGTGCTCGCAGAAAGCTCTTGCGTTTCTTTGGCACGTTTAATTTGCGCATCGATTTCGGTGACGGCGCGTTTCTTCGTCTCATAGTCGGCCTGTTCGGCTTCGGTGAGGGAAGATTTTTCGGCAAGCGCCTTGAATTCGTCGAAGGCGCGAGCGCGTTGTTGCAACAGTTCTGCGATTTTAGTCATAGGTGGGGCTCCATCTAGAGGGACAGGCCGTCTCACGACGGTCTAGCGCCTTGCCCAAGGGCGGGTGGGGGCATCAGGCGGCGCGGATGCGCCGACTGAAATCAGTCTTTTCGGGTTAAGGCCTTGAGGTCGGCTCTGCGTCGACGAGCGTCGGCGCTGCGTTGATCGTCATCGTTGCCGTCACCGGCGGAGGTTTCGGTATCCTCTTCCTCGTCATCGTCACCGGCAGCCGGTTTCGTGTTTTTCGACGCGGCGCGAATGCAGCGTTGGCAGCGTTTCAACGAGCGGCCAAGAGCGCGATGCGCGTCCTGCGCATCTTCGTGGAGGTCGTTAAGTTCGGCGCGCATATCTTCGCCGCCGTCATCCCGATACTCACGAATATTGTCCATCTGATCGCCAAGTTCTTTATGGCGTTCCATCGCGCGTTTGAGATGATCGTTGGCGTCGTCGATTTGCTTTTTGGTTTCTGCCGACAGTTTTTTGCCTGCGCGGGTTTGGGTATTCGTCATGGTGCTTCTCTCCTGTTGTTGGGCCCGGGCCGTTACCGCCGCGCCGGGGTCGGCCGGCACCGAGCAAAAGGAACATTCCAGCAGCTCCCACTTCGTGAAGCGTTGGCCGCCGCGCGGTTGTTTGGGATCGAGCGGTTCGCTTTCGATCACGTCGAAGCCGACGGACACGCCCGATACGATTCCGTTCTTGACCAGGCCGCGCACTTCGTCGGCCTTCGGCGAAATGCCGGTAGGCGCAAACGTGATGCGGGCGCGAATTTTGTCGTTGTCGATCGCCAGATCGGCGGCACGCCCGACCGGCACGTCCGGATTGTGCTGCCAAAGAACGATGGGGTTCGCCTGATAATTCGATAAGTCGCAGCCGGAGGGTACGAGAATGCAACCGTCGCGGGCCAGCGTCGAAGTGGAAATAATTACTTCCACCTCGTTTTCGCCAAGCGTGTTGATCTGAGCAGCAACGGCCGCGCGTATCATCGTCATGAATTTTTCTCCGAGAATTACAGTTCGCCTTGCGGATCCAATTGCGGATCGGGATCGTCGCTTGTTGCAACGCCTGGTTCGGGCAAGGTGCCGCTTTCAGGCCGTCCGGCTCCGTCGGGAGCCGTGCCGGTCATGTCGGAACCGAGGGCCGCCGTATTGGCCGGAACCATAAGTTTGTCGCCGCCTTCCATCGGCGGCAGGCCTTCGGAACGGCGAACTTCGTTCGGCGTAAGGATGCCGGTCAGCACGCCGAGACGCGCAGCGTTGTAACGGGTCATGATGTCGGCGCGGAGCAATTGCCCTTCGTCGAAATCGACTTCGATGCCTTCTTCGTCGAGACCGAATACCTGCATGATTTTCTGTTCGGCGATCACGAGATCGGGCATCACCGTGTGATTGACATAGGCCTGTTCTTCCTCGGCAGGCGTGATTTTGCTTGAAACGCTGCCTGTTACGCCGAGGCGGCTCAACGGTACGTCGTAGTAGCGGGCGATATCGGCGATCTGCAAATTGCGTTGTGCGATGAATTCAAGATCAACGGACGTAAGCTGCACTTGCTGCCATTCGACGCCTTCCTCAAGCACCGCCGTTTGACCGACATTCTGCAAGCCGCCGGTAAAGGCTTGCCATTGCTGCTTGAGGCGCTGCGCAGCCGGTTCCGATAATCTTGTTTTGGCCTTCAGCACGCCGGAGGGACGTGCGCCGTTGCCTACCCATCGGGCGGCTTGCTGTTCAAGCCCCATCGCAAGGCCGATGGCGTCGCGTGCCAGACCAATGGTCGATGCGCCCACCAGCGCATTGAAACTTATGCCCCGAAGGTGAAACATATCCTCTTCAGGGACGGCGACCGGCATATTGCGCAACATGGCGATCTGCCAGAGGCCGATGCGATTGACGTTGTAAAAGATCGAGCCGTCCGACGCTTCCAGCACCATGACGGCGTCGGGATTAATCGGGATCAGCTCGACCGGATTGCCGCGGCGATCACGCAAGATCGCGGCATAGGCATTGCCGCGCAGCAGATAGCCGATCATCATCTGCTGCCAAAACTCGAACCATGTTTGCTGCCGGTTCGGCTTGGCGAACAGTTTGGCGACGATGTGATCTTTGACGAGATCACGTCCGCCGTTTTTATTCGGAACGAAGAGCCGTGGCGTACATCTGGCCACGTCCTTCGCTCTTATCGCAACACAGGCATAGACGGCGGAGACCGCCATTGCCGTGGCTTGCGAAATCATCAAGCCCGTCGCGCTCGGCACCGAGCCAAGCGGCGGGATCATTCCGTAAGACGGAACCCCAGCAGATGCTCGCGTTCGTTTCGGCGCCAGGTTGCGTCCGATGGCGCTGAAAATGCCGGGCAATTTCATTTAGACCATCAAGAGTCCGCGTTCTTCGTAGACCGAACCTCCTTCGGCTGTTTGCAAGCGGCCGACCGCCATGATGGCGGCGACGATAGCGTCAATGCGTTCGGTCGATTTTTCTTTGTCCGGTTTTTCATTGCCGGCAGGGTCACGGCGCACCGAAACATTCGAGGCGCACCAGGTAGCGACGGGATTGCCACCATGCTTTAGCGCGCGGGCGATCAACAAGCGCATAAACTCGGCTGCCGCTGGCCCCATGCTGATAAAGCCTTGTCCGAACTCGACCATGTTGACACCCTCGTCTTGAAGATTGCGAACCAACTCACCGGCGAAGGTGCGGTCATAGGCGACTTCGAGAAGATTGAACTTCGTCGACAGCGACAGAATTTCGGCCTCGATGAATTTGAAATCCGTCGTGTTGCCTTCGGTCGCCGTCAAATGCCCTTGATCCCGCCATGTTGGATAGGGAGCGCGGTCGCGCCGGGCGCGGCGTAAAATATCTTCGGCGGGACACCAATGTCGCCAAATCACCTTGACGTTTTCGCCGGGCTGCTCCGGCGGAAAGACAAGAGCCAGCGACGAAAGATCGTTGACGCGCGCCAAATCGAGGCCGCCATAGCAAGGGCGACCGATCAGTTCGTCCTCATTGACAACATCGGCACCGTCGGCCCAGACCGCCATGTCGATCCAGCGCGTAACCTGTTCCGTCCATTCGTTGAGGCGCAGCCGCCGAATAGCATTTTGCTGCGCGGGCATTTCGCGCGCCTCATCGACCTGGCGTTTCAAATCATCGATCTTGACGGTGACGCCGAGGCTCGGATTGGCCTTGATCCAGACATCGGGATTTGTCCAGTCATCACTCGGATCGATGGTAGCGATATAGGCAAACCAGCTATCGGAGGCTTCGGGTGGAACAGTTCCTTCTAAAACCTTGACCGAAAACTCGTGATGCTGTCGGCAGACCGACTGGCGGTTATAACCGGCGGTCGTAATCTCGAAGATCAACGGCTCGCGTCGCGCGCCGGTCGCCGTATTGAGTTTCTGAATAATGTCCGGGTTCGGATGCTCATGCACTTCATCGACCGCGGCGAAATGAACATTGAGGCCGTCCATTTTCGTGGCATCAGCGGATAGCGGCCGAAACCAGCTCGAGGTCAGCAGCACCGCCAGATTGTTGACGGTGCGCGTGATCCTTGCCCTTAATGGCGGACTTGCGTCCACCATGCGCTCGGCTTCTCCAAAGATGATGCGTGCCTGATCGCGCGTTGTGGCGGCGGCGTAGACGTGCGCGCCTAACTCGCCGTCGGCCACAAGGGCATAAAGAGCGGTTCCGGCCAGCATGACCGACTTGCCGTTTTTGCGTGCTACCTCGACATAGGCTGTGCGATAGCGGCGCAACCCGTCGGCGGCGCGCTTCCAGCCATAAAGCGAACCGATGACGAAGGCTTGCCAGGGTAAAAGATCAAAGGGCTGGTTCGCCCATTCGCCGGTCGAATGACGCAGATGACCGAAGAACGAGATTGCATGACGCGCGGCGTCGGTGTCCCAGACGAGGCCGCGTTCTTTCGCGCTTTTCAGATCATTGAGATGTCGCTTGCAGGCAAGTTTGACCAGTTTACCGGCGACGATCTTGCCGCTGACAACGGCGCGCGCGTAAGCCTTGACCGCGCAAGTGTCTTTCTTGCGCGGCCTCTTAGGCTTATCATTTGCCACGATTCAGATATTCCTCGAACGGATCGACGCTGTCGTTTTGCATCTCCATACGGATGCGGGAGCGCGAGGAAGGATTCAGACCGAATTCGCTTTCGATCTGCGACATCTGCACCATGCATTTGTTGGCGACCGACAGAAACGGGTTCTGGATGATGTTGTCGTTCGTCGTCTTGACGACCGGGCCGCGTTTCTTGATCTCAACTTCGGCATCGAGCCAGCGGCACCAGACGACCGCGTAACGGGCAATTGCTTCGACATCGAGTTCGGTCATGACGCCATGCTTCGCCAGCAATTCGGACATCGCGGCAAACTTGCCTTTTTCGCGCTCGTCGAGATGCGGCGGCGGCTCCGGTACAACCAGAGCCGGTTTCAGCTCGTTCGGATTGTTACGATCCGCCCGCGCAGTGCCTTTGACGAGTTTAAGGTGCGTCGGTAGAGGAGGCCGTCCCATCATGATCGTTACTCCCGGAACGGGTTTTCGGTTCGAACCTCATCCGGATGCTTGATCTCGCTTCGCGGTCAGTTCTTGGAACTGCTGTCCGCTGGATTCCAAAATCGCCGTGTGGCCGGTGAATTCTTCCCAGCGCCGGACAATCACGTCGCAAAATTTCGGATCGAGTTCGATCATCCGGCATTGCCGGCTCAGTTTCTCGCAGGCGATCAGCGTAGTGCCGGAGCCGCCGAAAACATCGAGAACGATATCGCGGCTCTTGCTGCTGTTCTTCAAAGCGCGTTCGACCAGTTCGACCGGCTTCATGGTCGGATGCAGATCGTTCTTCACCGGCTTGCTGATTTGCCAGACATCGCCCTGGTTACGGTCGCCGCACCAATAATGATCGGTGCCTTGCTTCCAGCCGTAGAGGATCGGTTCGTACATGCGTTGATAATCGGCATGTCCCATCGTGAAATGATTTTTTGCCCAGATCACGAAGGTCGACCAATAGCCTCCGGCTTCCGAAAACGCCTTGAACAGCGTGTGCAGTTCGGAGGACGACATGCAAACGTAAAGCGTACCTTTACAGACGCTGAGAAGATTGACACAGACGTCGCGGAGAAATTTCTCGAACTCCGCGCCGAGATTGTCGTTCATGATCTTGAGGTTTTTCTTGCGCATCCGGTCTTTTGCGCTGTTGCCGTAATCGACGTTGTAAGGCGGGTCGGTGAAAACCATGTCGGCAAGCGCGCCGTCGAGAACCTTCTCGACGTTCGCCAGCACGGTGCTGTCGCCGCAAAGCAAGCGATGATTGCCGAGAATGTAAACGTCGCCGAGTTTAGTGACGGGTTCGTTCGGAACGGCAGGCACCGCGTCGTCTTCGGTGAGGCCTTCGGCTCCGGATTCTTCCGTCAGCCTTCTCAGTTCTTTCGCATCGAAGCCGGTGAGGCCGAGATCGTAACCGACTTCCTGTAAATCCTGAATTTCGAGAGCAAGCAGTTCGTTGTCCCACTCCGCCCACGCCGCCGAGCGATTGGCGAGAAGGCGGAACGCTTTGATCTGCGTTTCGGATAATTCGTCGGCGAGCGCGACGGGAACTTCCGTCAGGCCGAGATGCAGCGCCGCTTTCAGACGCAAATGTCCGTCGATCACAGCGCCGTCGGAACGCGCGACAATCGGAATACGAAAACCGAATTCTTTGATCGCGGCCGCCATTTGATCGACGGCTTCGTCATTTTTTCGCGGGTTTCTCGCGTAAGGAATAAGCCGTGAAACCGGCCATGTTTCAACGGTTAGCGGCATACCCCCCCCCTCGACTTTTGGCGCCGAATGCGCAAAAGCCCAAACCGGTCGCATCGTTGATTTCGCTATAAAATTAAACCCCCCGCCGGTCGTGGACGCGGTTATGACAACCGCGGTGAATGGCGCGGAGGTTGGACGGATGGTCGGTGCCTCCGTGGCGTCTTTCGATCAGGTGGTGAGCCGTGTCGGCGCCGGGCTGGCCGCACAGGTGGCAGATGCCTTGGTCGCGGGCGACGACAGATGCCGCCAACTTTCTCCACGCTTGGGTTCCGTAAACGCGGTCTTGCGCATCGCGCCGCACGCGCTGGGCGGGTCGCCATCCGTGAGGGCGATGGAGGGGCGGTTTCCAGGGCATATCCCGTCATCGCCGCTCCCGTCGCTTTGGATCCAGCACGCAGGAGTCGCCGCCAGCGAAGCCATTTGCTTGCTGGGCTAGGGATGTCGCCGGATTCTTTTTTGCTGAAAAAAACGGAAAAGCCGCTGCAGGATTCTGTAGCGGCTTTCTGGTCGCGCCTATTGCAGGCTTAATCCTTTGATACCAAAAAACAGCCCATAGTCAAGAGGAAAAATTCAAGAATTTGTTTTCCATAAATCCACCAACACTTCGAGACCGCGGCGAAAGGTCAAAAAGCGGTTCGAGTTCCCCGCCGTATCGTCCAGTCCGCAGATTGCTTCGATTACCATCCATTGCGGTTGGCTTAAAACACCATGAGCCTGGTCGAGCAGTTTCTTGCTATGCGGCACCGCCAGCATGGCCATTTCTACATCACCGGAAGCACCCTGCACGTCGTCCTCGACCTTGATGCCGAGAACATAACGCGAGTAGGCCTTCCGGAAGATCATGCCGGCGTCATATTCGGGTATGTTAATCTGCTCGCGATAAAGATAAATATCCAAGTGGCATTCGATTTTTGCTTTGTGCCTTTTGAGAATTGGACTGCCTCGTAGATCGCGGTCTACGACCTCCGTAATTACACCGCCTAACTGCCGACAACGCTCCATTGTCGCAAGCTCCCCCACGCGCGCAGGAAGGGCTTTTTTCTTGTATTTGCGTTTTGCTTTTGTTTTTTTAGACATGGGTCAACTCCATGTCTGCAGCAAAACTTGCCCCGTTCCTGACCCGCCCCGAATTATCCCACACAACTATTTCTATTTTCTTATTAATTTTAATATTGGGACTCCGGGTCATACTCATGTGCGCTGCACACGCGCGGGCGCACGCGCGCATGTGCAAGGCAATAAAAATGAGTCCCGTTTTTCGCAAAACGGATTTTCGCTTGCAGATCAATTCGATAAGCGGGTCAAAAAAAGACGGGTCAAACATGGGTCACCTCCGGGTCAAGTTTTTTTGGGACTCGTAAAAAACGGCTAAAAAGCCGGGTAATTTGCTCCGCCAGGGGGTTGCGGGGGATCAGCGTCGGATTCCAGCGACGGCAACAGGTCGTGCGGAATGAACAGCCCACGAATTTTGATGCCGCTGACGCGCACCGGCCATTGCGCTTGCTCGACACCTGGCAAGCGCTTCAGAGAATGTCGCCAGCCTCCGAGCGCCCACGGCGTGTTTCCGTAAACACGATCCAATTGGCCATGCTTGAACGGCACAAAAAGCGAGCCGTCTGGCATCAAACGCAATCCGTAGCTGTCTAAAACACTATCGAACGTGCTTGAGCCTTTGCGTTCCTTGGCGATGACTTGGCCGATGGTGAGGCGGCGGCCGTCACGGATGGCGTCGCACGTCGCATCGTAGAGATGATGCAAACACAGCTTTCCGTCGCCGCTTTCGCTGTCTTCAAGAAATATGTTTCCGAGCCGTTTGCTTAGAGCGTCGAATAATTCCGGTTCCTCGCGCGGCTTGTCGTCGTCGAGCAATAACGAACGTCCGGCCAGCAGCGCGGAAAACATATCCGCTTGCCGTCCGTCGCATCCGCGTTTGACGAGAAGGTCGCGGTAAAATTCGACGGCATACGCAAATCGATCTGCTCCAAGGATAGCGCGAGCGCGAATTTTTAAGGAGCGCCGCGCTGCTTCCCTGACATATCCTTCGACAATTTTCTTTGGAACCGGATTTTCCGATTTGCGCAGGCCAACTTGGAGGATTCTGCTTCGATCCTGGGGTTCGAGGGGTGGAGGGTTGATGGCCAGCAAAAGAACGGAGCCGGTGACGGTGTAATTTTGCGCGACGCCACTCGATGAACCACGCGCGATGCGTGCTCCCTGGCCGCCGGATAATTTACGCAGCAGACGAATGACCGACGACATGCGATGCGCCTCGGAACCGTCCTTGCCGGGTTCGCCTTCATCGAGAGAAATCGTGCGTGCTTCGTTGAGTAGCGATTGACGAAGACCGGCTTCGGTGAAATCGTTGAACTCAAGTCCTTGTTCTCCGAGAAGCGCGATGAGGAGATCGCCGAGGGTTGTTTTGCCGATACCGCGTTCGCCGATGATGAAAACGTGGACGCGCCATAACGGAAAGCCGCCAAGCAACGCAGCTCCGAGGAAACCGAACAACAGATCAGCTTCGATAGGATCATCGAACGCCCAAGCGTCGAGCCATTTGCGCACCTCAAGCGCCTCGATCGCTGTCATCGGCGCTTTGAAATCAGGCCGTTTAAGTGCAGCCCTGGCCGTATAGATCGAGCCATGAATTTTCTGGCCGGGCGGCAACCACTGATTTTTGTACCAAATGCCGTCGCCGCTATGCAAAACGGGATCGTTATCTGCGCGCCAGACACCTGCACCCCGCAAGGGAGTGCTCTGGTCGTACAGGCCTTTCTTGTCGCATTTGTCGATCAGCCAATTCATGGCTTCACTGCGGTTAAAGGATGAAAAATCCTTGCCGCCTTTTTTGGTTTTGTTCGGAAAATTTTGGCAGAGCCAATCTTTATTGCCGAACAGAGTAATAAGACAGGCCTCGGTGAAATCACGGTGTGCGAGTTTGCGCACTTCGCCGCTACGACCGACGAAAAAACAATTACCGTCGTTCATGCCAAGCGCCGTGACCGGACAATGATCCCTCGGATCAAAGCCTCCGGAATCCGTATCGTTTCCGCCACCTTTATGGGACGGTACGACCTCGGCTTCTTTTAGGGCTTTTGCGATTTTATCTTCACTGGTCATATCAATTTCGCCTGGTCGGGATTTTCTTGAGGGGCTTCGGGGAGAATTTCTGTGAAAAGCGGCGCATCTTCATGTATGCGCCGCTCTGCCATAGCGGCGTATTCGGGGTTCAGCTCGATCAACAGGGCGTTGCGCCCCAATCGCTCGGCGACAAGGCCGGTTGTCCCGGCGCCGCCGAACGGATCAAGCACCGTTCCTCCGGGTGGACATCCGGATTTGATGCAAGGCTCGATGAGTTTTGGGGGGAACGTGGCGAAATGCGCTTGCGCAAATCCGACCGTGGCGACTTCCCAAACGCTGCGTTTGTTGCGCCTGCCATTCGTCAACAGCGTTCCATCAGCTTTGCGGTAGCCGCTGTGACCGGCAAAGCTGGTGCCGCCGCCGCCCATTTCCTTGTCGAATTGTTTGCGCAGAACGGCCTTCATATTGCCGTTTGTTTTTGCGCCGCCGTTCGCGCGCGGACTGCCGGTCTGGCTTTCGGTGTCCTGCTGCAGCACGCGAAGAACGGTGCTGTCGGTAATAAGCTCGGCTATGGCATCGTTGTCATAATGATAACGCTCGGACTTCGAGAGCAGAAAAATATATTCGTGCGCCTTCGTGCAACGATCCGTCACGCTCTCAGGCATGGGGTTTGGTTTCGACCAGATGATGTCTTGCCGCAAATACCAGCCGTCGGCCTGCAGCGCGAATGCGACGCGCCAGGGAATGCCGATCAGGTCTTTAGGTTTTAGATTGTAGTCTTTAGCCGAAGGCGGCAGCGTTGAACTGATGCCGACCGCACCCTTGTTGGTTTGCTGCTTTTTACCGGCATAAGCCTTGCCGTCGGCACCGATGCCTTTCATGCTGCCGGCATAGCTGTCGCCGAGATTAAGCCAGAGCGTTCCGTCGTCCTTCAGTACGCGACGGACTTCGCGGAATATCTCCGTCAGCGCATCGACGTAATCGTCGGGCGTGCGTTCAAGCCCGATTTGCCTATCGACGCGACGCGCACCACACTTGCCGCATATCTCACGGTAAAATTCGTTTGCTTCAGCGTTCTTGCCGTCCTGGCCGGTGCCGCAATTGGCGTTGATCTGCGCTTTCGTTCGCATCGGAGCGCCGCGGTGATCGCATTCCGCATCGCCGTTTTCCCAAGTCGCTGTGCCGTAATCGCGCAGCCCGAAATAAGGCGGCGACGTTACGCAGCAGTGAACGGAATTTTCGGGTAATTCCCGCAATGCTTCTCTGGCATCCGCCTGGACGATACGAACTGACATTGAGGACACCTAATCGGACAGAAGCAGATCATTGAAGTCCATGCCGTTAGGCGGACGGGCGATAAGAACCGTATGGCCGCGCCCGATATGTTCTTCGGCGGCTTCGCGCAGAATGCGTTCGGCCATGCGAGGATCCTTGTTGTCGCCGTCCGCGCAAAGAACGATCTCGTTGATCGTTTTCGGAACCGGCGCTTTCATATTGCCGAGCGACATCGCCGCCCAAACGCCGTAATCGGGACAGGCCTGCATGATCGAGAGCGCGGTCTCGATGCCTTCGGCGATGGCGATGCGGTTCGCAGAAGGTTCGGCGATGTGGATATGCGAACCGAAGCAGTTGCCGAGCATGCGCTTGGCTCCGCCGCTGCCATCGGGAATAACTGCTTTGCTGCTTCCGTCCGGCGCCAGGTAAGTGCGATGAATGCCGGTGAATTGACCGCCTGCATCATGCACGGCGCTCACTAGCGCGGGAAGATATTGCCGCGATGGCTCATGCAAAAGGTTCGGATGAAACCGCAACGATTGCGGCATATCGTTCTCGAATACGAGACCGCGCGTAAACAGGTAGCGTTCGGCCAGTGTGCCGATAGCAGGTCGTCCTTCATTCCAGAGTCTTGCGGCGAGGTTGAGTTTTCTTTGCTTTTCGTAATCGTTGGCCGGTATGGCCGGACCGGCCGATGTCATGGCCGTCCGGATCGTGCGTTGTTGGTTGACCGGGCGCGTTACAGGTCGCTGCAGCGAGATTTCGACGGCTTGCCGAAAGCTCAAATTCTGAATCTGCATCATCCATGTCAGCGCGTCGCCATGAGCGCCGCAACCGAAGCAATGGTAAAATCCCTTTTTGGGAACAACGCTGAAACTGGGCGTTTTCTCGATATGGAACGGGCAAAGACCGCGCCATTCCTCGCCCTCGCGGGTTAGACTCACCCGTTTGCCGATCAGGCCTACCAGATCAGCGCTGGCTTTGGCCTTTTCGATCTCTTGTGTCGAGAACGATGGCTTGGAGGCCGCCGTTTCCTTAATCCCGTTATGATAACCAGGCGCAAGGCTATGCCCCGCGTCATTTGTGCGTTCAAGCATGGCCATACCCAAGTCAGAGAAGGAAGTCTCCGTATCCCTTCGGTATGGCCTTTTTACGGGCCTAAACCTTATAATTGAGGGATTATCAGTAGCTTCGTGCGGGCATAATTGCGGAAATCTCAATTTTTTGCAACATCAAAATTGCCCTTTTTTGGTTGCAACTATATCGGGTAATTAATTACTTGAAAGAGGTATGTGTAATCTGGTAATTCACCTGTGCTTAAATTGCTATATAATACTAACGCTTTCTGGGGATTCCGTGGGTATGAAAATGAACAAGTCAGCTCGAGCCATCAAAGAGGACGCCATAATCGCGCCCGAAAATAGGGTCGCCGAATATCGAGAAAAGCGCAATTTCACGCAAAAAAAACTTGCCGACTTAACCGGCATCGATCCCACCATTCTCAACCGTATAGAGAGCCGCCAGCGTAATATCAGCGGCGTGGAATTGATCGAATTAAGCCGAGTGCTAAAGGCTCCGACATACGAGCTGCTGCCGGTCGCAAACGCAGCGCCGCTCCCCGAATTTTATGATGACGTGCGCATGACGGCGGCCATCATTGCCGTTCTTGAAGCCTACGATAAACACCGCACGAAGCCGGAGCCGCAAGACGTCGCCGACCTGGTTTCATTTCTATATCAGCGTTCCGTTACGAAACGCCTTTCCGTGAAGGACGTGCGTGAGTTGGCAAACAGCCACGTCAAAGCCAGCAAGAACGGCATGAAGTCCGACTCGAACTAGCCCGATAAAATCAGGCTATCCCACAACTTATCGGTGTAGGTTTGATCGCAATGCGCGCATCTCTGCGCGCAGAAACCTCTGCTTCCGGCCCCCGCGTGTTTCCTTAAAAATTGCTGTTTTCACAATTATTCACGTTAACATCTTGTTAACTCATAGTTATTTTCAGGATTTAATAGTGCATTTTATTAAATAATAACAGATACATAACGCGATTACGCTATGGTTGAATGAAAGGTTTGACAAAATTGAGAAAATCTCAATAATGCAAACGAGCATTTTTTAAGGGGTTAGTCATGGCCGATATTTTTTATCTTACCAAACAAACGCGGGACAACATGAAATTGGCGCGCAGGTGCATCCTAAAAACTTACGAGATGGTCAAGCAAGGCCGTGATAAAGCCGCTCTACGGTACGCTAATCGCGCCGTGGAGGCCTATGATCTTGCCATCCAGCAATCACGTCAACCCGATCAGGTTATTCCGTATATTCCATTCTTCAATCGACCCAGCCATGCCGGAGACGCTGCATGACCGAATTGCGCCGCGATATTGCCGACGCCATGGCCGACGTTATCGTCGAGCAGATAATGGCGCGCGGCGAATATTCCAAGGACGATCTCCTGAAAGCCAATTTCAAACTGGAGGAGATCACACGCTATGAGGCTTTGGCCTATGGCTATGCTGACATCCGCGTTCAAAGATTGAGAGCAAAAAATGTCTCCTAGCGTCGCCGTCCAATTGCGGCCCGAACAACCTCTGGCTCCTGTAGTCGCGGTGATCGCTAACAATAACGCGCAGGAGAAACCCCGCAAGCCGCGCCGCAAAGCCGCCAAGAATCCGTTGCCGCCGAGCGAGGCCAGGAACCTTTCACAAAAAATTCAGGCGGCCGACGAGCACTGGCAGGAATTGATTGAAGCGTACAACAAAAGCCAAGTCGAAGAATCGAAGTCGAACGACTTGATCATGTTGGCGGCGTTCTCGTGTTTCGTACACGCCATGTTCGACGATAAGAATTTATGCGGTCAGGTATTGATAGATTTTGTAACGCAGCTCGGTAAAGAAAAGTCTCGGTCTAATTCCATCTTTTCATGATGCGATTATTGGGTATTTTGCGCCGTCTCTTGCGTCCGCTGCGTCAGCAGTGGAGGTGGTGGCGGACTACGTCAGCGAGATAGCCATCATGAAAAGGCAGCCCAATGGTCGAGCAGATCACCAACCCGGAATTGATCACCGGCGCAGAGAACATCGCACAGTTTCTTAAACTGAGCGATCGCAAGAAAATTTACAATCTTCTGGAGAAAAAACGGAAAGGCAAAAGCGACATCCCAATCTGGAATGAGCCAGGTCTTGGCATTGTCGCCAACAAAGAGGCTTTATTGCTCTATATGGCGCGGAAATCGGGCTTAATTGCTCCGGTTCAAGTTGCTGCAAGCAAAACCGAATAGTAATGGTCGGTTATGGCAACTATCAGCAAAGTTAAGTGGATAAATGCCGGTGGAAAGATTAGCGAGCGTCATCAGTTAGCCTATACGGATCGTAAAGGAAAACGCCACCGGGTAAATTTCACCACAAAAGCTGCAGCCGAAAAAGAACGCGTCAAAATCGAAGCGGAAATTCTCGGCGGAATACACGTTCCAGAAAGCGAAAGCCGTACGGTCGACGAAGGCATCACGCACTGGCTTGATCATATCTGTAAAAGGCTGGCAAAAGGCAAAATCGAACGAACCACGGTGCGTCATTATAAAACGCACATGGACTTACATATCCGGCCATTGGAGTTTAGCGGAAAAATTTTGAGCAAACTCACGCGCGGCGACATTCAGGAATTGGTCGATAGGCTCGATGAAAATCTATCGCACGATATGGCGCGGCGGATTTACAGCACGACAAAAATGATGCTCAGTTTTTGTCGGGTCAGGGGAATGCTCGGCCACGACCCATGCGAAGGCGTGAAAATCGAACGCCTGTCGCGCTATGAAGGCGAGCCTGATCTTAAAATTCCGCCGAAGGCCTCGATAAAGAAGCTGCTCGACACGGCGCAGACCTGGGACATTACCGGAAAATCGACGGTCATGTTGCGGCTGATGCTCTTCCGTGGTCTCCGCAGTTCGGAAGTTCGTGGCATGCCGAAAAAGAACCTCGAAATAGGAAGGAACGACCCACAGGTGAAAGTGGCGCAGCGCGCCGACGAATTTTGCAAGATAGGGCCACCCAAGTCGCGCACGTCCTATCGGACGCTCGCGCTTTCGCCTGAAGACGTCATGGCAATCAAGAAATGGTATTTGTCCGCCGGCATCAACGACCATACGAAAGGCGACGCGCTGGTTTTCGGAAACGGAAACGGCAGGGCGGATTCTTATCAGAATTTATGTTACCGCTGGTGGATACCGTTGTTGACGGCTGCCGGGCTGGCCGATCCGGTAATCGATCCCGATACCGGCAAACAGGCTATCGATAGAAAAACCAGGAAGCCAAAGGTGCAAACGCAGTTTACGCCGCACTGTTTGCGCCACGCTTTTGCCAGCCTACATATCGAACGAGGCATTCAGCCCAAGCAGCTGCAAGTTATGATGGGGCACGCCTCAATTCAAATGACCATGGATACCTATGGCCATCTCTGGAAAGACGTCGAGGCCGAGCAAGCCTTGGCGGTCGCTGTCGAGCAGCAACTCGGCTGAAATTGTCCTTCGCAAGTCGTAAATTTTGTGGCTAAAAATCCCTTGCTCAAAAATCCTTTGTGGCAAAAAATCCCCTGCTCAGGGGGTCGGATTTTTGTGCTATTTTTGTGGCAAGGAAAAAAAGGGAATCCGCGTAACTCTTTGGAAATCCTAGATACTGGACAGGAATCTTTGCCACAAAAATTTTGCGGTTTTTCGGAGTGCAATCAATCCGAATTTGTTTTAAGTTACAAACGGTTGGAGGCAGTTGATGGATAAAAAAACCGGCCAATTAGCAGGGGAATCATAATCCCTTGGTCGGGGGTTCAAATCCCTCCGCTGCTACCAATCACAAAATTTATACGTATATTTCATATAATTATATGATTAAGAAACGAGGGCGGATGCTGCCGTTACGCTTCGCACGAGGCGAGTTCTTCATTAAGTGAACAAGTTATCCCTGAAAAGAAGATTTAATTTATTGGTTTCATGAACCTCTACTAGAATAAGGGGCGCATTTTTTATTAAATACAACATGGATATTTATGCTCGAGCATATAGCCGATTTACCTGAGAAGTTACGCGTCGGCCAAACAAAGGCTATCTTGGCGCTTGCTGATTTTTTTCATGATCATGACCGTGGTATCCTCTGGATGTGTTGCGGTTCTGGCAAGACAGTGGCATGCGCTGTTGATATTGAGTTGCGTGGCGAACCATTAACAGTTGTTTTTACCCCCTACATTCATCTGGTTAAACAATGGCAGCGTGACTATCAAAAATGGTTACCCACTACCCAAGCCAAATTTATGTGTGTCTGCTCTGAAAAAGATCCGGCATATGAACTTGATCCTATAGAAAAAGCAGATCTTTTAAAAAGTGCCGAAAACGCATCAGCAGAAGAATTTTCTCAACTGGTGGATGAAGCAAAAAAATCCCATGGACAGCTACAAGTAAGTACAGACGCCGAAGAGATTGCGTCATTCTTAAAACAAAAAGGACGCAAGGTTGTTTTCTGCACTTATGCATCTTCGCCAGTTTATGGCGAGGCGCAGCGGTTAGCTGGCATACATGCGAATTATGGGGTTTTTGACGAGGCTCAGTGGACGGCAACTGGCGAGAATGACACTCAGGCTACATATCCCCTGCATGATGTAAATGTACAAATCGATAAACGTTTATTCACGACGGCAACTGTCAGGCATTATACCCGCAAAGGGATGATTTATTCGATGGACAATGAGTCGGTCTACGGCCGACACGTTTTGATTGATGGAAATGGTAACCCCGATCCTTGGACAACGCGTCAAGCTATTGAGCATAAAGAGGTTTCGCCTTACCGTATTGTCATCTCTTTTATTACAGACCCAACCTTTGATCCTAGAATTGTTCAGTTGCCTAGATTCCAAGATTTAAAATCAAATCGAGGGGAGGAGGAATGGGCTGAAGTTCTGCGCAGGATAGGCCAAGCCACCGCTATGGAAAGGCTGAAAGAAAAATATGGCGTTAAAAAGCCACTTGGTTTCTTTGACACTGTTTCAACGGCGCGCCTTTATACGGATATTTTAAATGTCTGCAAAAAATATCCTGAGCATTTTCCAGAACTCTCTAGAAGTGAGCCCGCAGTGTCAATCAGTACTTATGAGTCGCGGGCTGAACGAAAGAGGAGGGTTGCGCACCTCCATAATTCGCCTGAA
The DNA here is from genome assembly GCA_028866275.1 of Alphaproteobacteria bacterium. Classification (GTDB taxonomy): domain Bacteria; phylum Pseudomonadota; class Alphaproteobacteria; order UBA9219; family UBA9219; genus CAIXLI01. The sequence continues at coordinate 61,110 of JAGWIK010000013.1, forward strand.
ACTGAAGTCAATAATTCAAGGCTTTTTTTGTTTGGTACAGACGAAAGTACAATTGACTCAGTTTTCTTCGGCGACCCTATGACGAGCAATATAAACGTCATACAGGCCAGTGGTCGCGCTCTGCGTTATGTTCCGGGCAAAATAGCGACTATCATGTTGCCAGCCATGCTTCCTTATTATGGTAATGACTTGCAAGGCTATGCCAAAACCATAACAAGCAAACATGTACATGATGCCTACCGCTATATAATTGATATTCTTGACGGGCTGGCCGACATGGATCCGCTTCTGCGCGATCAGGTTCTGTCTGGTTCTGGAACAAAAAATGATGGATCGAAAATTATTGAATTTGATTTTCCTGAGGAAATTCTACCCGAAATTCGTAAGGCCATAACCACGGAAGTATGGCGAGAAGTCGATCCAGAAAGCGATTTTGTTGAGGCTTTGCTTCAGAGCGCCGCTGCATTGGAGCGGTATCGCTTTCAGAAATTTCCCCCTCAAGACAATAATGAAAAAGAAAGAAGGATGTCTACCAGAGTCATATAATTGATGACGCGCGTATTCAGAAAATATTCGAAATATATAATTGGAACAAAGATTTTATTTTGCAGGATGATTTTGAAGCGGCATTAAAACGTGACGCCGCAGCATTGGAAATGTATCGTTTGCAAAAAATCCCGGTTGGCCGCAACTCGGCAGAAGAAAAGGCAGCAATGGAATTGCGTGCTCAAATTAGGATTATACCACAACAAGTGCCAAACTTTGCTGCCGAAGGCGTGAGGATGGAGGTTGTTCGCCGCTCCATCAGAAATTATTATGAAGCAGGAGAGAAAGACGGGAGGCATGGTGGGTTGCCTGTATTCATGTCAGAGTAATTACTCGCCTCAAGGATGAATATGTCGTCTGGTTGTTCGGGCACAAGAGGCTGAGTTGCCTCGATCACAGTACTTGGTTGTGACAAGGACAAACGAACCTGTTCATCCTTCTTTTGGGGGTCATTAAAAACCTTGCCGCCACCTGCTCTGCGCTTGGATAACAACTTCTCCATCTCATAAGGTGCTCGGAAATCAAACCACCATTGCTGAACTCGTGATACTATGTTTTGCACAATCGAATTTTGAAACAGCCAATTCATTATCCCTCCAAACCCTGCTCCGGATAAATATTTAGTATTGAGGTCAGCAATACTCCAAAGATGATAGAGATACAGTGTACCCCCATCAACCTGAGGCAAAACAAGAGTGCATATTGATAGCCGCCCCCACAAGGAACAGGAACTCAGTTAACTTCATAATAATCTGATTCAATTAAATAAATTTCAGAATGGTAGTGACGTTCTCCCCGAAAATGTCGCCAAAATGAGTTAGAGTCTGTAACCCTGAGAAGGAGCAGACTGATGAAGAAGCGATTTAGCGAAGAACAGATCATTCGAGTGTTGAAGGAAGCGGAGGCTGGAGCCAAAACGGCTGAGCTATGCCGCAAGCACGGGATCAGCGACGCGACGTTCTACAACTGGAAAGCCAAGTTCGGCGGCATGGACGTGTCGGACGCGAAGCGTCTGAAGGCGTTGGAATTCGAGAACGCGAAGCTGAAGAAGCTGTTGGCCGAAGAGATGCTGAACAAGCAAGCCCTGCAGGACTTACTCTCAAAAAACTGGTAACGCCCGCACGGCGCCGGGAAGCTGTGGCCAAACTGAAGGAATGGCACGGCTTCTCGGAGCGGCGGGCATGCCGAGAGATTGGGACTTCGCGGCGGCGTTTGCATTATTGCTCGCGCAAGAACGACGATGCCCTGCGCGCGGCCATGAAGCGCATTGCCGCAGAACGGCGGCGGTTTGGCTATAAACGGCTGGCGGTTATGCTTCGGCGCGAAGGCTTTGTTAGCAATCTGAAGAAAATCTATCGCATTTATCGAGAGGAAGGACTGATGGTCAAACGCAGAAAATGCCGTAAACGCGCCATTGGTACGCGGTTGCCGTTACCGAAGCCGGACAGCATCAATCAGGTCTGGAGCTTGGACTTTCTGAGCGATGCGTTATCAGATGGGCG
>JAGWIK010000034.1 GCA_028866275.1 Alphaproteobacteria bacterium
GCATTGTCCTTGGCGGTCTGCACGCCGGCAGAAACGCTCGAAGACGCCTTATTCACGACAGAGGCAGCCGCAATTTTGGAATTGGCATAAGCCCCATAGGCATGCAAAGCCCCATTGACGGCGTTCTTGGCAATCACCTCGGTTGCAACATGGCGCGCGCCATTCTTAACCGCATTGGCTCCTGCGACCATCTTGTTCTTGGCCGCACGCAACCCGTCTTTCACCCGACGGGAAGTCGCCACACCGGCGGCAAAGGCAAAAAGACCGGTCAGTCCCATCGCGGCGATCAGGTCCGCAATGCTGATACCGGACTGTGTCGACAATTTGATGCGGTCTTCGGGGTTAGCCGTGATCGGTTTTACCAAAGCCGCGCCCTTGAACGGGTTAACAGCCGTCGACGCAGGCGCGCCCGCCCAATTATCCCCAAGTCCCAGATTAACCTCGGCAGGCACGGCGACTGGCGCAACCGCCGCCGGCGCAACAGGTTTAATTGCCGGCTTCTGCGCGACAACAGAAACGACCGGGGGAACGACCGGCGCCGCCACGGGTTTATGTTGTTCAACAGCGACGGCCGGTTTGGCCGCAGGGGGAACAGGCTTGGCAACCACGGGCGAAGGCTGGATCGTCTCTATTTTTACGTTATAGCTTATCGGCGGGAAAGCCGCGCCATATAAGCTCTTTGCTTCCTGACGGGCGTCAACGACGGCATTGCCGAAAGCGGCCGCCATCTTGCCGGAATTTTTCATATGTTCTTTCGGCAACAGCACCATTGTCATCTTGGCGCCGTGGACATGCAACGCCGCGTTTCCCTGTGGCAAAACATCATACGCGGAAATAACACGGCCCTGCCCGTCGAGGCGCAGGCCAAAAGTACCGGCATTGCGGCCCTTCCCGTCCATATCCCAAAGCTTGTATCCTTCAGGCGTGCGGCATGCGGCCAACATAGTGCCCGGCATTTGCCCCGACACACCGATCATTGACCCGGGAATGCAAACATCATTATGCCCCGTACTCGCATGCGCCTGTCCGGCATAGGCCATCATCGCGACGGTGAAACCCGAATAAGCCAATTGTCTTAAGGAAAAAGCCATGTCGTTATCTCCATAATTAAAATATTAAACGCAGCACAAAACTTTCACGCGAGTATCTATCACACGCCGCATTGCCACAGCAATTGTTAATATACTTTCAAACAAATTAATAAAATAAAGTTTTCATTAACCATAATTTGCAATTGCTTTCATCGTCGCGCGGCTGCTATTCGGGACGATAGAAGCTCGGCCCGTTCCCGCGTGAATAGCAACCGAAGCCGCCATTTTCAACCGGAGAGATATTATGAACGCCTTTAAACTTGCCCGTCAAAGTCTTCTCGCCACGCCTGTCGCCTTGGGCGCATGCGCGACAAACCCCAACGCCACCATCACCATGGGCGCCGCCCTGCCGCCGATGCACGAACATGTCGAAACCCCCACGGCTGTGCTCGATGGCAACGGTTGCGTTATCGCCTATAAGGATCTTAACGGCGCGGGCAACACCGATCTTATCCCTCTGAACAAGAGCCAGGCCCTTCCCGGCACGCCCGACCCCAGCAAATGCGGCACCAACACGGTTGTCATGGTTCAACCGCCGGTGCCCGCGCCGGTTGTCAAGACCGAACAAGTCAGAGTTCCGGTCTACGGCCCCGCGCCCGCGAAAGGTCAAGGTCCCTGCACATGCGAAGTCAAGAAAGTCATCGTTGGCTATAAATATGTCACCAAGCAGGTCACGGTTCAACAGCCGGCCCCGCCGCCTGTTGCCACCAGCGTTTATTCTCCTGCCGCCCCGGCCGGCGTTGTCAGCCAGCAAAGCCAGTATGGCGTTGTCGCAGGAACCGCCGCCGAACTCATGAGCGGCGCCGGAAGCCTTGCCAGCGGCGTTGGCATTGCCGCCTATGGTTTCCGCTATCAACCGGACAAATATTACAGCAACACCACAAACAGCGCGAATAACTCCGGCGTATCCGCAACAGGCGGCACGGGCGGCAGCGCAACGGGTGGTTCCGCTACCGGCGGCAACTCGAATGCAACCGGCGGGGCGTCCAACGCGACCGGTGGCACCTCGAATGCGGCTGGCGGCAGTTCTGTATCGAACGCAACTGGCGGCAGTTCTGCTTCAAACGCGACCGGCGGCTCTTCGATGTCTAATGCCACGGGCGGCGCGTCCTCGTCGGTTTCCAATTCGAATTCGTCTTCAAATTCAAGTGCGAAGTCTTTGTCGAATTCGAGCTCCAATTCGTCTGCAACCGCGCAGAATGAAACCAACATTAAAAACAACAACAATAACAATAACAACAACAGCAACGATAACAGCAACAAGAACACGAACGATAACCACAACCCCGGTCGCCCTGATAACGGTGGCTGGAACAACGGCAATAATTGCGGTTGCGGACAAATGACTTTAGGTCAATAAACAAATCAGGAAAATAAGACTATCGCTTAAAACCCGTACCGCCAGACATGGCAGTACGGGTTTTTTTCTGCTTCGTTCACGCACAAAAAAAAACGCCCTGTTCAATGAACAGGGCGTTTTTATTTTGTCACAGCCGGAACTTTACGCGGCAACTTCCGCTTCGGCCACAACCGTCACAGTCACCTTGCCGCCGGCCTTTTCGACCGCGGCAATGGCCGATTTGGTCGCGCCCGACACCGTGATGTCGATCTTGGCTTTCAATTCGCCTTTGCCCAGCAAACGCACGCCGTCGGCCGATTTCGACACAATCCCCGCCGCGCGCAGCGACTCGGATGTAATCGGCTTCTTGGCGTCAACGCGGCCGGCATCGATCGCTTCCTGCAAACGGCCCAGATTGATGATGGCGAAATCCTTGGCGAAAATATTGTTAAACCCGCGCTTGGGAATACGGCGGATCATCGGCATCTGGCCGCCTTCGAACTGCAGGATACCGGGCGTGCCTGAACGCGCCTTCTGACCCTTGACGCCGCGGCCCGACGTCTTGCCCTTGCCGGAACCGATACCACGGCCCACGGTCATGCGCTTCTTGCGCGCGCCCTTATTGTCACGAAGATCGTTGAGTTTCATCTTAATTTCCCTTTTCTTCGACGCGCACCAAATGGCGCACGCGCGTGATCATACCGCGAACCGACGGCGTGTCCTGCAATTCGCGCGTGGCGCGAACGCGGCCCAGACCGAGCCCGATCAGCGTTTCCTTCATCTTCGGCCCTTTGCCGTCCGCGCCCGCAATCTGCGTGACGATGACGGTCTTGCCGGAAGACGTTTTCTTTGCCTGAGCTTTCGCCATAACCGTTACCCCTGTTCCTTATTCCTTGGCTTCGTCGGCGTGTTTTTTGCCGAGAATGTCGCTGACCTTTTTGCCGCGGCGCACCGCAACCGAACGCGGGCTGTCGACATGGTTCAACGCGGCGAATGTCGCCTTGATCATGTTGTGCGGGTTCGACGAACCGACTGACTTGGCCACGACGTCATGAATGCCCAACGCTTCGAAAACCGCGCGCATCGGGCCGCCCGCGATGATGCCGGTACCGGCGGGCGCCGTGCGCAGAACGACCTTGCCCGCGCCGAAACGGCCGCGCGCGTCATGATGCAACGTGCGGCCTTCGCGCAACGGAATGCGTTGCATGTTGCGCTTGGCGGCGTTGGTCGCCTTCGAAATCGCTTCCGGAACTTCGCGCGACTTGCCGGTGCCGTAACCGACGCGGCCCTTGCCGTCACCGATCACAACCATGGCCAGCATCTTGAACGTCTTGCCGCCCTTGACGACCTTGGTGACGCGGTTGATGCCGACCAGCTTTTCGATCAGATCATTGCCTTCGCGGTCGTCACGATCTTCGCTTTTCTTTCTTTCAGGCTTCGCCATTCTTTTCCCCTTTTAAGCGCTTAGAACGAAAGACCGGCTTCGCGCGCGGCCTCCGCCAATTCCTTGACACGACCGTGATAGACGTAACCGCCGCGGTCGAACACAACTTCCTTGATGCCTGCCTTGATGGCGCGTTCGGCGACCAGCTGGCCGATAACCTTGGCCGCAGCCTTGTTCGCCCCGGACTTGACCTTTTTCAGGATGTCGGCTTCCAAAGTCGACGCGGCGACCAACGTCTTGCCTTCCTTGTCGTCGATGATCTGCACCGAAATATGGCGCTCCGAACGGTAAACCGACAGGCGCAAACGGCCATGCGATTTCTGCGCGATCTGATAACGGTTGCGCTTGGCGCGGCGTTCGTGAAGTTGTTTAGAGCTTAACATTCTCTTTGTCCTTTTTGCTTCTGGATCCCCGCCTTCGCGGGGATGATGTTTTCGTAAGCTCGCCTAAGCAGGCTCGCTAACGAAAGCCATCACTTCTTCTTGCCTTCCTTGCGGCGAATACGTTCGCCTTCGTATTTGATGCCTTTGCCTTTGTACGGTTCGGGCTTCTTGAAACCGCGAATTTCCGCGGCGACCTGACCGACTTTCTGCTTGTCAACGCCGGTGATCGACAAAACCGTCGGCTTTTCCGCCTTGATGGTGATGCCTTCCGGCGGCGTATAGCGCACTTCGTGGCTGAAACCGACATTCAGGACCAGTTCCTTGCCCTGAACCGCTGCCTTGAAGCCGACGCCTTCGATTTCCAGAACGGTGCGGAAACCTTCGGCCACGCCCTTGACCATATTGTTGATGTTGTTGCGGGTCGTCCCCCACACCACGCGGGCGCGCGCCGTATCTTCGCGCATGGCGACGGCCACCTTGCTGTCGGCGACGGTGACATCGATTTCAGCCGGAATGGCCAAAGCCAGATTGCCCATCTTGCCCTTGACGGCGACGGTGTGGTTCTTGACTTCGGCCGTAACGCCCTGCGGCAGAACGACCGGATATTTGCCAACGCGTGACATGGTGATACCTCTTACCTTACTTTTAGAATACGCGGCACAAAACTTCGCCGCCGACATGCTGCGCGCGCGCTTCATTGTCGGACAAAACGCCACGCGGCGTCGACAAAATCGAAATGCCAAGACCGTTGAAAACGCGCGACAGATCGCCAATCCCCGTATAAACGCGGCGGCCGGGCTTCGACACCCTCTCGATCTTGCGAATGGCGGGTTCGCCTTCGTGATATTTCAGCTCGATGTCCAGCATCGCCTGACCGTTGCCCTGCTGGGTTTCGGTATAGCCGCGGATATAGCCTTCGCGCGCCAGCGTGTCGAGCACGCTCTTGCGGTGTTTGGAAGACGGGCAGGCCACAACCGCCAGATTGGCCATCTGGCCATTGCGGATGCGGGTCAGCATATCACCCAGTGTATCGGTTACAACGGACATTGATGCTTCCTCCCCTTACCAGCTCGACTTGACCAAACCGGGAATCTGGCCGTTATTGCCAAGTTCGCGCAGTTTGATGCGGCATAGTTTAAATTTACGATAAACGCCGCGCGGACGCCCCGTCAGCTCGCAACGCAGATGCTGGCGAACCTCGGCGCCGTTGCGCGGCATCTTGGCCAGCTTCATCACCGCGTCGAAACGGTCTTCCATCGACGTGTTCTTGTCCTTGATGGTCGCCTTCAGCGCGGCGCGACGCTTGCCGTCGCGCTTGTTCATGCGCTTGCGCTTCTTTTCTTTTTCAATCATGCATGTTTTTGCCATGGTGTCTCCTTATGACTGGAACGGCATGTCGAAGGCGCGCAGCAATTCGCGGGCTTCTTCGTCAGTCTTTGCCGTGGTGCAGATGATGATGTCCATGCCGCGGATTTCGTCGATTTTGTCGTAATCGATTTCCGGGAACACGATCTGTTCTTTCAGGCCCAGCGCATAGTTGCCGTTGCCGTCAAAGCTTTTCGCCGACACGCCACGGAAATCGCGCACGCGCGGCAGCGCGATCGTGACCAGACGGTCGAGAAATTCGTACATTTTTTCGCGGCGTAGCGTCACCTTGCAGCCGATGCCCAGACCGCCACGCAGCTTGAACGACGCGATGGCCTTCTTCGACTTGGTGATAACGGGCTTCTGTCCGGCGATCAGCGCCAGCTCTTCGGCCGCGTTCTTGGTCTTCTTGCTGTCGTTGACGGCTTCGCCCACGCCCATATTGATGACGATCTTGTCCAAGCGCGGCACTTGCATGTCGTTCTTGTAGCCGAACTTCTTCTTCATGTCGGCCTTGACCGTGTCCTGGTAACGCTTTTCAAAGCGCGGCACGTATTTATCTTTTTTCGCTGCAACCATTGTCTCTTACCCCTTGATTTCTTCGCCAGACCGGCGCGCGACGCGGGTCTTTTCACCCTTGGCCGTCACTTTGTAACCGATGCGGGTCGCCTTGTTCGTTTTCGGATCGACATGCGCGACATTCGACGCGTGAATAGGCGCTTCGCGACGGATGATGCCGCCCTGCGGGTTGGCCTGCGACGGCTTGGTGTGGCGCGCGACCATGTTGACGCCCGACACCACGACGCGGTTGTCCTTGGGGAAAACGGCCGTCACGTCGCCGATCTTGCCCTTATCCTTGCCGGTCAGGACGATAACCTTGTCCTTTGATTTGATCTTCATCTTCGTAGCCATTGCAGTTCTTTCCTTTTTTCTGTCGTCATCCCGGCGAAAGCCGGGACCCAGAATCCTTACAAAACCTCTTCCGCCAGCGAGATAATCTTCATAAAGCCCAGCGAGCGCAGTTCGCGCGTCACCGGCCCAAAGATACGGGTTCCGATCGGTTCCATATCCTTGTTGATCAGCACGGCGGCATTGCGATCGAAACGGATCAGCGTGCCATCCTTGCGGTGCAAGGCGAAACGCTGACGCACGATCACGGCCTTGTGCACGTCGCCCTTCTTGACCTTGCCGCGCGGAATCGCTTCCTTGATCGACACGACGATAACGTCGCCGATGCCAGCCGATTTGCGCTTCGAACCGCCGATAACCTTGATGCAGGCAACGGCTTTCGCGCCGCTGTTGTCCGCCACATCGAGGACTGTTTCCATCTGGATCATGTTAATACCCTGCCCTTAATCCGTTACTTCGCCGCTTTTTTGGCAGCGGGCTTCTTGCCGGCCGTCGCGGCCTTTTCTTCGACCAAAGCCCAGCGCTTGCGCTTGGAAATCGGCGCGCATTCGACGATCGAAACGACATCGCCGACCTTGCGGCTGTTGGCTTCGTCATGCGCCGCGTATTTCTTCGACTTGCGGATGTATTTTTTGTAAATCGGATGCATAACGCGGCGTTCGACCAAGACCGTGATGGTCTTGTCGCCCTTGTCACTGACAACCGTTCCTTGCAATACGCGACGTGGCATTTTCCTGTCCCCTTATTTCTTCTTGGCGGTGCGGGCGCGTTCGCCGGCTACCGTCATGATCTTGGCGATTTCCTTGCGCACATGGGTGACGCGCGCCGTGTTGGCGAGCTGGCCCGTGGCTTTTTGAAAACGCAGGTTGAACTGCTCTTTATGCAATTCGGCCAACCGCGTTTCCAGTTCCTTGTCCGTCTTGGTCCGCACATCGGCGGTTTTTACCGTGTTCTTACCCATCTTTCGCTCCTTAGGCAGCTTCGCGCTGCACGAATTTCGTCTTGATCGGCAGCTTGGCCGCCGCCAGTTCAAACGCTTCCTTGGCGACCGTCAAAGGCACGCCGTCCATTTCGAACATGATGCGCCCCGGATGCACGCGGCACGCCCAGAATTCCGGCGTGCCCTTGCCCGAACCCATGCGGACTTCGGCGGGTTTGCGCGACACGGGAACGTCGGGGAATATCAAAATCCACAAACGGCCCTGACGCTTCATGGCGCGGGTAATGGCGCGACGCGCGGCTTCGATCTGGCGCGCGGTGACGCGTTCCGGTTCCAACGCCTTCAGGCCGAACGCGCCATAGCTCAGGCGGAAACCGCCCTTGGCCGCGCCGTGAATACGGCCCTTGTGCGCCTTGCGGAATTTGGTTTTTTTCGGTTGCAACATGTTCTTACCCTATTCGCTTATTGGCCGCGCTGTGGCTGGCCTTCGGTGGCGCGCCGTTCGTGTGCCGACGGATCATGTTCCAGAATTTCGCCGCGGAAAATCCAGACCTTGACGCCGCAGGTTCCCATCGTGGTGAAAGCCGTCGCCGTGCCGTAATCGACATCGGCGCGCAGCGTGTGCAACGGCACGCGGCCTTCGCGATACCATTCCATGCGCGCGATTTCGGCGCCGCCCAAACGGCCGGAGCAGTTGATGCGAATGCCCAGCGCGCCGCCGCGCAGAGCCGATTGCACCGCGCGCTTCATCGCGCGGCGGAAACCGATGCGGCGTTCCAGCTGGTCGGCGATACCGGCCGCGACCAGTTTGGCGTCGATATCGGGCTTGCGGATTTCAACGATGTTCAGGTTGACTTCGCCCGACGTCATCTTGGAAATTTCGCTGCGCAGCTTTTCGATATCGGCGCCCTTCTTGCCGATAATCACGCCGGGACGCGCGGAATGAATGGTGACGCGCGCCAGCTTGGCCGGACGTTCGATCACGATCTTGGCGACGCTGGCCGCCTTGCCGATCTGCTTGATCAGATAATCGCGGATGCGGATATCTTCATGCAGCAACTTGCCGTAGTTGCCGTGGTTGGCGAACCAACGGCTGTCCCACGTGCGGTTGATGCCAAGGCGCATGCCGATCGGATTGACTTTTTGACCCATCTTAAGCCCCTTCTTTCTTCGAGAAGCTGCGCTTGCGCTTGCTGCTCAGTTCCTTGCTGTTGTCACGTTCCTTGACGACGATAGTCAGGTTAGAAAACGGCTTTTCAATGCCGGCGCTGCGGCCGCGGCCACGGGTGTGAAAACGCTTCATGACGAAAGCGCGGCCGACCCAGGCTTCGGCGACATACAATTTGTCGACGTCCAGATTGTGATTGTTTTCGGCATTGGCGACGGCGGCCTGCAAAACCTTCTTCACTTCGTCCGAAACGCGGCGCTTTTCAAAGGTCAGCTGCGTCAAAGCCGCAGCGGCGCTCTTGCCGCGAATGCTGGCGGCGACGAGGTTCAGCTTGCGCGCGCTCGAACGCACGGCCTTCGCTTTGGCAAGCGCGCCGCCTTCTTTACGCAGGGTCTCTTTCAACATAGCCATTTTAACTCCCTATCATTTGATCCGGCGATTCACGTTCCGGATCAAGAACCCGGAACGACCGCGGATCGACCTCTTATTTCTCTGCCTTCTTCTCGGCGACGCTGTGCGCCTTGAAGGTGCGCGTCGGCGCGAATTCACCAAATTTGTGGCCGATCATCGCTTCGGTCACGGAAACCGGCAAAAACTTGTTGCCGTTGTAAACGCCAAAGGTCAAACCGACGAATTGCGGCAAGATGGTCGAACGACGCGACCAGATCTTGATAATTTCGTTGCGGCCCGACGCGCGCGACTTGTCCGCCTTCGCAAGAAGGTAGCTGTCGACAAACGGGCCTTTCCATACTGAACGTGCCATAATTATGTTCCTTTACATTACGACTTCTGGCTGTCTTTGCGCTTGTTGGCGCGGCGGACAATCATGCGATCGGTGCGTTTGTTGTTGCGGGTCTTGGTGCCCTTGGTGCCCTTGCCCCACGGCGTCACAGGATGACGGCCGCCGGACGATTTGCCTTCGCCACCACCATGCGGATGGTCGACGGGGTTCATGACAACGCCGCGAACGCTGGGGCGTACGCCCTTCCAACGGTTGCGGCCCGCTTTGCCGATTTGCGTGTTCATATGGTCGGCATTCGACACCGCGCCGACGGTCGCCATGCAATCCTGCGGAACGATGCGGACTTCGCCCGACGACATCTTGATCTGCACCACGCCGCTGTCGCGGCCGACGATCTGGACATAAGAACCGGCGGAACGCGCGATCTGGCCGCCTTTGCCCGGTTTCATTTCCACATTGTGAACGATGGTGCCGACGGGGATGTTCTTCAACAACATCGCGTTGCCGGGCTTCACGTCCGTCTTTTCGCCGGCCACAACCACATCGCCTTTTTGCAGACGCTGCGGCGCGATGATATAGGCCTGCACGCCGTCTTTATAGGTCACCAAAGCGATGAAGGCGGTACGGTTGGGATCATATTCCAAACGTTCGACCGTCGCTTCCATATATTTGCGACGCTTGAAATCGATCAAGCGATAACGACGCGCATGCCCGCCGCCGATATGGCGCGTGGTGATGCGGCCCGTATTGTTGCGGCCGCCGGTCTTCTTCAAACCTTCGGTCAACGACTTGACGGGCTTGCCCTTATGCAGTTCCGACCGGTCGACCTGAATCAACTGGCGAAGACCGGGGGTAACGGGGCTGTAATGTTTCAATGCCATGATAAACCTCTATCCCTTATACGCCGGTCTGCATGTCGATGCTGTTGCCTTCGGCCAGCGTAACAACCGCAAACTTGGCGTCGCTGCGAAAACCGACTTTGCCCTTGAAACGCTTGGTCTTGCCCTGGCGAATTTGCGTGTTCACCGCCGTGACCTTGACGCCGAACAATTTTTCGACGGCCGACTTGATAACGGGCTTGGTCGCCTGACGCGCCACGCGGAACGTGTACTGGCGGTGCGCCGTGATGTTCGTCGCCTTTTCCGTGATGACGGGGGCAAGGATAACGCGGTAATCCTGCGCTGTTGGCGTTGCTGCTACCTTGCTCATTTCAGCCTCTCTTGCAATTGTTCGACCGCGTTCTTGGTCAGAACCAGAACGTCGCGGCGAAGAATGTCGTACACATTGGCGCCCTGCTCCGGCAGAACGTCGATATGCGGAATGTTGCGCGCGGCCTTGGCGAAATTTTCGTCCAAATTCGCGCCGTCGATAATCAACGCCGACTCCAGACCCAGCTTGGTGAATTTTTCCGCCAAAGCCTTGGTCTTGTGGCTATCCATCGTCGCCGCATCCAGAACGATCAACTTGCCGTCCTGCTGCTTGCTGGCCAAAGCCATACGCAAAGCCAGCGCGCGAACCTTCTTGGGCAAATCATGCGCATGATCGCGGACAACCGGCCCGAAAATCACCGCGCCTTTACGGAATTGCGGCGAACGCAACGAACCCTGACGCGCGCGGCCCGTGCCTTTTTGCGCCCACGGCTTCTTGGTCGTGCCGGCAATATCGCCGATCTGCTTGGTCTTGTGGTTGCCCGAACGGCGCTTGGCGAGCTGCCAATTGACCATGCGGGTCAGGATGTCGCGGCGCGGCGTCACGCCGAACACGTCATCCAGCAAGTCGATCGAACCGACTTCCTTGTTATCGAGATTTTTAACAGTCGCTTTCATTGTCATCATCCTTTTTAAGCGGCCGCGCCAGCGTCTTCGGCTTTCGCCTTCAAACCGGCGGGAAGCGGCGCTTCCTTGGGCAAAGCCTTCTTCACGGCGTCGCGAATATAGACGCACGCGCCTTCGGCACCGGACACGGCGCCCTTGACGAAAATAACGCCCAGCTCGTCATCGACCGAAACCACCTGCAGGTTCAACGTCGTCACCGTGGTCGCGCCCATATGACCGGGCATTTTCTTGCCCTTGAAGGTGCGGCCCGGATCCTGACGCTGACCGGTCGAACCGGGGCTACGATGCGAGATCGACACACCGTGGGTCGCGCGCAAACCGCCGAAATTGTGACGTTTCATGACGCCGGCAAAGCCCTTACCGATCGTCACCGAAGTCACATCGACATACTGGCCCGCGACGAAATGCGAGGCCGCCAGTTCGGAACCGACTTCCAGCAAAGCGTCTTCGCTGACGCGGAATTCGGCCAATTGCTTGCGCGGCTCGACCTTGGCCTGCGCGAACACGCCGCGCATCGCCTTGGAAACATTCTTGACCTTGGCCTTGACGGCGCCCAGCTGAACGGCGACATAGCCATGCTTGTCCTTGGTGCGCACGCCGGTGACCTGAACATCGTCAAGCTTCAACACGGTGACGGGGATATGTTCGCCGCTGTCGCTGAAAACGCGAGTCATGCCGATCTTGGTGGTGATCAGGCCGGTGCGGACGGTTTTTTCTTTCTGTGCCATGACGCCCTCTTAGACCCTGATTTCCACATCGACGCCGGCGGCCAAGTCGATCTTGGACAACGCATCAATGGTTTGCGGCGTCGGTTCGAGAATATCCAGCAAACGGCGATGCGTGCGGATTTCGAACTGTTCGCGCGATTTTTTATCGACGTGCGGGCCGCGGTTCACGGTGAAACGTTCAAACCAGGTCGGCAGCGGAATGGGGCCGCGCACCTGCGCGCCCGTGCGCTTGGCCGTGCTGATGATCTCGCTCACGGACTGGTCCAATGTGCGGTGATCGAACGCTTTCAAGCGTATGCGTATCGTTTGCGTATCCATGTCGTATCCTTCGCTTCCCCGTTGGGAATTCTTGTTACTTACTTAACCGTCACGCGCCGTGGCCAAGCCCCAAACCCGCTTTATCAAGTCCTAGACGGATCCGGGCAGCCACCAGAATTTTGTACTCCTTTTGGAAAGGAGGCCTGCGGCATCCCGAATCCAGAACAAGACCATTCTCGAAAACCAAATCGCCAACCGCGATCACTTCATCCGCACCTTTATTGTTCTTGTCCATAATCTTCATCCTCGATATATCCCCGCATCCCGTCGCCGGGATGCGGGGGTATCAATCTCCTTACTCGATAATCGACGCAACCACGCCGGCGCCGACGGTGCGGCCGCCTTCGCGGATCGCGAAACGCAGACCCTGATCCATCGCGATCGGCGCGATCAGATGCACTTCGCAGGTGATGTTGTCGCCGGGCATAACCATTTCCGTGCCCTGCGGCAGGTGAACTTCACCCGTCACGTCGGTGGTGCGGAAATAGAATTGCGGACGATAGTTGGTGAAGAACGGCGTGTGACGGCCACCTTCGTCCTTGGTCAGAATGTAGCATTCCGCCTTGAACTTGGTGTGCGGCGTGATGCTGCCGGGCTTGGCCAGAACTTGGCCACGCTCGACTTCTTCACGCTTGGTGCCGCGCAGCAACGCGCCGATATTGTCGCCCGCTTCGCCCTGATCGAGCAGCTTGCGGAACATTTCAACGCCGGTAACGGTCGTCTTGGTCGTCGGACGGATGCCGACGATTTCGATTTCTTCGCCGACCTTGACAACGCCCTGTTCGACGCGGCCCGTGACGACGGTGCCGCGGCCCGAGATCGAAAACACGTCTTCGACCGGCATCAGGAACGGCTTGTCCAAAGCGCGCGCCGGCTGCGGAATGAACGCGTCAACCGCGTCCATCAGCTTGAGGATCGCTTCTTCGCCCAGTTCGGGGCTCTTGTCTTCCAATGCGCACAAAGCCGAACCGCGAACGATCGGGGTCTTGTCGCCGGGGAAGTTGTACTTGGTCAACAGATCGCGAATTTCCATTTCGACCAGTTCGGCCAGTTCGGGGTCGGCCATGTCCATCTTGTTCATGAAGACGACGATCGCCGGAACGCCGACCTGACGGGCCAGCAGGATGTGTTCGCGGGTCTGGGGCATCGGGCCGTCGGCGGCCGACACGACCAAAATCGCGCCGTCCATCTGGGCCGCGCCGGTGATCATGTTCTTGACGTAGTCGGCGTGGCCGGGGCAGTCGACGTGGGCATAGTGGCGGTTCTTGGTGCGATATTCGACGTGCGCGGTCGAAATCGTGATGCCACGCGCTTTTTCTTCCGGAGCGGCGTCGATCTGGTCGTAAGCCTTGAACTCGGCGCCGCCGGCCTTGGCCAGAACCTTGGTAATGGCAGCCGTCAACGAGGTCTTGCCATGGTCAACGTGACCGATCGTGCCGATATTGCAGTGAGGCAGACTGCGGTCAAACTTTTCTTTAGCCATTTTACTCTCCGTTTGTTTACGCGTTGGTTTTAGTTAACGTTACTCACCAAACCGGTTTTACCCGGCCATCTTTGTCTTCACTTCCTGTGCAATCGCCGCAGGAACCTGCTCGTAATGATGGAACTCCATCGTATAGCTGCCGCGACCCTTGGTCATGCCGCGCAGCTTGCCGACATATTTGAACATCATCGCCAGCGGAACCATCGCCGGAATGGTGCGGGCAATGCCGCGCTGGCCCTGCTCGCCGATAACGGCGCGCTTGCTGCTCAAATCGCCGATAACGTCGCCGACGAATTCGTCGGGCACCGTCACTTCGATCTTCATGATCGGCTCCAGAAGCACGGGGCCGGCCTTGGCCATGCCTTCACGGAAAGCCGCACGCGCCGCGATTTCGAACGCCAGAGCCGACGAATCGACATCATGGAACGCGCCGTCGATCAAGGTCGCCTTGAAATCGATCGTCGGGAAACCCGCAATCACGCCGGTGTTCAACGAAGCCGCCAGACCCTTTTCGACGCCCGGGATATATTCCTTGGGCACCGAACCGCCGACAATCTTGCTTTCGAACAGATAGCCCGCGCCCGGTTCCTGCGGTTCGAACTCGATGATAACGCGCGCGAACTGACCCGAACCGCCCGACTGCTTTTTGTGCGTGTAATCGACGGTATATTTCTTGGTGATGGTTTCGCGGTACGCCACCTGCGGCGCGCCGACTTCGACATCGACCTTATAGGTGCGCATCAGAATATCGACCTTGATGTCCAGATGCAGCTCGCCCATACCCTTGATCACCGTCTGACCGGTTTCGGGGTTGGTGGCCAAACGGAACGACGGATCTTCGCGCACCATATCCAGCAACGCGTTGGTCATCTTGTCCTGATCGCCCTTGGTCTTGGGCTCGATCGACATTTCGATAACCGGTTCCGGGAAATCCATACGTTCCAGAATGATCGGCTGTTCGGTATCGCACAAAGTCTGGCCCGTCGTGGTATCCTTCAACGCCGCCAAAGCGACGATATCGCCGGCATGCGCTTCCTTGATTTCCTCGCGGGTGTTGGCATGCATCAACAACATGCGGCCGACGCGTTCGCGTTCGCCCTTGATGCTGTTCAGAATGTACGAGCTGGTGGTCAGCGTGCCGGAATAAATACGCACAAAGGTCAACGAACCGACGAACGGATCCTTGATCACCTTGAACGCCAGACCCGAGAAAGGCGCGTCGTCCTTGGGTTCGCGCATCAGCGTATTGGCGGCTTCGTTTTCTTCGGTAATCGTCACGTCGGGCTTGTAACCCTTGACCGCGCCGACATCCAAAGGCGAAGGCAGATAATCGATAACCGCATCCAGCAAAGGCTGCACGCCCTTGTTCTTGAACGCCGACCCGCACAGGATCGGCACGAATTTCATCCCGATGGTACCCTTGCGGATACAGGCGTTCAGAACCTCGATCGAAGGCTCTTCGCCGTTCAGATAGGCTTCCATCGCCGCATCGTCCTGCTCGACGGCCAGCTCGATCATCTTCTGGCGATATTCCTTGGCCTGCTCCAGCAGGTCGGCCGGAATTTCTTCGTCATGGAACTTCGCGCCCAGCGCTTCGTTTTCCCAGACAACGGCCTTCATGCGGCGCAGATCGATCAAACCTTTATAATCGCTGGAATTGCCGATGGGCAATTGCAGGATGATAACGTTCGGGGTCAACTGGCTCTTGACCATTTCAACGCAGCGATAGAAATCGGCGCCGATACGGTCCATCTTGTTGACGAAAACCATGCGCGGAACATGATATTTATCGCCCTGACGCCACACGGTTTCGGTCTGCGGCTCGACGCCGGCGACGGCGTCCAGCAAGCAAATCGCACCGTCCAGCACGCGCATCGAACGTTCGACTTCGATGGTGAAATCGACGTGGCCCGGCGTGTCGATGATGTTGAAACGATGATCGTTCCAGAAGCAGGTCGTGGCCGCCGACGTAATGGTGATGCCGCGTTCCTGTTCCTGCTCCATGTAATCCATGGTCGCCGTGCCTTCATGCACTTCGCCGATTTTATAGGATTTACCGGTGTAATACAGAATACGTTCGGTCGTGGTCGTCTTGCCGGCATCGATGTGCGCCATGATGCCGAAATTACGATACTTCTCGATAGGAGTTTGGCGAGCCATAATCGACAGTCCTTACCAACGGAAATGAGAGAAAGCGCGGTTCGCATCCGCCATGCGGTGCGTGTCTTCTTTCTTCTTGTACGCCGTGCCGTTGCTGTTCGCAGCAGCCTGAATTTCAGCAGCCAGACGATCGGTCATCGTGTGTTCGCCGCGCGCGCGCGCCGCGATGATAAGCCAGCGGATGGCCAGGGCTTCGCCGCGATCCTTGCGGACTTCGACGGGAACCTGATAGGTCGCACCGCCGACGCGGCGCGAACGGACTTCGGTATGCGGACGCACGTTTTCGATGGCGTTCTTGAAAATTTCCAACGCGTTGCCGCCCTTGGCGAAACGCTGGATCTTTTCGAACGCGCCGTAAACGATGTTTTCGGCGGCCGATTTCTTGCCATCATACATCAACGAATTCATGAACTTGGTGACGATGACTTCCCCGAATTTGGCATCGGGGAGAACTTGACGCTTTTCTGCGCGACGACGACGAGCCATGATCTATCTCCTTACTTCGGACGCTTGGCGCCGTACAACGAACGACGCTTCTTGCGGTCCTTGACACCCTGCGTATCCAGCGTGCCGCGAATGATGTGGTAACGAACGCCGGGCAAATCCTTGACACGGCCGCCGCGGATCATGACGACGCTATGTTCCTGCAGATTGTGGCCTTCGCCGGGAATGTAGCTGATGACTTCGTGGCCGTTGGTGAGGCGCACGCGCGCGACCTTACGCAAAGCCGAGTTCGGCTTCTTCGGGGTCGTCGTGTAAACGCGGGTGCAAACGCCGCGCTTTTGCGGGCATTCCTGCAACGCCGGAACCTTGTCGCGCGCGACGTTGGGCTTGCGCGGCTTGCGGATCAACTGACCGATCGTAGGCATCCTGTCTCCTTCAATATGGCGAACGCAAAACCACCAAAGCCTGCGCCCGAATTCTGGCAACCAAAACAATACGCAAAACCCACTGCGCAGACACCGTACCCTTGGCGTTCCGCGATGGGCTTTTCCTTAGAACCGGATGACACCGCTCGGCAGAAATTCTTCCAACCAGCCGTTTCGTCAACACAGGCTATGTAACTTTTGCAACATCCGAAACCGCGTCTGGATCGCTTTTTCCCGCAAAAACAAGCGTTAAACTGGAAAAAATCCACCACCGATTCCGTAAAGGCTCGCGGGTTTTAAGGCTTTTCCCCGTTTCCGTCAAGG